>JAUSID010000285.1 GCA_030648295.1 Opitutaceae bacterium | reverse complement strand
CTCGCCCGCTTTGAAACATGCGGGCGAGACGCCCGCGCTACCAGGTCAACAGCCTCGTTACCTCGGCTGCTACGCGATCGGCGCTTCGACAACCGGGCTCAGCCCTGACCGCGCTGACGGCGTTTCGCTTCGCGGCGGCGCTCGTGCAGGATGAACTCCGTGTATCCATTCGGCTGCTGCGCGCCGAGGAACACCAAATCGCACGCGCCTCGAAACGCCACGCTGGCATCGTAGTTGCGCGCCATCGGCTGGTACCACGGGTCGGCGGCGTTCTGACGGTCGACCACCACCGCCATCCGGCGGAACGTCTCCTCCACCTGCGCTCGCGTGCACATGCCATGCCGCAGCCAGTTCGCGATGTGCTGGCTCGAAATGCGCAGCGTGGCGCGATCCTCCATCAGCGCGACATTGCCGATGTCAGGGACCTTGGAGCAACCGATGCCCTGATCGATCCAGCGCACCACGTATCCGAGAATCCCCTGCGCGTTGTTGTCGAGTTCCTGCTGGATCTCCGCCGGCGGCGGCATCCCGTTTCGTCGCCGCGGCACGGTGAGGATTTGCTCCAGCCGCGCGCGCGGCTGGCCGGCGAGGTCGGCCTGACGCTGCGTAACGTCGACGTCGTGGTAATGCATCGCATGCAGCGTCGCGGCCGTCGGCGACGGCACCCAGGCGGTGTTGGCGCCGGCGCGCGGATGCGCGATCTTCGCCGTCACCATCTCCGCCATCTGATCGGGCGCGGCCCACATGCCTTTCCCGATTTGCGCCTTGCCACGCAGCCCGCACGCGAGCCCGACGTCGACGTTCCAGTCCTCATACGCGGCCATCCACGGCTCCTGCTTCATCGCGTTTTTGCGCACCATCGGCCCCGCCTCCATGCTGGTGTGAATCTCGTCGCCGGTGCGATCGAGAAACCCGGTGTTGATGAAGATCACGCGCTCGCGCGCGGCGTGAATGCACGCGGCGAGGTTCACCGTCGTCCGGCGCTCCTCGTCCATGATGCCGACCTTGACCGTGTTCCGCGGCAGCGACAGCGCGTCCTCCACCCGGCTGAAAATCTCCACGTTAAACGCCACCTCGTCGGGCCCGTGCTGCTTCGGCTTCACGATGTAGATGCTGCCGCGGGTCGAATTGCGGAACCGACCGTGACCCTGGAGATCGAGCTTCGCGATCGCGCAGGTGAAAAACGCATCGAGCATTCCTTCCGGCACCGGCGCGCCCGCGAGCTGAACCGCATCCGTATACATGTGCAGTCCGACATTCCGGGCCAGCATCAGGCTGCGCCCGCGCAGGGTGATCGTGCCGGCGACCGTGTTGTAGGTGCGATCTGGATTCAGCGTGCGCGTGAGGTTTGCGTTCCCCTTCTCGAACGTCTCGCTGAGATCCCCGCGGAGCAGCCCCAGCCAGCGGGAATAGATCACGGTTTTGTCCGCGGCATCGACGGCCGCGACAGAGTCCTCGAAGTCCTGGATCACCGTGATCGCGGCTTCGAGGACCACGTCCTTGATCCCGGCCGGATCACCGCGGCCCACCGCGTGCTGCCGATCGATGTGCAACTCGAGGTGCAGCCCGTGATGGCGCAGCAGGATGACGCCCGGCGACGCCGCGTCACCCACCCAGCCCACAAACTGGCCCGAATCGGCCAGCGTCGCTTCCGCGCCGTTTTGCCGCCGCACGACCAGCGCGCCGGCCGCCACGGAGTATCCGGCCGCGTCGCGATGGCTCGCGCCCGCCAGCGGCACCGCGCGATCGAGAAAATCGCGGGCGTATGCGATCACCTTCGCGCCCCGCGCCGGATCGTAGCCGCGTGAAACCGATGGATTCTTTTCCGCCGGAATCACATTGGTGCCATAGAGCGCGTCGTAGAGGCTGCCCCAGCGCGCATTCGTCGCGTTCAGCGCATAGCGTGCGTTCATCACCGGCACCACGAGTTGCGGGCCGGCGATGGTTGCGATTTCCGGATCGATGTTGTCGGTGGAAATCGAAAACGCGGGCGGCACCGGCACGAGGTAACCGATATCGGTCAGGAACCGCTCGTACTCCCGTGGGGAAAAATCGGCGCCGGGACGCGTGCGATGCCACGCGTCAATCTGCCGCTGCAACGCATCGCGTCGATCGAGCAGCGCGCGATTGCGCGGGCCCAGTTCGCGCACGATGCGTTCGAACGCACCCCAGAACGCGTCGGGGCTCAGGCCGGCCACCGGTGCGACGTCGCGAGCGACGAAGTCATGCAACACCCGGGCAACCGACAGGCCGGCGACGTTTACGAAATCCTGGTTCATGAACAAAAGTGGATTGATCAGCGCCGTGAGCGTCTGGACGCAGCGGGATTTGGCAAGAATGTTGGCGGTCAGTACCAGTCTCGGGCGGCCCGCCCGGATGGAGGTTGCACGCTCGTCGTGCAACCATGTCGCCGAATGCCCGCGTAGCAGCCGAGGTAACGAGGCTGGAACTTTCGATTGGCCAATCTTTCGTCACCAAGCCGTGTTTTCAAAAACTCGTTTCAGAAACCCGGCGTAGCGGAACGCGTGAGCCCGCCGAAGGCGGGTGAACGCTTGCCCGCCTCTGGCGGGTTTCGTCGGTAGGGCGAAAGCCTCACGGCTTCCGCTACACGGGCGTCCGGGTTTGAAAATACGCCCTAATCAGGTCCTGCCCTTCGAAAGCTCGGCAGGCCGCAACGTGCAATCGAAGGTTCATCTTGCCAGCTGTTTCAACAGCTCAATCGCCTTGGCCACGATAAGCTCGCCGCCACCGGGCGCGAGCCGCGAGGCCGTCGGCTCGTAGCCACCTTGTTCAAATCCGATCCGCGTCGGAATGTAGCCGATGGAGTCGTTCGCCTGCTCAACGATGAAGGTGTATTTGAACGGCGACGCCTGCTGGATCTGAAACCCGAGTTCGACGAAGAGTTCGCCCGGCACGCCGACCAGCGCCACGGGGCCGATCGCGATCACCTGCACCTCGGTGTGAAGCGGCTTTCCCGCCATTCCGCCCAGCGCGAGGATTTTCCCGGCCTTCACGCGCTCGAGCGTGAAGTCCACGTTGGGCGGCGGCGGGCTCGCGAGCACTTTCCGCATCGCCTGGATCTCCTCCTCCGTGACCGAAGGCACCGGCAAATCGAGCGGCGATGAGGCCACGCGAATCTCCAGCGGAGCGACGGGCGTGAGCTGGGCCAGCGCTTTCAGCACCGCGCCGCCGAGCGTTTGCCCAATTCGCTTCGCCTCGTCGAATCCGCGCTGCGGGCCCGGCCGGCGCACGTCCCAGTGATTAATGTCGCCCGCCGCGCCGATGGTGAAAATCGTGAGCATCTCGCGATCCTTCGCCCGCGCGAGCAGCTGGCCGAGGAAATGCGCGTAGTCCGAGGAAATCCACGTTCCGCCCACCGTATCGAGGTGCATCGCATAGTTCACCCACGTCGCGAGCGGCCGGCCGTGATCGTCCTCGGCGAACAACACGGGCACGCCCGGATTGATGCGTCCGACCGATTCGACCACGTCGGGATTCAGGAACCCGGGGTTGGTCACGGTCGTGCCGTCCTTCATCCGGTAGCGGCGATTGTGCGGCAGGGTGGCTTCCTCTCCCGTCGCCACAAAGAGCCTCGCGGGTTTCGCGTTGCCCTGCGCGGTGACGACACTGTCGGCGATCTTCCGCGCCGCCATCGCGAGGTATTCCGGCGAAGTCTGTGGGCCGGTGTGACTGTGCGTCGCGCTGATCATCACGTGGCCGGGCGGAATCCCGAGCCGCTTCTGAATCCGCTGCCGCGCATCCGTCACGGCCGACGCCGGCATCCGCACCAGATCACATGCCACCAGGGCCACGCGGGTACGGCCATCGTCGAGCACCAGCGCCTTCGCGTGCAGATCGTCGTGGAGGCCGTCGGCAACCCGATCATAAAAATAACCGGCCATCTGCTCGTCGAGGAACGGTGTAATCACGCTGGCGCCAACGCCGATTTTCAGCGTGGGCGCTTCAGCGGCCATGGCGGCAGTGAGTGCGAACCCGATCCCGAGACATGCAAGTGAGAGCGCGTTGCGGAGCGCATTTTGGACCGAACCTGGGAGCGCGGGCGTCCCGCCCGCAACGATGCAATGCGGGCGAGACGCCCGCGCTCCCAGGACGTCATCGATCCTACTGGTGGAAAGAACTGGAATCGTTCGGCTCATGTTGTCACGCGAGATTCACGCGGCGGCCGGAACGCGCCGATTCGTAGCACGCGGCGAGCACGCGCTGGCTGCGAAGCCCGATGGTCGCGTTGTTCGCCGGCTCCCGCTGCTCGAGGATCGCCTGGCTGAACTCCTCGATTTCGGCGCGATACATGTTCACCGGTTCGGGATTAATCGTGATATCGGCGTTCACGGCTCGCGATTGCTGCGCGTCATAGCCACCCGGCGCCGGCTGAAGTCGCGCGACCATTTCGCCGCGCTCGCCCTGCCCGATCGTGCCACTCGCGTGAATGCTGCCGCCGGAGCCGTAAAGCTCGAGCACGTTGCGGCTGCTCTCGTCGCGAATGCAAAAAAACGTGTCGACCACGCCGAGCGCACCGTTCGCGAAATGCAGCGTCGTCACCGCCGCGTCCTCGGCCGGATACTCGTGGACGACCCGCGCGGTCGTGCAGCTCACGGCATCCACCGGCCCAAAAAACATCTCGAGCAAATCGATGCAGTGGCCGCCAAGATCCATGAGCGCGCCGCCGCCGCCACGGGCAGGATCCTGCCGCCACGCGTGTGGAATCGGCGGATACCAGCACGACAGCTGGGCGCGCGCGAACACCGGTCGGCCCAGTCGACCCTCGTCGATCAGTTTCAGCGCCGCGCGGTGTTGCGCATGAAACCGCATCATCAGCGCCGTGCCGAGCTTCACCCCCGCCGCGCGGCAGCCGGCAATCATCTTCTCGACCTCCGTCACGGTCAGCGCGAGCGGCTTTTCGCACAGCACGTGTTTGCCCGCGGCTGCGCAGGCCAGCACCTGCTCGAGATGCGCGTCGGGCGGCGAGCCGATGTAGACGGCATCGATGTCGGACGCGAGCAACCCGGACACGGACGTCGCGGCTCGCGCACCGAATGCCTTCGCCACCTCAGCGTTGGTGGCGGGACTGCGATTGTACACAACCGCCAGTTCGGCATTCGTCGCGCGCATGAGCCCCTCGGGAATCGTTCGCCGCCGCGCGATCCCGCCCGACCCGATGACGCCCCATCTGATTTTTTTCGCGGTCATGAGCGCGCTAAGCGGTTTGCGTAGCAGCCGACGTGAGAGGCTGTGTGGAAAAGGCTGTCATTCTGAGCGCAGCGAAGAATCCAGCAGAATACTTGTATGCCATTGCACTGATGGATTCTTCGCTGCGCTGCCAATGAACTCATATTGTTTGGGCATTGATCGGAGTGAGGGCGAAGCCCATTTCGGCGGCGCGTTTTTCGAGCCGGCGCTGTTGGCGTTCGCGGTCCGCTTTTTCGTAGGCTTCCAGCCCACGCTCCACGTAGGCCAGGCCGTTGCGCATCGCGTCGTAATAGAGCACCGCGAGCTTGCGCGCTGTCGCCACGGTCGCGACCGCCGCGTTGGTGCGCGCTTTCAGCCGGCGGTAAAATCCGCCCAGCGCCAGATAGCTGCTGCGGCCCACGCTTTGGGCCGCCAGCCGGAAAATCTGGCCCGCCGTCGTCTTCGGCCGGTGCCGCGCCCGCCGGTTTTTCTTGCCGGACTGATCCTTGCCGGGCGACAGGCCCAGCCACGAGGAGAACGCCTTTTCGTTGGGCCAGCGCGCCAGATCCGTGCCCACTTCGCTCAGCAGCTTCAACCAGCTGGTGTCGGTAAACCCGGGCAGCGCCGCCGCATCCTGGCCGTTGCTCAAGGCCAGCAAATGCTCGTGCAGCTTCGGCACCGCCAGCACATGGTGGCGACCGCACTTCGGCCGCGGGCCCTTCACCTCCAGCAGCTTCAAGTCGCGCGTGAGCACGGCCAGTTGCCCGGTGATGGCCTCATCGCACTGCTTCACCTGCGCCTCGCAAAACTCCCAGCCCGCCAGCGCCTGCTTGAGCGCAAACAGGTGCTCCTCCTGCCACAAGCCGTGCAGCGAGCGCTCCACCCGCGCGCGTTTTTTCTTCAGGATGCGCCCGTCGCACAAGTCGGTGAGCTTCGCCGGATCGCGCTCGCCTTGGAGGATGGCGCGCACCACCGCCAGTCCGCTCACCCCGTTGATCTGGCTGATGACGGTGTGCAACTTCACGTTGAGCTGATCGAGCGCCTTCTGCATGAGTTGCACGAACATCGCGCTGGTGCGGATGTGGTCGTCGCGCAGCCGACTGTAGCTGCGCAGCGCGCGGATGGGCTCCGCTGGGACGAAACTCTTGCGCAACAGGCCGTGCGCGTGCAGCTCTTGCAGCCACTGGCAGTCCTGCACATCGGACTTGCGCCCAGGCAGGTTTTTGACGTGCGCGCCGTTGACCAGGCACACTTCGATCTTGGCCGCTTCCAGCACCCCGAACAGCGCGAGCCAGTAAACGCCGGTCGCCTCCATCGCCACGGAGGTGACGCCGGCGACGAGCAGATGATCGCGCAACCGGTGGAGGTCCGGCGTGCAACTCTCGAAAGAGGTGACCTTGCCGTCGGGCGTGGCCACGAAGAAGTGGGTGCTGCCGGCATCGATGCCGGCGGCGTGAACATTGAGGGTTGGGAGCATGGGTGGGTCGTCGTCGCCGTGCTGCGCCCGATGGGGGAAAGATCAGGCAATGCTGCCAAACGGGCTTGGCCGGGACGAACCCGGCACGCACCAAAGAACCACTCCCGGCCACCGGAACCACTCTCAGACACGGGCAAAAAAGCACCATGCGAGCGACGGCCACGCTGCGCCTCACGGCTTCGACTCACGCGACCAAAGTTCATTGGCTTGTTCCACGCAAGCCGCCGCGGCTTGATAGGGGTCTCAGAATGACACGCAGGGTTGAGTTTTCACAGTGTTTGGTAAGGAGGCTGTCAATCGAGGGACCGAAAACCCCAGCCTCGTTACCTCGACTGCTACGAAGTCGGATCGGATGGGCGCTCTCAGGTATGCTCATTTCGCGTACGCCTTGATCACCTTCACCAGCGCCTCCGCGATTTGCTCGCAGTGGTGGGGCTCGTAGGTCGGATAGGCGAAGCACGTGAACGTGTGCTCCTGGTGCCACACGGCGTTCGGGACTTTCACCTTCGCGTAGTCCACGCTCGCCGGCGTCGCATATTCCTTCGACCGAAACGGGAACTGCGAGCGGCCGAACGCGCGATGATGCCGGAACGCGGCCTCGGTGTGGCACTGCGGCCAGAAAACCCGCCAGCACGGCGCGCCCTCCGCGCCGGCCGCTTTCACGAACTCCGTGATGTCGCAGCGCATCCGCTCAATCTCGAGCGAGAACGCCATGACGAAGAATCCGTTTTGCCGTTCGGCCGTGTCGATCGGCGCGAATTTCACCTGCGGGAGATTCTTCAACGCGTCGATGATGATGTGCGCGTTTCGCCGCCGCCGCGGCATGTTCCACGTGTCGATCCGATCAAGCTCCGCCAGCCCGATGGCCGACTGCATCTCCGTCATCCGGTAGTTCCAGCCGACCATGTTGTGGATGTAGGAAAGCTTCTGCTCGAGTTCGAGCAGGTTGAGCCGGTCTTTCACGTCGTAGCCGTGATCGCGAAAACTGCGCGCGGCCCAGGCAAGTTCCTCGTCATCCGTCGTGACCATGCCGCCCTCGCCGCCCGTCGTGAACGTCTTGCTCTGGCAGAAACTGCAACCCGCGATGTCGCTGAGCGTGCCGGTCTTCCGTCCTTTGTAGGAGCCGCCGAACGCCTCCGCGTTGTCCTCGATCACGAACAGGTCGTGCTTCTTCGCGAACGCCTTAATTCGATCCATGTCACAGACGTTGCCGTAGAGGTGCACCGGCATGATCGCCTTCGTGCGCTCGTTCACCAGCTTCCCGGCGGACTCGAGGTTGATGCAGTGATCGTCAAGATTGACGTCGGCGAATCGCGGCACTGCGCCCGCCTGCACCACGGAAAAGCTGGTCGCGATAAACGTGTAGCTCGGCACGATCACCTCGTCGCCCGGCCCGATGCCAAGCACCGTCAGCGCGACGTGCAGCGCCGAGGTGCCGTTCGTCGTGCTGATGGCAAACTTGCTGCCCTGCCACGCCGCGAATTTTTTCTCGAACTCCATCCCGAGCCGGCCCGTCCAGTAATTGACCTTGCCGGAGCGGAGCACGCGCTCGACCGACTGGATGGCATTGTCGTCGAACGCGGGCCAATGCGGCAGCGGATCGCGGACCGCGCGCTCGCCGCCGTCGACGGCGAGTTTCGTCCGCGGGCTGGAAATGGCGGCCGCGGTTTTGGCACCGGTGGCTGCGGCAGATCGTTTCGAGATCGTGGTTGCCATGGGGAGATCGGGTTAAGGGTGGAGCCTCGTTGTTGGCCGTGAGGCGAGCGCCATGGTTCGGCTCGGCGGCGACTCGGCCACGAGCTTGGACGAACCTGCCGGTCCTCGGCAAGGTGGGAAGTCCGGAGCGCGGGCATCTTGCCCGCAAGTGGCTGCGGCTTCCAGCCGCAGATTTTCGCTGCAACCTCGAATCGG
>JAUSID010000283.1 GCA_030648295.1 Opitutaceae bacterium | reverse complement strand
CCTCGCCTCCGGCCTTCTTAATCAGGCCGTCCCGGTGCCTTGGTGGAACGGGTTCGCCTTGCGTCTTGAAGCCCGCCACAATGACAAAACTTAGCCCCGTCTCTTAGGCGAACCCTTGTCCGTGGAAATCGAGGCTAGCAGCATACTGCATCTTTGAAGGGAAGTAAGGGAAACGCTGTCCAGCGCGCTCATCAAAGAGCCTTTCGCGGCGGTGCGCGCGGTCATGGGTCACTTTGTCTTTGTGTTCATCCATCCTTACGCCGATGGCAACGGCCGCATTGGGCGGTTCCTGATGAACCTCATGCTCGCCTCCTCCGCGCGGCTACAATTGGGCGGTCATCCGGGTCGAGCGGCGGCGGAAATACATGGCGGCCTTGGAAAAGGCTTCCGTCCGCGGCGAGATCGGAGACTTCACGAAGTTCGTGGCGGATGAGATGAAGTCATCGGCGAAGCTCAAGCCCTTCCGACGTGAGCGGGGTTCGTCTTAAACCCAGCAATCCACTCGTGGATCTTCGCGGACGAGAAAACGAAAACCGCGTTCGAATCGTTGTTTCGCACGTTTGTGGGAAAATGGGTGCCCGAGAGGAGCCCGCCTCGCGGAAATGAGGCGGGCTCCAATTAACCCGGCAAAAGAACATGATTTTCGCCAGGCCTTGCGGCCTCGCGCCCATATTCGCCTCTGGCGGCTTTGGACGTTGCGGCATTCGGGCGCCAACCCTCTGAACTGTTCTATTCGGTTTTGGCCGGGAAGATGGGCTAAAGGGATTCGAGCGCGGCCAGCTCCTGGAATTCATCCAGCAGGTCGGCGTAACGCTGCGTCAGGAAACGTTTGATCTTCGCGTTCTCGAGGAGGCGCTTCACGTAGCGCTGCGCGGCATTGAGGTGCAGCGAGTTCTCCCCGAACTGCTCCTGGTGGAATTTGTAGTCGCGTTCGAGCACCTCCATTTCCTTTTCCATGCGAACGATCTCCTCATGGGAAATGCCAGGCACCGCCTTGGCCTTGCTACCGCGGGTGAGCTGATCCGCAGGCGTGCCGATGATGAGCGCATCGGCGTAGCCGCGCGCGTAGTTGTTGGCCGCCACCATCAGCTGCGCCATGTCGATCTGCCGAACCGCTTTCGCCTTTTTGAACAGGCGAAGCGCTGCCGACGAGATGGGTTTGTCCTTCAAGAGCTCGACGGCGTCGGGGTGAATGCCCTCGAGAAGACTGAAGTTCGACCGGATTTTGCTGACGTCAATGTCGAGAGCCTTGGCGATTTGTTCTGGCGTCACGCCATTCGAGATCGCGCGCATGATCATCGCATTTTCCTGGATGAGGGAGAGCCGGTTGACCTTGTCGTTGTACGTGAACGGATCGTCGTCTTTCGCAATGAGGCAAAACGCTTCCGTTTTTTCGAGTTCCTTGAGCGCCTTGAGCCGCATGTGGCCGTCCATGAGCAAATACGCGCCTCGCACACCCCGTTGGGGATGGACCATGAGTGGTTCGATGACCCCGACTTCGCGGATCGAGGCGAGCATGGTGCGATATTTGCCGAACGCGGCGTCCGTTGGTTTGACCTGACGGATTGGGTGAATGGCCGTAAGCGGGAGCGTAACGCCCTCCAGTTCGAACGCGGCCCGGACGGTCTTCGGGTTCATGCGACCTGACGCGCCCGTTCCGCGAGGAACTTTGGCATCGTCTCCATTTTCTCGGCGCGCAGCAGCGTCACGTAGTCCTCGTCCCCGACAAGTTTCTTGAGGGCCCACGACACCGACCGGAGCCGCGCTTCGCAAAGTTTCCCTTTCTTCACGATCAGTCGCTGCCGCTGCGCCTCGTGCTTGTAGGCACGGACGAGGCTTTCCGCTGTGGTCCGGTGCGAGCCGTGCGTCCGCCGTGCACCGTAGCTCCGGCCAAAATGACGACGCTGATCGATAATCCGCTTAAAAGAAGAGAGCGACTTCTGGGTCATCTCCTTCGCTTCATAAGCATCCATCAGCAGCCGCTGAGACTCCTCGTCCGACGCACCCGCAATCCGCGTTGCGATCGTGACCGGAATTTTCCCATGCAAAACTGCTTCGAGCAGGCGGTCTTCACCCTTGTCCAGCATGCCGAGGATGTCTTTCACGTATTCCGCGCAAAGACCGGTCTTGCTAGCGATCTCAGCGAACTCCTGGCCCTGCTCCTTCATCCAATGGATCATGCGCACCTGGTCGAGGGTGCGGACGCGGCGGCGAGCAATGTTTTCGACCAAACTGGCGACGAGCCCGTCTGTTTTCGACATCCCGCGCACCAGCGCCTGAATTTCTCGCTGCCCGAGCGCAATGAACGCTTCCAACCGACCCTGGCCGCACACCAAGTCGAAAGTCTCGACTTCATCGTCGCCCGGTTTGCCAAGGGTCACCGTGATTGGCCGTTTCAGACCGACCGTCACGATGCTCTCCACGATCCGCTCGAATTTCTTTTTGTCGCGGGAACGCGGGTTAACGACCCGGATTCGATCAACCGGGATCAATCTGACGTTGGGATCGTCCTTCATGCGGCACCCTCCACGGGGATGCGCTCCGCCATTTCGAAGAAGAACTGAAGGTCGTCAAAGCGGTAGGCATCCAACTCTATATGGTTGTCCTCGGCGAGTCGGAGTCGCGCGCGGGTGACATCGATTGCTGGGAACAGGTAGTAGTCCTTGATCGCTTGGTTGGTCGCATCCATCCGGACCGCAATCGTGAGATCGGGGCGCAGACCCTCCTCGAAACGCAGCATCCAGCGGAGCGAACCCGCGTTGGTGCGCAGGCAGCGGGACAGTACCACGGATACGGCGAGCTCGTGATCGAGCACCAGGAGTTCACTTACCGGGTCACGCTCGACCGCGACGCCGAGCGTGGCGAGGTTCGTGATGACTTCCTGGACGACTTCCGGATGGCGCGCGCGAAGGTAGCGGTTGATTTCGATAAATGAGTAGTCGATGGACGGCGTGTAACCGATCAGTTGGTACGCGCGGATGAGGCTGCCGAAGCGATGGCAGAACGCGGCACTCGAAGGCATCGCGTCCTGCTCGTCGATCAGCAGCCCGGAGACGCGTCCGTGACGGGAGCAAAGCTCCTTGAGTGCGTGCAGCATCTCGTCGTCGGAGTAGCGTTTGGCGCGCGCGAGGATAATTTCCTGCGCGGTCGCGAAGATCATCGGATCGACCAAGGCGGTAAACGCCCGGTCCGCGCGAATCCACATCTCTGGTGGGTTGGAGACATGCTTCCGCTTCAATTTGAATGAAGTTCGGTGATAGACGTTGTTGCCGATGTATTTTTCGTTCGTGAGTTACTTGGTGGACGGTGCCACGTGTCCACGGCCGACCAAGATCCGTCAGGATTTTTTTAGCGTTCAAATCTTCGGCGATTTCGCGCTCGGGCTTACCGTCTTTGACGAAAGCGCGATAAATCTCGCGGACGATTTCCTGCTCTTCGTTTGGGCCCGGCACAAGAACCACGCGATCAGTTTGGAGACTCTTGTGTTCGCCAATTTTGAGGGTCCCTTTGTGTTTCCCGGTCTGATCGATCAGCATCCGCCGCAGGCCAAATCCCGCCGCGCCGCCTTGCTTGAACCCGAGTTGGATCAGCCGGCAGGCGCCTTGAAATACCTTCGTCGAGAGTTCGCGGCTGTATTCGCCGGCCATCGAGCGTTTCACGCTCTTGATGATGTTTGAGGTCGGGCTTCCGTCGTTCTCAAATTGTTCGGCGCAGTAGTGCACTGAGACGCCGGCCCGCTTGCAGATGTATTCGAAGTAGCCGCTTTCGTCGGCATCCTGAAAACGGCCCCAGCGGCTGACGTCGTAGGCGAGGATGTATCGGAAGTTCGCTTTGCCGGATTCAACCTCGGCGATCATCCGGCGGAGTCCGTCGCGGTTTTTGGCGCTGAGGCCGCTTTTGCCTTCGTCGGTGAAGACGCAGGCGATCTCCATCCCGCGGCGGGCGGCAAACTCCTTGATCCGGTCGAGTTGATTCTCGGTCGAATACTGTTGGTGCTCGGTCGACATCCGGACGTAGGCTGCGACCGGGATCAACCCGCCGGCGGTTGAGGGAAGTGGAAGCTGTGCTTGCCCGCTCATGTGCGGGGCCCCCTCAACGGGCGATTAGAGCCGGTCGTCGCCGGGCGGCGGCGGCGCCGGGGAGTTGGTAGGCTGAGTGAGTATCCCATGACCGAGCAGCATAAGCCGGCGCAGTTCCGAGGCTATCGTATCCTGTAACGCACTCTGCGTGAGATATGACACAAGCCCAACTACGAGGGAAAAATGCGTGTCAATCATATCTTGTAACGCAAAATCCCGAGCCACGTCGGCGAGTTTTCCGCGCACGTCGTAGCGGCCGATGCGAATTTTCCGGCGCCAGTAACCGGGGTGCGCGCTGCGCCATTGCTGCATCCGAATCACGTCAACGTTGTTGGTCGCATGCTGCCGTTTTTCTTTCCGCAGGTATTTTTCCTGAGAAGCCGTGTGGCTGGCTTCGGCGCACGCTGAACGCGCGCAAAAGCGGTGGAGCCGGCCCACTCGTGGATCGACGCAAAAGCGCCGGGCGCAGTGCGCGCACTTACGGTAAGCCTTTTTTTTGAGCTTTCGAGTTCATTGGCAGCACGGTGCCTCATGCACGGGTCACCGTCATCCGGCACAAATCGCCGCGCGGCGCGCCGGTGGCGCCTGGCAGGCCTCTTTACTGAAGAAAGCATGGCGGAGTCTCAGTCGGCAGCAGCCGCTGCGACGTGTCGGTATTCCGGCGTCGTTCCCGAGTAACGAAGCCCCGAATTTCCCGGTCAGCATCTCCGCATGGAAGAAATAGCAATTCGGTGAGTGACGTTTCACGAACCGAGCAACGTCTTCCCGTTCCTCACGGCGAGAGCACAACCAATGGATCTATCATCGCCGCCCGCCGTACGGGTGGCCAGCACACTACTGACGCGATCAGGCAAGTGCACCCCGCGGCAGGCCGTTCCCCGGGCCTACCGCCTTTCACGAGCATGCTCCGAATACCCCTCCCGCACGAGCCGCTCCATGATCTTCCCGGCCGGCGTGTGCTAGGAACGCTTGACGCGATGCGCTGTGACTTCTGTGATGCGACATTGGTCTTGCGAGCGTAGCACAATGGATAGTGTAGTGGCCTCCGAAGCCATCGATCCGAGTTCGACTCTCGGCGCTCGCACCAGGCTCCGCTCAGGGATCGGGACAAAGCCTCCTCCAAGGACCGGGACAAACGAGGATTCCCAAACGGATTTTTCCAAAATCAAAAAAGTGAACGGGACAAAGACCGGGACAAGCCAAATATCGATTTTGTAAGTCGTTTATCTTGCCGTAGATAGCGCGATTTGCCGTGCGGGAGTCGAACCCGGATCAGTGGCTTCGGAGACCACTACACTATCCATTGTGCTACACCCGCAGGAGGCAGACGGGGAGTAATTCGCCGCAGCCCGGCTCGTTCGCAAGGAGATTTTGCGGAACCGCCCGAATCAGATCTGCGAACTCCCACGAGGAGCCCAATTTCCTGGGAGCGCGGGCCTCTGGCCCGCAAAGACATTGCGGGCGGGGACGCCCGCGCTCCCAAGGCAGTCCGACCGGCCGCTAGGGTCTTGCGTCACGACCGGGGCCGCGCAAGTTTCGCGCCTTATGTCCGTCGAGCACACCGAGAGCAGCGCGGCTGCGGCAGCCCCGGCGCCCAGCGATTTCATCCGCGACATCGTCGCGAAGGATCTCGCCGCGAAGCGTTACGAGAAGATCGTGACGCGCTTTCCGCCCGAGCCGAACGGTTACCTGCACATCGGTCACGCCAAGTCGATCTGCCTTAATTTCGGGATCGCCCGCGAGAACGACGGACAGTGCCACCTCCGGTTCGACGATACCAATCCGGTGAAGGAGGACGTCGAGTATGTGGATTCGATTACGGCCGACGTGAACTGGTTGATCGCTGGCTGGGCCGACCATTGCCTCGGATTGAAATCCAAGGGAGCTCACCCGGTCAGACAAGTGGTGAATGGTCGCGAGGACTTCCACATGCCCGCGGTGCTGGAATCTGAAATCCGAAATCCGAAGTCCGAAATCACCGCGGAGTCTTTTTTCGCCAGCGATTATTTCGAGCCGCTCTACCATTTCGCCACCACGCTGATTAAAAAGGGCAAGGCGTATGTCTGCGATCTGTCGCCCAAGGAAACCGATGAATACCGCGGCGCGCCCGATCGCCCGGGCCGCGAGAGTCCCTGGCGAAACCGCTCGATCGAGGAAAATCTGGACCTTTTCCAGCGGATGCGGGCCGGCGAATTTCCGGATGGCGCGCGTTCATTGCGGGCCCGGATCGACATGGCCTCGCCGAACGTCTGGTTGCGCGATCCCCTGCTCTACCGGATCCGCCACGTCGCCCACCACCAGGCCGGCGACGAATGGTGCATCTACCCGCTCTACGATTTCGCGCATTGCCTGAGCGACTACATCGAGGGCATCACGCACAGCGTCTGCACCCTCGAGTTCGAGGTGCACCGGCCGCTTTACGACTGGATGCTCGAAAACCTCGATCTGCCGCGGCCCCGGCCGCACCAGTACGAGTTCGCGCAGCTGAACCTCAGTTACACGATCCTCAGCAAGCGCCGGCTCCTCCAGCTCGTGCAGGACAAGCTGGTCAATGGCTGGGACGATCCGCGGCTGCCGACGCTCTCGGGCGTCAGGCGTCGCGGAATTCCGGCGAGCGCGATTCGGCGGCTCGCCACGATCGTTGGCGTGACCAAGTACGACAGCGTCACCGACGTCGCACTCTTCGAGCATGCGGTGCGCGACGAGCTCAACGCCATTGCGCTTCGCCGGCTGGCGGTGTTGCGCCCGATCAAACTCGTCCTGACGAACATCGCGCCGGGTGAAGTGATCGAGGTCGACGCCACCGACAACCCGCAGGACGAGAATCCGACGACGCGCAAGGTGCCCTTCACGCGCGAGGTGTTCATCGAGAGCGAGGATTTCGCCGAGCTGCCGCCGCCGAAATATTTCCGGCTCAAGCCGGGCGGCGAGGTGCGGTTGAAGTACGCCTGCATCATCAAGTGCGACGAGGTCGTGAAGGATCCCGCCGGCAACATCACCGAGCTCCGCTGCACCGCCGATCTCTCGACGCGCTCCGGCGGCGCGAACGCCGACAAGAAGGTCAAGGGCACGATTCACTGGGTGAGCGCGAGCCACGCGCTCGACGCGGAGATTCGGCTCTACGACCGGCTGTTCACGGTCGCCGAGCCGGGAGCCACGGATGACTTCAAGAAGTTCATCAACCCGCACTCGCTCGACGTCGTGACGGCGAAGCTCGAGCCATCCCTGCGCAACGCGACGCCCGGGCAGCGCTTCCAATTCGAGCGGCTCGGCTACTTCGCGCTCGATCCGAAGGACAGCGCGCCCGGCAAGCTCGTGTTCAACCGCACGATCACGCTGAAGGACACCTGGGCGAAGGGCGGGAAGCCGTAGGATGCGATGCGTGCCGATCGGATCATCTCGTGGGCTCGGGGCGCTGGCGTGCCGCTCGCCCTCGCGCTGCTCGGCGGCTGCGTGTCGTCACCGTCGTCAGCCGAACGTGCCGCATCGTTTCAGCCGTTCGCCAGCCGGCGCGTCGGCGCTGAGCCGCTCCAGGATTTTCTGACCCAGCGCACGGCCGTGTTGATTGGTGGCATGCCGGCAGACGCAGTATCCACGGTATGCACCGAATCGGTGGCAAGCGCACTCAAGGCGGTCCACGGCCGCTATGCGGTCGGTTCGGCGACGGCGATCGACGCGCGCGGATACTTTCTCACCGCGGCGCACTGCCTCGAGTGGCAGCCATTGCACGTCGTGCGCGCGGACGGCGCCCGCATTCGCCTGTCGATGGCGCGGGTGGTCTGGCGCGGCGATCCGTCAGCCGAAGGTGGCGACCTCGCCGTGCTCGCGATCGATGAATCGCTGCGCGGCCATTTCTCGTGGGCGGATCCGGTCGAAGCCGGCGAGCCGGTCGTCGGCGTCGGCCCCAACTACGATGCCGCGGCGGATTTCGGGCTCGGCTGTTTCTCCGGCCGCACGCTCAAACTCGAAAAGCACGCGGAGGTCGAGCCGCGTGGCACGACGGTTTTCCACTCGGGTCCGATGCACCTCGGTGATAGCGGCGGCCCGTTGGCGACAACCGGCGGCCAGCTGATCGCCGTCAACGTGGGCGACATTCACGAATTGAATCTGCTCCGGCTCAGCCATGAAAAGGCGTCGCGTGCCCACCGGCCCAATCTCGAATGGCTGCGCCAGCTTGTGGAGCGCGATGTCTCCTCGGCCCGGGGAACCGCCCTCTCCGGGCTCTGAAGCACTCCCATGGACGACACGCTGCCCACTTTGAATGCCGCGGAAGTTCGCGTCCTCGGCTCGCTGATTGAAAAACAAATCACGACCCCGGACTACTATCCACTTTCGCTCAACGCGCTGACGAACGCGTGCAACCAGCTCACGAATCGCGATCCGGTCGTGTCATTCGACGAATCGGTGGTGTTGCGCGCCGTCGATGGATTGCGCGAGAAACGACTCGCGACCCATTTCACCGGCGCCGAAAGCCGGGTCGCGAAATACAAGCATTCGTTCACCGATGCGATCCTGCTCACCCCGGCGGAAGTGGCATTGCTCTGCGTGCTGATGTTGCGGGGACCGCAGACCGTAGGCGAACTGCGATCGCGCGCGGAACGGTTGTTCAAATTCGATCACCTCGCCGAAATCGAGGAAGTCCTCAACGGACTCGCGGCGAGGCCTGGCCAGCCGCTCGTGACGAAACTGCCGCGGCAGCCGGGCACCAAGGAGTCGCGCACCACGCACCTGTTGTCAGGTCCGGTTGACGTTTCAGCGGCCGGAGCATCCGCGAAGCCCGAAGCCGCGCCTGCTCCCGTCGATCCAGAAGCCGAGCGGATCGCGAAACTGGAGGCGGAGATCGCGCAATTGCGCCAGGAGTTCGTCGAGCTGAAGCAGCAGTTCGCCGATTTCCGAAAGCAGTTCGAATAAGTTTTTGCTTGGCAAATACCTAATAAACTCGGTTTTCGCAGGGCAAAACCTGTGAAACAGAGCATCGTCACCCTGGACATGGAGGGCGTCCTCACGCCCGAAATCTGGATCGCCGTCGCTGAGCGCACGGGCATTCCCGAATTGCGCCGCACGACGCGGGACGAGCCCGACTACGACAAGCTGATGCACCATCGCATCGATCTGATGGATCGACACGGCATCACGCTTTCGAAAATCCAGGAAGTGATTGGGGGGCTCGCGCCCCTGCCCGGTGCGCTTGAATTCCTGATGGCGCTGCGCGAGCGCGTCCAGGTTATCATCCTTTCGGATACGTTCGAACAATTCGCCAGCCCGCTGCTGCGCCAGATGGGATGGCCCACGTTGTTCTGCAACCGGCTGGTGGTGGAGAACGATCGAATCGCTGGATACCAGCTGCGGATGCCCGACCAAAAAAAGCGCTCGGTCGCGGCGCTCCAGTCGCTGAACTACAAGGTCATCGCGGCGGGCGACTCGTTCAACGACACCACGATGCTCGCGCAGGCGGACCACGGGATCCTGATTCACGCCCCGGAGAACGTCATCCGGCAGTTCCCGCAGTTCCCCGCCGTCCACAGTCACGCCGAGTTGCTGCGGTTGATCGAGCAGCGGCTGGCGGATTAAGCCGGCGACGTAAAGGGAGGTGGCGTGCGTGATCCCCTGGAGTGGGAACATGAAGCCGAGTGCGACATCGATCATTCATTGGAGCCGCGGCGCCCTCGCCGCGG
>JAUSID010000282.1 GCA_030648295.1 Opitutaceae bacterium | reverse complement strand
CCTCGCCTCCGGCCTTCTTAATCAGGCCGTCCCGGTGCCTTGGTGGAACGGGTTCGCCTTGCGTCTTGAAGCCCGCCACAATGACAAAACTTAGCCCCGTCTCTTAGGCGAACCCTTGTCCGTGGAAATCGAGGCTAGCAGTCCGTCGGACTTAGAAAACATTGGCGGTACGAAGGCGCGCCGATTTTAGCGGTCACGGATGGAAAAGTGTTTTTTGGCGGTGGAAAATTGACGGTATCCGCTTTTCGGACGCGTGCAGCTCGGTTTTTTGGCCGGCGGGACCTCGCGGAGTTCGTTTTAGGCGGCGGCGGCGAGGTTTTTGAGCGTGAACAGCCGCTTCAGGTTATAGCTCACGCAGACCAGCGTCCATTCGAGCGAGACTTTCGCGTGGCCGCGCAAACTGAAGCGTCGGAATCCCATCACTTCTTTGATGATGCCGAATACCGGTTCGACGGTCTGCTTGCGCAGTTTGTAGAGATCCTTGCCGATTTTGGTCTTCAGGCGGTGCGCCATTTTCTCTTTCGCGGTCGCCTCCGGTGCCGGCGCCGCTGGCTCGGGCTGGGGCAGAAGGTCTGCCACCGTCTTGTGATGGCCCGTCTTTTCCACCGCCGCATACACCGTGACGCCAGTCGCCGTGCCGTCCGCCCTCTGCTCCGCCGCTTGCACGGCCGCTTCACTGTAAAAACCGCTGTCTACCAGCACCGCTTTGACCTCCGCTGCCACCACCGGGCTGATCGCCGCCAAAGTCGGCGGCAGCTCCTGCTTGTCGTTGGGCGCGGTGCTGACTCGCGCTCCCACAATCAACATCGCTGCGTCCACCGCGGCCTGTGCATTATAGGACTGCTCGAAGTGCGCTCCACTGCCCGCTTTCATGATGCTGCTCTGCGGATCGGTGAAGTTGTATTGCGCCTTGGGCTCGGGGGTCGCGCTCGGCGCTTTCGGCTCCGGCCCGCGCGGCTTTTGGCCCGCCTCGCGCTGCGCCTGGCGTTTGGCTTGTTTGGCCTCGTAGGCGGGTTGTTGCGCGGCGGCCAGTTCCTTGGCGCGCGCTTCGATGACCTGACGCGCCTGTTGCAACGCCGCTTTGCGGTCCGCTCGCCGGGTCAGCTCCGCCGGAATGTTCAGCGCTTCTTTGCTCTCGTTGGCTTCCGCTTGCTCGGCCCGCTCCATCAGTTCCTTCACCTCGAGCTCCAGCTGCGCGATCATCTCGCCCGCTCGCGCGTAGCTCACCGCGGCGTGCTTGCTCGCGTTCGCCTGGATTTTGCTCCCGTCGATGCTGATGGTGCCCACTTTGGTCAGCTTCAAATATTGGGCCAGTTGCAGCACCGTCACCAAGGCCGCCTCGAACGCCGCTTTGTTCGCGGTGCGAAACGCGCAGATGGACGCGTGATCGGGATGGTGATTGCCGCAGAGGTAACGCACCGCGACGTCGCTGTGCGTCGCCGCTTCGATTGACCGCGAGCCGAAGCGTCCCGTGGCGTAACAATAAATCAACAACGCCAGCATCATGGCCGGCGGATATTGTTCGCTGCCAGTGCCGCGGTGATTGACCTCAAAGTGCTCGGTGGGAATCTGCTCCACTGCCTCCAGGATGAAGTGCACGATATGATCCTCCGGCACCCAGTCCCGCAGATCGCAGGGCAGGAACATCGGGGTCTGGCGGTCGAGATTGATAAAGCGTGCGGCCATTTTTTTATGTATATTCATATTATATTAATAATCAACATAATACGATATAAAAGCACGGAATTATTTCGAAGTTTTGACCGGCTACCTCACCGTTTCGACCAGGCAATGGACCGGCTGGTTGACCAGCACCTAATCACCCAACTCCGGCGCTCGAACCAGAGCGCTGCCTTGCCGAAAATGCCCCCGGCATTTTCATTTAGCAGCATGTCGGTCCCGTTCGTCCCGCAGTCGATTGCCAAAAATCGGAATTCCTAAGTCCGACAGGCTGCTAGCCACTCTCGAACGCTCGCTGGTTCAGAAAACTGGGTGGGAGTCAGTCTACCGAGATGAGACCCGAGACCCTCCAATCGCTACACTCCATCGTTCCCTCGGAGGGGAGCACCTCTGGATTACCCTGGAGGGATGGCCTGAGGATGTCACCGTTACAATGGTCCATCGCAAGTAACCAGCTAGCGTTTAAGCCAGACTCACAGCCAGTCTCGAACGGCCGGCTAACAGAAAACCCCTCCCGCTGAGAATCCGATTTCCTATCAGTAATTTTCAACTCACGCCAAGCACCCGCGTGCGGTTAGGCTTATCGTGAACAAAAAACCCGTCATGAAAACCCAGTCCCTCGTCAGCCTGTGCACCGTTATGCTGCTGTCGTTCGCCGCCGCGCCCGCGGCCGAGCCGGCCCAAACCGCGGAGGCGCGCGTGGGCGTTTACGATTCGCGCGTCGTGTCGTTCGCCCACTTCTGGAGCGAGCCGGCGCGGACGGAGCGCGACGCGCTCATCGCCTCCGCCAAGGCCGCGAAAGCGGCGGGCGAGCAGGTGCGCTTGAAGGAACTCGAGCAACAGATCGTCGCCACGCAGAAGCGCTCGCACCTCCAAGTCTTCAGCACCGCGCCCGCCGACGAAGCGATGGCCGCCCTCAAGGGAAAGCTGCCCGCCCTCCAGCAGGAACTCGGCGTCACCCGCCTCGTTTCAAAATGGGACGAGGCCGCCTTGAAAGGCATCGACGAGGCAAACCGCGTCGACGCCACCGACCGGCTCGCGCGCGAATTCGCGCCCGACGCGAAGCGGCTGCAAACGATCGAGCAGATGAAGAAAGCCAAGCCGCTGCCGCTCGACGAAGGCGAACCGAAGGGGTCAACCCGCTGATTGCTACTCTCTCACCGACTCAGGCCATATGTGCATCGATCCATGATCAGCCGCTTGCTACTGGATGGCCGCTTCGTCGCACCAAGGATTCTGTTACTTGGCGCCATCGACAGCCGGTCCCAGCATGACTGAACGCGTCTGGCAAACTGTCGTTTACCCCCAGTTTTGGGTATAGCGCAGTCTGGCGGCGCTGTGGCGGCACGCGTCGGCTCGGAAGGTGGCGCGACGTCTACGCCTTCAATTTCCGAACGCCCGGTATCACATCATCAACCGTGGCAATTTTCGGCACCCGGTGTTTTCTTCCGCCGGGGCGTGTGAGGCGTTTGAGCGCAGCCTGGTGAACTCAAATCATGCACCTGCTGAGACGTTATGAGTTGTCGCGCACAAGTCCCCGCACTGGTTGAGGCCGTGCTTCGCGCCTGGAATGCGCGCGATCTCGATGCTTTCACGGCCCTGCTCACACCTGATGTCTACTGGCATGACCTCGGTATGCCGTCGCCTCCTGCGGTGGGCCGTGAAGCGGTGCGCCGTTTCAGTGAATCTATTCTGCGCGCCTTCCCAGATTTTCGTTATGAAATTCGGCATCCGATCTGCATCGCGGAGGACGGCAGCTGCTGTGTGATTCCGTGGACCATCACTGCAACGAACACAGGTCCGCTCAATCCCCCGGGATTCGCCCCTACCGGCCGGCGGGTTCATTTCCACGGCCTCGATTATTTCAAATTCCGTGACAACCTCGTGGCGCACATCGAAACACGTTTCGATCCGGCGGAACCAGTGGAGCAAATGTTCGGGCTGCGCGTCCGCCCGCTCCCTGGGTCGTTGAAAGAACGTTGTTTCGTTTGGTTCCAGCGTGCCCAAGCCGCTTGGATCCGCCGAAGGCCCGGCTAAGAAAAGAAATGATCGGACGAGGCCCTCGCGCGTCGAGATCGGGCAACATTCTCATGCCCTCAGTCGGCGTGAAAATGGGCTGTGCCAGAAACCAACGTCTTGGAAACACTCGGTCGGCGGAAAACTTCGGTCAACGACTTGCGCGTCCGATGAAATCCCGCAAGTCACTGATCTTGGAATTGTGCCCAAGACGGTAGGATTGGGAACGCGCCAAGTTGGCGCAGATCGTCTGGAATTTAGTGGTTCAGGGTTTATCGGAATCGACCGCGGAAATCTTTCGGCCGCGGCTCGGCGAGCTTATCCAGACACTCACTTCGCAACACCGTCGAGATAGCCGAGCGCGGCCTCCAGCACTTCATCGCGACCGGCGGCCAGCCCGGCCTTGGTCGGCCGCACGGGGACGTCGGGTTTGAGACCCACCCGCTGAACTTGGTCTCCGTTCGGCCAGCACCCGCCCTTGCCCGTAAATGTGACGGTGATTCCGCCAGACAGACTGAAATTCATAACGCTACCACTCTGACCGGCCGTTGGACTGCCGACAAACGCGGTTCCAGCCGCGGCGCGCAGACAAAGGCCCATGATCTCCGACTTACTCGCGCCATTTTCTTGGATCAACATGACGGTGCGACCGGTGTAATGTGGTTTGGAGGGAGGGCCCAAGTTTTGGAGGTATGAACTCTGCAATCCTTCCGGCGAATAGGCGCCCACACCTGGAGCAAACACGGGGACATCTATACGCCAGCCAGGCACACCGGCACGGGCAACCAGTCGGCTCCCGAACGTCGATAGGTTTAGTCGCGCCGGAAACCCGCGCATATCAAAGACGATCGCGCGAGTACCGCGAAACTGATCAAACATCGCAGCAACGTTCTTTGTCCTCAAGTCGCGTGAGATCGGCATATCCGATGTCTGGCCGCAGCAGCCGGGTTACCTCGCCTTTGTTCGGAGGAGGCTCGAACGGGTCAGGTTTCGGAAAGTGATATTTGAAGCCTGACGTATCCCCAATTTTGGGGTCATGGCGGTATCGCATCGGCGGGTGGCCGAGATCGGAGTTCCCGGTATGGCCCGCAAGCTACGCCTCGAATTCCCCGGCGCGACTTACCACGTCATTAATCGGGGGAACTATCGGTCCTGGATTTTCCAGCACGCCAAGACCCGCGCCGCGTTTCAGACGACGCTTTTCCAGGCGTGCGAACGTAGTTCGTGGCGCCTGCACGCGTTCGTGATCATGAGCAATCATTTCCATCTCGCTCTGGAAACACCCTTGGGAAACCTCGTCGCCGGCATGCAATGGCTCCAGGGGGGAACCATCGGTGTCCGGTAATTGAATCACAAATACGCCTCCAGCCGTCGCTTAAACAGCGGCAGCGCGGCTGCCCAGCAGGTTTGATGCTCAAGGCAATGGCTGACCAGCCGGATGAACTGGCAGGTGAGCTGCGTGGCGTGGCGCACCATTTCCTGGGCCGGCACGCGTTGATTCGCGGTTTGCTGCCGGATCCGTTTTGCCGCGCTCGGCGCGGTCTT
>JAUSID010000141.1 GCA_030648295.1 Opitutaceae bacterium | reverse complement strand
ATGACTAACCTTCCCATCACCTCACCCCCCGCCCTCTCCTCAAAGGAGAGGGAGCTCCTCCCGCTGCGCGTGGCTTGGCGCGTGGGCGCGCCTCGGCGCTCCGCGCCGACCTGCCATGCTCGCTCCGCCTTCAGCCAATATACCCCGATTTGGGTATACCGCCGCCTTGCGAGCGCCGGTGCTACGCCTACACACGTCGCATGAGCACGCCCGCCACGCATCGCCGCCTCCGCCAGGCGCTGGGGTACATCGGGCTCGGGATGGTCCAACAAGCGCGCGAGGAACTCGGGGGCATCGAAAAGGCGGACTGCGAGCCCGTGGAGCCGGAACGCCGGTCACCGCGATGTCGCGAGGTCGAAGCAGATCTCACGCGCGTGCAGGTGGAAACGGTAGCGGCGCTCGAACGACTCGGAAGGTGCAACTGGCTGGCTTCCGACTACCACCTCGGCCCAGCGTTTCCCCAGTTCGTAGGGGCTTCTTGCGATGACCCTCATCTGGTCGCGATCAAGGACGGCCGAGGCGTAGATGATCCGCTGCTGGCGCCAAAGTTCTCCGTCGATCTCTGCCTGTTTTGCACTCGCCGCCGGCCCCCACACCCCGACGATGTATTCGGGATCCGTCTCCTGAATCTGTCGAGCGATGTGCAATACGGGCTTCATGTCGATTTCCGGTTCCGGCAGCGTGATCCAAAAGATTCGGATCGCATCTTGCTGAAGGTAGTAAGCCCATGCGTTCGGGTCACCGCTGTCGGGAGCGAGTGAGAAATACCTGATCACCTGCAGGGCGTCTGCGCGCGCAGCTTCAATCCCAGAGCCGCGGGGGGATTCGCGCAAGTGAAGGGCAGGCCGGGCCGGCTTGGGATTGTCCGCGTAGACTGGGACATCGAGCAGGATTACAGACTTCGGCAACGGCGGCCGGTCTTCTGGCAGCGGCCGGCGCCCTCGGTCCTTATGCGAAGATGCCGCCTCAAGAGCCAGACGTGCCAAGGCGGCATGCGCCTCATCAGAGGCCATGTTCAGGAGTTCATTGGCAATCGCCTGATGAAATAGCTGAAGATCACGCAGGCACGAGGTCTCAGCCAATGCGCGAGCCCTTTGTTCGGGCGTAAGCTTGGCGGAATGCGGCCGTGATTTCTTGCTCCGTTTCTTGGGGCGGGCTGGTGCTTTCATGATGCCCGCTGTTCTGCCTGCAAACGGTGCTGGCGCGAATGGAAAAACCGCTGCCCGGCCTAGCGCTATGTTGCAGTGCGTGGCGGAAGCAAAGTCCCTGCTCCTGGAAGCGGAGCCGCGACACGGCGCCACGTCCGCGATTCTCAATTTTAACCTCGCTTGCCACCACTCGTTGCTTGGCGAAATGGATATCGGAATTGCCGAATTCCGTCTGCAGGCCGGCCCAAGTACACCGCCTGTGGCCGTACGTGAATTTCGTTGATCGCCGAGATTTCTAGCGCCCAATTTTCGACCGTTGCAGGCTGGTGCCAGCCTGTGCCAAATAAAATGCCCCGAAAGGAAAAAACAAGAAACCCGCTCTGGAAGTGGCTTCCAGAGCGGGTCTTAACTGTGCTTAACAGTGCTTGA
This sequence comes from Opitutaceae bacterium, assembly GCA_030648295.1. Taxonomy (GTDB): domain Bacteria; phylum Verrucomicrobiota; class Verrucomicrobiia; order Opitutales; family Opitutaceae; genus ER46. The sequence continues at coordinate 99,148 of JAUSID010000141.1, read as the reverse complement.
AACTGGGTGCAGGGGTTGGATTTGAACCAACGATCCCGCGCCGGCGGGATTATGAGCCCGGTTTCGGTAGTGCCGTGAGTCGGAAAAAACCGTTCCCGCCTTTCTGACGCTTCAAGAGGTTTTCAAGCTTTCGCGCCTCGCTCAATGAGACGGGTGCTCCCTGCCACACCAGCTGCCAGGGACCGCGCGAACTCGTCCACTCGCTCTCACCGCGATTATGCTGCTCCACTCGATGGGCAACATCCTCGGTGATCCCAATGTAGAATCGGGACTGCGGGTTACGGAGAACATAGACGAAGTAAGCCAAAACAAAAAAGCCCGCGGCAGTTAGCGCGCGGGCTTTAACTGGGTGCAGGGGTTGGATTTGAACCAACGACCTTCAGGTTATGAGCCTGACGAGCTACCAGGCTGCTCCACCCTGCAACAAAATATCGAAGTCAACGCTGCGACACGCGTTATTGCTGTCAAACGCGCAATCACGCTGCCTTAAGAAAGAACATTACCTCGTTTGCTGGAGCGCCAACGATCCCGCGCTTGCGGGATTATGAGCCTGACGAGCTACCAGGCTGCTCCACCCTGCAACAAAGGGAGGCGGAAAGTCCTCACCGTCGCCGGTGCTGTCAACGCCTTTTTCGAATTTCTCCGCAATTCGCGCTTGCCACTCCCTGCGGCGCCCGGTGTGTTGGCCGGCTCTTCGTCAGGTAAGCATCACCAACTAAAAACAACCAACATCCATCGATCGCAAGGCGGCCCATCGGCCGACCTGTGTGTCGCCAGATACATAGATCACCATGCCAATTAGCATCACGCCCAAGGACCTGCTCGATGCAGGCGTTCACTTCGGTCACCAGACCAAGCGCTGGAATCCGCGCTCCAAGCCGTTCGTTTTCGATCACCGGCAGGGCGTCACCATCATCGACCTCGGCAAGACGCACGAGGCCCTCACCAAGGCCTGCGAATTCCTCGAGGACACCGTCGCCAACGGCGGCAACGTGCTCTTCGTCGGCACGAAGCGCCAGGCCAAGGAAATCGTTCGTGAAGCCGCCACCTCGGTGAACATGCCGATGGTCGTCGATCGCTGGCTCGGCGGCACGCTGACCAATTACGAGACGGTCAAGAAATCGATCGCGAAGTACAAGAAGTACCAGGCGATGGAAACCAGCGGCGAACTCGCCAAGCTCCCCCGCAAGGAGGAATCCGCCATCAAACGCGAGATGACGCGCATGCAGAAGAATTTCAGCGGCATCGCCGACATGGGCGGGCTGCCCGCGGCCATGTTCGTGGTCGACGTCAACCACCACAAGATCGCGGTCGCCGAGGCGTCCCGCGCCGGCATCCGTTGTGTCGGCGTTGTGGATACGAACTCCGACCCGTCGACGGTCACGCACCCGATTCCGGGCAACGACGACGCGGTGAAATCGATCCGCATCATCGTCGAGGCCGTGACCGCCGCCGTCCAGAGCGGGCTGTCCCTGCGCGACACGCGCCGGGCCCAGCGCGGCACCGCCGATCTCAAGGCGACGCAGGCGGGGATCGAGACTCCGGCGCCGGAAGTCGCCGCACCGGCCGAGATCGACCTTTCGCGCGTCGAGCTGCCGGCGGACGTTGTTCCGCTGGTCGAGGGCGAGGCCGATCCGGCCGCCGCCCCGAAGAAGAAGGCCCTCCGGCCCAAGCGTCCGGCCGTGAAGGCTGAATAACCCATTTAATGATGAGCACCACCATCACCATTTCCGCCCAGATGGTCGCCGACCTGCGCGAGAAGACCGGCGCCGGTCTCCTCGATTGCAAGAAGGCCCTTACGGAAGCCAGCGGCAACGTCGAGGAGGCGATCACGATTCTGCGCAAGAAGGGCGCGGCTTCCGCGGCCAAGAAGGCTGAACGCGCGGCCAAGGAAGGCATCATCGAGAGCTACATCCACGTCGGCGGCAAAGTCGGCGTGATGATCGAGGTCAATTGCGAGACCGACTTCGTCGCCCGCAACGACGAGTTCAAGGCGTTCGTGAAGGATCTCTGCCTCCAGATTGCCGCGGCCAGCCCGCTTTATGTTTCCCGCGACCAAGTGCCGGAAGCCGAGCTCGCGAACGAGCGCGACATCGCCGCCGCACAGGTCCAGGGCAAACCGCCCGCCGCCGTGCAGAAGATCGTCGAGGGCAAGCTCGAGAAACACTTCTCGACCTTCTGCCTGCTCGATCAGCCGTTCGTCAAAGTGCCGGACAAGACGGTGAAGGAAATCCTGACCGAGCAGATCGCGAAGACCGGCGAGAACATCAAGGTCCGCCGTTTCATCCGTTACCAGCTGGGTTCCTGAGCGGATTCCCGTTTGGTGCGCAAGGCGTCCCGCCGATTCCGGCCGGGCGCCTTTCTTTTTGCACGCGCGACTTTACGCGACGCAACCCGGCGGATATGGAATGGACGGACTTTTCTTCACTCCGACGCGCATGCCGCCGACCGCCTTCAAGGTTTCCCGTATCCAGATTCTCCATCGCGGACTCACCAACCGGTGCCCGAACTGTGGCGGGCGCACGCTGTTCAAGCCCGGCACGCTGTTTCAGCTCAACCGGCAGTGTCCGGTCTGCGGATTTCTGTTCGAGCGGGACAACGACGAGGGTTTTTTTCTCGGCTCCATGTCGCTCAATTACGGCGTGACGCTCATCGGCTTTCTCACCCCCGTCATGCTGCTGGCGTATTTCAAGGTCATCGACACGACGACGGCGATCGTGCTGGCGGGGGTCGGCGCCATCGTCGTGCCTGCCTTGTTCTACCGCTCATCCCGCAGCTGGTGGCTGATGAATTACTATTTTTTCCTGCCGCAGCACCTGCCCGCGAACGGCGGCAAGGGGAGGGGCGGGGACTGAAGGACCAGAGACCAGAGACCAGATTAAAATTAAGAGAAACCGCCGCGCGGCGGGCTGAAGACCACCGCTTCCCTGCCTCACCGGCCCACCGAATCGGCCTGCAACAACGCGTATCGTTTCAACTTATACTGCAACGAGCGGCGGCTGAGGCCGAGTACGCGGGCGGCTTCCTCTCGATTGGATGTGAGCTGGGTGAGTGTTTGCCGGATCAGCAGCTTTTCCGCCTCGGCGATCGTCATGCCCACGCGCAGCGGAAACGACAGCGCACTGCGGTCGTGGGCGTGGAGAAAATCGGGCAAGTCACCCACGTCGATCGTCGGATGCGGACACGTGATCACGAGCCGCTCGATCACGTTGCGCAGCTGGCGCACGTTGCCGGGCCAGGGGAAACGCTGGCACATCTGGAGTGCGTCGCGCGACAGCGTTTTTGGCCGCCGCTTGTACTTGCCCGCGAAGTGGGCGAGGAACGATTCGATCAGCAAGGGGATGTCCTCCGCGCGGTCGCGCACCGGCGGAATCACGATCGGCACGATTTGCAGCCGGTAAAACAAGTCCTCACGAAACTTCCGGGCCGCGACCGCTTCCTGCAGATTGGTGTTCGTCGCGACGACGACCCGGACGTCAACGCGCTGCAACGTCGTGCCGCCCACCATCCGGAATGCACCATCCTCAATCACGCGCAGCAGATCGCCTTGTCCTTTCGGCCCGAGGTCGCCGATTTCGTCGAGGAACAGCGTGCCGCCGTCGGCGAGATGAAAACGACCGGGCTTGTCCGCCACCGCTCCGGTGAAGGCGCCCTTGACGTGGCCGAACAGCTCCGCCTCGACCAGCGACTCCGGCAGCGCCGCGCAATTGACAAAGACGAACGGCTGGCGCGCCCGCGCACTTTTCTCGTGCACCAGCCGCGCGACGAGTTCCTTGCCGGTGCCGCTTTCGCCCTCGAGCAGGACCGTGACATCGCTGCGCGCGACTTCCTCCGCCATGCGGATCACCCGGCGGATGACCTCGCTCTCGCCGACGAGCAGGCTGGGCTCGGATTGTTTCAACAGCCGGTAACGAAGCTCGTTGTTCTCCGCCACGACGGCCTGGAGCTCGAGCGCCTTCAGGACGAGTGCCCGCAGCCGCTTCACATCAATCGGCTTGGTGAGATAATCATACGCGCCCTCCTTCATCGCCTCGACCGCATTCTCCACCGTGCCGAACGCCGTCATCATGATGAATTGCGTGTCGCGGCTTTTCTTCCGTGCCTGCCGCAGCAGCGCGAGCCCGTCCAGCCGCGGCATCCGTACGTCGGTGACCACGAGATTGTAGAGCTGGTCGCCGACGAGTTCGAGGGCGGTGGCGCCGTTCCCGGCCAGGTCGACCGTATAGCCTTCGCGTTGCAACGCCTCCTGGATCCCGGCGCCGAGCGCGCGTTCATCCTCGACGACGAGAATCTTGACCTTGCCGTTGTTCATGAAATTTTTCCGCCGCGGGCGATCGGCAGCCGCAGCGAGAACACCGCGCCGCCGCCGGCCGCATTCAAAACCGAAATCGTGCCGCCGTGGGCGGTCGCGATTTGCTGCACAATCCACAGGCCGAGCCCGTTCCCGTCGGGCTTGGTCGTGAAAAACGGCTCGAAAATCGCATGCCGCCGCTCCGGCTCGACGCCGGGCCCTGTATCCTGAACCTCGATGCACGCCACCCCGCCGGCGTCCACGCGCGCGGAGAGGGTTATGCGGCCGCCGTGTTCGATCGCCTGGATCGCGTTAATGACCAGGTTGACCAGCGCCTGCGCCAGCTGGCCGGGATCGGCCGACAGCTCCGGCACGTCGGGGGCAATGGTCGTGGTGAGTGTGATCTCGCGCGCGGTCGCGTCGGCGCTGAGCAGCCGCTGCACGTACTCGAGCGTGTCGGCGATTGCCACGGGCTGCACGCTGACCGACGACGGGCCGGCGAGGGTAAGAAATTGCCGGACGATATTATCGAGCCGGTGCAGTTCGGCCCGGATGATTCCGAGCCGGCTCGTGATGGCGGGCGAGACCGGCGGTGAGGCGCGGACCAGATCCTCCTCGAGCAACTGCACGTGGACGTCGAGCGAGCCGAGTGGATTCCGAATTTCGTGCGCAAGCCGCGACAGCAGGCGCGAGAGCAATCGCTGTCGCTCCGCGGCGGCGAGTTGCGAGGCGTCGTGGCCCAGCGCGTCCTTCAACAAGGATTCCACGGCCGGATGCTACGAAGCCGGAGCAGCTCATGCCAGCCTGCGGACTTTGAGAGAAGCTGCGCTTCTGTGGCCGGAAAGCCGGGGAAAATGAAATCCACGCGAGTCGCCGCGGTTTGCACACGGTCGCGGCGGGACGTGCAGAATTTGCGCCGCCGCGCGAGAAACGAACCGCCACGTTTTGCGCCTGCGGGCACCAGGAGTGGCGCAATTCGCTGTGCCATCGGAGGCTTATCATGCGCGCCGCGTGGCCGGCACGTCCGATGCGACGTATCCGCGCGCGCCCATCGGCGCCACAACCAATAAAAACAATGAATCCAATTCCGACTCCCGTCGGCACGCCCGCTGCGTCGCCCGTTGCCACGCCCACTCCGCCCGTCGCTCCTGCTCCGGCCGCGCCGGTTCCCGCCGCCTCCATTCCGCCGAAACCGGCAACTCCACCCCCACCGGCACCCGCAGCCGCTGCGATTCCGGCCGGCGCGAAGTCAAAGCCGGCGAAGGGCGCGTTCGGCAAGAAACGCTGAAGCATTTTTTCCGCTCCGCGGTTGCGGCGATTCGCGACCGTACAACCTGTTCGTGGCGATCGCCAGGCGGCGGTCGCCATTTTTTTTTGGCGTTCGCGCGATCAGGCTTTCACTCTTTCCGCCGTTCGCTCCACGCACCCATGACTCTTCGCTACCTCGTCACCTTAGGTGCCGCCATTCTCGCGGGCTGCGGCGCACAATCCATCCCGGCCGAATCGCCGGCGGCGATTATCACGCACTGGGCCGGCCAGCACGGCGGCAGTGAGGTGCCGCGGACCAAGGTGCTGCGCCAGGCTGGCGACTGGACGGCGTTCTGGCAGCAAGTCGAGCGCGCCAGCCCGCGGGCGTTCGATCCCTCGCGCGAAATGGCCGTGACGATCGAAATCGGGGGCAAACGAACCGGCGGGTATAGCGTCGAGATCGTTGCGGTGCGACGCGAGGAGGGAAAGTTGCTCGTCGATTACCGCCAGCACACGCCGGATCCGGACATGATGGTGACGCAGGCGCTGACATCGCCATGGGCGATCGCCGTCCTGCCGCGCTCCGATCTGCCTTTGGTCTTTCGCGACGTCGGATCGACGGCCCGGCGGGTGCACGACAAATAAGAAAAATATCCGCCGTCGGGGCGCCGGCGATTGCCGCCGAACTCGCGCCCCACCGAAACTGCTCCGCGCTGCATGGTTCCGCTCGCGCTCGGGTCGAGCCGCGGCAGTGGCGAATGCCGCCGCCGCGGCGCCAGGAAAATGGATCTTATTTCGGTTGCTGGGCGGGGCAGACTTGGTGTCGTCGCGAGTGACTCATGAGCGCGCGTTTTGTTCACACGGCCGACTGGCAGCTCGGCAAACCCTTCGCGGGTGTCGGTGATCCGGCCAAGCGTGCCCTCCTGCAGCACGAGCGAATCGCGGTGATTTCGCGGATTGGTGACGTCGCTCGCGCGCAGTCGGCCGATTTCGTTCTCGTTTGCGGCGACCTTTTCGACTCGCCGCACGCGACGAACACCACCGTGTCGCAGGCGTGCAGTGCCATCGGGGCGCTTGGTCTTCCGGTCTTCGCCATTCCCGGCAACCACGATCATGGCGGCCCGGGCAGCCTTTGGGAGCAGCCGTTTTTCCTGCAGGAGTCGGCCGCGCTCGCGCCGAATTTGCGCGTCCTGCTGGCACCCGTGCCGGTTGACGCGGGCGCGGCCGTCCTATTCCCGTGTCCACTCCGGCGGCGTCATGAGACGTTCGATACAACCCAATGGCTGCGTTCGCCTGACGCCGGCTGGGCGGGCGTGCCAGATGCCAAACCGCGGATCGTGCTGGCCCACGGAAGCACGCAGGGATTCGGCGGCAGCGCCGACGACGACGACAATGGCGACGCCGCGACGAATCAGATCGAACTCGCACGGCTTTCGTCGCAGGTTTTCGACTACATTGCGCTTGGCGACTGGCATGGCACGAAGCAGGTCACACCGGCGGCATGGTACCCCGGAACGCCGGAGCTGGATCGTTTTCCCAAAGGTGGTGACCACGACCCCGGCAACATCCTGGTGGTGACAGCTCACCGCGGCAAACCGCCGGAAGTCACCGCGGTGCCCACCGGCCGGGTGAAGTGGCACCAGCAGGAATTCCATTTTGCGGATGATGCCGGAGTCGAGCAGCTCGCGGCCGGGCTCAGTGCGTTGCTGGGCCAGCGCGCCGGACAGGATTTGCTGCGACTATCGTTGCGTGGAGCGCTGGGAATTGAAGCCACCACGCGATTGGAACGGCTGCTGGAGGCATATGAGGCGCGGCTGATCCGGCTGAAACTCGCCAATCTCGCCGTCGTGGCGCCGAGCGAGCTGGAGATCGCCGCGCTCACGCGCCGTGCGTCCGATCCATTGATCGCGCGCGTGGCAGCGGCGCTCGTTGCGGGCGCCGTTGGCGACACGGAGGATGCCGCCACCGCGCGGATCGCGTTGCGCGAACTCCACGCGCAGGTGCACGCGGCCTGAGGACACCATGCGCCTGCTCTCGATCACGCTGCGGAATTACCGGCTGCACCGGGAACTCACGGTCGCCTTCGATCCGGCGCGAACGCTGATCGGCGGACCGAACGAGTCGGGCAAGAGCACGCTGGTCGAGGCGATCCATCGCGCACTCTTCCTGCGCGCCAAGGGAACCGGCGAGCCGCATCAGGTCATGCGTCCGATTTCGGGCAGCCACCCCGAGGTCGAGCTCGTCTTTGAAGCGGCCGGGCAGCGTTACCGGCTCCACAAACGATTCAGCGGCCAGAGTGGCACGACGTCGCTCACCCGCGCCGGAGCCGCGCCGCTCGCCGGCGACGCTGCGGAAAGCGAGCTCGCGAAAATTCTCGGCGTGGCGGACGACGTCGCCGCCAAAGCCGCGTGTGGGCACTGGGCCCACCTTTGGGCGTGGCAGGGCGAGAGCGGCCGGGATCCGGCGGAGCATGCGAATGCCCAACGCGATTCGTTGATTCACCGGCTGAGTCAGACCGGCGGTGCCGACGCGGCCATGCAGTCGCGCACCGATGCGCGCGTGGCCGCGGTGTTCGCCGAGGCCGTGGAAGCGACTTTCAAGCAAGGCGACAAACCCAAGGCGGGGTCGGACCTGGCGCGGGCGGAGGAAATTCATGCGGCGGCAGAACGCGCTCATGCGGAGGTCGCGGCCCGGCTGGAGCAACTTCACCAGGCCTTGCGCGAGCACGCGGCAGCGACGCAAACGCTCGCGGGCCTCGAGGGCGAACTTGCGAAACACCAGCAGGAGCACGAGGCCACCGAGGCGAAAGTTATCCGCGTGGCCGAACTGCGCCGGCTCGAGTCGGCCCGATCGGCCGAGGCAGCCGCGGCGGGCCTGGCGTTCACGACGTTGCAGCAGGCGAGCGAACGGATCGCGGACCTGCGCCGCAAGATTCTGCGGCTGCGAGCCGAGCTCGCGCCGCAGGCCGAAATCACCGGCCGCTGGCGGACGGCGGTGGAGGAGGTGCGCGTCCAGGCGGCGTCGCGGCTCAAGGCCTGCGATGCGGCGCTCGACGCGGTGCGCCGCGTGAGGCGGCAGCATGAGCTCGCTGCCGGCTGGGTGGTGCGGTTTGAGAAACAGCAGCGCCTGATCGAGCTGGAACCGAGAGCGGCGCAAGCTCGTGAAACCGCCGCCCGCCTAGCGACGCTCACCGCCGAACTCGCGAAATTGCCGGCGATTGAGCCGGCGCAGCTCAAGCGTGCTGAGAAACTGGAGACGGCGCGTGTGACCGCGGAAGCCGCGTTGCACGGCATGGCCGCGGGCGTGGAAGTCGTGGCCACGGACCAGCCCGTCCGGCTCGGCTCGCGCGCCATTCCTCCGGGCCACACCGAAATCGTGACGGAGGACACGGAGGTTTCGATCGGGGCGAACATCCGGCTGCGGATCCGGCCCGGCGGTGGAACCTCCCTGGCCGAGGCCCGCGCGGCCGCCCAGGATGCGCGCGAACAGGCGCAGAAGCTGCTCGATACGCTCGGGATGCCCACGATTGCGGCGGCAGCTGACACGAGTCGGCACCGCAGCGAACTCACGGTCCGAATCAAATCGGAAACGACGCGGCTCACCGACCTCGATGCGGCCGCGATCGAGCAGAAGCTCCAGCTGGCGAAGGCGGACTATCTTGCGGCCGAAGCCTTGCTCGGGCGGAGAAAGGATGCGCTGGGTGCCGAAGGTTCGGAGGCGGCGGCGCCGGCGGACGTTGCGGCCGCGCGGGCCGGGGAGAGTGTATCTGCCGAACGGCTACGAGCAGCGGAAGCCGCCGAGCAGCGCGCCCGGGCCGAGCGTGATGCCGCCGCCACCATGCTCGAAGCGGCCGCGACCAAACTGGCGGCGCACGTGACGGCGGTCGAGCGACAGGCGCGGGAACTGAACGATGGCGAGGCGCAGATCAGAATGCTCGCTGAACAGTACGGGGCCGACGCCGATCGCGCCGCGAAAATGGAGGAGGCGAGCAGCCGGAAGGCCCGGGCAGATTCTGCGCTCGCCACGACCCAGGGCGCCATCACGGCCGAACAGCCCGATCTGCTGCCGGCCACACAGGCGCGGCTCCGGCGGATGCTCGATGAGATTCATCGGCGGAGGCAGGAGGCCGATCGAGGGAAGTTCGGCGCCGAAGCGCAACTGCGTGAGGGCGGCAGCACGGATCCGGAAGCGGAACTCGCTCTCGCCACCGCGACGCTCGCGGCCGCGCGCGAACGGCGGGCGAGCATTCGTCGCCGGGCTGACGCGCAGCGGCTCCTGGCGCGGTTATTCCGAGAGGAGCAGCAGAGCCTCGCGGATCAGTTTACGCGACCGCTGGTCAACACGGTTTCGGTTTACCTCCAGGCGCTCTTTGGCGCCGGTGCGCGGGCGGATGTCACGCTGGAGGACAACACGTTTTCGCAGCTGCGCATTTCGCGGCCGGGCGTTGCGGACGGCACCGCGGTCAGATTCGACCAGCTCAGTGGCGGGACGAAGGAGCAGGTTGCGATCGCGGTGCGTCTCGCGATGGCGGAAATCCTCGCCGCGAATCACGACGGCAGTCTTCCCATCGTCCTCGACGATGCGTTTGCCAACGCGGATCCGGAGCGCGTCCAGCAGTTGCAGCGAATGCTGGATGCAGCGGCAGTTCGGGGTTTGCAGGTCATCGTCGTGACGTGCACGCCGTCGGATTACGCCACCCTCGGCGCGCACACGATCACCCTGACGGCGCCGCAGGCCGCAGCGTTGGCGGTGGCGTCGCCGTCGCCGAGCGCGATGCAGGAGGCCGCGGCGGCGCGAAAACTCGCGGCGATGGCGGCGGAAGTCGCGGCCGGGCAGGCGAGAGCTGAACCCGGCAGCGCGACCAAAGCGCTCGCGTCGTGAGCGCGGCCGCACGGCGCGACGGCACGCGGGTGTAGCTGACTTCGGGATGGCGATTCGCGCGTGACAGCGCGATCCGCGGCGAACGGCTTGCGCCGTATGACACCCGGCCGAAGCACGCGCGCGTTTTCCGAAAGGCGTAATTAACCTGTCCCTATTGGGGCCGATCGGCTGCCCCGCAAGCCGGTGAGCGGACGGCGACAGGTTTGTTGGTGAAAGCGGCCGTAAATTTTTTCCGGCGGTGATCGGATTTGGGGGCGCGTTTGCGCGTTAGGGGTGTGGCCCGGTTCCGGGTCTTCCCCCTGTCCTCCCATTCACCACCATGAAAAACGTCTTCGTTCTTACGCACCTCCTCCTCGGTGCTGCTCTTATCGCCGCCTGCGGCGCTCAAACCGTGGGTGTTTTGCCTCCCGGCGCCCTCAGCCTGCAATCGTGCGTCGGGGTTTACGTCGCGGTGATGACGCTCGCACTCGCGGTCCACGATTATTCGGGTCCGCGCCGGCGCTACGCTCCCCCTCCGCCCCGGCCTGCGCCTCAACCGAGCAAGGCGACCGTTTCTCCGACCGCCGACACGGAGCCGGCGATCGTCTGGCACCGCCAGACATTCTCCGCCTGACCGCTGCCTGGACGTTAGGCGGCTCACTTCCGGGGCCGGCGACCTCCGTGCCGGCCCCTTTCCCCCCAAAACCAACTCAAAAATGAAAACCATATCCCAGTTACTTCCGGCCGGCCGCCTCGCGGTGGCGGGCCTGTTTGTCACGCTTGCCGGCTGTAGCGCTGTTTCGACGCGCCAGCAGAGCGAGGAATTGTCGACCTCGTTTGCCGGAGTGACCACCAGTGAGGCGAATATACAACCGCCCGCGCCGCTCGCGACGGTTTTACCGCAGTATCCGTTGGATCTCAAACGCTCGGGCACCACCGGCGTGGTTCATGTGAACCTTCTCATCGACGAAACGGGACGCGTGGCACACGCCGCGATCGATCGGACTTCGTTCGAGGGTTTCGCGCAACCAGCGCTCAATGCGGTGAAGAAATGGACCTTCACCCCGGGTAAGCGCGACGGCGTCATTGTACCGATGCGGATCACGCTGCCGATCGTGTTCCAATTCGAGGACGACACCGGTTGATGGGCGCTGAAAATTCAGTCGCATGCCCCGCCTTCGCCACCATTCGGAAGTGGAGGCGGGGCATCATCAGACGACGTTGATTGGCCATCGCACTGGGGAATCTCCCGGATTGTGGCGGCATGCGCAAAAGCGCACTCTCCCTTCACTCGACCCGGTTACACCCCGCCGAGCCTGTCGATGAACAGGATTCCTCACTTCTTAATGACACCGGCGACGGAAGGCCTCACGCGTCCGCCCGCAGCCGGCGTTGTCCGCCACACCGCGGTCAGCGGTTTCACGCACGCCAGGCGTGCAATGTCATGAATCGCACCGGACCACGCGACGAGCAGCTGTTTGGCGACGCGATCGGCCGGCCGCCGGCCGAACGCCGTCCGTTTCTGGATCGTGCCTGCGATGGAGACGCCGAGCTGCGCGGCCGACTCGAGGTGCTGCTGGCGGCGCACGAGGGTCCTGAAAGTCTGCTTGATTCCGCGGTGATGACGGGACTCGCGGAGCTCGCGGGGGAGGTGCCGGGCGGGATGATCGGCCACTACAAGCTGCTCCAGAAAATCGGCGAGGGCGGCTGCGGGGTGGTGTGGATGGCGGAGCAGGAGGCACCCGTTCGCCGCCGGGTCGCGCTCAAAGTAATCAAGGCCGGCATGGATACGCGCGAGGTGATCGCGCGTTTTTCCGCCGAGCGGCAGGCGCTGGCGATGATGGATCACCCAGGCATCGCCAAGGTGCTCGATGCCGGGGCGACCGAGAACGGCCGTCCGTACTTCGCGATGGAGCTGGTGCGTGGAGTGCCGATCACGCGGTTCGCTGACGAGCAGAATCTCGGGATTCGCGCGCGACTGGAGCTCTTCACGCGCGTGTGCGAGGCGGTGCAGCATGCGCACCAGAAGGGGATAATTCATCGCGATCTGAAGCCATCGAACATCCTCGTGGAGCTGCAGGAATCGGAGCCGGTGCCCACGGTCATCGACTTCGGCATTGCCAAGGCGATTCAGGGCCGGCTCACCGACGCCACGTTGTTTACGAGCTACGAACAGATCATTGGCACGCCCGCCTACATGAGCCCGGAGCAGGCGGACACGGCCGGCCTCGATATAGACACCCGCAGCGATGTGTACTCGCTCGGTGTCGTGCTATATGAACTGCTCGCCGGCCGGTGTCCGTTCGATCCCGACTCGCTGGCCACGCCCAACCGGGAAGAGATGCGGCGCCTAATTCGAGAGGTCGAGCCGCCGCGGCCCTCGACGCGCTTCCGTACGCTGTCGGGTGAGGATCGCGAGACGGTGGCCCGCCGCCGCGGGATTCCATCGACCCGGCTGCCGGTGCTGCTCGCCGCCGATCTCGACTGGATCGTGATGAAGGCGCTGGAGAAGAACCGCGCCCGACGCTACGAGTCGCCGATGGCGCTGGCGGACGATCTCGGCCGGCACCTGCGCCACGAACCTGTCCTCGCGCGGCCACCCGGTGGTTTGTATCGGCTCCGCAAATTCGTCCGCCGTCACCGTGTTGGCGTGGGCACGGCGGCCGTGATGGCCGGCACCTTGATCGCGGCGACGGCAATCAGCGTCGACCAGGCGGTTCGCGCCCGCCAGGCGGAGCGCGTGGCGACCGAGGCCCTCAGCCGGGTGGCCGACGAGCGCGCCCGTGCCGACGACCTGCTGACGTTCATGTTCGAGGAATTGAAGGGCCCACTCGCGCGGATTGGTCAGCTCAACGTGCTCGATCGCGTGATCGAGAAGGCGTTGGCCTATTTTGGCTCGCTGGACCCAAAGGAGCTGGACGACCGCGCGTTGGTCAAACACGTGACGGCGCTCAACAAGCTCGGGCTACTCAGGATTGACCAGGGGCGGTTTGCCGACGCGGAGCGCGCCTTCCGCGAATCCCACCGCCGCGCGTTGCTGGCCGTGGCGCGGAACCCGCGCGATCCGGCGGCGTTGTGGGCGCGCTGCGAGTCCGAGTGGGGCAACGGATTTCTCCATTACCGGCAGAATCAAATCCAGCCGGCCCGCGAGTGGTTTATGCGCGAGGGTGCGAGCCGGGCGGCCCTGGCGGCGCTCGAGCCGAACAACCTGCGGTGGCAGCGGGAGCTTCAGAAACAGCAGCACAACCTCGCGGCCATGGAAACGGACCACGGCGATCCGGAGCGGGCGCGCGCAAGTTTCCGGGACGAATACGCGACCCTGGTCAAACTTCAGGCGGCGTTGCCGAACGATTTGGAGCTGCAGAACTCCATCTCCACCGTGGCGTCGTTTCTGGGTAGTCTCGCCGAGGCCGCGGGGGAATTCCCCGAGGCCGAGAAATGGTTTGCGGAACAGACGGCGCGGGTGGAGGCGAATGTCCGCGCCGATCCCCTGAATACACACTGGCAGTATAAAGTCGGCGACAGCCTGCTGCGTCAGGCCCGAATTCGAGCGCTCACGGGCCGGCGCGACGAGGCGGCAGCTTATGTCGCGCGCTCCCGCGCTCTGATGGCGCCGCTCGTGGAAAATGATCCCACACACCAGCGCTGGCGCCGGACACTGGCGATGTCCGAGTTGATCCAGGTGCAGCTCGCGCAGGCGGCGGGCGAGCACCGGCGCGGAGCCGAACGGGCGGTGCCGATGCGCCGCGAACTCGAGTGGCTGGCGGAGAAGGAACCCGCCGATGCCTCGATGCAGTCCCGGCTCGCGCTCGCGCTGCGACTCGAGGCCGAACTCCAGCATGCCGCCGGGGCGCCCGAGGCCGGGGCGACCGTGGCGCGGGCGATTGCGGTCGGCGAGAAATTGGTCGGCCGCAAGGAGGTGTCGCGTTACGACCGTGCCGAGCGCGCGGCGGCCGGCGTGATCGCGGGACGAATCGCAATGGCCGCCGGCAACACGTCCGGTGCGAATGCGCACTGGCAGCATGCGCAGACGGTGCTCGGGCCGATCGACCCGAAGTGCCGGGACTGGCGGATCCTCGATCTGGCCGCGCGACTCGCCCGGCTGCTCGGACGAAATCAGGACGCCGCCGCGATTATTTCCCAGCTCACCGCGATCGGCTTTGTGCCCTTCGAGCCATGGCCCGAACCGATCCCCGCCGTTTCCGCCCAGTAGTATAAACCAAAAACAAAAGGAGATTCGCCATGCCAGCTGCCGAATTCGAACTCAGAGTGAAGGACTTCGCGAAAGTACAGCGCGACCCGAAGGCGTATGAGATCGTAATCGTCCGGAGTGATGACGTCGATAAGTCCGGCGGCAAGGTCAAGGTCGTAAGGCTGGACCATAGCGAGTATGCGAAGCCGGGCGCCGGCCTGACGACGATTCAGATCGAGCCAAACAGCCAGGATCACGTAACGCTGAGATTCACGATTACGGACGGTGAGGGAAAGGCGGGCAGGTATTTTCCGATCGGGGTGGAACTGCGTCGTGCCGACAAAACCAAACCGATAGGCATTCCGATTACGACCCACGCCAAACCGCACGTCCGGAAGGAGCTGCTTGCGGGAAAAACCGAACCGGAAGACACGCCTTGGAGCCCATTCAGCCGGTTGAAACTAAATGAACCACTCTATACATTGGAATTCGATGTCGTGAGACTGCGAGTGCGCGCCAAGACGGACCCTGAAGGGCGGCGTTCGCACACGACCTATCGATTTGCCATATTTATACAGGAGCCCATTAGCGGCGTAGTCCGGAAGATTGATCCGGAAATCGAAAACCCGTACTGAACCGCACGCCGGTAGATTCAGCGCATTGGCATTCATCCCAATGCGTCGTCGGCTAAAATCGTCGAGCCTGCGCGCCCGTGCACGAGTGTGCGGCGCGACACTGCCGATTTCACACGAGTTGCGGGAGGAATTTCTCCTTTGAGGGACGGCTACTCCTTGACGGGACGGATTGAGCTCTCACGTTCGGCGGGCCATGGCGGGTTTTCCACCGTGCCACGCGGGCCCCTTGATGCGGTCCGAAACCGTCGTGTGGATTACCGGCAATCCGGTGATCGCTGAGCCGGCCGCCGTCGCTTCCCGTGGATTCAAGTACGATTCCCGCTTCGGTCACGCCGCGCCGTCTCCGACATTGTCCTCGAGCCAGTGATCGCGCTGGAGCACGCTGGCACGCTGGCGCCTGGCTTGATGTTCAGTGGCGCGCTGGGCGCACCGCAATGCGACGCGAGTGACCCACCGTGTCATCGCAGACTCGACGCACGCCACGCGCCGCAGCAGGGGAAGGCACCATCCCGGCAGGTAGCGGAGCGCCAGGTCGTCTTCGAAGCTCGCAAATGACAGCACGCGCCCCGGATCACCCTGGCGCGCCGCGCGCCCGTGCAGCTGCCGATCGATTCGGCCGGGCGCCATGGAGTTCCGTCGCGATGACGCACAATCCACCCAGCGCCGCCACTCCGGCGCCGAGCCGGATGTCCGTTCCACGCCCGGCAAGATTCGTGGCGATGGTCACGCGGCCACGCTGTCCCGCCTGGCCGACGATCGCGGCTTCGTGCTCGAGTTGCCGTGCGTTCAGCACGCCGCATTCGATGCCGGCCCCCGCGAGCAGCGATGCCACGTGCTCGCTCGCCCCGACGCTGCGAGTCCCCACCAGCACCGGCTGGCCGGCCGCATGCACGCGCAGGATCGCCGTCACCACGCGCTCCCATCGCTCCCGCGAAGTAGGACTCACCCGCAACGGCTCCACCGTTCGCCGGCAGGGGGCTGGGGCGTTGTGAGGAAATGTTCACGAGGGGAAGAATTGAGGATTCGCGAATCGCGAGAGCAACGAGGTGCTTCCGCCCAGCATGGCGGCGGAGGCGTAGCGGCGGCTTTACGGGCGACCGTATTTCAGTATCGTTTCGCATCATGAGCACCGTCACCGCCATCCTTGAACCCGATGCGGACGGCACCGTGCATGTGCCGGTGCCGGCTGGCCTGCCGCAGGGCAAGGTCAAGGTAACAGCCACGTTTGAAGCCGCGGAGCCGTCTGCTCCCGCGGAAACCGTCGAGGAACGGCGGCGCAAGATTGAGGCAGCCTGCGAAAAACTGCGCGAGTTGGGCACGTTCAGCTCGATCATGGACCCGGTGGAATGGCAGCGCGAAATCCGCCGGGATCGCCCGCTCCCGGGCCGCGATTGAGCGATGCTCTTGCCCGAGCTTTGGGTGTGCCAGAACACGCCGAGCTTTCCCTTCCGGTCGTCACGATCCCGAAAAACCTCGAACGCCTTTTTCACTCCGAGGAACTGGTGGTCTTGCGCTACGATCTTCGTCTTGGCGCGGTGGTAGAGCACGAAGTTCTCGACGTAATCCAGCAGCCGGCGCTTTGGCAGCAGCCGATGACATTTCCTCGTGCCGGCCAGCACGGCGCGTCAATACTCTCACTATATCGCCGCTCTACTGCCGATGAATATTCGAAGACCTCTGATGAAAAACAAACTGATTGCCCTGTGTTTCGCATTCATTGCGGCCGACGCTGCTCTCTTGTCAGCGCCCGCCCCGCGCCCCGCCGCCAAGGCGCCCGATACCGGTTGGGTTTCGCTTTTCAACGGCAAGGACCTCACGGGATGGGTCAACGTCGGCACCGAAAAGTGGGAGGTCGTGGACGGCGCGATTTACGGCAAGGGTCAGACGGATAGCTACGGCTATCTCCGAACGGAAAAGCGCTACATCGATTTTCACCTGTCGCTCCGCTTCAAGTGCGAGGCCGACGGAAACAGCGGCGTCTTTTTTCACGTCGAGTTCGAAGGCGAGACGCCGAAGGTCACGCAGGGGTTGCAAGTCGAAATCGACCGGGTGCTCGGCCACCATACGGGCGGCATCTATGGCGACGGCCGTAAATGGGTGGTCTGGCCCGCCGCGGAAAACGAACTGGTCGTCCGTCCCAACGACTGGAATGAGATGCTGATCAAGATTGAGGCCAACCGATACATCGTCCGGCTCAATGGCATCACCGTGGTCGACTTCACCGATCCGACGCCGCTCTCGTTCGATGGCTACGTCGCCCTGCAACTTCACTCCGGCGGCAAGGGCGAGATGCGATTCAAGGACATTTTCATCCGGGACCTTTCGAAACGGTAACGCAGCGCTTCACGATTCACGTCGGAGCGACCGGCACGCAGACGCCGAAGCGTTTCAATCGAGCCGAGAGAACGTCTCCCGTTAGCCCGTCTATTTCCCAACGCGGCACGGTGGCCGCAACCAAAGGGGAAATCTTGAAATCGGGCATCTGGCATCGGGCATCTTGAAATTTCCAATCCATTGAATTTGGCCGGTCTTCCAAATGACAGATTTTAGATGACCGATGACCGATTGGCGGATGTCGCTTCGCTCGGTACACGATTCCCCAAAATCGTCGCGAATCGGTACGATCCGGATCGAATTACCCGTCTGCGTTGAGGCCGCCGGACTTCACGGCCTGTTTCACGAGTGCCATCGCGACGTCGAGCTTCAGGTCCTCGAGTTTCTTGAAGTTGATGCAACTGCGGCCGGTCTTCACCTTGCCGAGCTTGGCGGCATTTTGTTCGGCGAGGTAACCGCCCTTGTCGGCGGCGCAGATGTGGAGGCTGTAGTAGTTCTTTCGCGCGGAGAGTCCGATCAAGAACCAGTCGCCCTCGCGGCCGCTGGCAGACTTGTAGTGATACTTGCCGTAGCCGATGACGGGCGAACCCATCCCCATCATGATTTCGGGGGTGAGTTTGGGCACGGCCTTGCGAATCGCGGCGTGGAGCGCGAGCATCGCGGCGCGGCGATCGGCGGGGAGGCTGGCGAGGTATTGGTCAGGGGTCGTGGGTTTCATAACGGCGAAAGGTTTTCCGGGTGCGTCGCTGCGTCTCGTAGGGGCGGGGCGGCGGCGGGAGCAGCTAACGCGAGCGACCGCCGGGCAGGCAAGCTCGCTGGCGCGGCGGCGTCCGCCCGCTGCCCGGCCGCCGAAGTTTTCGGCGACGGCAGATGACCTGCGCGCCTGGGCATACGATGAGCGAAGCGTCGAGCTCGAGCACAACCTATGCTGTCAGGTCGACGAGGCGTACCGAATCATGATCGGGACATTCCGGTGCGCGTATCTGCCGGATTGGCTGTGCGCGGCGCCGTCGGCGAATTGGGTCGCGGCGCGGTAGACGGACGACTGACGACTGACGACTGACGACCGACGACAGACGACAGACGGCAGACGGCTGACGGCTGAGGACGGGCAACGCGGGCGGAGTGCGACGACAGACGCCGGAGTTCGCCGCAAAACGATAGTTGCGGCTGCCGGAGCGTGAACCGATCTGAGGCGGAGATCACGCCTCGCGACTACCGGAATTCCGGTAGAATAGAAGCGTGGCGTGCGTGTGGGCAGCGGTCAGGATAGCTGGCGAATGAGTATTCTGGATGCGTTTGCCCGAAGCTTGATCAGTCCGGCGCTCCTTGCCGCGGTCTTTGTTCTGCCGCTGCTGTTCGTGGTGATGAGATTGCTCCGGATGAAACAGAAGTATCGCGCGGAAGCGTCGGAGCCGTTCACCCAACCGACCGAAACAAGGTAAAAGGTAAAGCATGACCCCGTCAGCCGTCTGCTGGACGTCGCCAACCTGCTCAACGAGCCGCAGCGGGTTTACGTCGGCAAGCCCGATCGGATGCAGACCACGATCATCAACTTCGTCACCGTTACTGGCGGCGTGAGCGGACGGTTTTAAGCCGGGTCCATTCGGTCCGCGAGCGGCTCAAAGATCACGACTCCGGCGGTAACGATTGGGTGCAGATCGATCCCTGCTTCGCGACATGGCATCGAATGCGGCGCGGACCGCAGGGACTGCCATTCCGAGGCGGGCGAAGGACGGTCGACTTGACTCCCGGTGGGTGTGAATCAAGAGTGAGTCACATGGCAGCAAAGAGGATCACCACTGTTCGCGAGCTGCGCGGTTCGTTTCCCAAGGTAAAGCGAATCGTGGAGACCGAAGGCGCCGTGATTGTCTCCGACCATGGAAAGCCGAAATACCTGCTTACGCTCTACACCCCGCCGCCGGAACGGGCGCCGCGCCAACCCAAGGATTACATGGCGCGGCTGAAGAAATTTCAGTCGCGGCCCATGAGTGCGGCGGCAGCGAACGCTTTGCACGAGGAAAATCGTGGCGACCGCTGATTCCATTTACGTCGATCCCAGCGCCCTGCTGAAACTCTACCTTCATCAGCCCGAGTCAGCGGCAATGAATGCGTGGCGGGCGAAGAACAAAGGTTCGCTGCCGATTACGCATCATGGCCGGGTGGAGGTGATCAACGGCATTTGCCTTGGGGCCCATCGGCGCGAGATCAGCGCCGAAGCCATGGCCGACACGCTGGCCTCCTTCGACGAGGATTTCGCGGCTGGGCTTTACCGGCAGGCTGATTTGCTGTGGCGCGCAACGCTCAACCGCGCAGCCGAATTGAGCCGGGCTCACTCTGCAAAACTCGGCACCCGCTCCCTCGACGTGCTGCATGTCGCGAGCGCCCTTGAACTCGAGCTGCGAATCTTTGTCACCTATGACACTCGGCAGGCGCAGCTCGCTCAGACTGCGGGCCTGAAGACGATATCGCCTACCTGACCGTTCTCTAATTGTTCCCCGTCGAGGGTACGCTCGTGACGCGAGCGTAGGTGAGGGTGGGAGTGACTCGCTTCGCGCGGGGCTTCATCCCAAACGCCGCCAAGCCGGCGTTTGCCTATATCCCACCTCTGCGATGCTTCGCATCGCGCCCGCTTCGCAGGTACCACCGTGCGCCCGAAGCGCGCATGGCGGAGAGGGTGGGATTTGAACCCACGGTGGAGTTTCCCCCACTCCTGATTTCGAGTCAGGTGCGATAGACCACTCTGCCACCTCTCCGTGACACCCGCCGGCCGAGGCTCCGGACGGACAGAACGCGAGAACGTAGGGCTGATCCCCGAAAACGAAAGCCGAAAATCGCGCATCCGGATCCACCGTCGCCGCCGCCGGCGCGCAAGGGCAACTCGCGCGCCCGCACGGCCTTCATTCGAACCGGCCCGGCAGCGCATTGCCCATGAGGAGAAATCGCAGGTGACATATACTTCGCGTATTCGTGAATTGACGATACCGTGACTGACTGGCCGACCGCCCGGCCAAACTCACCACCGCTCCGCTCCATGAGAAACGATTACCTCCAAGCTGCCCTCGCCGTCATCGATGATCCCACGATCCTCGTCAACGTGGTCTCCCGCCGCGTCAAGCAGCTCAAGCGGGGTCATCGCGCGCTGGTCGAGTCGCTGGAAAAGCTATCGGCCGAGGACACGGCCCTGCGCGAGGTCGCCGAGCGCAAGATCACGTACGTGTTGGCGACGGCCGAGGAAATCGCCGCGCATCGCTGAACGGGTTCAATCCCGCGTTCGGTACACCACGGCGCCACGGCCCGGGTGACGGACTGCAAGCGATCGAATCATCTGCGGCAGGATGCCGCAGCCACTCGCAAGCTGCGGAACTCGGCCGACTGCGCCTGCATCGTTCTCAGGAAACAGCGGGCGTCACCTGGGAGCGCGGGCGTCTCGCCCGCATGGATTGAAGTGGCGCGGGCATCATGCCCGTGCTGCTGCAGGACTCCTGCGGAGGGACACTCGAGCGAGATTTCGAATCATCTGCGGCAGCCCCTCGGCAGCGGGGCCCTGAGCCGGTTCGACAGGGCTCACGGCCATCAGGTCCCTCGTCTGAAAGGCCTCGAGCTTGTCGAGAGGCTTGTCGAACGGGGATGCCGCAGCCACTTTGGCAAGCTGCGGAATTCGGCCGAGCGAGTTTTCGAGCGCATCTGCGGCTGGAAGCCGCAACCTGGAGTTTTGCCAATTTCCAGCGCCGACGGCGCGAGAATTTCTTAGCCCAGGCCAACGGCCTGGGGTAATATGGGGTCAGCGACGCGGCCTGAAAGGCTGCGACCACGCCTCATCAATGCCCCAATCATATATCCGCAATCAGGAGACGCATCACCAGAAAGTGACCTTTCAAGAGGAATACCGCCGCTTCCTCGAACGCTACCAGGTAGCCTATGATGAAAGATCTGTTTGGGATTGAGCCTTGTCCCGGCCTTTCAGGCCGGAGCAATCGTAACCCTCAGCCCAGGCCGTTGGCCTGGGCTGAGGGACTACGCGCCGTTGGCGCTGAAAATTGGCCAAACTCCAATCTGCGGCAGGATGCCGCAGCCACTCGCCGCAACCACTACGGCCTCAAGCCGCGAAGCCGGATGAGCAGCAAGGCATACAGTTGCGCGAAGGATTGATCCGCGGAATGGAATTGCGGATGAGGCGCCGGGCCGAAAATTCCGGTTTCATATGAGAACAACCGCGCGAGCGATCCGCCGGTTTCCTTCGCCGCCGGCGCGGATTCTTGGCGGCCATCGATGCTTGGTTGCAACCACGACACGAGCGGAAGGGCAGTGTGAGTCGCCACTGGAGATCGACGCGCATGCATCCACCGGGAGAGACGCCGGGGATGCGCGGGCGGAGAATGGCGGCGACGGGACGACATGGGCGGGTTGAGGCCGATAGGTTACACGCGTTTGTCGGCGATAGCCACGGATTAGGCGTGCCTTGACCTGGCGCGAAGGTAACCGCGACACCGGCCATCTCATTCCATCGATAATCCATATTGGCCAGGAGGTGTCCCGCCACGGCACCTTGGCCGCAACCAAAGGAGCGTCACCGGTTCTTTCTCTTTCCTCTTTCTCTTTCCCTTTATCTTTCTCGCCGATCGCGTTCGGCCAACCGGCGGGCTCGGATAATAAACGGCTATCCGTGTTGTCCCGCAACGCGGCGGCGCCAGCGCAGGACCACCAGTTGTGGCGAGGTGCGAACGATGCGACGCTGGCGGGTGAAAATGGCAACCTTGACGATTACGCGGCCGCCCATCGCGCTGAGTCCAGCGAACGATATTTCAATGACGCTACGCGATCATTTTGCCGGTTTGAAATCCAGCGATGGGGCGGCGCGGGAGGAAATCCTTCACCGGGCGTACTCGATCTGGGAAAGCAAGGGCCGTCCGGATAACGAGGATCTCGCGCACTGGCTCGCGGCGGAGCTGGAGATTTTCCCCCTGACCACGGCGGCACACCGCGATCGCGACATCTGAGCGAGGCGCGTTTGCGGCAAAGGTGCGGCGCGGAGCTCATCGTTTCGCATTGGCGGTGCGAGTGACCGACTGCGAGCGATCGAATCATCTGCGGCAGGAAGCCGCTGCCACGTTTGAAGCCGCGGGCGGTACGGCTTTCCCTGGGAGCGCGGGCGTCTCGCCCGCATGGAGAGAAAAACGAAATGCAGGGGCGGGCAGGATGCCCGCGCTCCCAGGGCGGCGACGTTCGCGAAATTCCCAACGAACGAAGTCCACGGGCTGGAAGCCGCAGCCACTCGCAAGCCGCGGAATCCGGCCGACTGCGGCTGCATCGTTCTCTTTCTCGTAATCGTTCTCGTGCTCCCTGCACGGCGGGGAAAGAAAGATTAAGATGAAGATTAAGAGAAAGAGAAAGAGAACCTGAGTGCGGAGCGAGAACGGGTGGTCACTCCCGCGCGCGGGCGTTCGCGGCAGCCATGAATTGTTCGTGCGCCGAAAACGCGCGGCTGCCACGCCCGCCGCTACGGGTCGGCACGACGTAGGTTCCGTTGGCCAGCAGCACCCGCGTGTTGGCGGTGTCGCGCAGCTCGGTCGCGAACAGCCCCTCCACGACCCAGCGACGCAGCGCGGGCGCCCCAATCGGGAACTGCACCTCCACGCGGCGGAAAAAATTACGCGGCATCCAGTCCGCGCTGCCGGCCAGGATCACCGGCTTGCCACCGTCGTTTTCAAAATAAAATGCCCGCGCGTGCTCGAGGAAACGGCCGACGATGCTACGAACGCGGATGTTCTCGCTCAACCCGGGCACGCCGGGAACAAGGCAGCAGGTGCCGCGCACGATGAGATCGATCGACACGCCCGCCTGTGAAGCGGCATACAACTCATCGATCGTGTCCTCATCCACCAGCGCGTTCATCTTCGCCATGATCCGGGCGGGCCGGCCGGCCGCGGCGTGTCGGGCCTCGCGCGCGATCAGCTTGCACGTGCGACGATGCAGGTCGAACGGCGCCACGAACAGATGGCGGAATCGCGGCGAGCGGCCGAACCCGGTGAGCGTGTTGAAGAGTTCGGCGGCGTCGGACGTCATATCCGTTCGCGCGGTGAAGTAGCTGAGGTCGGTGTAACACCGCGCCGTGCGCGGATTGTAGTTGCCGGTGCCGAGATGCACGTAATGCACCAGCCGGCGGCCTTCGCGACGCACGACGAGGCACATCTTGCAGTGGGTCTTGTGGCCAATCAGCCCGTAGACCACATGCACGCCGGCCTCCTCGAGCTGCCGGGCCCACTGGATGTTGTTCGCCTCGTCGAAGCGCGCCTTCAACTCGACGAGCGCCGTCACCTGCTTGCCGTTCTGCGAGGCATCGATCAACGCGCGCACCAGTGGCGAGTCGCCGCTCGTCCGGTAAAACGTCTGCTTGATCGCAAATACCTGCGGGTCGCGCGCCGCCTGTTCGACGAAATCCACGACCGGCGTGAACGAATCATACGGGTGGTGGAGCAGCACGTCCTGGGTGCGCAGCGTCTCGAATATTCGCGCCGGATCGCGCAGCGGCGAGGCGTTCGCGGGCAGGAATGGCGGGTACTTCAAATCCGGCCGGTCGAACTCGGCCACGCTTTCCACCCGCAGCAGGTTCAATGGCCCCTCGAGCCGGAACGCATGGCGCGCCGGCAGCGACAGGTGCGTGCAGAGCGTGTTGAACAGCGCGCGATCGACCGTCGCCTCGATCTCGAGCCGCACGGCCGCACCGCGCCGGAGATTCCGCAACTCCTCCTCGATCTTCTTGAGCAGGTTCGCGGACTCCTCCTCGTCGATGTAGAGATCACTGTTGCGCGTGACCCGGAAGGCGTGGGCGCCGGTGACGCGGTAGCCGGGAAAAAGTTCGCCGGCGAAGAGTTTGATGATCTCGCTGAGAAAGATCAGCGGAACCGTGCGACCATGCGCCGGCCCGATGCTGACGATGCGCGGCAGGATCCGCGGCACCGGCAGGATGGCGATCGATTGCTCCACCGACGGGGTGGCGGGATTGTCGAGCGCCACCACGACGTTGAGCGTCTTGTTGCCGAGCTGGGGGAAGGGATGGGCCTGGTCGACGGCGAGCGGCGTGAGTACGGGATAAACCTGCTGCTGAAAATAAGCGCGAACCCAGGCGAGTTCGCGCGAGCTGAGATCGCGGGCGGACCGGAACCGGAAGCCCTCGGCCGCGAGTGCCGGCACGAGCTGTTTGTGCCAGCACGCGTATTGCTCCTCGAGCAGCGTGTCGACCATGGCGCGAATGCGACGCAGCTGTGTCTCGGGATCGACGCCATCGGGTCCCGGCTCCGCGACACCCGACTCCGCCTGCTGGATCAGGCCGGCGACGCGGATCTCGAAGAACTCGTCGAGATTGTTGCTGAAGATGGCGAGGAACCGCACGCGCTCCAGCAGCGGGTGACGTTCGCTCCGGGCCTGCTCGAGCACGCGCCGGTTGAACGCCAGCCAGGACAACTCGCGATTGAAATAAAACGGCTTCACCGGCCGTTCGCGGGCGGCCTCTGCGCGGCGTCGCGATTTAGTGGATATGCGCTGATTCATGCGGCGGAGCGGGCGGTCGGAGACCGTAGCACGGAGCGGCGGAAGGGGAAAGGGGGAAGGGAGGAGCGGAGGAGCAGAGGGACGGAGGGACGGAGGGGCGGAGGAGCGGAGGAGCAGGAGACAGGAGACAGGAGACAGGGGACAGGAGACGGTTTTGTCGGAGCCTGCTTGCAGGCGATTGGCTTGATTGGGAGCGCGACCGCCCCCGGTCGCATTGATCCCAACAAGCAGGATGTTCCTTGCGCCTCGCTGACCGGGCGCACGATTGCCACTTGCTGAATCGGTCGGAGTGATGGCATACCCGGCGATATGGCCCGCGCCGAAAAGCGTCCCGTAACCGTGCAAACGATCGCGAAGCACGTCGGCGTTTCCGCGGCCGCCGTGTCCACGGTCCTGTCCAATCGCCATGAGGAGCGGCGGCTGGCGCCGGCGACGGTCGAACGCATCCGGCAGGCGGTCCGTGAGCTGGGCTACGTACCCAACGTCGCGGCGCGTCGGTTGCGGGCGCACGACCCGGACGTGCACAGCATGGATCTGGGGATTCTCACGACGTTCGAGGCGCCCCTGTTTCTCGTCAGCCGCGCCTTGGAGGAGGTGCAGCGGAGCGTCGATGCGCGCAGCGCTCCCGACCGCCGGTTTTCGATCTCGATCGATATGTTTCATGCCGGCCGGTTGCGCGACATGCCCGGGTTGTTGAACGCGAGCCGGTTCAACGGTGTCATCATCACGAATACGCTGCCCGAGGACGATGCGTTCCTGCGTTCGACGACGCTGCCGTATGCGGTGGTGGTGCAGGGCCGGCGGCTCCCGAATTACTGCTGCGTGTTGGAAACTCCGGGGGAGGGCGGCAGGCGCGCCGCGGAAATTCTCGTGGGCGGCAGCCGGCGGCGGCTGGTGGTGCTCACGCCGACGCTACTCACCGAAACAACGGCGGATCGACGCGATGCCTTCGTCGCCGCCGTGCGCGCGCAGACGGGCCGTGAACCGGTGCATGTCGCCGCGGACTTCACGCCCGCGAGCGCGGCCGAAGCCATCCGCGCGCATTTGGCGAAGGATCCCAGATGCGACGGGCTCTTCGCCGTGACGGACACGCTGGCGCTGGGCGCCCTGCACGCGCTCAAGTCGGCCGGCCGCCGCGTGCCGCAGGATGTCGCCGTCGTTGGCGTGGGCGATCACGAGCACGCTGATTTTTTCGATCCGCCGCTGACCTGCGTCGGGCCCGCCTACGACCAGGTGGTGGCGGAGATTGTCAGCCTGCTCTTCAACCTGATGAGCCGCCGGCGCGTGCGGCCGGTGGAGGTGTTTGTGGCGCCCACGGTGACGTTGCGGGCGTCGACCTGACATTTTCGACAGTTAGCGGCCGGGCGGCAAATTTGCACTTGCGCCTAAATCGATTTAGCTCTTTTTGCGTCCTGCTCACCCAAGGCCGCGCGCCGCATCCCCTCGCGCGGCGGTTCGCCCATAAAACCCTACCGTCATGCAACCCTGCACCCGCTTGCTTCCCGCCGGGCTGCGCCGCGCGCTATGGCCGCTCGTCGCCGGCGTTTTCCTCGTCACCTCCTCCCTCCCCGCCACGGCCGCCGAGGCCGGCACGGGCTCGCTCACCGGCACCGTGAGCAACACCGCCACCCAGAACCTGCTCGAAGGCGCGCGAATCGACGCGCCCAAACTCGGTCGCTCCGTTCTGACCGACAACACCGGCCGGTTCGTCCTCTCGGGTGTGCCGGTGGGCGACGTCGAGCTGGTCGTTTCTTATCTGGGGCTGGACCCGCAACGGCAGACGGTGCGCGTCACGTCCGGACAGCGCGTCGTCCAGAACTTCGATCTCTCCGATCAGGTTTATCAGCTCGGCGAATTCCGCGTGACGGGTGAACGCGAGGGGAACGCCCTCGCGCTCACCGCACAGCGCAATGCCGACAACGTGAAGAACGTCGTCGCCCTCGATGCCTACGGCAACCTGCCCAACATGAGTGCGGGCGAGCTGGCCGTGCGGCTTCCGGGCGTTGCGCCGCAATTCGACGACGAGGGCAATGTCACCGGCGTGTTCATCCGTGGCGCGGCCTCCACCATGAACCGGATCAATGTCGACGGAAACCTCATGTCCAACGTCGGCGGGTTCAACCGGCAGTTCCAGATGCACAGCCTCACCGGCGCAATGTTCGAGCAGCTCGAGATCATCAAGGGCCAGACGCCGGAACAGTCACCCGATTCGCTGGGCGGCACCGTCAATCTGAAGACCCGTTCCCCGCTCAGCATGAAGGAGCGGCGCCGTTTCAACTACAGCATCGGCGCCCGCTGGGCCGCGCCGTTCTTCGACCATATCCAGGAGCGCCGCAATCATCCGATCCATCCGCTGACGAACTTCGCCTACCAGGAGGTCTTCGATGTGCTCGGCGGCGATCACAACCTCGGCGTCGCGCTCAACCTGTTCTACAGCGAAAACGTCAACGGCCCGTCATCCAGGCAGTATGACTACCAGAACACCGCGGCCTCGCCCGCCTACACCTGGGATTTCCGGACGCAGAACCAGTTCAACAACCGCAAGCAAAAGAGCATCAACCTGAAGGCTGAATACCGGCTCTCGGAGCGCACGAAGCTCATCTTCAATTCGATTTTCAACGACGCGTTCGAGAAGACCGACCGGCTCTATGCAACACGAGCGTTCTCCAACCAGACGATTGCCACCGTCACGAATGGCGTGCCGACGGGCACGGGCGCCGTCCTGCCGGGCTTCACCGACACGCGCACCGAGGTGCGCAACGTCGCCGGCTCCAACTTCGAGCTGAGCACCTTCCTGCGGCGGTTCCTCAATCGCACGCGGCTCTTCGCCGGCGGCGCCGAGCACGAACTCGATCGCCTCACGATCGATTACGACGCCAGCTACAGCCGGACGCACAACAATCTCGCGCACGAGCCCGGCGGCAATCTCGTGATGCGCGTGCCGAATGTCGGCTGGGTGCTCGACACAACGGACCGCGAAAACCCGACGTTCACCCAAACCAGCGGGCCGAGCATCCACGACATCGCGAATTACCGCAACAGCGTCACGCTGCTGACGCGCAACGACGACCGCGACATCGAGGTGTTCAACGCGAAGGCCAACGCGGCCTACCGGCTCCCGACCGCCATGCCGGCCACGGTGAAGGGCGGCCTGTTCTATCGCGACCACGAGATGGCCGAGGTGGGCCGCCGCCGGCGCTGGAACTACCTCGCGACGGCGCCGGCGATGACCGCGACGTTTGCCGACGTGTTTGCGTTCCCGGGATCGCAGCGGCTGCCGTTCGTCGAACCGCACGCCGCTTACCAGGACACCGCGAACCCGGCGCTCTGGTCCGAGGATCTGTATTTCCACACGAGCGACCACTTCAGCACCACGCGGAGCGTGAACGAGAGGATCACCGCCGGCTACATCCAGGGGCAGGCGAAATTTGGCAAACTCGGCGTCCTCGGCGGTATCCGCCGCGAAAAGACGGAAGTTGAGGGCTCCGGCTATGTGCGCGTCCGGCCGGCCACGGCCGCGCAGATTCCGGATCCGGTCGCTCGGGCGATCTTCGACTGGGACCATCCCGTCACCAATGCCGGCTCCTACTCGCGCTCGTTTCCGAGCGTCCATTTCACCTACACCATCACCGAGCAGCTTCGCGCGCAGGCGAGCTGGTCCACGTCGTTCGGCCGCCCGGCTGCCACCAACCTGGTGCCCACCGCGTCCATCAGCGACCCGGCGCAGACGGTGACGATCAGCAACCCCGCGCTCGGCCCGCAGTATGCGGAAAACATCGATCTTTCGCTGCAATACTATCTGCGGCCCGCCGGAATTCTGTCGGTGAGCTATTTCAAGAAGGACATCGAGGATTACATCCTCACCACCGACGTCGGCACGCTCGCGGTGGGGAACGACAACGGCTTCGAGGGCAGCTACGCCGGCTACACGCTGCGCAGCACCACCAACGCCGGCACCGCGAAAGTCACCGGCTGGGAGTTCGACTACCGGCAGCAGCTCACCTTCCTGCCCGACTGGCTGAAGGGTTTCGCCGTCTCCGGAAACTTCACGATGCTCGAAACCGAGGGCGATTTCGGCGGGACCGCCGTCCGTTCGACCAACCAGGTGCCCAACTTTGTCCCACGCTCCGCCAACGCCAGCCTGAGCTACAGTCGGAGCCGCTTCCGTTTCAACGTCCTCGTCAATTACACCGGCAACTACCTCGCGACGTTCAACGCCGCCCCGCAGCGCAACGTCTTTCGGAAGGAGCGCACGATCGTGAACACGGGCCTCTCCTACCAGTGGAAGCCGTCGGTCACCTTCTTCTGCGACGTGAGCAACCTCTTCAACGAACCCCAGATGACCTACCTCCATCTGGAAAGCCGGCCGCAGCGCATCATCCACGCCGGCCAGTCGTTCACCTTCGGCATCAGCGGGCGGTTCTGAAGCTGCCCCTTCAACCCCCGCTGAAACAGATGAGCCGTCTGCCACCTGGAGCCGCGGCGCTCAAACGATCCCGGGTGCGAAAGCTTCTTCCACTCCTGGCATGGGCGACGGCGGCGTTTGCCGCCGATTCCGCGTCGCGCCCCAACGTCGTCGTTATCGTCGCCGACGACCTGGGCTGGCGCGATCTCCGCTGCTATGGCAGCGCCTGGCACGACACACCGCACCTCGACCGGCTCGCGCGCGAGGGCATGCGGTTCACCCACGGCTATGCAGCTGCGCCGATCTGCTCGGCCTCACGCGTGGCGCTGCTCACCGGCCGCTCGCCGGCGCGGCTTGGTTTCGAGTTCGTGACCAAGGAGCCGACCGCGAAACCGCCGGCCGGCCATCCGCTGCGCGTGCCGCCTTACCCGCTCAATCTCGCGCTCGAGGAGACGACGCTCGGCGAACTCCTCGGCGGGGCGGGCTACGCGACCGGTTATTTCGGCAAGTGGCACGTGAGCCAGCATCACAACGGCTATCTGAACTGGTCGCCGACCCACAGCCCGCTCCAGCAGGGCTACGCCGAGGGCGAGCAGGAATTCGGCAGCCACGCGTATGGCGATGCCACGCGGCCCGCTTCCGAAAAAGGTCCGCTGCCCCGCGGCGATTACGGACCCGATGCCCTGACCGACAAGGCCATCGCGTTCCTGCGCGCGCACCGGGCGGACACGCGGCCCTTCTATCTGCACCTCTCGCACTACTACGTCCACACGCCGATCCGCACGCGCGCGGCGTGGCTCGTCGAGAAATACGCCGCGCGGCTCCCCGCGGGCGCCGATCCGCGCCGTGCCGTCTACGGTGCGATGGTCGAGATCCTGGATCACCTCGTCGGCCGCGTGCTCACCACCCTCGACGAACTCGGTCTCGCCCGGAACACCCTCGCGGTCTTCACCTCCGACAACGGCGGCCATCCCGAATTTGCCGCCAACGGCCCGCTGCGTGGCAGCAAGTGGAACGTCTACGAAGGCGGCGTGCGCGTCCCGTGGGTTGTCCGCTGGCCCGGCCGCGTGCGCGCGGGCGCCACGAGCGACGTGCCGTTCATCGGCACCGATCTGCTCCCCACGCTCGCCGCCGCCACCGGCGCCGCGCTCCCGCGTGATGTCACGCTCGACGGCCGCAACGTCCTGCCGCTCTGGCTCGGCCAGCGTCTGGACAAAGCGGATACGGAGCGCGCCCTCGTCTGGCACTTCCCATATTACCATCCCGAGACGGGCTTCGCCAAAGCGCGCGCCGCCATCGGCGTGGACGACTTTGCCGTCAGCCAGACGCGGCCCCAGTCGGCCCTCCGGGTCGGCGACTGGAAACTCGTTCACTTCTACGAGGGCAACCGCGACGAGCTTTACCGCCTGTCCACCGATCCCTCCGAACAAACCGATCTCGCCGCGCAGGAGCCGGCGAAAGCGCGCGAGCTGCGCGCGCGGCTCGAACGGGAGCTGCGCGCCGCCGGCGCACGCCTGCCGCAGCGCCACACCGAATAAGCGCTCCCCAACGCCCCATGAAGCACGTCGCCCTCACCCTCGCCCTTTCCACTCTGCTGGCCGCGACGGCGCGCCCGGCAGAGGTATTGCCACGGCTCGCGCACAACACCCCGGGCCAGCTCGCCGACCTCGGCGTGGGGCTCTGGGCGTGGCCGCTGCCGATGGACTACAACCAGGACGGGCTGATGGACCTTGTCGTCGTCTGCACCGACAAGCCCTACAACGGCACGTGGTTTTTCGAGAATTCCGGGCAGATGGATCCGCAGTTGAAGCTGCCGGTGTTCAAGCCCGCCATGCTGATCGGCAAATCGGCGCCGTCGGTCGCGATTTCCTACGCGACGGGCAAGCCGGTGGTCACCGCGACGGCCTCGGTCAAGGACGGTGATCGCTACAAATTCCGCGCGAGCGTGTTTCCCGATTTCCTGAAGACGCAGTTCACCAAGCCGCAGCGGCTTGCCGTGCCCGAGCGGATTCACCCTGAGCCCGGCAACATCCGGCAGAACCAGTGGAAGTTCGTCGACTATGATGGCGACGGCGCGCTCGACGTGACGGTGGGAATCGATTTCTGGGGCGACTTCGGTGCGCTGAGCGGCGGCGAGGATGCGTTCGACGCGCAGGGCCGGTGGACCCGCGGCCCGCTGCGCGGGTACGTTTACCTCCTCCGCAACACCGGTACGACGGCGAAACCGGTGTATGCGGCGCCGGAAAAAGTCATGGCCGGCGGCAAGCCGGTGGATCCGTACGGCATGCCGTCGCCGAGCTGGAGCGACTTCGATGGCGACGGCGATCTCGATCTGCTCTGCGGCGAATTCGTCGACAGCTTTACCTATTACGAAAACACCGGCACGCGGCGGCAGCCGGTCTATGCCGCGGGCCGGAAGCTCACCATCGGTGGCCATCCGCTCACGATGGATCTCTGCATGATCACACCCACGGCGGTGGATTTCGACGGCGACGGCGATCTGGACCTCGTGGCGGGCGACGAGGATGGACGGGTGGCATTCATCGAACACACCGGCAAGGTGGCGAACGGCATGCCGCAGTTCCTGCCGCCGCGCTACTTCCGCCAGCTCGCGGCCGAGGTGAAGTTTGGCGCGCTGGCGACGCCGTATTCATTCGATTGGGACGGCGACGGTGACGAGGACCTGATCACGGGCAACTCGGCGGGATATATCGCTTTCATCGAGAACTTGGGCGGGTCCCCGATCCGCTGGGCGGCGCCGCGGTATCTTTCCGCCGGGGGTAAACTCATCCGCGAGCAGGCGGGACCGAACGGCTCCGTCCAGGGGCCGGCCGAGGCCAAATGGGGCTACTCGATCCTGAGTGTGGCGGACTGGAATCACGACGGGCGGCCCGACATCGTCACGAACGGAATCTGGGGAAAGGTGGTTTGGTACCAGAACATCGGCACGCGCACGAAACCGAAGCTGGCCGCCGCGCAACCGATCGAACTCGCGTTGCCACCCGGGGTGAAGACGCCGAAGCCGGCGTGGTTCTGGTGGAATCCGAAAGGGCGCGAACTCGTGACGCAATGGCGCACGACGCCGCAGGTGATCGACTGGAACGGTGACGGGCTCAGTGATCTCGTGATGTCGGATCAGGAGGGCTACCTCGCGCTTTACGAGCGCAAGCGGGGCGGCGATGGCCGGCTCGCGTTGTCGGCGCCGCAACGCGTTTTCTGGAGCGAAGGCGCGAGCGAGTTCGATTCGAACGGGAAGCCATTGAACAAGGAGTCGGGCCTGTGGCGGCTGAATAGTGGGACCGTGGGCCGCAGCGGCCGGCGCACCTTTTGCGTCGTCGACTGGAATGGGGACGGCAAGCTGGACATCCTGATCAACAGCAACCCCAACGTGAATTTCTTCCGCGGACTCGGCCGCGATGGCGAGGGCCGCTGGCGGTTTCGCGACGAAGGGCCGGTGAGTACGCACGTGCTTGCCGGACACGCGACAAAGCCGACCGCGACGGATTGGGACCGCGATGGCATTCCCGATTTGCTCATCGGGGCGGAGGACGGGCATTTTTACCAGGTGCGAAACCCCCGCTCGAAATGAGGCGGTAGCCACGAGCGGGACAGACGTGTGAAAACTCACCCTACCACCCCGGCGTGTCATTCTGAGACGCACAGTAATTCGCGGCGCGGATTGCGCGGAGCACGCGGATGAACTTTCCCCTTTGTCATGCTGAGCGTAGCGAAGCATCCAGTGGCGCGAGCGGTCGCGGGTATCGTGCCCATTCGGCAAGCTCAGGGTCCCGAGCCTGTCGAGGGACTGGATTCTTCCCCTTCGCTCCACTCAGGGTCAGAATGACAGGCTTTCACACCGTCTGATAAGCTCGCAGCTGCCAGGAATCCCGCACGCCGATCATTTACTCATGCAATCTTCCTTTCGTCCCAGCGGAATTTATTCCGCGCAGTGGATTCCAACGGACGCGTCCGGCCGAATCGATCGGGCGGCCCTGCGCACGCACGTCGAGTTCGAGCGGCGCGCCGGCATCGATGGCGTACTCGCGCTCGGTAGCACGGGCGAGTTCCCGCACTTTTCCCCCGCAGAACGAAAGGTGACCCTTGCGACCGTGGCCGAACTTGCGGCGCCGCTGCCCGTGATGGCGAATGTCACCGATCTCCGCCCAAAAGTCGCGGTGGAGCTCGGCCGGTATGCGAAGTCGCTCGGGCTGCCAGCCATCGCGCTGATGCCGCCGGTTTTCTATCCTGTGTCGCAGGCCGACATGCTGGCCTATTTCCTCCACGTGGCGGAGGCGGTCGATCTGCCGGTGATGTTGTACAATTTTCCCGAGCTCACGGGGAAGCGGATCGACCTGCCGACGGTGGCGGCGTTTGCCGAGCGGGCCCCGATGTGCGCGATCAAGCAAAGCGGCGCCGAGTTCGGCTACCATCAGCAGCTCATCGCGCTCGGCCGGGAGAAGGGGTTCACGGTGATGTCGGGCTCCGACACGCGGCTGGGGGAGGTGTTCGCCCTCGGCGCCGCGGGTTGCATCGGCGGGCTGGTGAACATCGTGCCCGAGATGATGGTGCATCTGCATCGGGTCTGCGGCTTGAAACAGCCCGGAGATCATGCGGAGGCGGCGGCGCGGATGCAGGATGTCGGCCGTATCATCGATCAGCTGACGTTCCCGTTGAATGTCGCCGCGGGGCTCGAAGCCCGCGGGCTGCGGCCCGGCGTGCCGAAGGCGATCGTCTCCGCGGAGTCACAGACCATCTACGCGAAAATCGTCCGCGAGTTGCGCGAACGTTTTGCCACCTGGGGACTGGAGCCTGCGGCGGAGGCGGCGTGATTCCAGGTCGCATGCACGAGGAGCCTGATCGGCATTCATGTAGCCTGCTTGCAGGCGATTTTGTGGTAGCGAGATCTGCCCTTGGTATGCGGATCGTTGCGACCGAGGGCGGTCGCGCTCCCATTCAATCCATCGCCTGCAAGCATGCTTTTTCATTGGCAGCCGGGCGTGTTTCTCCGCCCTTGTAACCCGCGCCTGCCGATTCACGCCCCTTCATGACGCCGCCTTCCAACACCGCCCGTTACGCCTGGTTCGTTGTCGCGCTGCTTTTCCCGGTCGCACTGCTGAACTACCTCGACCGGCAGATGCTCGCGACGATGAAGGCATCGATGGTCGGCGACATCCCGAGCATCGCAAACAAGGCCGACTGGGGGCTGATTCTCGGGATGTTCAAGTGGACCTACGCCGTACTGAGTCCATTTGCTGGATACGTCGCGGACAAGGTGGGCAAGCGTTACGTCATCACCGCCAGCCTGTTCGTCTGGTCGGTAGTCACGTGGTGGACGGGCCACACGACCACGTTCCACGAACTGATGGTGGCGCGGGCGTGCATGGGCGTGAGCGAGGCGTTCTACATTCCCGCCGCGCTCGCGCTGATTGCCGACTATCACCCGGGGCTCACGCGCTCACGAGCGGTGGGCGTGCACCAAACCGGCATCTACCTCGGCCAGATCCTCGGCGGGTTTGCCGGCTACATCGCCGACTCGCCGGATCACGGCTGGCGCTGGGCGTTCTCCACCTGCGG
The DNA here is from genome assembly GCA_030648295.1 of Opitutaceae bacterium. GTDB lineage: Bacteria > Verrucomicrobiota > Verrucomicrobiia > Opitutales > Opitutaceae > ER46. The sequence goes on along the minus strand of JAUSID010000141.1, from coordinate 64,058 downwards.
CATGATCGGCGTCCTCTACGCGCTGCCGCTGCTCGCCGCGCTGCGCAATCCCGCCCAGCCGAAGTCCGAACCGGACGAGTCGAAGCCGGACGCCAACGTTTTTCGCGCGCTGCTCGGCAACCGCAATTTCCTCCTGCTCGTATTGTACTTCACGCTGCCCGCGATCGCGGGCTGGGTCGTCCGCGACTGGATGCCCGAGATTCTGCGGGAGAAATTCCATCTCGGCCAGGGCAAGGCCGGCGTCAGCGCGATCCTCTACGTGCAGATCGCCTCTCTCGTCGGTGCGCTGCTCGGCGGCGCGCTGGCGGACCGATGGATGCGGACGACGTCACGGGGCCGGATCTTCACCAGCGCGATCGGGATGATGATGTTCCTTCCGGCGCTCTTTAGCGTCGGCAATGCCGGAACGCTCACGGTCGCCATCGTCGGACTGATCATCTTCGGGCTCGGCTGGGGATTTTTCGACTGCAACAACATGCCGATCCTTTGCCAGATCGCGCGACCCGAGTGGCGCGCCACCGGCTACGGCATCATGAACCTCGTCAGCATCAGCTGCGGCGGTTTCGGAGACTGGGCCTTCGGTTCGCTGCGCGATCGCCATGTCCCGCTCAACGTGATCTTCGGTGTGTTCGCCGGGGTGGCGCTGCTCTCTGTGTTCATTGTGCTCATGATCAAGCCGCGGGAGGAGCCACGGATTGCGGCAATCCCGGCATGATGGGTTGCGCGGTTGCCCTAAAGCCGGCCAAAGTGTTTTCGCACTCTCAAATGAAATCGCACCTCGTGTCCTCTCGTCCCGGCATTTTGCGGGCATCGCTCGCGGCGTTTTGTATCCGACGCGCAACGTATGCGGCGGTTCTGCTCGCCGCCGCGCTGCGCGCCCATGCCGATGTCACCCTCGCCCCGCTGTTCCGCGATGGCGCCGTGCTCCAGCGCGGTCAGGCGATCGCGATCTTCGGTCGCGCGGCTCCGGCGGAGAAGGTCCAGGTGAAGTTCGGCAACCAGACGGTGGCGGTGACGACGCCCGCCGACGGGCATTGGAAAGCCATGTTGAAGCCGCTGAAGATTTCGGCCCAGCCCGCCGAGCTGGTGGTCACCGGCACGAATACGGTGCGCGTGCGCGACGTGCTCGTCGGCGACGTGTGGCTCTGTTCCGGCCAGTCGAACATGGGGTTCATCGTTCGCAACGCCGAGCGCGCGGAGGCGGAAATCGCCGCGGCGAACTTTCCCTTGATTCGCCAGTTCAAGGTGACGCTCACGGCGGCCGAGCAGCCGAAGGACGATGTGAAGGGCGATTGGGCACCGTGCTCACCGGCGACGGTCGGAAATTTCTCCGCAGTCGCGTTTTTCTTCGCGCGGGATCTCCACCAGAAGCTCCAGGTGCCGATCGGGATCGTGAACAGCTCGTGGGGCGGCACGCAGATCGAATCCTGGATGAGCGAGCCGATGCTGCGGGCGAACCCGGCGGCGAAGGGGATTTTTGCGCGCTGGGAAAAAACGCTGGCGGATTTTCCGGCGCGGCAGACGGCGCATGCCGCGGCGATGGAGAAATGGAAGGCGAACCAGGCCGCGGCCAAAGCCGCCGGCCAGCCCTTCACGGCGCGCGCTCCGGTCGCACCCGAGGGCCCCGGCAGCCGGTGGCTGCCGGCTTCCCTCTACAACGGCATGATCGCGCCGCTGGTGCCATACGGGTTGGCGGGCGCAATCTGGTATCAGGGGGAAAGCAACGCCGCGCGGCACGCCGAGTACAGCTCGCTGTTCACCGACATGATCAAACAGTGGCGCCGCGAATTCGACCAGCCGCTGCCGTTCTATTTCGTGCAGCTGGCGAATTTCGAGAGCGGCGCGGGCAACACGGGGGACGTCTGGGCCTATCTGCGCGAGGCGCAGACGAGGGCCCTCGCGCTGCCGAAGACCGGCATGGCGGTGACGATCGACATCGGAGCGCCGAAGGACATTCATCCGAAGAACAAGCAGGACGTCGGCCACCGGCTCGCGCTGCACGCCCGGCAGCAGCTTTTCCGCGAAAAGATCGAGACGGATGGCCCGCTGTTCAAGGCGGCGAAGCGCGACGGCAAGGGCATGCGCGTCAGCTTCACGCATGCGGCGGGGCTGCGGCTGGACCCGGCGAAAGACGACGGCCTGATCTCATTCGAGGTCGCCGGTGAGGATCGCAAGTTCGTCTCCGCGACCGCGCGCGTGGACGGGCAGGCCGTGATCGTCAGCGCCGACTCGGTCGCGCAACCGGTCGCCGTGCGCTATGCGTGGCGGAATTCCCCCGACGCGCGGCTGTTCAATGGCGCCGGACTTCCGGCCGCGCCTTTCCGGTCGGACAACTGGTGACGCGATGAATGCAGGTTGCGATTCGATCCAAGCCTCGTGCGGCGTTACGGCCGACGTAAGGTTGCCAGGTGCGGTTTTCGCTATCGCCTCAGCCTCGTTACCTCGGCTGCTACGGGCTTTGATCGTCGCGGCATCGGCCAGCTACCTCTCCGCCCAGACCGTCGAAGAGCTTCCGCTCCGTCCGCCGCTGCCGGCGAACACGGCGCCGACGATCGAGGAGGTCATCTACCGGCACAACAACTACGATGACCGCGGGTTCAATCGCGTGGTACAAAAGGTCACGGTGCCGACTCTCACGGTGTACCGGCCGGCCAGGCCGGAGCATCGCGGCGCGGCGCTGATTGTGTGCCCGGGCGGCGGATACGGGTACATTGCGATGGATCGTGAGGGCTACTGGATGGGTCGTTATTTTTCCGCGCGCGGCCTCACGGTCGCGATCCTGAAATACCGGCTGCCGGATCCCGCCGCGACGAAGGAAGGACTGCCGTATTCACAGGATGACGCGCTGGTCGCGGTGAAGTTCGTGCGCGACCACGCGAAGGAGTGGGGCGTCGATCCCAGGCGCGTCGGGATCCTCGGCTGCTCGGCGGGCGGCCACCTTGCCGGGAACGTGGGAATACTCGGCGATGCGGCGGCGGGAACGCGCCCCGATTTCGTGACGCTGCTTTACCCGGTGGTCTGCATGGAAGGGCCGTACGCCCACAAGGGATCGCGCAACAAGCTGCTCGGCCCGTCGCCGTCGCCGGCCCGCATGGCGGAATTTTCGCTCGAGCGCCGCGCCCGGCCGGAACTACCGCCATTTTTTCTGTTGCACGCGAAGGACGACACCGGCGTGCCGCCGCAGAACAGCGAACTGCTCGCGGCGGCCTTGAAAGCGGCGCACGTGCCGGTGGAATTGCTGCTGGTCGAAACCGGCGGCCATGGCTTCGGACTCGGCCGCGGGCCGGGAACACCCTCCGAGGTGTGGAAGGACGTGTTCCTGTCCTGGCTGGATCGACTGCCGTGACCCGGGAGCGCGGGCATCCTGCCCGCAACTCGGGACGCGCGGAGGTGTTGCCGGTTCCGCGGGTGCAGCACTCGCGGGCTCGCGAATCCGCAATCCGCAATCCGCAATCCGAAATGTCGTGGCGGGCGGGACGCCCGCGCTCCCAGGGGCGGATCAGACCCATTCCGCGTTTTCGTCGCGGGCGGTTTCGCCGAACTGCAGCGCGCTCAGCCGGCGATAAAGCCCCTCGGGCCGCGCGGAGAGTTCGTCGTGCGTGCCGAGCTCGACGACCCGGCCCGCATCGATGACCGCGATCGCGTCGGCGTGGCGGACGGTCGCGAGCCGGTGGGCGATGATGAACGTCGTGCGGCCCTGCATCAGCCGCTCGAGCGCGATCTGAACGAGCCGCTCGCTCTCGCTGTCGAGCGAGCTTGTCGCCTCGTCGAGGATGAGGATGGCCGGATTTTTCAGGATGGCGCGCGCGATGGCCACGCGCTGCCGCTGGCCGCCGGATAACTTGATGCCGCGTTCGCCGACGACCGTGGCGTAACCCTCGGGAAACGTGCGGATGAACTCGTCGGCATTCGCGAGCGCGGCGGCGGCGCGAACTTCCGCCGCCGTGGCGTCCGGCCGGCCATAGACGATGTTTTCCTCAATCGTGCCGCCGAAAAGCACGATGTCCTGCGGCACGAGCGCCATCTGGCCGCGCAGCCAGCCGAGCGGATACTCCCGCGCCTCCCGGCCGTCGATCAACAGCCGGCCCTGATCCGGTTCGTAGAAGCGCAGCAGCAGCGCGGTCAGCGTGGATTTGCCCGCGCCGCTGGGACCGACGAGCGCGATCCGTTCGCCGGGTTGCGCCGTGAGCGTGATGTCGTGCAGAACAGCAACGTCAGGCCGCGACGGATACCGAAATCCCACCGCGTCGAAGACCACCTCGCCGCGCAACCGCGCCCGCGGGCCCGGGATCGCACCCTGGGTCGCGTTTGCCCGCCCGGCCGCCGCTCCGGCGATCCCCGCCTCGTGACCACGGCTGCACCCAAATTCAGTGGGCTCGCGCAGCAGCTCGCGGACGCGTTGCGTGGCACCGACGGTTTTTTGGATCTGGCTGAACAGCTCTGCCGCCTGGCCCATCGCGCCGGCCACGAAGGTCGAGTAGAGCACAAACCGCGTGAGTTCGCCGGCGGTGATTTCGCCGCCCGCGAGAAGCCCGGCGCCGAACCAGAGCACGATCACGATGCCGCCGAACAGCGCCACGATGAAGAACGCGACGAACGCGGCGCGCCACCGCGCGGCTTTCATGGCGGCGTCCAACACGAGGTCGTTGCCACGCTCGTACCGGCGAAGCTCGAACGCCTCGTTGGCAAACGCCTTCACGCTGGCGATGGCCTGCAGCGTTTCTTCGACAATCGTCTGGGTGGCCGCGAGTTGATCCTGCGTTTCGCGCGAGTAGCGCCGAAGCCGCCGGCCAAAGAATACCGCGGCGGCAATCAGCAACGGCAGCGTCCCGAGCATGACGGCCGTCAGCTTCAGCGAGGTGAGCGCAACGAGCGTCACGCCGCCGAGCAGAAACACGGCCTGGCGGCACATCTGCGGCAGCGCAAACACGAGGGCGCCCTCCATTTGCGCGACGTCGGCCGAGATCCGGCTGGTCAGCTCGCCGACCCGCCGTTGCGCAAAGAACGTCATCGGCAGCGAAATCAGCCGCGCGTAACAATCGCGCCGCAGATCGGCGAGGGCTCGCTGGCCCACGCGATTGAAAACGAGCGCGCTGTTGAACGAGGCGATCGCCTGAAGCGTGACGGTCGCCGCCAGCAGGAGGGCAACGTCGTTGCGCGCGAGCCGGCCGATTCCCGGCAGCCCGGTGGTGCCGGAGCCGATGGCGGCGTCGATGAGGGCGCCCGCGAGCAGGGGAAAGGCGAGACCGAGCACCGCGCCGAGGAAGAGCGCAGCCAGGCCGAAGGCGAATCGCCCGCGGTAGGGCCGGAGGTACCGCGCGAACGCGAGCATTTCCCGCACGCCTTCACGGGTCAGCGGCACCTTGGGCAAACGGTCGCGGGCCATTTGTTCCGGGGTGGGATTGCGACGCGACATGGCCGCGCAGCCTTCCCGCGGTCACGCGAAAACACAAGTTGACCTGCTCGGGCCGGGCGTATGGCGCCAGGTCGATTTCGGAGCCGAGGCCCGCGCCGCGGAAATGTTCCGCGTTGCCGAAACCGCATTGTCCCGCTGTTGATTGCGTCGTGCTTATGACCCCAAACACCCGGCTCCTTTGTCTTCTGCTTCTCCCCGGCTCGGCGCTTTGCATCGGCGGTGCCGCCGCGGCGGAACCCGCGATTGTCTTGACCGAATTCATCTACGAGCAGGCCCCGTATCCGTCGTGCCATGCGTCGACGATGGTCGAAACGCCAAACCGGCAGCTCGTCGCGGCGTGGTTTGGCGGGACGGCGGAGAAAAATCCCGACGTGGGAATCTGGGTGTCGCGGCGCGAGAAGGACCGGTGGAGTCCGGGCGTGGAAGTCGCGAATGGTATCCAAGCGGATGGGACGCGGCATCCGACGTGGAACCCGGTCTTGTTTCAACCGAAGAGCGGGCCGTTGATGCTTTTCTACAAGGTGGGCCCGTCGCCGCAGACCTGGTGGGGTGAAGTGCGCACGAGCACCAATGAAGGCCGGACCTGGAATGCGGCGCGGCGGCTGCCCGACGGGATTCTCGGGCCGATCAAGAACAAGCCGGTCCAGCTGGCCGACGGGACGATTCTTTCGCCCACCAGCACGGAGAGCAACGAGCGGCCGAGCATATGGCGCGTGCATTTCGAACGCAGCAGCGACAACGGGAAAACGTGGACGGCGACGCCGCCGCTCAACGACGGGCTCAAACTCGCGGCGATCCAGCCGAGCATCCTTTTTCATGGCGGCGCGAAGCTCCAGGCCGTGGGCCGCACGCGGCAGGGGAAGATTTTCCAAACCTGGTCGGAGGACGGCGGCCGCACGTGGGGCCCGATGTCGTTAACCATGCTCGTGAATCCGAATTCCGGCATCGATGCGGTCACATTGAAGGATGGGCGGCACCTGGTGGTCTACAATGATACGCCGAAGGGGCGCACGCCGTTGAACGTCGCGCTGTCCCGCGACGGTCGCGACTGGCGCAATGTCGTCGTGCTCGAAACGGAGCCGGGCGAATATTCGTATCCCGCGGTGATCCAGACTTCAGACCGACGCGTGCACATCACGTATACGTGGAAGCGGCAGCGCGTGAAGCATGTGGTGCTGGAGCCGGAGCGGCTGTAGACGGGAGACCGGAAACCGGAGACCGGAGACCGGAAACTGGAAACTGGAGATTCGGGACCAGGGCACCGGAGACGAATGGGCAATGGCCAATGACCAATGATCAATGACCAATGACCAATGACGGCGGTTTTGTAGGAGTCTGCTTGCAGGCGATGATCGGTTGGGAGCGCGACCGCCCTCGGTCGCTTTTGATCGTTTCGACCGGGGGCGGTCGCGCTCCCACCGAACCAAACCAATCGCCTGCAAGCAGGCTCCTACATCCGCGCTACACTCGACCGACACGCTCTCACCCTGACTCTCACTTTCCCTTGCACTCCGCTGCGGTTTGTCCGTGCCGAATCGAGCGATCAGTGATTGAACCCCGGTGCGTTGGCTCGCTCACCCCATGAAAACGCTGCGCTACGCCAGACTCACGATTGGGACCGCCCTCATCCTTGTTTTTGTCGCGCTGCTGTCGGCGCAGCCGGCATCGCCCCCGGCGAATGACGAGCAGCTCAACTACGAGCGCGCCTACCAGCAGGATTTGGCGCGGCGGCGCGCGGAGGAGGCGAAGGCGCGCGCGAGGTTCGATCAGGAGCGCTCAACCTGGCCGGCCGAGCGGCAGTACCACGCGTTGCTTGAGCAGGCCCGGCAGTATCTGGCGCGGGCTGAATTCCAATGGGCGGTTCGCCGCTACAACGAAGCGATGCAGCTGAAGCCCGCGGATCTGCCGGTTACGCCGGACGTGAAACAACTTCAGGCGACATTGCAGGCGCAGAACGAGCCGCTCGAAGTGACGTTCAAGTCCGACGGCGCGACCTTTGTCACGATCAGCAATTTCAAGCCGTTGCGCACCTTCACGGAAACGAAGGTGAAGATACTGCCGGGTGACTATGAAATCGTCGGGCAGCGCAAAGGTTATCGCGACGTGCGAATCCCGTTGGTGCTGCGAAATGGCACGCCGCCGGCGGTCGTATCGGTCGCGTGCACCGAGCCGGCGACGCCGTAGCCGTTTTGTCGAGCCGACACCGCCGCGGGGAGATTTCGCTTCGCCGTGCTCCCACCGCCGCGGGCGCGTCAATGCCCCGCGCGAGTTTCACCGCGGACCAACAGCCGCTGGAGCAGGATGAACACGAGGAGCAGCGCGCCCACCACGATCCGCATCCACCACGAGCTCAGCCGGCCGTCGAACAGAATCGCGGCCTGGATCGTTCCGAAAATCAGCAGCCCGAGCACCGTGCCAAAAAGATGTCCGCGGCCGCCGGTGAGCAACGTGCCACCGATTACCACGACGGCGATCGCATCGAGTTCCAGTCCGATGCCCATGCTCGGATTGCCCGAGCCCGTGTAGAGCGTCGCCACCAATCCGGCGAAAGCGGCGCAGGCGCTGTTGACAGTGTAGACCGCGATCTTCGCCGCGCCGACAGGCAGTCCCATCAGCAGCGCCGATTGTTCGCTGCCACCGATCGCGAGCAGGTTGCGGCCGAAACGCGTGTGGTGCGCCACCACGTAGCCGGCGAGCGCGGTCGCGAGCAGCAACAGCGCGGCGGCGGAAACCTGGATTGGGCCCAGCGACAGCGCGAAGTTCGAAAGACCATCGTACCACGGATGCGAGATTCCGACTGACTCGGTGTTGAGCCAGAACGCGGAACCGCGCGCGAGGAACATACCGGCGAGCGTGACCAGGAATGGAGGCAGCTCGAAAACGTGAATGAGCGTGCCCATCGCCGCGCCGAGCAGCGCGCCGAGAATCACGGCCGCGATCCAGGCGATGGCCGGGTGCACGCCGTGGCCCGCGATTATCGTCGCGCTGAAAATCGAGGTGAACCCGATGACCGAGCCGACGGACAGATCGATGCCTCCGGAAAAGATCACGAGCGTCATGCCCACCGCGGCAATGCCGAGAAACGCATTGTCGGAGAGCAGATTCACGATCACGCGGCCGGAGAAGAATCCCTCATTCAACACCGAGGCGGTGATGAACAGCACGAGGAAAATCCCGCTGGTCGCAATCAGCGGCAGGTAGCGGGTGGAGAGCGAGCGGGCAATCATGCGGCCACCTTTCGCGGTTTGCGCCAGAGCGCCGAGATGCGGTTGCGCAGTTTCTCCGACTGGAGCAGCGACACGGCGACGATGAGCAGCGCCTTCGGCACCGGCGCGACCGCCGGCGGGACGCCACGATAGTACATCGTGGTCGCGAGAGTCTGGATCAGGAGCGCGCCGAGAAACGTGCCGAGGATGGAAAACCGGCCGCCCGTCAGAGCCGTGCCGCCGACGACGACGGCGAAGATCGCGTCCAGTTCGGCGTTTTCACCGGCGCGGTTGGCGTCGGCCGCGCGAATGTTGGACGCGGTCAGCACACCGGCGAGGCCGGCACACGCGCCGCTGAACACGTAGACGAGCCACTTGATTCGCGCCGCGGCGAGACCGGCGAAACGACTGGCGGTTTCGTTGTCGCCGGCGGCTTCGATGAAGAGTCCCAGGGCGGAACGGCGCAGCGCCAGGTGCGCGGCCAGGAACAGCGCCGCGACGAGCAGCGGCGCGAACGGCAGGCCGAGCACGAACCCGTTGGCGAGAAACTCGAAGCTCTTGTCCGCGATGATCAGCACCTGGCCGCCGGATAGAAGCTGGGCGATGCCGCGGCCTGCGACCATCAGGATGAGTGTCGCCACGATGGGCTGGATCGCGAGGCGCGCCACGAGCAGCCCATTGACCGCGCCGGCGGCCGCCCCGACGGCGATCGCCGCCGCGATTGTCAGCGGCAGCCCGGCCCCGTGACCGAGAGTCAACGCACACACGGCGCCGGCGATCGCGACGACTGAGCCGACCGAAAGATCGACGCCGCCGGTCGCGATCACGAGCGTCATGCCGAGGGCCACGAGCATCGTGCGTGACGCCTGGGTGAAGATGTCGATCGGAACGCCGTACACATGGCCGTCGCGCAACGTCACGGCGAGAAACGCGGGATTGCTGACCACGTTCCACAGCACGAGCGCGGTCAGGCCAAGGCAGAGCCAGACGAGCGGCGAGAGCGGACGCCGGGGACGGGATGACTCGGCGGGGTTCATGCGTTGCCGGCCATGGCCTGCATCAGCCGGGCGGGGGTGATTTCATCACCCGCGATTTTCCCGGCGGGCCGGCGTTCGCGCAGCACGAGGACATGCGAGCAGTTGCGCACGATTTCCTCGACCTCCGAGGAGATGAGCAACACGGCGAGACCGTCCGCGCGCAGCCGAGCGATCAACTGCTCGATTTCCGCCTTGGCGCCGACGTCGATGCCGCGGGTGGGCTCGTCGAGGATGATCACCTCGGGCTGGGTCGCGAGCCAGCGGGCGAGGAGAACCTTCTGCTGATTGCCGCCGGAGAGATTCTTGATCGGCGTCTCCGCATCGGCGGTCTTGATCCGGAGGGCGGCGATGTAGCGATCGCAAAGTTCCGTCTGCTCCGCGCGCGACAGCGTGTGCCAGGCGCCGCGCTTGGCCTGGAGCGCAAAGATCAGGTTCTCGCGCACGGAGAGGTTGGGCAGGATGCCTTCGCTCTTCCGATCCTCGGAGCAGAAACCGAGCCCGAGTTGGGCGGCGTCGCGCGGCGAACCCAGCCGCACCACGCGATCGTGGATCCGGATTTCGCCCGACTCGGCGCGATCGACGCCGAAGAGAAGCCGCGCCGTCTCCGTGCGGCCGGAGCCCAGCAGACCGGCCAGCCCGGTGACCTCGCCACGGCGAAGTGCGAGATCGACGCCCTCGACGGCGTGCCGGCGGCCGAGACCACGGGCCTCGAGCACGGGCGGCGCGGCCCCGGCGGCGGGGTTCGTCGCGGGGGCGGACTGCGCCGGAGCGCGGCCCGACTCGTCGGCCACTTCGCGGCCGAGCATTTTCCCGACGAGCGCGAGCTTGGGCAGTTCAGCCGTGGGGTATTCGCCGACGAGCTGGCCGTTGCGCAGGACGGTGATCCGTTCGCACACGGCGTAGACCTGATCCAGGAAATGCGTCACGAAGATGATGCCGAGGCCTTCCCCGCGCAGCCGGCGCATGACCTTGAAGAGTTCCGCGACCTCCTTCTGATCGAGGCTCGCCGTCGGCTCGTCGAGCACCAGCAGCCGGGCGCGCAGATCGAGGGCGCGGGCGATTGCGACCATTTGCTGGAGTGCGATCGAGAGCGAACCGAGCTCGGCGTCGACGTCGCATTCAATTTCGAGCCGGGCGAGCGCTTCCCGCGCGTGGCGGCGGATCGCGCGCCAGTTGAGGAAACCGAAACGGCCCGGCTGGCGGCCGAGCGCGATGTTTTCGGCCACCGAGAGGGCGCGGATCAGGTTCACCTCCTGGTAAACCGTGCTGATGCCGGCCGCTTCCGCGTCCTTCGGCGAGCGTGGCGCGATCGGCTGGCCGGAAAGCGCGATGGAGCCGCAGTCCGGGACGTGAATGCCGGTGAGAACTTTGATCAGCGTCGATTTGCCGGCGCCGTTCTCCCCGAGCAGCGCGTGGATTTCACCGGCGCGCGCGGTGAAATCGACGGCGGAAAGCGCGGTCACCCCGAGGAATCGTTTCGTCAGGCCGCGGAGTTGGAGAAGGGGGGCGTTGGCCACAGCAGGATGCGAAATCACAAATCGCGAAATTCCAAACGCCAAAAAAACCGGTGGAGAAATTGTGATGTCATGACCTTGAAACGGGCGTAGCCCGGCCAATTCGGTTTAACCGCGAATGAACGCGAATGGACGCGAATGAAAACCAATCCGGGAGGGGAAGTTTCGGATAAACCAGCTGAGCCGTAGTCATGCAGTCGAGGTGGAGCGGCTTGCCCGTTCGACGGGCTCAGGGTCCCGAGCCTGTCGAGGGACTCCTCAAGCCGCTTTTTTCGAGTGAACGATTCATGCGCGTTGGCTCTGCTGGACAGCAGAGTGCTGGCCAGCAGACCGCTCCACCTTTCAGTGGATTCGATTTCGGACCGAAACAGCACTCCGACTGCATCGTTCCGGCTGGGGCGGAGCGGCAGCGCGCTTCGGTTTTGTTTAGTCCGCTTAGAAATCAGCGCGTGTTCGGGGCGATTCGCGATTGCCCTGCGGCTTCGCCGACCCGTCGGCTATTGCGGCCGCAGCAGCCGCTGCAGGAACGCGACCTCGTCGGGTTTGTACGCGCTGCCATCGGCGCGCAGCACATCGTGAAACCATTCCGGCGGCTCGGCGGTGTAGACTTTCTTCCACGAGTCCCACGGATAATTGGTCTGGCTCTTGCCCGCGATGAAGCCCCAGGCGACGGCGGCGACGTTTTTCTGCTTCAGCAGCGGCAAATGCGTTTCGAAGCGGCTGCCTTGCGGACGCGCCATGAACTCGGTGCACAGCATCGGCCGGCCCAGCTTTTCGAGCAGCTCGATGCGTGCGCGCATTTTGTCCAGCGGATCGTAACAGTGAAACGAGATCAGGTCGGAGTTCTCGAGCATGTACGCGTTGATCGGGCTCTGTTTTCCCGGCGTCCAGTCGCCTTCCCAGGGGCCGGCAGTCAGCGGCTGGGTGGGGTTGATTTCACGCGCCCAGCGAAACGCCTCCTTCAAAAGGATCATGCCATACTCCGGCTTGTAGGGCGTCTCGATCGTGCCGTAGGCACTCGCGTTGGGGTTGTTCGGCTCGTTGAAAAGATCCCAGCCGAGGATCCGGCGGTCGTCCTTGAACCGGGTGAGGACATCCTTCACGTAGGCCTCGAGTTCGCCATGCGCCCGGCCGTTCATCAGCAGTTCGAGCCCGGGACTCTGCACCCAGCCCGAGTTGTGCACATGGGGCTTGGGCGGGCGTTGCGGTCCACTTCGTGGATACGGGTCCCAGCAGGCGTCGAAAAACACCAGCAGAACCGAGACCCGGTGCTTCTCCGCCAGGCCGAGAAACGTGTCCACGCGCTGCAGGAAGCCTTTCGGGTCATCGCGCCACGGCAGGTTGTGGAGGAACACCCGCATGCAATTGAACCCGATGTCCTGCGCCCAGCCGAGTTCCCGGTCGATGGTTGCCGGATCGAACGTGTCCGGCTGCCACATCTCGAGCTGGTTGATCGCGGTGCTGGGCAGGTAGTTTCCGCCCGCCAGATACGGCCGGCCCTTCATCCAGGCGTGCGCCTGCGCCTCGGACCAGCGTGCCGCCGGTGCCGCGACGGCGGAAATCGTCAGCGCGACGAACAGCGCCGCGCGGCAACCGGCGGTGCGAAGTCGGGGAAGGGAGATGACCATGGAATTTGGAAACCGGAGCGAAGCGGGGCAGAGGGGGGAAAGGGTGGGGCGGCGAATACGAGTCCGGCTCCGATGAGCCGTGCCGCGGTGCCGGCGGCTTGGAATCCGGCCCCGGTTCCGAGCCGCCGCTGGCGCCGCGAACGGAATCCGGACGCGAAGCGTCAGTACTTGCGGGTCGGCAGGGCCGCGGCGGCGTTGGTCGAGTCGAAGAGTTCGTCCTGGTTGAAGGACTTCTTCGGGACCTTCTCACCGGCGCGGATTTTCTCGATCGTGTCGTACACCTTCGGGCCGAAGAGCGGCGAACACTCGACCGTGCAGTTGAGCCGGCCTTCCGCGACCGCCTTCACCGCCTCGCCGATCGCGTCGATGCTCACCAGCACGATGTCTTTGCCGGGCTTGAGCCCGGCTTCCTCGATCGCCTGCGCGGCACCGAGCGCCATGTCGTCATTATGTGCATACACGATGTTCATCGCCTTGCCGTGCTTCTTGAGGAAGGCCTGCATCACCTGCTTGCCGGTGCTGCGTTCGAAGTTGCCGCTCTGCGAGTCGATGATTTTCAACCCGGGGAACTTGGCGATCCCATCGGCGAAAGCCTTGCGCCGCTCGTTGGCCGGGGCGGAGCCGGGCGTGCCCTGGAGTTCGACGATGTTGCCCTTGCCGTCGACGTGTTTCGCCAGCCAGTTCGCCGCCATCCGCCCTTCCTCGTAGAAATCCGAACCGATGAAGCACACATAGAGCGATTCGTCGGAGGTTTGAATCGTCCGATCGGTGAGGATGACCGGGATTTTCGCTTGCTTCGCTTCCCGCAACACCGGGTCCCATCCGGTCTCCACGATCGGCGCGACCACGATGGCGTCGACGCCCTGGGCGATGAAGGAACGGATCGCGCGAATCTGGTTCTCCTGCTTGCCCTGGGCGTCGGAGAATTTGAGCTCAATCCCGCGTTTGGCCGCTTCCGACTTCATTGATTCGGAATTGGCCGTGCGCCACGCGCTCTCGGCACCGGTCTGGGCGAAGCCGACGCGAAGCTTCGGGGCGGATTTACTGCATCCAATGAGGGCGACCCCGGCCAGCAAGGCGAGGGCGAACAGGGGGAAACGTGGACGGTTCATTATGGGGAGAATGAGAGTCGCGCAGTGAAAGGAAGATTTGGCGAGACGGCGATTCGGAAAATTTCCTACAGCGTCTCGCACGATCTGCGGGCGCCGGTGCGCGCGATGCGCGGTTACGCCCAATTTACTCAGCAACGCGGTCAAGTTTGTGCCGCCCAGCGCGCGGCCGCGCGTGCGCGTCGGTTTCGAGCGCACGCCGAACGGCATCCGGCTGTGGTTTCAGGACAACGGCATTGGCATCCGGCCCGAGCCCGCGGGCACAAAAAAAGAGAACGGAACGGGGCCGGAAATTCGGAGCGCCCCGCGTCCGTTCTCTCGCGTTGCCTGATTAAACTATGGCCTGTCGATCGTATCCCTGACGGTGGTCGAGACCTTGCGCCCCGCCGCGAGCCCTGCGATCAGCATGATCACGAAGAGCACGAGGAAGGCGAAGAACAGGAACTTCGCGATTCCAGCGGCGGCGCCGGCGACGCCCGTAAACCCGAGCGCGCCAGCAATGATGGCGACGATGAATGCAATAAGAGCCCACTTGAGCATGACGATGTCCTCCCAGTTGTTAATGGCGGAGACATTGTGCCCCCGTTAACGTGCGACAGACCGACCGGCGGCCCGGTCGTTCCCGGTCCGGCGGGCCGGGACGGCGGGGACGAATTCGAGCTCGCCTGATGGTCAGCCACTTGCCTCCGTTTGCACCATGAGCCCGACGCCCGCCGTTCCGCCGCTGCCCACCGCCGACTCGCCCTGCCCCTGCGGCAGCGGCCGAACTTTCGGCGAATGTTGCGGTCCGGTGCTGGAACAAAAACGCGTGCCCGCGACGGCGGAGGAACTCATGCGGTCGCGGTTCACCGCGCACGTGGTGCGCGATTACCGGCATCTGCACCGCACCTACCTGCCGACGTCGCGCCAGCCGTACCGGGAGGAAACCGACGCCGCGAACATCACCTGGACGCGGCTGGTGGTGCATGCGCACGAGGCCGGGTTGAAGCCCGACACGGCGTTCGTGGATTTCAGCGCGTATTATCAGGATGGAGACGCCGAGCAGGCGTTGCAGGAAAAGGCCGAGTTCGTCCGGCAGGACGGCCGCTGGTTATACACGCGGGCGGTTCGCACCGGCCCACCGCCGATCAAGTCGTCGCATCCGAAGGTCGGTCGCAACGATCCGTGCCCCTGTGGCAGCGGCAAGAAGTACAAACACTGCTGCGGACGTTGAGCGGCAGTTGCGTTTTTCCCGGCCGCAATTCCGCGCGACTCGTCTGATTCCATCATGGACCGACCCGAAACGAGGCCGATTCCCCCGGAAGAACTCGGCGCGCTGGCCCAGGCGACGATGCGTTTGGCCAAGTTCCCGATGCTGGCGACGAGCGACGGGGCGCAGCCGCGGGTGCGGCCGGTGTCGCCGGTGCGAACCGATGGATTCGTCGTCTACGTCGCCAACCTGCGGATGTATCACAAGACCGCCGAAATCGCGGCCAACTCCCGGGTCGAACTGTGTTATCTCGACGAGGGTCACAACCAGGTCCGGATCACCGGCACGGCGGAAGTGCTGACGGATTCCGCCCTGCTGCAATCAATTTGGGACGCGAATCCGCTGCTCCGCCAATATCTCGGTTCCATCACCAACCCGGCGCTAATCGTGTACCGAATCGTGCCCGTGCACGTGCGCTACATGAAGGAATGGGCGCTCGAGTACCACGAGGTGCCGCTGTAGCGGCAGCTTTCATTGCGGCGCGCGGCCAGCGAGCCGATGAATCATTGACGCGGCGAGTCGACTCGCGGGCGTTCGTCGCTACAGGTAGCGGAACGCGTGAGCCCGCCGAAGGCGGGTAAACGCTTGCCCGCCTCTGGCGGGTTTCGCCGAATGGCATTCGGAAAGTCGAAACGCTTACGCGTTCCGCTACACGGGTTGGCGTCATGCTGAACAGAGTGAAGGGCCGGTCGAACCCCGGGCGATCGAAAGGCATTGCGGGCGGGACGCCCGCGCTCCCAGGGGCTATTTCTTCAGGATCTCCGTCAGGACCCGGCCCTCGACGTTTTCCATTTTCAATCCCAGGACCGCGGCCATCGTCGGCGCGACGTCGATATTGCGAATGGCGCCGAGCTTCGCTCCGGGTTTGATCGCCGCGCCCCACGCGACGAACGTCGCATCCAGGAGCGGATTGTCCGGGTGATTGCCATGCGTGCCTTTCACCGCGCCGGTGGGAACGATCAATTCCTTCGACGCTGGACTCTCGGCGAACGAGTAACCCGCGGCTGCCGCCACCATGACGTCGGGCTCGTGCGGATTCTGGTCGGCCGTGACGTGGCCGACACTGGCGAACTCGCCGGATGGAATCACCGCCTCGATGCCCTCGACCGCTTTCAGCGCCGACACGAGTTCGGCCATGATCGTTTCCCGCTGGGCCCGGTCGCGGATGTAGAAGAACCCCGCGCCGCCTTCCGCGAGGAAATGAACCTTGCTTTCGACGATGGCGTTGCCGGCCGTCTTGAGCCAGCCCTTCTCACGGAGGAGCACGTTCGGGTTGATATTCTTCGTGTAGTCGGCGAAGCCGTGGTCGGCGGTGACAAAGAATGTCGTCCGGTCCGCGAGTCCCGCCGCCTTCACCGTTTCGACCAGCTCGCGTATCCGATGATCGGAGTCGTTGCAGGCCCAGGCTACCTCCGGGCTCCGGCCGCCGTTCTGGTGGGCGAACGAGTCGACCGTCACGAGGTGAATGACCAGCACGTTGGGGCGATGCGTGCGCAGGATGTGCTCCGCCACCCGCGTATACAGCCAGTCGCGCATCGCTTTGCCGGCGGGCGCCTTGACCCACTCCGGCTGCTGCTCGACCGGAATTCCCCTCGCTTTCAGTTCGGCCAGCAGCGACGGCGTCGTCGAGCGCGCGTGGATTGCGCCGTCGCCGACATCGGGCATCTGCCAGTCGAGGTGCCGGGCGTTGCGGCTGGCCGGCCAGTTGACTCCCGCCGTCTTCAACCCCGCGAGGTGGGCGACGTCATAAATCGTCGGTACTTTCACCAGCTCCTCTTTGTCGAACAGCGGATCCATGATCAGCGGAACCTTCTTGTTCTGCTCGCGATCGTAATAGCTGTTTGCGAGCACGCCATGGCGCCCGGGCCGGACTCCCGTGACGAGACTCGTGTGCGTGGGCCACGTCACGCTGGGAAACGAAGTCTGCATGCGCTCCGCGCGCGCGCCGTTTTCCGCCATCCAGCGAATCGTGGGGATGTCGCTGCGGGGATCGTTGAGATGAAACGCCGCGAGGCCATCGACGCTGATCAGGATCACGACGGGGGCGCGGTCCGGATTTTGCGCGGCACCGCCGCTCAATGGCAGCATGGCCACGAAGCCAAGGAGAAGCGCGCGGAGCGGAGGGGTGATCCTTTTCATGCGATGCCGTTGATAGCGGCAGTGCCCGTCCGTCCACAAGCGCGGAGCGCGAATCGGGGCGGGTGCGACTGAACTGCGCCGCCGGACGTCCGCAGGAAAAAAAGCCGCGCTCCACGAGCGCGGCCGACTCCAACCGGCGCGATGGTTAGCGGCCGCGGGCGCGTTCGCGGTCACCCATTTTTTTCTGCACCTTGCCGGCAATCCGTTCGGCGTGGCCCCGGGCTCTGACGCGGGTATTGCCGGTCGCGCGACCGGCGGCGATCTTCGCCTTGCCACTGGCTTGTTTGGCGATGCCGCTGACTCTGTCTTTCGTGCTCGTCCTCATGATGTTTTTTTTCTCGCGTTTAGCTAATTGCGACGCGGAAGGACCGACCCGGGATGATCCTCCGAGTTCCGCGCCTGGACGGGAATCGATCGTGCGTTGGCCGAAGCCGGAACGATGCAGTTAAACTCGCACGACGATCGTTCACTGGAGACGCGGCGCCCTCGCCGCGTCCGACGGTAGAACGTTGTGCTCACATCCGCGGCGGGGGCGCCGCGGCTCCATTCACCGGATGGTGAACCGAGTTTTCCAGCCTCGCCACCTCGGCTGCTACGAAGTCGGATCGTTTTTGACTGCATCGTTACGGCTAAGCGCGTGCTCGGCCCGAAATCGCTGGGCCGGCCGGATCAAAAAAAACGTGGCATCGCGCATGTTGGAGCAAGACATCGGGCGGAAAATGGGTTTCGCTCGGAGCGCAAACATCATGAAAAGAACACCCCTTTCCGCTGTGCTGGGCTTGACGCTGCTGACGCTGGCGGTGATGCCGGCGCCACTCCCGGCGGCGAACGATGCGAAAGCGCCCCCGGCGAAAAAGGCCGGCGCGGCGAAGAAGGCCGCGGCCGCCGTGGGCGTGAAGTTCCGGGTGCAGCAACTGCACCTGGACAACAACGAGGGCTGCGACGTCGCCGATTTCAATCGCGACGGCAAACTCGACATCAGTGCGGGCGAATTCTGGTACCCCGGTCCGTCGTTCAAGGACAAGAAGCCGCTGCGCAAGCTCGAGCCGTTCGGCAAGGATTACATGACCAACTGCGGGGAGCACGCGTATGACGTGAACGGCGACGGCTGGCCGGACATCGTCAGTGGCGCGTTCATGGACTCGAATATCTGCTGGTATGAGAATCCCCGCGCCGACGGGCTGAAGTCCGGCGCGCTCTGGCCGCGGCACGTGCTGATCGACACGAAGCTGGCCCAGAACGAATGGACGACGATGCGCGATCTCAATGGCGACGGCCGGCCGGAATACATCGTCAATTCCTACGGGCCGGCGAACGCCATGATGGCGTATCAGTTTGCCCGGGACGAAAACAACCAGCCGGTGCTGAAGCCGTGGACGATCCAGGCGGGCGCCCCGTTTGTGAACGGACACGGAATCGGGTTCGGGGACGTCAATGGCGACGGCCTCGAGGACATGCTGTACGGCAACGGATGGTATGAGCGCCCGAAGCAGGGCGCCATGACCCAGCCTTGGATCCGGCACCCCGACTGGATTTTCCCGCACGCCAGCACCCCGATGCTCGTCGTCGATCTCACGGGAGACGGGCGCAACGATTTCATCTGGGGCCATGGCCACAATTACGGGCTGTATTGGGAGGAGCGGCGCGACGACAACAAGGACGGGAGCACGAACTGGCGCCACAACCTGATCGACGATCGCGTATCGCAGGTACACTGCCTCGCGTGGGAGGACATCGACAATGATGGCCAGCCGGAACTGATCACGGGCCGCCGCGTGAAGGCACATAGCGGCAATGACCCGGGCGACAACGAGCCCGGCTGCGTGTACTATTACAAGTGGGACAAGGCCGGCCGGCGGTTCAGCAAATTCATCGTGGCGGAGAACGGCCCCGGCATCGGGCTCCAGATCCGCGTTGCCGATCTCGATGGCAACGGTTGGAAAGACATCGTCGTGTCCGGCAAGAGCGGCACACACGTGCTTTGGAACCAGGGGAAGTAGGATTGCCGTGAGGGCGCGGGCCTCTGGCCCGCATTGGTATGATGGCCGGATACTCGGATGGGCCCAGTGCGGCGCAGCCGACACCGAAGTAGCGCGTGTTTCCGACTGATGCTCCGCGGAGCAGGGAGCAGGGAGCAGGAACAAACCGCCGGATGGTTGCGTCAGATTGCGTAACGTCGTGCTCACATCCGCGGCGGGGGCGCCGCGGCTCCATTCACCGGATGGTGAACAGAGTCATCCAGCCTCGTCACCCCGGCTGCTCCGAAATCCGATCGGGTTCAACTGAGGAACTTCGCCCCGGAATTTGCTCGCATGCTGCACGGCTGGCTTGCATCGCCACCATGGTTCACGCCATCACAACCGTCCCACCGTTTTCGCGTTTTCCCCGAATCGTTCCGTCGTTTTGCCATGCCACTCCGCGTCCTGACGTTCCCTGTCGCCCTTCTCGCGTTGGTTTTTTTCGGTGCCGCTGTTCACGCGGCCGATCGTC
This sequence comes from Opitutaceae bacterium, assembly GCA_030648295.1. Lineage (GTDB taxonomy): Bacteria > Verrucomicrobiota > Verrucomicrobiia > Opitutales > Opitutaceae > ER46. The sequence goes on along the minus strand of JAUSID010000141.1, from coordinate 44,270 downwards.
CGCCGTCATTTGAACTCAAATCCGGCGACCGCGTCGTGTTCCTCGGCGACGGGTTCATCGAGGGCGAGCAATACGAAGGATGGATCGAAGTCATGCTCACCGCGCGCTTCCCCGAGCGCCATATCACGTTTCGCAATCTCGGCTGGAACGGTGACACGCCGGCCGGTGACTCGCGCTTCGGCTTGAGCCTGCTCCAGGCTGGACGCGAACCGGCGGATGAAGGCTGGACGCAGCTGGTGAAGCAAATCGAGGAGGCGAAGGCCTCCGTCGTTTTCGTGGGATACGGGATGGCGAGTTCGTTCGACGTCCACGCCGGGCTGCCCGTGTTCCAGGCGGATTACCGCCGGTTGCTCGATTCGATTGCGCGCGTGTCGCCCGGGGCCCGCGTGATTCTGCTGAGTCCGATTCGTCACGAGAACCTCGGTGCGCCGTGGCCGGAACCATCGGGTCACAACCAGCAGCTGGCCGCCTTGGCGAGGGCGATCGCGGACATCGCGACGGAACGGAAGCTCACGGCCATCCCGCTGTTCGACGCATTGCAGCCGCGGATGGAGGGCGGCGCGGCGCGGGAGAAGCTGACGCGCAATGGCATTCAGCTGACGGGCGCGGGTTATCGCGCGGTCGCGGAAATCATCGAGGAGAAACTTTTCGCGAATGCCGGCCCGTGGCGCTCGAGCGCGCAGGCGGAGCCGCTGCGGCAGGCGATCCGGCGGAAGAACGAGTGGTTTTTTCACCGCTCCCGGCCGGCGAACATGGCGTATATCTTCGGCTTCCGCCGGCGCGAGCAGGGGAAAAACGCGGTCGAGGTGCTGAAGTTCGACGAGTTCATCGCGGCCGAGGAAAAACGGATCGCGCAGTTGCGGGCGCTCCGGCCCGCGAAGGTGCCGGAAATCCCGCGGCACGTCGGCAACCTGACGGCGAAACACACGCCGCAGCCGCACCCGAAGTTCGAGGTGGTGGAGGGCTTCGAGGCCACGCTCTGGGCGGAAAACCCGCTGCTGCACAAGCCGGTGCAGATGAACTTCGACGCCCGCGGCCGGCTGTGGGTCGCAAGCTCGGAGCTGTATCCACAAATCGAACCCGGCCAGGCCGCGACGGACAAAATCATCGTGCTCGAAGATACCACCGGTGGCGGGCACGCCGACAAGGCGACGGTGTTCGCCGATGGTCTGTTGATTCCGACCGGACTCGAGGTCGGCGACCGCGGCGTGTATGTCGCGCAGAGCACGGAGCTGCTGCATTTCCAGGACACGGACGGCGACGGCAAGGCGGACCTCCGCCGCGCCGTGCTGCGCGGCTTCGGCACGGAGGACACGCACCACAACCTGCACACGCTGCGCTGGGGGCCGGACGGTCGGCTGTACCTGAATCAGTCGGTCTACACGCGCACCAACACGGAGACGCCGCATGGCGTCGTGCGGCTCAAGGCGGGCGGCGTGTTTCGCTTCGATCCGCGCGATCAGCGGATGGAGATTTTGTACCGCGGCTGGGTCAACACCTGGGGCCACCAGTTCGACGACTTCGGGCAATCGTTCCTGACTGATGGCGCGGGTTTCCAGGGGATTAGCTGGGGCGTGCCCGGTGCCACGTACTTCACGCTCGCCCCCAGCCGGCGGCAGCTGCCGAGCATCAGTCCGGGAAATTACCCGAAATTCTGCGGCATCGAAATCGTACGCAGCGCGCTGTTTCCGGAGGAGTGGCAGGGCGATGTCATCACCGCCGATTTTCGCGCCCACCGCGTCGTCCGCTATAAGGTCACCGAGCAGGGCGCGGGCTACGTCACGCGCGAGATGCCCGACCTGCTGCGCACAACGACGGATTCGTTCCGGCCAATTGATGTGCGGATGGGGCCCGACGGCGCACTCTACGTGGCGGACTGGAGCAACCCGATCATCCAGCACGGCGAGGTGGATTTCCGCGATCCGCGTCGCGACAAGGAGCACGGGCGCATCTGGCGAATTGCGCCGAAAGGTCGCGCGCCGCTGGCGAAGACGGATCTCACGAAGCTCGGCAATCCGCAGCTGCTCGATCGGCTGCTGGCGCACAATGGTTACGAGCTCGAACACGCGAAGCGCGTGCTGGTGGAGCGGGGCGCGTCCGCGGTCCTGGCGGATCTCGGCGCGTGGACGCGAAGTCGTCCGGATGAACCGGCGCGGCTCCAGGCAATGTGGATGTATCAGGCGCTCGACCGCGTGCCCGTGGCGCTGCACGACGAACTGCTCGCGGCAAAGGACGCGCGGATTCGCGCGGCGGCAGTTCGCGCGCTGCCCGCCGGCGAGCAGCTGGAGAAACTCGCGAAGCTGGTGGCCGATGGGCATCCACGCGTCCGGGTCGAGGCCCTGCGGCAGCTGGGCAAACAGGGGAACGCCCGCGCGGCGGAGCTCGCCTTGAGCGTGCTCGATCGGCCGGTGGATCCATTCCTGGATTACGCGCTCTGGCTCACGATCAACGAACTGGCGGAGCCCTGGCTGGCCGCGGTGAAGAGTGGCGGCTGGAAAATCGACGGCCGCGAGAAGCAGCTCGAGTTCGCCCTGAAGGCGATCGAGCCCGAAAAAGCAAGCGAGGTGCTCGGCCGGTTGCTCGCGGCGCGCGGACTTTCACGCGAGGGTGCGGGACCATGGCTCGAACTCGTGGGCGCGGCCGGCGGCGCGGCCGAGATCCGGCTCGTGTTCGATCAACTGATACGGGGTGGCTTCACCGATGATGCGGCGTTGCGCGCGCTCGCCGCCCTGGGCGAGGCGATGCGACTGCGCAGCATCAAGACCGATGATGATCCCACGGCACTCGCCGGCCTGCTGGAATCGCGGAACGAGAAGCTGCGGCTTGGAGCGATTCAGCTTGCCGGCGCGTGGAAGCTCACGGCGTTCACGCCGCGACTCGTCCAGCTGGCGGGAAATGCGGGCGGGTCCGCGGACGAGCGCCACGCCGCGTTCACTGCCCTGCGCGACATCGGTGGACCGCGGGTCACCGCCGAGCTGAAAAAATTGACCGCGGCGCCGGCGCCACTCGAGGTGCGTCGTGAGGCGGCGCTGACGCTCGCGACGCTGGACTTGCACGCCGCGCTGCCCGTCGTGATCGCGCTGCTCAAGGCGACCCCGGACGAAACCGAGGCGCAGGCGATCTGGCGTTTGCTGCTGACGATCCGCAACGCGGGCGCGCGGCTGACGGCCGAGTTGCCGAAATTGCCGGTGCCGCCCGAGGTGGCCCGCGCGGGGCTGAGGCCCGCGCGGGAAGGGAGCCAGAATCAGCCGCTCGTGCAGGCGCTGCTGAAACTCGCGGGGCTGACGCTTTCCACCGTGCCGTTGTCGCCGGCGGAATTGCAGAAGCTCGCGCAGGATGCGCTCGCCCGCGGCGATGCGGCGCGCGGCGAAGCGGTTTACCGCCGCGCCGATCTCGCGTGCATGGCGTGTCACGCGATTGGCGGCGCGGGCGGAAAGGTGGGGCCGGATCTCACGAGCATCGGCGCGAGTGCACCGCCCGACTACGTCGTCGAGGCGCTGCTCTACCCGAACGCGAAAATCAAGGAAGGTTATCACGCCGTGCTCATCAGCACGCGCGACAACCAGGAGCTCAGCGGCATGGTGGTGAAGGAGGACGCCGCGCAGGTCGTGCTGCGCAACGCCGCCAACCAGGAAGTTTCGATCGCCACGCAGAACATCGCGAAGCGCACGAACATCGGCTCGCTGATGCCCGCCGGACTCATCGACACCTTGGTGCCGGAGGAGCGGCTGGACCTGATCAAGTTTCTCGCGTCGCTCGGGAAGCCGGGCGACTACGACGCGGCGAAGGGCGGCGTCGCGCGCGCGTGGAAGCTGTATCTGATCGTGAGCCGGAACGAGCACCTCGGCGTCGAGCGCGTGGCGCGCGGCGACTTCACGCTGCCGGACTGGACGCCGGCGTTCTCGCTCGTGAGCGGAGCGCTTTCAAAGGACGTGATCGAGGGCGTATATCCGAATCGGTTCAATGCGCGCGGACTCTTTGCCGGCGCCCAGTTCAACTCGCCCAAGGGCGGGCCGGTGACGTTCTCGCTCGACGGCCAGGCGAAGGACGTGTGGGTCAACGGCGAGTTGATCAAGCCGGCCGGGCAATTCACCGCCGCGACGAGGCCGGGTCCAAACACGATCGTGGTCCGGATCGACGAAACGAATTTGCCCGAGGCCGTGAAGGTCAGCTCCGCCGCGGTGACATTCGTGAACGAGTAGCCGGCGTGCGGTGTCCAGACTCCTTGAACTCCGAAACTCGTTGTGAACAGGTCAAGCTTGCCCGCCTTTGGCGGCGCCGAAGGCGGCCAGGGTTTTCGAGAATTCCTAAACTGTCATTCTGAGGGCCGCCGAAGAATCCAGTGGCGCGTCCGGCTGCGAGCATCGAGCTGGATTCTTCGCCAAGCCTCAGAATGACAAACCGGGAATTGTGTCGGGACTTAGGCTGCGCCTCGCCAGGCGAACATGTCATGTATTACGTGACATATTCCTCGAGCCGAGGGACGCGGGCGATGTCACGTAATACGTGACATTCATCGAAAACCGCCGGTTGCTTCGCGTCGGGGTCGTTGGTATTGATTGTACGGTGAAGCTCGTGAAACGACAGATGAACGGCGGCGATCGCGTGGTGCTGAAACGCGAAGCGTCGCTGGACGATCTCCACGCGGAGGCGGCGCGATTGGAGCGGATGCTCGGTTATCACGTACAGCTCGAGAAACCGGGTCGGTACGTTGCGACGCACGATTTTTACCGCGGCAAATACGTGTTGGAGCTGGCACCGGATTGAGCCCGGGAGCGCGGGCGTGCCGACGCATGGCCGGATTGAAACGGGGCCGGTTGACGAGACAGCGAAGGGATCGGTTTTCCGGCAAAGTGGCTGCGGCGTCCAGCCGCAGAGGGGATCGAAAGTTTCGTTCGAAAGTCACTGCGGCAGGATGCCGCAGCCACGGCGGACGATTGCGCAGCCGATTTCTTGGGTCGAACCTAGGTGCTCTGAAGTGGCTGCGGCTTCCAGCCGCAGAGGGGTCGTGAACTCATTCGGCATCCGTCTGCCGCTTCGAACGAAGGGGAACAGAACGAGAAAGAGAAAGAGGAAAAGAGAACGAGTCGGGGAAGGTACTTCGTTCTCTTTTTCCTAATCATCTGCGGCTGGAAGCCGCAGCCACGTTGCGGGCGAGACGCCCGCGCTCCCAGGCGAGCGAGCCTCCTACCGCTTTACCGACCACCGACCACCGACCACTGACCACTGACCACTGACCACTGACCACTGACCACTGACCACTGACCATCCGACCATCTGATCATCTGATCATCCGAGCATCGGTCGGCGACCGCAGCCTCTCGACCACTGCGGGCGAGACGCCCGCGCTCCCAGGGACGCACCGCATGCAAAAAAAAAGACGCGGCCACACTGGCCGCGCCTTTGGTGAAAACGTTTCGGCCGAACCTTACACGGTCCGCAGCGCGCGCTTGGTGGAATCGTAAACCGTCTTCTTACCGGTCTCGTACGAGACAACTGCCATCAGCACGGCGACGGCGTGGAGATAGCCGGCTTCGATCGAGGCGTTGGGCGTCTCGCCCGTGCGCATGCATTGCAGCCAGTTCAGGAAATGATCCGGGTGCTCCTTCAGCGGGACTTCGACCTTGCCGCGGATTTCGCCGCCGCGCTTCAGTCCGCCGTCGGCGCTGTAGCTCGGGGCGTTCGTGTTCTGGATGTCCATCGTGCCGTTGGCGGCGAAGATCTTGCGCCCGCTGCCGCCGCCGTTGCCGAAATTGTTCGCGCTCGTGATCATGTAGCCCTCCGGGTACATCCAGGTCGCGCTCACGCAGTCGGGCGTCGTGAATTTGTGCTCGTCCTTCCAGGTGAGCACGCCGCCGGTGCACATGCAGGATTCCGGGAATTTCGAATCGAGGATGTAGTGCACCGTATCCAGGAAGTGGGCGCCCCATTGCGGTACCGGGCCCTGGCAGAAGTCGTAGTGGCCATACCACGCGGCGTACATCTCGGGATTGAACTTGCGCATCGGGCGGTCGCCGAGGAACGCCTTCCAGTCCACATCCGCCTCCTTCACATCGCGCTCCAGGTACTGATACCAATACGGCTTGGTGCCGTTCCGGTTCTCCTCGACCTTCGATACTTTGCCGAGGATGCCGCTGCGCATCACTTCGCGGGCGCCGACGATGCCGGGATAGCTGCGGAGTTGGGTCCCGCACTGCACGACCGTGCCGGCCGCCTTCACCGCATCGACCGCCCGCACCAGCTTGTCGAATTCCGTGGCGAGCGGCTTCTCGATGTAAATGTGTTTGCCGGCCTTCGCTGCCGCCTCCAGGTGCGTGGTGTGCAGGTGATCCGGCGTCGCGATCATCACGGCGTCGACGTCCTTCATCGCGAGCACGTCCTTGTAGGACGCAAACTGCTTCACGTCCTTGCCGAACCACTCCTTCGCCTTCGCGGCCGCCTGCTCCCGATGCACCCGCCAGGTGTCCGCCACCGCGACGTATTCGAAATTGGTTTCTTTGACGTGCTTGTACACGCCCGTCATGTGCGCGCTCTGCCCGCGGTTACCGCAGCCGATCTGGGCAATGCGGATTCGATCGTTCGCGCCGATGGAGCGCTTGCGCTCGGCCGCGGTCAGCGGACGCGCCAGTGTGGCCGTGGCGGCGAGGCCGGCGGATGTTTTCAGGAAGTCACGGCGCGGCATCAGGGTCGCCGGCGTGGTTGGGATTGCGGACGGGGAGTTCATGTTTTTTTCGTGGTTTGGAGAGGGTGGGATGAGCTGGCTCAGGCGACGAGGATGGCGTCGAGCTTTTGGGAAAGTTGGGAGAGATATTGGGCATCGGTCAACCCGGGGGAGCGATACTGTTCCGTGATCAGCCAGCCGGTGTATTTCACGTCATCGAATGCGGCCATGACCGCCCGCCAGTCGCTGTCGCCCTGCATCAGGTCGACCTTGAATCCAGCCCACAGTCCCTCTTCGTCGCGCAGCTTCCGGCTGAATTCCTTCACGTGCACCTTGGCGATGCGCGGGCCGAGGATTCGCGCCCATTGTTCCGGCCAGCCGGTGTTGACGATGTTGCCGACGTCGAAATGCCACTGAACCATTGGCGACTTGAACGAGTCCACGTATTCGACCGCCTCGAGCGGACTAAGCAGAAATTGATTCCAGACATTCTCGATTGCGATCGCGACGCCGAGTTCCTCCGCCAGCGGCACGCATTTCTTGATTTCCTCGACCGAGCGCTTGTAGGCGTCGGTGTAGCTCACCTCCTTGGTCACCACAGCCGGCACGAGGAGAACGGAGGTCGCGCCGTAGGCTTTGCCGTCGCGCAGCGCCTGCTTGAGTGACTCCACCGTGGTCTCGCGGGCCGACGGGTTGGGCGAGGAGAGCGGATGCGTCCAGTGGGTCGAGACGAGGACGCTCGGGATCTGCAAGCCCGCCGCGTCGCGCGCGGCGAGGACTTCGTCCTGCGGCATGCCGCTGCGGACCTCGACCCCGGCGAATCCCGCATCGTGCAGCAGCTGGAATTTTTCCTTCGTGCTCAGCTTGTTTGCCGTGGCGCCGTTGAGGGTGTTGAACATGAACCCTTTTTTGTTCGGGCGCGGCGTGGTGCGCGTGGGTGCCGGGGGCGCCGGCGGGGCGGACGACTTCTTTTTCTTCTCGGCCGCGGACATGGCGAGCGGCGCGAGTGCCGCGGCGGCGGCGGAAGAGGCGAGGAACGAACGACGATTCATGCGGGGAAACGGGGCGTGATGCCGGGATGCCGGCTTGGCAGGGAAGGAACGATGCGCCTATCGAGCGGAGGGGATCAAGGGATCAAATGCGTGCAAGTCGGGATTCGGCCGAGATTGAGAGCGGGAGGGGGTGTGCTGGCCGTCGAGCGCGCAAAACCGGCGATTCAACATGGGCGGCCCGTTCGGCAAGCCTCTCGGCAAGCTCGAGGCCTTTCAGTCGAAATCACAGATGGCCGTGAGCCCGGTCGAACCGGCTCAGGGTCCCGAGCCTGTCGAGGGAGACGCCCATGCCACGGTAAATCCACGGGCGGGACGCCCGTGCCACCGCAACCCACGGGCGGGACGCCAGTGCCAAGCGCAAGCCACGCTCGGGTCCCGGAGGAATCTCTCTTCCACTGGCGTCAAAGTCGCTTAATCGCGATCTCACGGAACTGCACCGGATCGTTGTGGCCCGCGAAACCGAAGAACCCACTCTTCCGATCCTTTCCAGGGTGCGCCTTGTTGCCCATCACGCTGCTCATGTCCACCTTGCTCAGGTCGGTATCGAGAATGATGGTCCCGTTGAGCTCGACGGTGATCGTCGAGCCCCTGACTGTGACCTCCTCGAAATTCCATTCGCCGAGCGGTCGCTGATAACCACGCGCGGCGGCGACCATCCCGTAGGCCGAACCGTGCGCCTGGCGCAGATCGATCTTGGCCGGTTTGTTCTGCTCGTAGTTGTCGTCGAGGATTTGCAGTTCGCACATGGCCATATACGCGGCGTCACCCGTTCCCGGATACCGGATGGCGAGTCCGTTGTTGCCCGCCTTCGGCAGCTTGAACTGAAGTCGCGTCTGAAAGTCGGCCAGGTCATGGTTCCAGTAAAGCACCCCGCCTTTCTTCTCCCGCCACACCATCGCGCCGCCCTTCACCTCGACGGCGTCGGTCGCGCCGGCCCAGCCGTCGAGCGTCTGGCCGTTGAAGATGCGTTCAAATCCCTTGTGGTTGCGGCCGGCGAGCAGCTTGTTCGCTTCGTCGCCGGGGATTTCCCGGATGAAGATGTTCCGCCAGTGCGTGGCGCCGCCGTGCGTCTGGAGCTGGATCGGGCCCTTCGGCGGCACCGGCCGGCGCTGCCCGGGCGCAAGCTTCTTGTTGGCTTTGTCGTAGTAGTTTTCGAGCACCACGTGATCGACGACGAGTTTGTCGTTCAGCCACACACTCACGCGGCTGCCTACCATCGTGACGCGCAGCTTGTTCCAATCACCAATCCGCCGGTCGGCGCGGACCATCGGGTCGCGGCCGGGCGTGTCCTTGGTGTTGTTCCAGAGGCCGCCCGAGCCCTTCACATAACCGTGGCCCTTCGGATCGGGCATGGTCGCATCCCAAATCTGAACTTGGGGGACGCCGCGCAGGTAAACGCCGGAGTCGGCGCCCGCCGCGAGTTTATATTCGAGCCGCAATTCGAAGTCGCCGTAGTCGCGTTCGGTCGTGGCATAACCGCCAAATCCATCGTTCACCAAAGCGCCGCCCTCGGCGCGCCAGTGAGGCTTGCCATCCTTGAGCTCGGTGAGGCTGGCGGTCCATTTCGCGATCAGCGCGTCGCGCTCGGCGGCTGGCAGCGACAGCAGCTCACGGTGGTCATAGGTGGTGCCGCCGCGCCAGCCGGCGAGATCGCGGCCGTTGAAGAGGGCGGTGAAGCCGGCGGGCGGCTGGGCGGCTTGGGCCACGGCGGCGAGGCCGCAAAAGGCAATTAACGTCGAAAGTCGCAGGGGAGGGCAGCGCATCGGAGGTGAAGTCTTCGCGCCTCAGGTTGCCTGGGCGCAGGGCAGCGGGTGAACTACCAAGTTACTTCGGCACCGCAAACGAATTTCTGTCGGAACCACGAATTGAGCGTTCGGCGGTGGAACCATGAAGGGATGCAAATAAAGGATTCCAATTCTGGTTAACCGCGAATGAACGCGAATTCAGAGGCAAGGCGTAGCGGTGCTTTCCCCCTCTTAAGAGCATGGTCCCTCCGAATTCGCGTTGATTCGCGTCCATTCGCGGTTGTCCTGCCTTGGTTGGGCGATTGCAGCGATTCCTAACTGCATTCGTTCGCGGTAAACCATTCGGGCGAGACCCTCCTTCGCCAGAGGCTTCGGCGGGCAGGCTGCCCGCGCTCCCAGGGAAGGCGGATTCTGTATGGCTTCTGCATTCGCGTTCATTCGCGGTTAATCGTGCCTTGGAATTGGCGGTTAAAAGACAAAACGCAGACTCGCGCTGGCGCGGAGGGTTGCTCAACGTCGGCGCGCCATTTCCCCATGAAACGCATTCTTTCCATACTTATCCTGTCCGCCTTCGCACTCAGCCGCACATTCGCGGCGGAGGCGAACACGCTCACCGCCGCGGAGAAATCCGCCGGCTGGAAACTGCTCTTCGACGGCAAGTCACTCGATGGCTGGAAGCCGAGCGAGAACAAGGGCACGTTCACCGTCCAGGACGGCCTCCTCGTCGCTTTCGGCAAGCGCTCGCACCTGTTCTACGAAGGACCGGTGGCGAACCACGACTTCAAGAACTTCGAACTCCAGCTCGACATCAAGACCTTCCCCAAAGCGAACGGCGGGGTCTATTTTCACACTCAATATCAGGAGACCGGCTGGCCGGAAAAGGGCTACGAGGTCCAGGTGAACAACACGCACTCGGACAAGAAAAAAGGCGCCGGGCTCTACTCGATCCAGGATAATTTCGAAGCTCCGGCCAAGGACGGCGAATGGTACACGATGCGAATCAAGGTCGAGGGAAAGCACGTCCAGACGTTCGTGAACGGCAGGAAAATCGTCGACTACACGGAAGAGCCGAACGCGGAGCGGCCGCCCAACATGAAGGGCCGGCTGATTTCGCACGGCACTCTTGCGATCCAAGGCCACGACCCCGAGAGCAAGGTGATGTACAAGAACATCAAGGTCCGGGTTCTGCCGTAAGAGGAAACGGTGGGGCGGTGAAGCGGTGAGGCGGTGAGGCGGTGAAGCGGTGAGGCGGTGAGGCGGTGAGGCGGTGGTCGGTGAAACGGTGAGACGGTGCCGGTGGAGCGGCAGGGCGGCTCGGTCGCCTGGGAGCGCGGGCGTCCCGCCCGCATGGATTGGTTCGGAAAGCCGAACGGGATCTCGCAGCCACTTCGAGTCGCCGGAATCCGAATACACACCGCGTTTTTTTTGGAGTAAATGATTGCGTGCCGCGAGGTCGCGATCCGCCCGCTGCAATTCGCTCGCCCGCGGCGGTTCGCCCCGTCACTCGTCCTGCCCTCGACCGGCGCGGGCTTCCATCCCGCACCGGTGTTCGGCCACTCAGGTCTCAGCTTCAAACGGCAGCTCGTTGTTTCCAGCGGAGTTGCGCAGTGACGACGGTGCCCGTGGCGCCCAGCTGCTGCACACCCTGATTTTGTCAGACAAACACGGACACGTCGCCGTCCGGCACACTGACAGGTTTATCAGACCAGTGCGGATAATGGGAACCCGGCGCTTCCTTCATGCTGGCGGCGCTATGAAGGTCAAAAGTGCCGCAGCGATTCTGCTGCTTGGAATCATCCTCATCTTCACCGGGGCAACCTACGCCGTCGAAAATACGTGGGATTACTCCGTCCGGGTCAGCGCCACCATTCAGACCTCGCCGGCCACGATCACCCTGGCCTGGCCGCAGGACACGAATGGCGTTCCCGCCAGCTACACCATTTCCCGCAAAGCTCCGAACTCCGGCTCGTGGGCTACGCTCACGACGCTCCCCGGTTCCACCACGTCCTACACCGACACCAGCGTCAGCGCCGGCACGGCGCATGAGTACCGCGTGGCCAAATCCGCCGGCGGCTACATGGGCTACGGCTACGTGCAGGCCGGCGTGAGTGCGCCGCTCGTCGATAACCGCGGGAAGGTCATCCTGATCGTCGACAACACGTTCACCTCGAGCCTCGCGGCCGAACTCGCGCAGCTTCAACGCGACCTCGCGGGCGACGGCTGGACCGTCATTCGCCACGACGTCTCGCGCAGCGATTCGGCCGCGAACGTCAAGAATCTCATTGGCGCCGATTACAACGCGGATCCCGCGAACGTGCGCTCCGTGTTCCTCGTCGGCCACGTGCCGGTGCCGTACTCCGGCAACCTTTATCCCGACGGTCATCCGGATCACCAGGGCGCCTGGCCGGCCGACGTGTATTACGGCGACATCGATGGCAGCTGGACCGACAGCTGGGTGAACGTCACCCAGTCGCTGAACACCGATCCCGCGGATGCGGCGCGGCTCACCAACCGGCCCGGCGACGGCAAGTTCGACCAGACGCAGATTCCCTCCGCGGTGGAGCTCGAGGTGGGCCGCGTCGACCTTTCCAACTTGCCCGGCCGCCTGACTTGGGGCGGACCGGCGACGTTTCCGAACGAGACGGAGCTGCTCCGCGCGTATCTGAATCGCGATCACAATTTCCGCCACCGTACGTTCAATCCGGCGCGGCGCGCGATCCTCGGCGACTACTTCGGCGCGCGTGGCGGCGAGGCGTTCGCGGCCAGCGGGTTTCGCAGCTTCGCGCCACTCGTGGGTGCGAACAACATCCGGAATCTTAATACAGAGTTCAACGACCAGCGCGGCGTGTGGATTCCGCAGGCCGCGTCAACCGACTACCTGCTCGCCTACGCCTGCGGCGCCGGCAGCTACTCGAGCATCGCCGGCATCGGCAACAGCGGGATTTACAACACCGGTACCACGACCGAGCTCGTGAGCAGCAATGTTCGCGGCGTGTTCAACCTCCTCTTCGGCTCCTGGCTCGGCGATTGGGATCACGAGGACAGCATCCTGCGCGCGCCGCTCGCCACCACCAACGGGCTCGTCTCGGTCTGGTCCGGCCGGCCGCACTGGTTCATGCACCCGATGGGCCTCGGTGAAACTGTCGGCTACGCCGCGCGGCTCACGCAGAACAACAACGGACTTTACGAGACGCAGATCAACAGCTCGGCCAATCGGATTCACATCGCGCTCATGGGTGACCCGACGCTGCGGCTGCACCCGGTCGCGCCCGTCGCGAGCCTCGGCGGCACTGTGAGCGGCTTCTCCGTTTCGCTGGCATGGGGAGCCTCGTCGGATTCGAATCTGGTCGGGTACCATGTTTACCGCGCGTCTTCCGCCGCAGGCCCGTTCACGCGGCTGACGAGTTCGCCGATCCCGGCTTTGAATTTCACCGATAGCAGCGCGACCTCCGGCTCCACCTACATGGTCCGCGCGATCAAGCTCGAGAGCACGGCGAGCGGCAGCTACTTGAACGCGAGCCAGGGTGTGTTCTACACCATGGGGGGCAGCAGCAGCACGCCGCCGGCCACGACATCCCCGACCACGTCGACCCCGACCGACACGACGACTTCGGGCACGACAACTTCCGGTGGGACGACCACGTCGGGTGGCACGACGACGTCGGGCACCACGACGACCTCGGGTGGCACGACGACCTCAGGCACGACGACGACCACGACGAGTGGCATTTCCCTCTGGTTCGACGACGCACTGCCGACCGGGGCGAGCGGCGCGGGTGGCGGTGGCGATGGTTGGAATTGGGTTTCCGCGAGTCCGGCGCCGTTCTCTGGCGGCAAGGCTCACCAGTCGACGCTCGGGTCGGGTTTGCACGAACACTATTTCAACTGGGCCGCGCCGATGACGGTCAATTCCGGCGAGATTCTCGTCACGTATGTATACCTCGACCCGGCGAACACGCCGACGACGATCATGTTGAGCTGGGCGTCGTCGAACTGGGAGCACCGCGCCTACTGGGGTGCGAACCAGATCGATTACGGCACCAACAACTCGCCGGGTCGCGTGAACATGGGTGCGTTGCCAGCGGCCGGCCAGTGGGTCCGGCTCGAAGTTCCGGCGAGTGCGGTCGCGCTCGAAGGCTCGCGGATCGAAGGCATGTGCTTCAGCACCGTCGATGGACGCGTGACGTTCGACAAGACGGGCAAGTCCGCCGCCTCGAGCAGTTCGACGACCACCACGTCACCGACGACCTCAACCCCTTCGACGACGACGGGCACGGAATGGGCGTGGCTCGACGATTCGCTTCCCGCCGGCGCGAGCGGCAGCGGGGCGGGCGGCGACAGCTGGAACTGGACGAGCGCGAGTCCGGCTCCGTTCTCCGGCAGCCGCGCGCACCAATCCACCGTCGCGTCGGGTTTGCATGAACATTATTTCAACTGGGCCACGGAGACGATGACGGTGGCGACGGGCGACAGGCTCTACGCTTACGTCTACATTGATCCGGCGAACCCGCCCACGGCGATCATGTTGAGCTGGGGTGCCGGCAACTGGGAGCACCGCGCCTATTGGGGCGCCGACAAGATCAACTATGGCACGCGCGGCACGCCGGGGCGCTATTACGCGGGCGCGCTGCCGGCGGCCGGCCAAGTGGGTGCGGCTCGAGGTTCCCGCGAGCGCGGTCGCGCTCGAGGGCGTCACGGTGCAGGCGATGTGCTTCAGCACCTACGACGGTCGCGTGACGTACGACAAGACCGGCAAAATTTCCCGCTAGCATCACGCTCCAGCGTGGTGCCGGCGGGTTGGACGCACCGGCCGGTTCGCCGCCCGGTGCGTACGAACGAAAGCAAGGCATACCAGATCCAGGCATCAACTTTCGGCCCGGCTGCACACCGGGTTCGAACATAGCAACAGACGCCGGGCCGCATTTCGCGGTCCGGCGTTCTGTTTTCCCTGGGAGCGCGGGCGCGGCAACCGGTGTAGCGGAACGCGTAAGCGTTTCGTTTTTCTGAATGCCATTCGGCGAAACGCTCACGGGTGCCGCTACGGAACAAGGAAATCGCCGCGCAACTGGACGTGAGTGTGAAAACGGTGGAGAAGCCCGGTCCATGCGGTCGAGGTGGCGCGGCTTGCCGGTTCGACAGGCTCACGGCCAATCGCGCAATCGACCGAGAGGCCTCGAGCTGGTCGAGAGGCTCCTCAAGCCGCTTATTTTCGAGTGAACGGATCTACCGCGTTGGGGAGGTCTGCTGGCCAGCAGACCGCTCCACCTTTCAGTGGTGACGTTATTCCAATACGGAACGGGCTCCACTGCATTGTTACGACGTCCATGCTGCCTTTGGTCGCGGCCGGGTCGCGCGCTACGCTTTCGTGATTCGAAAATTTCGGATTTCGAGGTGGCTTCGCACGGTGCGAAACGCGAACCAGCCTTGGGTCAGCGGCGCGGGATCGGGAAAGGAAAAAATCCTTTCTCCATCGCGCCAGAATTCCGCCGTGCCTTCGCGCGCGACCAATCGGATGTGATAGACGCGATTGGGCTCGAGGAGGAATTTCCGTTCGCGCCGATCATGTTCGGGCAGGAGCGGCCGGGCCAGCGTGCCGTCGTAGCGGCGGAAACGCGTCGTCGAGTTGTTGTTGCCGCCGTAGCCGACGTAATACGTGAGGAGCGAGTCGTAATCGGCGAACCGTCCGCTGCGACCGGCGGGGAGCGCGTCGGGATTCCTGGGATCGGTTGCCATCCAAAAACAATTCAGATCCGAGACGCGATCATGCGGGCCGCCGCGCGAGACGACCGTCACATCGTAGCTGATGGCCACGGGCGCGGTGAGCTGGCGGCGAAGCCAAACCGTGCAACCCGCACTGTCCTCGATCACGAGCGCGCCGTCGCGTGTCGTGACCGTGCCGCCCGGCATTTGTTCAATCGCCCACTGGCTGAGATCGGCGGTTGGTTCTGTCACCGCCGCCATGGCCGGCACGCCACCTGAAATTCCGCCGCACGCGGAAAGGCACAACGGCAGCAGGCCAATGAGAAGGTGAATCCGCATGGTGCAAACCCGCCGCGAACCGCCCGCCGAGTCAACCGGACGTTACGGCGTATGGATGCCGAAACCGGCGGCGGCGAGTTTGACCGCGGCGTAGATCAGCGCGGCAAGGAGCGCCATCACCAGTACACCAAACAACGCGACGGCAAACCAGATCCGGCCGAGCGAGCGCGGTTCGAAACCGGGATGATAATGCCGCTCGATCAGGGCGAGGTTCCGGGTGTTTGCCTGCCATGCGAAATCGAAGAGATCCCCGAGCACCGGCACCGCGCCTACGATCGTCTCGACGAGGATGTTTCCGCCCATCCGCGTGAGTACGCCGCGAGGCATGCCCAGGCGGGCGCCTTCGTAGAGCACGTAGAGCGAGAGCACGGCCCCGAGCCAGTCACCGGCACCAGGCAGGAGCCCCAGGATGGGATCGACTCCAATCCGCCAGCGTCCGATCGGAATCGAACGATCGAGAAACCAGGCGAGCCCGCGCAGCCGCCGCAGCCGCTTTGCCGCCGACATCGGGGGCGGCGTTCGTGGGATCGGCGTGGCCACGCCGAACTCGCGCCCGCCTCCGGCGTCAAGCCGGCCTTTTATAAAGCGCTGCATCGATGATGGACCAAAGGTGGATAATCCAGCCGAGGAAGAAAAACCACAGCGCGGCTGCCAGCACGAACATGATCAGCGCCCGGAAAAGTTTCCCCTGCAGCAGTTGCCCGAGCCCGGGAATGAAGAAGCTGGCGAGCGCGGCAATGACGTTGCCAGTGGATCCAGGAGATGCAGCCATGATGAAGTAAGGGTGCGCTGCAGACATCCGTGCCGCCAGTCGGTTCAAGGGTGGTTGCCGTTCCGTCGCTCACTTCCGCCGCCGGGGTGGAATTTTTTGGCCCCCCGAACGGTCATTAGTTCCACCGCGGCCACGGCGCGCTCCGATAATGTCGGTGGGAAAAATCCGGGCTGCGGGGAACTTCCGTCGGCGCCGGCATGGCGGGCGCGGTTCCAAAGACCGTCACCTGGTGCTGCGGATATTCTCGGGCGACCGGCTGCTGATCGAGAACGACAACTGGGTCGACAGCGCCGAGATGCGCGCCGCGTGGACGCGAGTGGGAGCGTTCAACTTGAATGCCGGCAGCCTCGATGCCGCGCTGCTCGTCACGCTCCCGCCCGGCGCCTATGGCGCGCAGGTGGGGGCGAACGGCGGCGACGGCGTGACCCTCGTGGAGGTCTACGAGCTGCCGTAAGGCCCGCGGTCCCAGGAGCGGCGGCGGATCCGCCGGATCGGTCGGATCCGCCCGATCGGTCAGATCGGTTAGATCGGTCCGATCAGTCGGATGGGTCTTCGCCAATCACGCCGCGCAGGCGGCCGACGCTTCCATGACCACGTGCGGGAGAGCCTTGGGTTCAGCCGCGCGCGATTGGGTAAGGGCGGCGGCAGCGGTAGCCGGTTTTTCAATCGTGATTGTCCACGCGTCCGTCGCGCCCAATACGGCGACGATGGTTGTTGGCCGCCCTTCCTTGCGCGAGAGGAGGGTGGAGACCCACCGCTCCAGCGAGGCAGGCAAGGAACCGGGCTCGCTGCCGGCCAGCACCACGACCGCGGCATTCGCGGCGTCGCGCAACGCAACCTCCCTCCAGCTGGGCGCTCCCAGTTGATCAAATCGCCAGAGCATCGGGTGCAATTCGTAGCCTCGTCGCGTCGCGGCGAGTACGTCGCGAATCTCGCTCATTGCCCGCCGGGCCGCCGGGATGTCCGCATACGCGATCAACGCGCGAAACGGCATTGCCACCGCCGGGGTGGCGCGACGGCTGGCCTTGGGCTTTCGTTTTGAACGGGTTGAAACAGCGGCGGGGAGCGCGTTCATGTCACTCCCGAGCGTACCGCTGCCTGCCGGCCGCAGCACTGGGGTCGAGCCCGTATTTGCGCCGAAAATACCCAGCCCTCACCGCCCGCTGCGGTTCACGCCGGTGCGCGAGCCCTTGGCGAGGTTGCCGCGCTTGGTCGGGCGCGGGCCTTTTGTCCCTGTCTTGTCCGCGGCGCAGGACACGACGAAACCAATTACTTGGGTTCCAGCTGCGCCGCGCTCGCGATCAAACCCGCTCGTTCACCACCGGGTTCGTCAGCGCGCCGATCTTCTCGATCTCAATCGTGACGGTGTCTCCCGCTTTCAACCACACCGGCGGGTTCCGCGCGAATCCGACGCCGTGCGGCGTCCCTGTCATGATCACCGTGCCGGGCAGGAGCGTCTTGCTGCCGCTGAGGAATTCGATCAGCGCCGGCACGTCGAACACCATGTCGTTGGTGTTCCAGTCCTGCATCGCCTCGCCGTTGAGCAGGGTGCGAATCCGCAGCTCGTTGGGATTTGGAATCTCGTCCCGCGTTACGAGGACGGGACCGAGCGGGCAAAACGTGTCGAAGCTCTTCGCCTGGCACCACTGACCGCCGCCGAAATCACGCTGCCAGTCGCGCGCCGACACGTCGTTGCCACAGGTGTAGCCGAGGACGTAGTCGAGCGCGCGTTCGCGCGACACGTTCTTGCACCGTTTGCCGATCACGACCGCGAGCTCGCATTCGTAGTCCACCTTCGTGCTCGCCAGCTTCACCGGGATTTCGATCGGATCGTTTGGGTTCTGGACCGAGGCGGTGTTCTTGACGAACAGCACCGGCTGGGCCGGGGGCGGCAGTTTGCTCTCCGCCGCGTGCCGCTTGTAGTTCAGCCCGATGCACAGGATGTTCGTCGGCACCACGGGCGCGAGCAGCTTGCCCGGCTGCACGACCCGATCGGTGACGTGAAAGTCGCCATAGATGTCCCCCGCGATTTCGCGGGCGGAGCCGTCGGATTGCAGGGCGGCATAAGCGGGGCCCCCCGAGGAGAGATGTCGGATGATTTTCACAGGGAAAGTTGCTGACGAAAGACCGCGGCGAGCCCGGGTTTGTCGAGCCGTTTCTCGGCGAGGCCGAACGCGCGATGCAGCTCAAGCACCTGTTCGCGCGACAGGAAGACTGGTTCGTTCACTGCGCCAGGCGACGAAGAAGCTCGCGATGCGTTTTGAAGACTTTTTCGGCTGCCTTTCGAAACGTTGTGCCGTCGACGCGGCGAGCGGGCGATCCAAGGGCGCGAGGAGCCTGCTTGGCGTCTGATTTCCCCGACACCGAGTATGCGCCCGCTGGGTCTTCGACTTTGCGCGGCTTGGCCATGGACCAATACGGTGCGTCCGGTTGCACGGGGTGTCAACGAGCGGTCACGAGCAGCCGGTCGCCGCAGCGTCAGGTACAGAAACGGCTCGCGTGTCGAATCGGGGCCCGCCATATCGGGCCGATGGACCCCACGAGCGCCACCCCGCGCCCGATCCTGCTGCTCATCGGCACGGTCAAGGGCGTGTTTATTTACCGCAGCGATGAGACCCGCGCGGACTGGACACTGACCGGTCCGCACCTTGGCGGCTGGGAGATTTTCAGTCTGTGCGGCGACAGCCGGAACCACCGGATCATCGCGGGCACGGATCACTTCATGCACGGCGCGACGCTGCGCACTTCGCGCGACGACGGCGCGACGTGGGAACCGGTGGCGCGCGACCCCGCGTTTCCCAAGGATTCCAGTTTCAAGCTCAATCACATCTGGCAAATCGTGCCCGGGCATTCGTCCGAGCCCGGCACGTGGTATGCCGGCGTCGACGATGCGGCGCTGTTCGTCAGCCGCGATGAAGGCCAGACGTGGAGCGAACTCGACGGGTTGACGCGTCATCCCACGCGGCCGCGATGGACGCCCGGTTTTGGCGGGCTATGCCTGCATTCCATCCTTGTCGACCCCTCCAACCCGCGCCGCTTGTGGGTGGGGATTTCCTCCGTCGGCGTGTTTCGCAGCGACGACGGCGGCGAAACGTGGAAGCTGTGCAACGAAGGCCTGCACAACGTCGCGCCGGGCTTCATCACCGATACGGACATGGGCCGGTGCGTGCACAAGATGGTCGTCGATCCGCAGCGGCTGGGCGTGCTGTACATTCAATATCACGGCGGTGTGTTCAAGTCGGAGGACGGCGCGGACACGTGGACGCGGATCTCGGCGGGGCTGCCGCATGATTTCGGATTCCCGATGGCGCTGACGGCGCGCGGCGATTTGTTCGTGGTGCCGCTGTTGAGTGACGAGAACCGTGTCGTGCCGGATGGAGCGCTGAAGGTGTGGCGCTCGCGCGATCAGGGGCGGACGTGGCGCGCGATGACGAGCGGGCTGCCGCAGGAATCGCATTTCGTGGGCGTGTTGCGGGACGCGATGGCGTCGGATCCGTTTTCGCCCGCGGGCGTATATCTCGGCACGACGATGGGCGAGGTGTTCGCTTCGAACGATGACGGCGAAACCTGGCGCCAGCTCCCCGGCCAGCTGCCGCGAATCACGACGTTGAAGACGTGGGCGGGGTGAGGGGGCGAGGGGGACGGGTGGAAGGCAGGCCCTGAACTATGCAGAACCGTTTTCAACCTTCCGGTTATGGATCCGCCAAGAGAGGCGCATGCCTACGGGTGTCGCATCAGGGAGCGCGAGTTCATGGCGAAGACGCGAGTTGAGGTTAACCAAATCGGGGACCGGTCGTGCATGCTGATCGAACCAACGCGCGACGAGCACATAACGTATCCTTCACCCCGCGACGTGAAGTCGGTGGGCTGGCCGGCCGGGCTCAGACACCGGGCATCGGATAAAGTTATTCACAACCAGGCCCCGCCGGTTGTTAGCAACTGTCTATCCGGCAAATGAGGCCAATTTGGAAAGGTGCCATTTCATTCGGGCTGGTGACGATCCCAGTCCAGATTCTCAACGCCACACGACACGAAGAGTTGAAGTTCCGGATGCTGCGGAAGCAGGACCTGAGCGCAATCAACTACAAGCGGGTGGCGGAGGTCGACGGCAAGGAAGTGCCGTGGGATGACATCGTGAAGGGCTTCGAGTACGAGAAGGGCAAGTTCGTCGTGATGGAGGAAAAGGATTTCGACAAGGTCGAGCTCCAGGGCACGGACAGCATCGAAATCCTCGACTTCGTCGACGAGAGCGGGGTGAACCCGATCTATTTCCACAAACCGTATTACATCGAGCCGATGAAGGGTGGAGCGAGTGCGTATGCACTTTTGCGTGACGTGCTGGCGGACACGGAAAAAATCGGCATCGCCAAGGTGGTGATCCGGAACCGTCAGCACCTGGCGGCGGTGAAGGCGAACGGTTCGCTGCTGGTGCTCGAGCTGATGCATTTCGCGTCGGAGATAACGCCGGCCGATACCGTCAAGGTGCCAGCCGTCAAGGAGACGAACGAACGCGCGCTTGGCATGGCGCGCCAGCTCGTGGCGCAGATGTCGGCGGAGTGGGACCCCGAGAAGTACTCCGACGATTACGCCACCGCCGTGATGAAGCTGATCGAGCGGAAGGTTGAAGCGGGCGGGAAGGAACTCCCGGGTGCGGCGAAGCGTCACGCGCCGGCGCCGAGCAACGTCATCGATCTGGTAGAGGTGCTGCAGAAGAGTCTGGCCGAATCCGGCGGCCGGTCCGCGCCGGCGGCGAACCGGGTGAAGCGCCGCTCGCCCGTGGCCACGAAGCGCGGCGCGACGAAATCCGGCGGGAAAAAACGCGGCACCCACAAGCACGCGGCGTGAGCCCAAGCCCGCATTTTTCAGCCGGTTTCTGCCGCTCCATCGTTATTGTCCTCGTCGCTTGCTTCGGCCGCCGCGTATCAGCCGATCATGCGGGCTTAGCCGGAAGAATTCAGTTCAACCGCGAATGGACGCCAATTCACGCGAATGGAGAGGACGTCTTTGGGGAGCATGGAAACGATCAACCAAGAGGTGACCATGGTTCCAAATCCTCTCCTTCTTCCTCTGGAATTTGCGTCCATTCGCGTTCATTCGCGGTTTCCCACTGAATCGATACGGCATAGGCAAAACCGCGGGGCGGTTTGCGCAAGCTGGCAGATATCAAAAGAGCCGCGGCGACGAGCGAAAGGGGAGGGCACCGGGCGAGGCGCGCATCACGGGGTTCATTCAATTGGAGCCGCCACGTGGAACCTGAGGCCGCGTCTCACTACAGAATCGGCGTCAGCGGCGCGCCGACGGCCTTGTAGAGCCGGGTGAGAATCTCCTTGGTCGAGAGCAATCCGTCCGTCCCGGGAAAGGACCCGACTTCGAGGTAGTGCTGGTGAAACGACGGATGCTCTGGGGGCACGGGCGTGGCGCCACGTCGAAGTTCGAAACTGCTCGTGTTTTGAATCGGCCAGATGTCGACCGGGCTCAGCGAGAGAATCCCGTCGATCCATCCGTTCACCGTCTCGACTCCGACCGGCAGCGCACGTCGCGCGATCACCCAGCTGTTTTCCGGCAGCAGGTCGCGTTCGATCTCGGTGCGGAGCTCCTGCGCGAGCGCCGGGTCGTCGATCAGCAGCCCCACTTCGGTGTTCAGGTTTTCCGAGCGCGGATCGAGGTTGTAGGAGCCGATGAACGCGATCTGGTCGTCAATCACAAGTGACTTGGCATGGACGCAAAGGAACGGTGGGCGGGTACGCGGGCCGGCCTGCGTCGTTGCCTGCGACCGCTCATTCATGAGCGCGAACCGCGGAAACAGCGCCGGCATCGATGCGGGGTGCGGTTTGAACTCGTGCACGAGCAATCCGAGATGCTGCACGTACTCGTTTCGCAGCCGGTAATTCGCGGAGTACGCAAAAATGTTGTCCGTCGAGGCGAAGCTGTTCGTCGAGATCCGGATTCGCAGTCCGGGGTGACGGTCCTGGATGTCGCGGAAAAGTTTCCGGGCTGGCGGGCTCAACACGAGATATGGTGTCTGGATCACGACCGACGTCGTCGCGCGCTGGAGCATGCCGGCAAGTTCCCCGGTGAGCCGCGCGGTGGTTGCCGTCGAGCGATCCGACTTTCCCGGCTTGTCGGCGATGAATTCGACCCGGCGCGCAGGACGCAAACGCGCCATGAAACGCGCGGCAGCGCCGTCGATTGCGTTCACGTCCTCGTCCAAGGTTTTAAAATACGGGCCAAAGTCGTAATCCGCGCGGGTGGGGTAGCGCCGGAAGGTTCCTTTCCGAATCGCGGCGTCGACATCGGCGAGCGCGCGGCTCGAAACGGAATGTCGGTATCGCCAATACTCCTCGAACGATTCGGCCGCGGCGCGGGCGACCGGCCCGACCGCGAGCACGTCGCGGTCGCGAAAGTTCAGCCCGGTCGAGTGATCAAAATAGGTGTTTTCGATGTTCCGTCCGCCGGTGAGCAGGATGCCCTCGTCGACAATCATCACCTTGTTGTGCATCCGCTGATTCAGCTCGTGAAACGAGCGCAGCCCCGCGAGCACGCGGCGGAACAACGAGGGTTTCATCCGCTCCGTCGACGGCCGGTAATGCTTCACCTCGAAATTCGGGTGCACCGTCGCGAGGAAAGCCACCGTGTCCGGATCCTGATCCGAAAACATGTGATCCGCGATGATTCGTACTTTCACGCCCCGGCGCGCCGCCTCGATCAGTTCGCAGATCATCAGCCGACCGCACTCGTCGTTCGTCCAGATGAAAGTCTGGATCGCGATCGACGCCTTCGCCTGCCGGATGAGGTGAACCCGCAGCAGCAGCGCGTCATATCCGCCACTGACGATCGCGACGCGATTTGGGCCGGCGGGATCGCCAGCCGGACGGTCGACCGAAGCGCCGGTGCTCGCCGACGTCGATGCGCAGGTCAGCGCAATGACGAGAAACCATGGCACGGTTACGGCTTTCGCCCGGCACATCATGAGCGCGAAAATTTCGACTGCGGATGCCGGTGTCGAGCCGGTTAACGTGGTGCTACAGCCATCGGTCATTCGGATTCGAGATGTCTTGGAGAGTAGGAGTCGGCCGAATCTCGTAGCAGCCGAGGTGACGAGGCTGGATTTTTCGGTTCACCACCTGGTGAATGGAGCCGCGGTGTCGCACGAATGTCCCGTCTTTGTAGGAAGCCTGCTCGCAGGCGATTCGGGAGCGCGACCGCCCTCGGTCGCCTAGAGATCCTTGCGACCGAGGGCGGTCGCGCTCCCATCCAATCCATTCGCCTGCAAGCAGGCTACATAAGGCAACCATCTTCCACACCGCCGCCGAAGTACGGCGCTACCTGCCTGGCATTGTCATTCGCCGCGGATCCGGACACCGTGCCGGCCGCGTGAGTACTGCACCCGAAGTCACCGCGTCGCCCACCGCGCGAACGGCCGCGACGTCGATTGCCGCGATTCGGCCCGGGCGGATTGTCGCGATCGATGCGTTGCGCGGGTTCGACATGTTCTGGCTCGCGGGCGGCCAGCAGATCGTGCGCGCGCTGCCCGCGGGAGAACCTGGCGGCTGGGTCGGCGTGCTGCAGGGCCAGTTCGAACACGCGACATGGGCCGGTTTCACCTTCTACGATCTGATCTTCCCGCTCTTCCTCTTCCTGATTGGCTGCTCGATTCCGTTTGCGTTGCGTCGTCGTCGCGAACGCAGCGAGAGTAACGCGTCGATCTACCGGCACATCGCTTTGCGCGTGGCGCTGATGGTGGTCATCGGGATGACGATCAACGGCAACCTGCTCACGTTTGATCGCAGCAAGTTCCAGCTCAGCTACAGCGTGCTCCAGATGCTCGCCTACGGTTATGCCGTCGCGGCGATCCTCTATCTGAATTTTTCCCTGCGCATCCGGCTCTGGTGGTGCGCACTCAGCCTCGTGCTCTATTGGGCGCTGGAAACGTTCGTGCCGGTGCCGGGTCACGAGATTGGCGTATACGCGGCCGGCCGCAATTTCGGCGACTGGTTCAACGCGATCGTGCTGGGTGATCTGCGCGGGCCCTGGCAAATCGGATGGATCGTGGAGGGCGCGCTGGCCCACAGCGCGACCGCGATGCTCGGCGTGTTTGCGGGCGAGATGCTCCAGGCGGAATCGACGCCGGCACGCCGGCTGCGCTGGTTTGCGATTCTCGGACTCGGAGGGCTGCTTGCCGGGTGGTTGTGGAGCCTGCAATATCCGATCGTGAAGACCCGGTGGACGAGCTCGTACGTCCTGTTCGCCGGTGGCTGGAGCTTCCTGCTGCTGGCGCTGTTTTATTGGGCAACCGACCTGCGCGGCTGGCGGCGGTGGGCGTTTCCCTTCGTGGTGATCGGCAGCAACTCAATCGTGGCCTACGTGATCGCGTGCCATTTCATGCCGTCGTTCCAGCACGTGTCCAACCGGCTCCTCGGCGGGCTCGGACGGCATCTCGACGCGTTTGGTCCGGTGCTGGTGGCGATGGGCAGCGCGGTGGTGGTGTGGGTGTTTTTGTACTGGCTGTATCGAACGAAGGTATTCGTACGGCTGTAGGTGCAGTTTTTTCGTGACGGCGCCGACGCCGCATCCAACAAGGTTCTGCGTTCAGGACGATCCGGTGAGATGGGTTGAACCGTTCCGCGCCAGCGCAGGAAATTTCCACCGGGGCTAAATACGCTATCCGGCCGGTTCGCTTACCGTGCTGCCATCATGGACCGTATCGCGATGGATGCTGCTGACCCTGCCGCTCCGCGCGTTGCTTATTTCGCCCGCTTCGCGTGGTGCACGGAGGTGGGCCAACCCGAACTGAACATGAATCACAACGACACGGATTGGTCTTGCCTGCGCCTGCTGGTGGCGCATGCGTGCCTGCTGGTTTCAGCCTGCCCTGTCGCCGCCCAGGTTGCGACGACCGCCGCACCCGACGCGGTGACGCGGGCGCGCTACGATCGCAATCAGAATGGCCGGCTCGATCCGGAGGAACTCGCCGCGCTCGAGGCCGACCGGAGGAAAATCGTTCCGGTGGAGGCGACGCCGGCTGCACGCGAGGAGGCGGTGATGCTGTCGCCGTTCGAGGTCGTCGCCGACACGAAGGGCTATTTCGCGGCGAACACGATGTCCGGCACGCGGCTCAACACCAAGCTCGAGGATCTCGCGTCGGCGATCACGGTCATCACGAAGGAGCAGATGGCCGACTTCGCGATGCTCGATATCAACGACGTGTTCCTCTACGGGGCCAACACGGAGGGCACCGGCACCTTCACGGACTTCGTGGCGGAGGACGGCCAGGGCAACATCTCCGACAATGTCGCCGGCGATCCCGCCAACGCCAATCGCGTCCGCGGCATTGGCAATGCCAACGTCTCGAATGGCAACTTCGAGACCAGCAATCGCGTGCCCATCGATCCCCTCGATGCCGACGGCGTCGAAATCAGCCGCGGCCCCAACGCCAACATCTTCGGCCTCGGCAACGCCTCGGGCACGGTCAACATTATCAGCGCGGCCGCCAACCTGCAGCGCAGCCGTTCCCAGGTGGCTTTTCGCGCCGACAGCTTCGACGGCTGGCGCAGCAGCCTCGACCTGAACCGCGTGCTGATGAAGAATCAGCTGGCTGTGCGCATGAGCGTGGCGCGCCAGCACGACGGGTTCGATCTCAAGCCCTCCGGCGTGAACACGGACCGCTACAACGGCATGGTGCAGTTTCGTCCTTTCAAGGGCACGACGATAAAGGCGTCGTTCCAGCATTACCGCGCGCAGGGCAACCGGGCCAACTCGCTGCCGCCCCTCGACGGGATGTCGGGCTGGACCGACGCCGGATCGCCAACCTGGGATCCGCCGACGAACACGATGAAGCTAAACGGCGTCTTCGTCCGCACCGGCACCCCGGCGTACCTCTATACCCAGGCCAACAATTTCGGCCAGGTCTTCGTCGACCGCGACGGGATCAATCTGTGGAGCGCCTCCTACGGCACCGCGGCCGCGACGCCGACCGGAGCCATCCAGGCCGACCGGAAAATCGTCGTGACGCGCGCCCGCGTGACTGACGCGCAGCCGCTGATCGCGCGGCGCGTCAAGATGATCTCGGATCGCAGCATTTACGACTGGACCTCGATCAACATCGCCGCGCCCAACCGGTTCGCGGATGAAACCGATACGTCGCGCGTGACGCTGGATCAGGTGATCTTCGAGACGCCGCGCCAGTCGCTGGCGGCCCAGGTCGGCTGGTTCAAGGAGGACTCGGAGCGCTACACCCGCTACCTGATCAACGACGGCGCGACCTCGGGGCCGACGGGGCAGCTCGTGGTCGATGTCAACGAGCGGCTGCTGGACGGCACGCCCAACCCGTTTTTCATGCGGCCGGCGATGGCGCAGACCGACCCGCGATTGATGCGGGCCCCGCTGCGCAACGACACCTACCGCGGTCAGTTTGCCTACAAAGTCGACTTCTCCCGCGACACAGGCCTCCGCCGGTGGCTCGGTGCGCACAGTCTGGTCGGCTACGCGGAGTACAAGGATCGCGTGCAGCGCAGCTATCGTTTCCAGCAGGGCATCGTGAGCGACAATCCGTGGGTCTACTCCGCCGACGGGACCAGCCGCACGACCAATGCCGTCATGCGCTCCAACATGCGCCTCTATGTCGGCGACAACCAGGGCAACAATGTCGATTACGAGCCGGGCGATTACGGCTATGGCGACTACACCTACATGTGGGGCAACGCGGTTACCGGCGCCGTCCGGCGCGAACCAATTACCCTCGGCGAAATTCCCGGCGGCGGCGCCAACGGCTCGCGGTCGGTGCAGCGCACGGGCGGAGCGATTCTGCAGAGCCGGCTGCTGCAGGGCCGGATCGTGGCGACGTTTGGCATCCGGGAGGACCGGCATCACACCAAGTTGCAGAATCCCACCCGGCTGGCCGAACGCGGCTCCACCTACGACTACGAATACATGAACCACTGGCGCGACGAAGACTGGCAGCTCCGCGACGGCCGGACGGAGCAGCGCGGCGTCGTGGCGAAGCCCTTCCGCGGACTCGGCTTCCTCGATCGCCGGGCGGAGGGAGGCGCGGGTCTGACGCGCTTCTTCGCCGACGCGTTGCGGGGACTTTCGGTGCACTACAACCGGTCCGACAGCTTCAAGCCTGCGGCACCCGCGCAGAATGTGTTCGGGGAGTGGCTGCCGGATCCAGGTGGCAAGGGCAAGGACTACGGCTTCGCGCTCAACCTGGCGGACGGGAAGTTCGTGATCCGCGTGAACAAGTACGAGACGAAGCAGATCAACTCGCGCAGCGGCGCCTCGGCGGGATTCGCCAAGACGCTTTGGAGCATGGACTATATCAGCACGGCGTTCGGACTCCAGCAGGAGGCGACCGAGTGGATCACGGAGGCGGCGACCGCGGCGGGCCGCACGCTGACCCAGGCGGAACTGGACGCGGAATTGACGAAGGTGATGGGAGTGCCGCCGCGCGATCGCGGCGAGATCAACGCGATTCCCACCTCGGAGACCGACGACATCGTCGGCCGCGGCCACGAGGTGGAGATTCACTTCAACCCCACCCGGTACTGGACGGTGCAGGGCAGTTTCACGGAGAAGCAGACGATCAACTCCCGGCTCGCGCCCAACGTCACCATCTACGCCGCCCAACGGGAACCGATTTGGACCACGGTCGTCGACCCGCGCAATGGCGGCCTCTGGTGGACGACGCAATACGGCGGCTCCGAGACGCCGTTCGCGTATTATCGGCGCGTGTTTTCCAACTCGCTCAAAGTGGCGAAGACCACCGAAGGGCTGGCGCGCCCGCAGTTGCGCCGGTATGGCGGAACGTTGACGACCAATTTCCGCCTCGCCGGGATCACGGAACAGTGGGTCCTGCGTGCGATCAATGTCGGCGGGGCGGTGCGGTACGAAAGCAAGGGCGCCATCGGCTATTATGGCGTGCAGCAACTCCCGGCGATCATCGAGGATTACGACATCAACCGGCCGATCTGGGACAAGGAGCACGTGTACGTCGACGGGTTCATCGGCTATCGCACGCGGCTTTGGGGGAACAAGGTCGGCGCGATGTTCCAGCTCAACGTCCGCAACATCCAGGAAGGTGGCCGGCTGCAGCCGATCGCGGCGTTCCCCGACGGCACGCCGAACAGTTTCCGGATCATCGCGCCGCGGCAGTTCATCCTGAGCGCGACATTCGACCTGTGAATGAACCATACGGTCGGCTCCGATCGCATTCGTAGCAGCCGGGGTGGCGAGGCTGGAGTGCTCACTCGGCTGTCGCCAGCCTCCTGACGTCGGCTGCCACACTCCGTGCTGCGCTCGCATTATCTCTCGATATGAAAATCACCCGGGCCTTCTTTGTGTTCATCCTCGGCTGCCTGGCCACGCGCTCGGTCGCCCAGCCATCCGGCGCTTCCGTGCCGCCACCCGCACTCGATGGCGCACCGCCGGCGTCGGCCGTGTTTGCGACGGATCAGCCAGCGAGCGGGTTTTGGTTCGAGCACTGGTTCGAGCGGACGCTCGAGGCGGGAAATCCGCCGGTGAGCGCGCGGTTTCGCGTCAACGATCCCTTCGCCGCCTTTCAAAAGAACTTCAAGGATCGCAAGGAGGTTCGCGCCAACGGCATGATGCAGATCGCCGCGGACCTCGACGTGACAACGATACGCGCGGCCGAGCTTTACCTCGAACTATGGGGCGGGCATGCGGGAACGGCGAACAAGCGCGTGACCGCCAATGGTCGCACGGTGTACGTGATACCGGAAAACGGCACGGCGGCGCACGAGTGCACGCATCAGTATCCCTCGATTCCCCTCCGCATCACCGACGTCATCCGCGGCCATAACGCCTTCCAGTTCGCCTGCGATCGCGGTGGTTCGTTCTGGGGCCACTTCATTGTCGACGAAGCGTGCCTGCGCTTCGAGTTGCCGGTGGGGCATGCGGCGTTGGCCGCCGCGCACCGGGATGGTTTCGCCGCGCGGGTGGACGTGCGACCCGATGGGGAGACGATGGTGGTGTCGCTCGTTCCGACGCTGGCGGGTTCGGCGGCCGACATCGAGTCCGTCGAGTACCACGCTTTCTACGCCGGCTATGACGAGTGTGGCGCGGGTGCCGGTCCGCAATGGCATGGTTTCACCAAAAGACGCGAGACCCTGGGCCACGTTGGTACGGCCCGGACGCCGCCGTATCAGGCAAGGTGGGACGTCGCCATGATCCCGGCGCAGCGCGACGTGGCCATGCGCGCGGTGGTGCGATTCAAGTCGGTCCCGGCGCTCGTCTACCGCACCCCTGTGCTCGGCGGTCTGGAAATCACCGCGCGGCCGGGCGTCGAGGTGGGCGTCTTTCCGGTGACCGAGCTGCCCAAACGTTTCTGGTCGCGGGACAGCAAACCGAAGACGGCCGTCATTGCGGTGCCCATCGACCCGGGAAAAATCGAGCGTGCCGCGCTGCACACCGTTTCCTGGACGGGCGGACCCGGTGAGGTGAAGGAGTACTTCAAGCTCAACAACCGCCACTTCGCGGTCGCCGAGGGCCATGACCACCGCACGCAGTATACGGTCTTTCCCGTAGAGCTATCGTTGCTGCGACAAGGTGACAACACGATCGAGGTGCTTTCCGACACCAAGGAGCACGGGATCGAGTTGCTTTCACCGGGGCCGGCGCTGGTGGTGCGATATCGGAAGTGACCGCGCGAGATCGTGCTTCGAAGTGGGGGGGGAAACACGCACGCCAGACTTCGCGCTCCAGGTTCCAATTCGTGCCTCGAATTTAACAACGAACGCGCAGCACGAATGGTTGTCCCAGATGTACCATCACCGCTCCTATGGTTAGTCGCGATTACACTAAAGAACTGGGACTGAAGCCTGCCACGCGCACCGTGCCACTGCCGGTGGCCATTGTGATTCTCTTCCTCCTGGCGGGACTTGTCTGGTTCGGCATCGCCCATTTGCCCGCACGCGCCTCTCACACCCCCGTCGGGGACGGAGCCGCGCCATCTCCGAAAGCCGCGACTTCGTAAGCCCACGGCTGGCAACCCGTCGGACGACCGCGGCGGAAAGTACCGCCACTCATAACCCGTCCGCGTTGATCCGATCGGCGCCGCGGCTCGCGCCCGCGGGCGCGAGGTAGGTGTCCGCTCGACGGCCGGGTAGCGGCGCGCCGGTTTCGCGATTGAACATGTCCGGTGAAATCTGATCCGGCACGGAATCGCCGGTCTGGTCCATCCACCGCTCGAGCGCGGCGGAAAGACGTTTTTCGATCGCGGCAAATTCGGGTTTGCCGGCGAGGTTGCTGATTTGATGCGGATCCGCACGCGTGTCGTAGAGTTCAGCCTCCGGCCGCGGGGCGAGAAACACGTCCTGCTGAATCGGCGGCAGGGTTTGGGATTCGGCGCGCGCCTTCCGCAGCGCCTGGTGCGAGGGCGAGCGGACGGAGTCCGCCGGTCCCTGCCACGCCAGTTTCGGCCGGAAGTTGCGGATGAAAAGAAAACGCCCGTCACGCACCGCGCGGCCATGCGCTTCGTAATCGTGCCAGTTGTGCTCTGAAAACGCGAGGGGTCGCACCGTGGCGGCGGGATCCTTCAACACGCCGGCCAGGCTGCGGCCCTGAAACGTCGCGCTCTTCTTGATGCCCGCGAACTCGGCGACGGTGGGCGCGATGTCGATCACGCTCACGAGTGAATCCGAAGCACGGCCTTTTGCCGTCATTCCCGGCCCGTTCACGATGAGATGCGTCTTCATGCCATCGTCGTGAAGCCGCGTCTTCGCGCGCGGAAACGAACGGCCGTTGTCCGCCAGCACGAAAACATACGTGTTTTCGAACTGCCCCTTTTGCTTCAGCCACTCGACGACGCGGCCGACGAAATGATCGAAGCGCGTGATCTCGTTTAAATACGAAGCAAAGTCCGCACGCGTGGCCGGAGTGTCGGCGAGCGCTGGCGGCAGGATTACCGTCGCGGGATCGTGTTTCGGGCCGAAGCGCGCGGCATCCCATTCTTCGTCGCCATCCCATGATCGATGCGCGTCAAGCGCCGCGAGCCACAGAAAAAACGGCGAGCCGGACGGGCACTCCTCGAGCGCCTTGATCCAATTTCCGTGGCCGCCGGAATTCCCGTCGACCTTCGCGTCATATATTTTGACGAACGCGGGCGTCGGCTTCGTGGTCCCCTCGGGTACGGGCGTCCACGACAGGTGGTTCTTTCCGGCCAGTGCAGTGTGATAGCCGGCATCGCGGAGCAGCCCCGCAATCGACGGCAGGTGCCCGGAGATGGGCCGGTGCAATTCCGCCGCCTGGCCAAGATTGTGCGGGTACCTTCCGGAAATGATGCTGGAGCGACTCGGGCTGCAGCTGCTCGCGAGCAGGTAGGCCTGGTTGAATCGCAGTCCTGACGCGGCGAGGCTGTCGATGGCCGGGGTGCGCGCGGAGAGGCTGCCGTAACAACCGAGATCGTCGTGGCTCACGTCATCGGAGATCAGGATGATGAAGTTGGGGCGGTTCGTCGCGGCGGACGCGGTCGAAAAGGTAAGGGCGGCGAACAGGAGCGGCAGCAACAGTCGTTTCATGCAGAGAGCACGATCTGGACCGCGGCGGCGGGCACGACAAGCGCCAAGCTGAAACCAAAGGCCGGAAGCCAGAGGCCAGAAGCCAGACGTTAGATGTCAGATGTCAGAGTTCGGAACGCGAAATGCGAAACCCGAAACTCGGAACGCGAAACCCGGAAGCCAGAACCCAGAACCCTCCGCGCTAACGTTTCCGCTCGGTCGTGCTCGGTCGTCCTGTTGGCTCCAGCGGACGCTCTTCTTTATTCCTCTCCGGAGTTTCGGTCTTCGCCTTGGCCGCAGCCACCTCCGGCGCGGACACCGTCACCTGCGCGCGAATTTGCTCGAGCCGTTCGGCGCTGATTCCCTGATGAGACGAAAGATTCCATGGTGCCTCCTCGCGTTTGCCGAAACTGACCCGTTGATCGCGCTTCGGTGGCGGGTCATTTTTCCGCCATCCGCCCGATGTAGAAACCGCTCAACCGTCAAATGACGGAATCTTCAGCCACTCGCCGCTTTTGATGGCGGATTGATGGGCGATGATTCCGGGAGCGGTATAGGCGACGGCCTCATGCACGTTCACCGCCGGCGTTCGCTGGTTGACCAGCGCGTCGACGAATTCGTGCGTGATGAACGTGTGCGAGCCGTCGTGGCCGCTCGAGTGGCGCAGCGGTTCTGGGAGCGCGTCGGTCTTCCACCATTGCGGCACTTGATACTTTTCGAGCCCCGGCAGTTCCCGAACGAACCCGGCGTCGTCACGCTCCGTCTGCTTGCCCGACCGAAGAATCAACGCGTCGACCCCGTTCGGGTCAGGATAAAGGTAACTCATTTTGTCGCCGTAGAACTCGGCGCGTTCGCAGCCGCGATGAGCTCCCTTCCACCACACGTCGACGCGCATCGCGTTTCCACGGTTCGTCTTGAACTGCGCCGTCTCGTTCCAAAACGGGTTGTGATAGGCGTTGTCCTTTAGGATCGGATCGTCGTCGCCCCAGCCGAGGCAGCTCACGTCGGTCAGTCGCTCGCCGGTCACACTGATGAGATGCGAGGTGCAGTGAGTCGGGTAGTGCATCGGCGGCAGTCCATGTCGCCACGTCCGCCGGCCATCCTCGAAGAACAGCGACTCGAGGCCGGCGTGGTGGTACATCGACTCCGTGCAGTAGATGTCGCCGAATTTTCCCTGCTCGAAAAATTTTCGCGCCGAGATGGTCGACTGGCCCCAGTAGCTCGTCTCCGCCATCATGTACGTCAGTCCCGTCGACTTCACCGTCGCGAGCAGGAGTTCGCACTCCTCGAGGCTCATGGCCGCCGGCACGGCGCTGAGGACGTGCTTGCCGGCTTTCA
The DNA here is from genome assembly GCA_030648295.1 of Opitutaceae bacterium. GTDB lineage: Bacteria > Verrucomicrobiota > Verrucomicrobiia > Opitutales > Opitutaceae > ER46. Next base: position 11,151 of record JAUSID010000141.1, on the reverse strand, counting down.
GCGCCATGACGCCGTGCCGCACATGGTCCGGCGCGGGCGTCGCGATGAACACCGCGTCGATCGCCGGATCGAGGATCAGTTTTTCCAGCGATTCATGGCTGCGGCCGCAGCGGTAGGTTTTCATCAGCGCATCGCGACGATCGCGTCGCAGATCGCTGACGGCCTCGACCACGCAGTCCGGGTGCTGATGAAAATAAAACGTGAGACCGAACCGCCCGCCGACGACGCCGATGCGGATTTTACGTCGCGAGGGCGGGGCACTGGCGAAACTCAAGCGCGCGCTCGCCGCCGCTGCTGCGGCGGCGACGCTGCCGGACTGGAGAAATGTCCTGCGATTCATTGCGGCAGCGGTGAAGGCGTTTCAGCGCTCGAGCCACACCGGCTGCACGAACGCCCCGTTCACCGCAGAATCCCAGACGGCGAACCGTACCCACTTTTTCCCGGTGGCATCGAACGGAATCGAAAAATGCTTCGTCCCCATCGGCGGCAGTTCGGTCGCGCGGATGACCTCGCGGCCCACGTCTTTTCCGTCGCCCCAGACGACCTCGACGAACTCGAGTGGGAAGGTCCAATCCACATCGGCTTCGATCGCGCGGCGGTTGCCGCGACCGGTGACGCGGTAGTTGCGGATGAAGATTTCGCCGGTGGTGACAAAGAACTTGCCCTCTCGCAGCGCGCGCAGAATCGGGCTCCAGTCCTCATCCGGCCCGGGCACCCGCTCCAGTTGGAGGTAATTCACCGTGAAGCCGGGAAACAGATCGTCGTGCGGCCATTTCTGATACGTGTCGACGTCACCGATGAGATACTTCGGCCGCAGGCCCGAGCCGGCGTAACGGTTGTTCAGCCGATCGATCGCGTCGAAGGTCCTGCCCTCGGCCAGCCGGATTTCGGAGAGATCCATGCCCATGCCGGGCTTGAACGCGATGCCGAGGAACCGATCGTTGCGCGCGTACGGCTTGTCCTCGAATCCCTCTGGATAGCCGGCGGACGCCTTCGACCGCGGATGCGCCGTGTACCAAAACGCGTTTTCCGCGTCCAGCATCTGCTGGGCGTCCTCGGGGCCACCAAGGTGGTAAACCTGGCCGAAAGCTGGATCCGGTTCGGTAAACGGCTGTCCTGATTTCCGGACCTTCGAATAGAAGAGTGGCCGCGGATTGATCAGGTTGTAGTGGCCGCCAAAATACGCGCTCGGCTCCTCCCAGGGCGCGACGAGGAAATCGAGATCGGAGGCGCGGCGGCAGGCCTCGAAGTATTCCTTCTGATCAGCGAAACGGCCCGGGCCGGAATCGCCGGCGCGAAGTTTGTCCGCATGAAAATCGCTCAGCCCGATGATGTTCAATCCAAGCGCCCGCATCGCCGCGAGGTCCGGAATCGTCTCGGACAACGAACCCGCGGCGCGCAGCCGGTCGGTGAACTGCAGATGAAAGTGGTTCACCATCGTCTTGTGGCCCGGGATCGCCCGGAACGTGTCGCCGTGCGTGAATGTGAGCACGGCTTCGCGCGTGGCGGCGGCGCCGGCGGGACTGACATAAAAGTAAGTCGCCATCCGCTGCCACGTGCCCGGCGGCGCATTGTAGAGCGCAAAGTTCTGGAGGTACCGCTGGTCGTCCTCGTGCTCCGCCTGCTTTACGCCCAAGGCGTAGGCCGTGTCGCCATCTTTCCGATACCACACGTAGCCGAGATTGGTGTCCACCTCGCGAGCCGGAAAGAACACCGTCGGCGGCGGAAACACGGCGACGGAGCCCGCGGGTCCCTCGGCAATCATCACCCGGTTTTTCGCGCGCGTCGTGACCGGTGCGTCGTGGCGGGCCCCGCCGAAGCGGTATTCCTGGGCGTTGCCGCCGGTATCGTGCCACCGCACGCGCGGCAGGAGCTTGGTGGAGAAACCCTTCAGGGCGGCGTCGTATTTATAGGCGACGAGGTTCTGCCCGGTTTTCGCGATTGCCTCGAGCCGCAGCAGGTTCGTGCCGCGATAATGCGTGAAGCGCAGCCCGCCGGCAAAGATGCCGATCGACAGCCCGGGAAAATTCACCTCGAGCCTCGCTCCGTCGGTCTTCACCTCGCACGACGTCGAACGGTAAACCGCGGCCGCGCGCTGGATTTCCTCGGGCTGCCGCGGCATGTCGACATTGCGTTTCGCCTCGCCGGGAATCACGAACGGCGCGTCCCAAAACGCGGCCCAACCCTGCCGCTCGATCACCTCGCGCGAGCTCACGTCGATGCCGAGCGCCTGGAGCGGTTTCAGCGCCGTGAAATCGATCCGGCGCCTTCCCGTTTGTACCGTGAAGTCAGGCGCCAGGTTTTCGCCAACGACCGACCACTTGCCGCCGGCGGCTCGCACGGCCAGTTCACGGATGACCGGCTGCCCGCCGTCGATGCCGTAGCGGCTGCGCACTTCCGTGCCGGCGGAGCCCTGCCAGGAGACGGTGAGGACGTCGCGCTCGAAGCTGGCGGTGAGGCCCGGCTGCGGCTTGTAGCCGGCAAGATCGCAATGAAGTGGGTCGGCAGCGAGCTGGCCGATACTCAGGAGCGCCATCGCGATGGCGTTAAACCTAAGGGCGCGCGTGACAGAGCCGAAACGCGGGGCGAAAAGATGGCGGTGGTTCACAGGAGGCGGGGGTGGCGCCGCGCAGGGTAGTCCAGCGTGACGGGACCTCATCCAATCTGCTGTCGGATTTGAGTCGAGCCCCGGGAGCGCATGGGTGCTTGAGCTTGGTCGGCCCTGGGAGCGCGGGCCTCCGGCCCGCATTCACCGTTTGCGGGCGGGACGCCCGCGCTCCCAGGTCGGATTTGATCATGCGTTCTCGCATCGTTGTCTGCGTGGCTGTGAGCCGCCGCCGAGAACGATAACGAGAAGGAGGAACGAGAACGAACGCGGACGAAATCCTTCGGGATGCGGCTCCGAGCGCAAAAGATCCGCGGGCTATACCAGCCACTTCTTCCGCTGCGGCAGGTGAATCCAGCGATCCGCAGCGGGGCAGCCTTTCGCCTTCAAGTTGGCGCTGTCCCACTCGAGCGGCTGGCCGACGCGGAGCGCGACCATGCCGGACATTGCGAATTCGGCCGCCCGCGCCGCGATGTCGAAGGGCTGGAAGGTCTTGGGCCCGCCTTTGCACGCATCGAGGAATTCCTTCATGTGGTTCTGGCCCGGCGCCCGCGGATAAACCTCCGCCAGCGACTTCGCCGCCTCGTGATCGAGCACGCCCCGGCACTTCGGGCTCCCGTCCTTTTTGAGCCGCATGACGCCGCCCTTGCCCCACGCATCCGCAAGCAGGATGCCCTTTTCGCCGATGAACAGGCAGCCGTTCGTGGGCACCTTGCCGTTGTAGGTCGCCCGAATGTCGGCCGTGAATTGCTCCGGCGGCCCGGCGTCCGGCCCGTCAATCCACCACACCGCTACCGGATTGTACTTGCCGCGGGCGGCGAAGTCCCAGCGGAACTTGTTCCGCGCCGGATAACTGTCCTTCGCCGGCTCGGACGACTCGACCGACACGCGAATCGGCGGCCCGAGTTCCAGCGCGCGCAGCGGAAGGTTGTGCGCGTGCGCGCCCATGTCGGCGAGGTGGCCGTCGCCGTAATCCAGCCAGCGGCCCCACGCGAGGCAGCCGCCCAGATAGTAGTCCTTGAAGGGATGCACGGGCGACGGCCCGCACCACGCGTCCCAGTTGAGGCCCGCCGGGATCCGGTCGGCGCTCTTCGCCACGACTTCGCTCGGCGGGAACGTGCGATCCATCCAGCAATAAACTTCGCGCACCTGGCCGAGCAGCCCGGCCTGGATGATCTCCATGCTGCGGCGGAACGTGTTCGTGGCGCCGCCCTGGGTGCCGATTTGCGTGACCAGTTTGTTGCCGCGCATGAACTGCGCGATGTCGCGCGCCTCCGCCACGCTGTGCGCCAGTGGCTTTTCGCAGAACACATGCTTGCCGGCCTGGAGGGCGGCCTTGCTGATCGGCATGTGCCAGCGCTGGCCCGTGGCGATGATGACGGCATCGACCGATTTCTCGCGCTCCAGCAACCGCCGAAAATCATCGTACTCCCTCGCGTTTGCCAGCGCCGCCGTCAGCGCCTTCGACGGCTTGCCGCCTTTTTTCTCGCGGCGGTCGCGCGGGTTCGGCTCGCCGGCCTTCATGCTTGCCAGCGCCGCCGAATCGACGTCGCACATCGCGACGATGTTGTCCCCCTCCTCAATCACCGCGGGCAGGTCCTGCTTCGCGCGATTGCCGCAGCCAATGATGGCGACGTTGAGCCGCTTGTTCGCCGACTGCGCACCGAATGCGCTCGACGGGAGAATCTGCGGGAAGCCAATTGCGCCGGCACCGAGCGCACTGAGTTTGAGGAATGTCCGGCGTGACAGCGGGGGGGTGGATTTCATGTTTTCCTTCGGGGTTGAAAGTCGGCGCGCAGCGTGGCGGGCCTTCCGGCGCGTCGCAAGGAACACCTTCAGCGAGCGCAATACCCGCAGCGATCTTGACAATCAACGCGGAGTTGCGCGGCGCGGCCATGGTCCGAGGGGCGCTTCGAGCTGCCGCCGTGCATTCCGGTTTGAGCGTGGCACTCGGGACCGCAGTGAATCCCGGCTTGGGTGTGGCATGGGCGTCCCGCCCATGTTGCCGGCGCCGCGCGCCGCCAAGAACGTTAATCACGGGCAAGATGCCCGTGCCGCTTCAAACCTCGCCGTCGTTTCCGGTTGCGGCTGGCTTCGCGTCACGGTTTCCGCTTTGTCCTTCGCCCGGCGTCCGACGCCCCCTCATGCCCGCTTTTGCCCTGACGATCTTCGCCGGAGCGTTCCTCCTCTTCCAAGTACAGCCGCTCATCGGCAAATACATTCTGCCCTGGTTCGGCGGCAGTCCGGGCGTGTGGACGACCTGCATGTTGTTTTTCCAGGTGCTCCTGCTCGGCGGCTATGCCTATGCCCACGCACTGAGCCGCCGGCTCAAGCCGCGCACGCAAGCGGTGGTGCACCTGCTGCTGCTCGTGGCGGCGCTGGCCATGCTGCCGATCACGCCGGCCGACACGTGGAAACCCCGCGCGGCCGACGCGCCCACCTGGCACATCCTCGCGCTGCTCACCGTCAGCCTCGGCGTGCCTTACCTCGTGCTGTCGGCCACGGGTCCGCTGCTGCAGGAATGGTTCCGGCGGCTGACGCCTGGGGCGTCACCGTATCGCTTGTATGCCCTTTCCAACGTCGGATCGCTGCTGGCATTGATTAGTTATCCCTTTTACTTCGAAACCCATTTCACCCGGCAGGCACAGGCGCAGTTCTGGTCGTGGGGACTGGTGGTTTATGCGCTCGGGTGTGGGTATTGTGCGTGGCGGATCTGGCGACACTCGCCCGCCGGGCCCGTCGAACAGAGGGAGGCCGATGCGGCGGCGCCGGCGCCCTCGTGGCCGCAACGGCTCTTCTGGGTATCGCTGCCCGCGTGCGCTTCGATCCTCCTGCTCGCGGTCACGAACAAGATGTGCCAGGACGTGGCGGTCATCCCGTTCCTCTGGGTGCTGCCGCTGGGGCTGTATCTCGCATCGTTCATCATCTCGTTCGACAGCCCGCGCTGGTATTCACGATTCTTCTACACCCTGGCACTCGCCGGCGCGATGATCGCCATCTGCCGCGCGTTGTTCGAGGGCGCCGACATGCCGATCGTGCGACAGGTCGTGATTTACTCCGCGACCCTGTTTGTCGGCTGCATGATTTGTCACGGTGAACTCTACCGGCTGAAACCGCACCCGAGACATCTCACGTCGTTTTACCTCATGATTGCGGCGGGTGGTGCCATTGGCGGACTCTTTGTCGCGCTGATTGCACCCTCGGTCTTCAGTAACTTTTACGAGATGCACCTCAGCCTCGCGCTGATCGTGTTCCTGCTGCTGCTAATCTCGTGGCGCGATCGGGGCGCATTGAGTCCGGGTCGGTGGCGAGTCCTCTTCGGCCTGCTCGCCGTTGCCACGCTTTACGGCGCCGACCGCGCCGTGAGCGCAGGCGCGGACTGGCTGCGGCAACGCGAGATGCTGTCGCCGCCCTCGGTGCCGCGGCTCTGGGACTGGACGGCGAACGCGTGGCTGCACTGGCTCGTGTGGGGTATTGCGGCCGGCGTGGTCGCCGCGGCCTGGTTTCGGCGCCGCCGCGCGGCGCGACCGCTCGACTGGCACCGGATGACCTGCGGGCTGCTCGGCGCCGGGCTCGGTGCGCTGGTCGTGGCACTCGGCCTCCAGATTCGCGACGCTTTGCGCGACTCGGTCCTCAGCGCGCGCAACTTTTATGGCGTGCTCTCGGTTTTTGAATACACCGATGGCGGCACCGACTCGCGTTATTATCTGCTGCAACACGGCCGGATCACGCACGGGCTGCAATTCGCCACGCCAAGCCGCGAGCGGTTGATCACTTCGTATTTCGGCTCCTCGAGCGGACTCGGGCTGGCGTTTCGAAATTTCCCGCGCCAGCAGAACCGGCGCGTCGGCCTGCTCGGACTCGGCGTCGGTACCGTGACCGGCTACGGGCGGCCCGGCGATACGTTCCGCGTCTACGAGATCAATCCGCAGGTGAAGCAGATTGCGGAAAAGCCGTTCACCTACGTTCCGCGCTGCGAGGCCAAGGTCGACATCATCATGGGTGATGCGCGGCTCTCGATGGAGAACGAGCCGCCGCAGGAGTTCGATTTCCTGATCATGGACGCATTCAGCAGCGACGCCGTGCCGGTGCATCTGCTGACCCGGGAGGCGTTCGAAATTTATCAGCGGCACCTGAAGCCGGATGGCGTCATCCTCGTGAACATTTCGAACCGCTATCTCGACCTGCGGCCGGTGGTGGAGAACGCCGCCCGGGAGTTTGGTTTTGAGGCGCACCACATCAACAACGACGAAACCAGCGAATACGACGACATGGGCGAGGGCGGTTGGTGGCTCTATTCCTCCGCGTGGATGATTCTCAGCCGCAACCACGAATTCATGCAGAAAAGTGCGCTGCGTTATGCCGCGAGTCCGTCCGCCACCGTGCGCGCGGACGTTCCGCTCTGGACCGACGATTACGCGAGCATGTTCAAGATCCTGCAGTAACGGCGCGCCTTCGAGCGCGGGCCCCGGTCCGGTTCAATTTACCGGCGGCAGCCGTCATCGTTCTCTTTCTCTTATTCTTTCTCGTTCTCCTGGATTGGCCGGAGGAAAAGGAGAGAAAGAGAACGATTAAGAGAAAGAGAACGGGACGGACACGGACGATCGCTGGAAATGCAAGAGCCGCGGCGGGGACTGCTGCGACTCCAGCGAGCTTGCCCGTCGACTGCGGACGTCGATCAACTACGAGAGCGTCACGCTCCTGGCCTTGGCGGCGCGAAGCAGCGCGTCGGCCATGTCGCTCGGCGTAACGGCCACTTCGATACCGCACTCCTTGAAGACCGCGATTTTCGCGGCAGCGGTGTCCTCGGTGCCACCGACGATCGCGCCGGCGTGGCCCATCCGCCGGCCGACCGGGGCGGTCGCGCCGGCGATGAAGCCCGCGACCGGTTTCTTGCAGTTGGCCTTCACCCAGCGGGCAGCCTCCACCTCGGCGTTGCCGCCGATCTCGCCGATCATGATGATGCCATGGGTCTCCGGATCGTCGTTGAACATCTTGATCACATCGAGGTGAGACGTGCCGTTGACTGGGTCGCCGCCAATCCCGACACACGTGGTCTGGCCGATGTTTTTGACCGTGAGCTGATAAACTGCCTCGTAGGTCAGCGTGCCGGAGCGCGACACGACACCCACGTGACCGGACTTGTGAATGTATCCCGGCGCGATGCCGATCCGGCAGCCGCCGCTCGACTGCGGGCCCTTGCCCGGCGTCACGATCCCGGGGCAGTTCGGCCCCACGAGCCGCGTCTGGCGGCCGGTCATCGCGCGCTTCACGCGCACCATGTCGCGGATCGGAATGCCCTCGGTGATGGCCACCGCGAGATTCAGATCGGCATCGACGCACTCGAGAATCGCGTCCGCCGCGAAGGGCGGCGGGACGAAGATCGCCGATACGGTCGCGCCGGTGGCGCGTGCGGCATCGGAAACCGAATTGAAGATCGGGACCTTGTGGCTGCCGTGCTCGAAGAACTGGCCGCCCTTGCCGGGCGTCACCCCGGCGACGACTTTCGTGCCGTAGTCGAGCGACAGTTTCGTGTGGCGGGCACCGAATTCACCGGTGATGCCCTGGATGAGGATCTTGGTGTCGGGAGAAACGAGAATTGACATTTGAATCAGGAGTTTTGGCCCGCGAATCACGCGAATCAGCGCGAATTCAGGCAGGCGGCTGGTAGGGAAGTCGCGTTTGTTGGCGTGATTCGCGGCGCAAGGTTGCGAAGGGAATGCCCGCTCAGGCGGCGACGAGCTTCACGATTTTTTGCGCGGCGTCGGCCATCGAGTCGCCGGAGACGAGCTTCAGGCCGGAATTGGCGAGCGTGTCCTTGCCGGCGATGACGTTGTTGCCCTCGAGTCGGACGACCAGTGGCAGCTTCAGCCCGACCTCCTTCACCGCATCGACGATTCCCTGGGCGATCACGTTGCAGTCCATGATGCCACCGAAGATGTTCACGAGGATCCCCTTCACGTTCGCGTCGCCAAGGATGATCTTGAACGCGGCGACGACCTGTTCGCGGGAGGCGCCGCCGCCGACATCGAGGAAGTTTGCCGGGGTGCCGCCGAAATGCTTGATGATGTCCATCGTGCTCATGGCGAGCCCGGCGCCGTTCACGAGGCACGCGATGTTGCCGTCGAGCGCGATGTAGTTAAGCGCGTGCTTCGAGGCCTCGATTTCCTTCGGGTCCTCCTCGTTCAGGTCGCGCAGCGACACGATTTCCGGGTGGCGGAAAAGCGCATTGTCGTCGAACGACACCTTGGCGTCGAGCGCGAGGACTTCGCCGGCCGGCGTGGTGATCAGCGGGTTGACCTCCACCATCGCCGCGTCGGTTTCCCAGTAGCACTGGTACAAGTTGCGGATGAGCTTGCCGGCGTTCTTGGCCTCGGCGCCGGTGAAGCCGAGTTTGAAGATCAGCTCACGCACCTGGAAGTCAGCGAGCCCAACGGCCGGGTCGACGAAAACCTTGTGGATTTTTTCCGGTGTGTCGTGCGCGACCTTCTCGATTTCGACGCCGCCCTCCGTCGAGGCGACAATCACCGGCCGCGAGGTCGTGCGATCGAGCAGGATGGCGAGGTAGTATTCCTTTTTGATTTCGCTCGCGACCGTGAAGTAGACGGTCTGGACCTTCCGGCCGGCGGGGCCGGTCTGGAGCGTGACGAGGGTGTTGCCGAGCATCTTCTCCGCGAACTCGCGCGCCTCGTGCTTGGTCTTGCAGAACTTCACGCCGCCTTTGAATCCGTTTGTGAAGGTACCCTTGCCGCGGCCGCCGGCGTGGATTTGCGACTTCACCATCGTCGGGCCATCGGGCAGCTGGGCGAGTGCGGTGATGAAATCCTCCGGCGTTTTGGCGGGTGCGCCCTTCGGCACCGGCACGCCGTATTTCTCGAAGAGAGCCTTGGCCTGATACTCGTGAATGTTCATTTGAGAAAGAAAAGGAGCGACGAGTAAGCCAGACGCGGGGCGGGGGAGGCACGCAAAAAACGACCCGGCGGTGGCGCTAAAAGACCTTGTTAGCCCCTGAGGTTGAGGGTTTGCGTTTCGCTAATGCAGACGCACGATTCCGACCCCATGCAATCACACGAGGTGATGAGAGAGGTGTTGAAGAAAACGAGCGCGAAGCAAGTCGCGTCGGATATGAACCTGTCGTTGTCGCTGATCTACAAGTGGGCGGAGCCCCCGGAGGACGACAGCGGCAGCGGCGCGAGCAGCCCGCTCGACCGCGTGGGACAGCTGATCCGGATCACGAATGACGTGCGAATCGCACAGTGGGTCTGCGAACAGGCGGACGGATTTTATATCCGCAATCCGCACAACCTGCCGCCGACGGTCACGCTGATCCCTGTGACCAACGACATTGTGCAGGAGTTTGCCGACATGCTCGCGACGATCGCCCGAGCCTCGGCGGACAACGCGATTTCAAAGGACGAGGCGAAGACGATCCGCCGGCGCTGGGAGGAATTGAAGAGCGTCACCGAAGGATTCGTGAAGGCCGCCGAGAGCGGCAATTACGGACCGTTGAAACCCGAGACGGAAACGGAACCCTGAGGCCAGCGGGCTGAAGCCAGAGGACAGATGTCAGATGTCAGATGTCAGATGTCAGATGTCAGATGTCAGAGGTCAGAGGTCAGACAAGAACGCGAAACTCGAAACTCAGAACGCAGAACCCAAAACCCAGAACGGCCGGCGGCACGCCGGGCGTTACTCCTTGGGAATCTCGTTATCCGTCTTCAGCACGAGTACGGGTGTTTTGGTCTTCACCCACACGTCGGCTTCCTTGAAGAACTTCGCGGGTACATTCTCGATTGCCTCGCCTACGGTTTTCACGGGCAACAGCCGGCCCTTCTTGCTCGAGTTGAAATCGTAGCTGCCGCGGAAAATCCGATCCTGCGTCGTCGCCGGGCTGTCGTCCTCCGGAATCTGCAGCACCCAGCCGACAAAATCGTGCTTGGGCAGCCTGCCGTCGGGATCGCTCAGGAGAATGATGAACTGCTTCTTCACCACCGGCGGTTTTTCCTCGTCGGTGGGGTCGGGCTGGACCGCGAGGTTCATCTCTTCGATGACGCGGCGCAGCACGGCAGGGGAGATATCGTTCTTCTTTAGAATCTCAGCGACTTTGCTGACGTCGATTTTCGGCATGATGGAGGGAAGGAAACCCGACCAAACACACGAATTCCGCGAATGACCAAGCCAAAAGCTTTCCGCGGCGTTTTGACCGTTTCCCGGCATGAACGGAACCATTCAGTTTAACCGCGAATAGACGCCAATTCACGCGAATGGAGAGGGGGTCTTTGGGGAGCATGGAAACAATCAACCAAACGGTGACCATGGTTTCATTTGGGCAATGCTCCCCCTCCTCCTCTGGAATTTGCGTCCATTCGGGTTCATTCGCGGTTGTCCTCTGAATCAATACGGCTTAGCCGGGAAATTTCACACTCTGCTCCGCTGCGAAAGCACAGCGTGTTGGCTTGCGCCGTGCGCCGGCGCGCGCTCCACGATTTCCCGGCTAAGGGCATTCTGCTGGCCAGCAGAATGCATTTAGCCCGCATGAACGCGGG
>JAUSID010000140.1 GCA_030648295.1 Opitutaceae bacterium | reverse complement strand
ATGACTAACCTTCCCATCACCTCACCCCCCGCCCTCTCCTCAAAGGAGAGGGAGCTCCTCCCGCTGCGCGTGGCTTGGCGCGTGGGCGCGCCTCGGCGCTCCGCGCCGACCTGCCATGCTCGCTCCGCCTTCAGCCAATATCATCGCGCTTCCTGCTTGCGCGTCAGCCACGTAAGCCATTGAAAACCTCCGCCTCAGAGTGGCTGGTTTTGATTCGACCCGGAGTGGCTGGTTTTGAACCGACCCGTGACACCTTAGAAAGAAAGACCCATCCAGCTCAGATGTAATATTTCAAATTGGGTCTGTGATTCTGAACTTTTCGGTTACTAACCAGTATTTCACCAACAGCGCTGGACACCGCTCTTCGTCTTTCAGTCGCAAGCGGCCTTTCAGCTGTGATTTCAGAATCTCATTTTCGGTCTAGAGATAGTCGATCACCGCTTGCTGCTGCCGGTTCAACCACCCGGCGAACACTACGACCAAAAAGTCCATCGGCAACGTCGACGCTTGAACTTGCCCGCAGAAGAAAAAGAATTAAGGTTGTTTCAACCTTTCGGGTTATGCCCAATCAACTATCCAAGTCCAAGCGCCGACAAAGTCTGGCAGAGCACGAGGCCGTGCTGGCAGCACTGGCGGAGATCGCACGTCGTGAAGATACGACTGTGATGGCATTGCTGCGTCAGGCCACGCGGGCGTTGGTCAAAACGAGGGCGACGGACCCTTTGCAGGCCGAACGTCTGCGTCACGCGGTTTGGGCCAAGGCGCCGCGGATGCCGGCACATTTCAAATCGGCGGCGCAGGTATCGCGATTCAAACGCGCGCAGCGCGAATTTGACCAGGTGCTCCTCGATCTGGCCATCGCCAGCCCACAAGCCATTCAAGAGAGAAACTCCGTCGTGTCGCCGCGACGAACGATTCGGATGATCAACTTCGATCAAGCCCATGCCGCCGCTGCCGTCTGACGCCGAGCCCCGTCCCCCGGAGGACTTCGCCTCACTCCTCGCGACGAAAGAGCCGGTCCTTTTGGTTGGCGGTCAGGCCGTCAACGTATGGGCCATGTATTACGAGTCGCGCACGACAACGTTGGCGCCGTTTGTTTCGCGAAACGTGGACGTGCTTGGTGACCGGGAGACGCTAACGGCCCTCGGCAAACTTGCCGGCACCAAACCGCAGTTCTTTCCGGTGAAGCCACCGACCAACGAAATCGGAGTGGTGATCGCCAAGGACAAGCAAGGACGCCCGCTCCTCATCGAAGTCCTCCGCTTCGTTCACGGCGTGACCAACGAGGAGTTGCGCGAACCGGTTTACACCGTCGCGCTGGGTGAAACTCATGTTCAGGTGCCGAGCCCAATTGCACTGCTGCAGGCGAAAATCGCCAATGTTGCCGACATCACCCAGACCGGTCGCCAAGACTCCCGCCATGTCCTGATTCTAGCTCAAGTGCTCCCCGCGTACCTTGGGGATCTCCAGGAAGCCGCCAGCGCGGGTCGCTTGGAGGAGCGCAAATTGATCGAATTGCTGGAGCGCTTGCTTGGCGTGGTCACGGTAAAGAAGGCCACGACCGTGTTTGAACAATTGTCGCTCGACGCGCCCCGATTGTTCGCGGGCCTGGGTCACGAGAAACTGCCAAAGCTTCGATCGTTTCTCGAGAAACGTCTGCCCCGCGTGATTTGATGCCCATCCGCGCCAACGCGATCACCACGCGAACATCTCGCGGTGCCGGACATGGGATCAAGCCGACGTAGCGCAGCGAAGCTGGCGACGATGGCAACCGAGCGGTTGGAATATGTGAGATCGCCTCACCGGAACGACCGGCCCCTCGAGGAGCAGGAGGGACGCAATGATCCGCGGCCCGTTCGGAATTGAACCTCGGCTTGACGGGTAAAGTAAACGACCGTTCGTGCGGCCTCCGCGGGCGTGCATAATCCGGACCAGACGCCGCACTCCAATCCGTTTACCCCGGAACCTCATGTCCGACTTTCGACTTCACCTCGCTCTCCTCGCCACGCTGGGAGTGCTCGCCACGGCCGTCCCTGCCCAACCCTCCGTCGCCGCGCCCCGCGGCCATCCCGACACCCAGGAAGCGGTGCAACTCTCGCCCTTCGAAGTCACGTCCGATCGAGACATCGGCTATCGCGCCGCCAGCACCGTCGCGGGCAGCCGCATGAACGAGGAGATCAAGAACATCCCGGTCTCCGTGTCGGTTATGACCAAGGAATTTCTGGCCGACATCGGTGCGACGGACCTGATCGAGGCGTCGGAATACATGATTGGCGGCGGTTATGCGCCGTCGGCCTGGGTCGATTTTCGCGGCTTCAATTTCCGTGGTATCCGAGCACCGACTACGTTTCGCAACATGTTTTCGTGGTTCAGCGTCAACGACAACTTCAGCACGGAACGCGTGGACATCGTCCGCGGCCCGAATTCGCTGCTCTTCGGCATCGCCCCCGCCGGCGGATTGGTGAACACGACAACGAAGCGCGCCACGTTTGCAGATGCCACCGGGTTGAGTGCGCGTGTCGCGTCGTTCGAGGGCTATCGGGCGACCGCCGATGTCAACCGCCGGATCAGCGACACCCTGGCGGTCCGACTGAACCTCATCTGGTCGAGACAGGGCGCGGAGCAATCGTGGCAGAACGAGAAGCGCCTGGGCGCGCATTTGACGGGAACCTGGCGGCCGCTGGCCAAAACGACGATTCGCGCCGAAGCGGAGTATTTCGACCGGCCAACGGTCCGCACCGCGCCGCTTGGACGCGATGCGTTCACGCGCTGGCAGGGCGACGGGTTCAACTTTGATTCGAACCCGGCGGTCATCTCCGGACTCCAGCGCCTGGCCGCGAACACGGGGACCACGAATTACTATATCTACAACGGCAATCTTGGCACCTTTGCCGACTGGCGCGGCTTTGGGCAGACAACCGGCCCGGACGGAAACGCGTCGCGCCCCATCAAGGATCAATCGATCCTGCCACGCTCCGCCAATTACGGCGGGCCGGATTTCACGCAGGACGTGCGCCACTGGTCGGAGACGGTCACCCTCGAGCAACGCGTCGGCGACGACCTCTTCCTGGAACTGGCCGCCAATGAGGGCACTCACCGGCAGCGCGCCCATGAGTTGTTCGGGCTTGCCAGCGTCCGCCGCGATCCCAATCGCACGCTTCCGGGTGGTGCGTCCAACCCCCACTTTGGCGATTACTACTACGATGCGATCCGGGATCGAAACCATGTCGGGAACACGGTTGGGGAGGGGCGGATTGCAGCCATATACGACTGGAAGCCGGGGAAAATGCGCTGGATGCAGCATAAGCTTTTTGCCAGCACGAGCCGCCGCCAGGAGCGCTATTACACCTACAATTGGGTCGAACGCCTCGTGAACAACCCCACGAGCTCCAACTTTTCCAATGCCGCGAACGCCGTGCGCCGTCGCATTTACCTGAGCCCGGGCGACACCCGCCGGAATACATCGGCCACATCCCTGATCCACGACCCCGTCACCGGCCTGCGGTCGGAGTTTGTCGACGTGGCCAGCAACGCCGCCCGAGCGACGGCGCGCGGCCGTTCGACTGACGATTCCTATAGTATTTCCGCTTCGAGCAGTTTTTTGGACGGCCGGCTCCGCTCGCTCATTGGACAGCGGCAGGACAGCTACACGGATTACTCGGATCCGGTCGCGGTGAACCCCGTTACCGGGATTCGCGAGTTCAGGAGCTCGGTCCGCGGAAATCGAAATGTGGCGGCCAAGCCGTTTTACGGCGTCCTCGTCACGCCTTTGTCGTGGCTCACGGTCTATGGCACGAAAGCCCAATCGTTTTCCCCGAGCACCGGGGGTACGAATCCGTTTGGCGAACCGGTTGGCGTCGTCAGTGGAACCGGCGAGGAAGTGGGCTTCCGCACCATGTTCCTGGACGGCCGCGCTTACATCAGTGCCGTAAAATACAAGGCGGTGACGGAAAACCTGCGGGTGAACGTGGGGAGCGCGGTGACAAACATCAACGCCATCTGGAATGATGCATTGATCAATGCCCAGCGACCGGGCTACTCGAACAACCAACTGACCGGCGGCACGGACGAAAGCACGGTGGCCGGGAGCAAAGGTTACGAATTCGAGGCCTTTACAAACCTCACGCCGGGATGGGCGATGACGGTCAATTATTCGCTCACCGATAACAAGCAGAGAAGCATCCCGGCGAAGACGGTCGGCTATATCAATGAACACCTGCTGGAGTGGCGCCAACTGGCCGATGGCAATCCGGAAATCGCCGGGCAGATTAGCCAGCGCATCGCCAATCTGGCAAATTTCGTCGCCAACCAGATTCCGGGCGTGAAGGGCGTGCGCGTCTACAAGCATTCCTTCAACGTATTTACCCGCTACCAGCTCCCGAAGGGGAAGCTCCGCGGGCTCACCGTCGGTGCGGGGGTCAACTATCGCTCGGGCCCAATCCAGTTCAGCGAGATTGTGGCCGGCAATATCAACACCGGCGTCGGTGAGAGTCGCACCCTGGCCAACGGGATGCTCAGCTACGGCCGGAAATTCCAGAAGTTCCGCTGGACCGTTTCCCTGCACGTGAACAACCTGCTGGATCACGATTATTTCGAAGAGCTGAGCCTGGGTAATACACGCTATGGCGGCCCGCGCACCTGGGCTCTCTCCAACCAGGTCAGCTTCTGACGGCGTTCGCGGCTTCGGCGGACGCCCGTGGTGGGAGCCGCAGCTTCCGCCGAGCTCAACATGACACCGAAAGAACGAATCCTCGCGGTCCTGAACCGAAAGCCGGTGGACCGTTTGCCGATCGATTTGTGGCACACGCCGGAAATCGCGACAGAGCTGCGGCGGCACTTTGGCGCAGCCGACGATCTGGCGATGTATCGAGCGCTTGGCCTCGACAAGATTGTGTGGGTTTTCATGGACTACGCTTCCGATTCCGGCGAACGGGCAGGGTCTCAGTCAGGGGCGGGCGCGGAATCAGGCGGGAGCCGTACCATGTGGGGCGTGCCGCTCACGGACGTCCAGGCGGGCGAGGCCCACTATGCCGAGTTCGCCAGTGCACCGCTCAAAATCTACGACACGCCCGCGTCGCTTGATCGGTATCCGTGGTGGCCGCAGGTGGAGCGCTTTGACTACGATGGCGCCGAGCGGGCTGCGCAGCGGGCGGCATCGGAGTTCGCGGTGATCGGGCCCTGGGTATCGTTTTTCGAAATTTACTGCCAAATGCGCGGACTGGAGCAGGCGATGATGGATCTCATCGAGAACGAGGAATTGGTGGAAGCAACGCTGGACCGCATCGAGGCGATCCAGACCGAAATGATGAAGCGATTCTTTGCGCGCGCCGGAAAATTTCTGGACCTTGTCTTCATCAGCGACGACATCGCCGGCCAGCAGTCGCTGTTGATGTCGCCGGGCACTTGGGCCCGGCATTTACAGCCGCGTTTGAAACGTTGGTGCGACTTGATCCACGGGCACGGGCTGAAGGTTTTTTATCATACGGACGGAGCCGCCCGGCCGTTGCTGCGTCCGATTCTGGACGCCGGCGTGGACGTGTTGAACCCCATTCAACACGCCTGTCCGGGAATGGAGATGGCGGACCTGAAGAAAGAGTTTGGCCATCGGGTTGTTTTTCACGGCGGCGTGGACAACCAGACGGTGCTTCCTCGTGGTACGCCCGATGAGGTGCGCGCGGAGGTCCGCGATTGCCTGCGCACCCTCGGAGCCGGGCGCGAAGGCTTCATCTGCTGCTCGTGTCACAATGTGCAGGCGGGAACGCCGATCGAGAACATCCTCGCGATGATCGAAACGATCAAGGCCTCGTGAGCCCGATATTCCGCCGGATCGCCGGGTTCACTTCGTGATGCGCGAGTGAGTCAGGCGGTCCCTGGTCACCGTGACCGTGTCAGTCACACCATGCGGCATCACGATGGTGAGGGTCACTGTGTCGGCATCGACGGCTTGCGTGACCTCGGGCAGCGCCGCGGCTTGCGGCGCGGCGGCGAGAATCGCCACGAAGCGGGGATTCCTGCCGGTCCACTTGGTGGCAAGCAATCTGGAGTGACGGCTGTACCGGTATTCGCGGCCGCGAATCTTGATGTTCTGGCCCGTTTGGTCCACCTCGGCGATGGCAAGCCCTTCGGTGGGATGAAGCAACTGCACGCGGCAGGCCGCACCGGAACGGCCGACGATGGTGAAACGCTGCGGAGCGTCGAACCTGATTTCATGGGCAAGCTCCGTATGCAGCAGCCAACTATACTCGCCGTCGCCGTGTGCCTTCTGTATGTCGTCGGCGAGGACGATATAGGGCGTTTCCGCCGGTATGAACAGGAACTGGCGCGAGGCTTTCTCCAACTCCGTGGCATGACGATATACATCGCGGGCATCGCCTTTCATATACCAACCGTGCGGCAGCTCCTTCTGGTCAAGCATCACACCGAAATTGTCGTATCCGCCGATCTGGCGGCCCTGGCCGGTGGAGTCGATCAGGATGGCGTTGTGGCTGCGGGTCTCCCAAAGCTGGCCGGGAGGATCGATGGCGAACGACTCACCGAACGCCGAGAAAGCAAATGAGTTTTCGTCCTTGTGGTTGTGTCCCCGGTGCTGATCAAAGCCGCAGGTGAAGACCGCCATCGCCGCGTCGTCGTTCCAGCTGCTGCGGAAAGTGCCGGTGCCGCGGGCGAAGAACATGCCCAGCGGCAGCTTCGCGTCCTGCGGCGAAAGTGGCTGCAGGTTCGGATCGGCGAAGAGAATGGTATAGGGGCCCGAGCAGCCGCCGCCCAAGTAGGGGTCCGGCATGCCGTAGGTCTTGTCGCCCTCTGCGCCAAGCAGTTTCAGCCACGTCCACAGGGCGACCCGGTCCTGGGTGGCGACCGCTTTATACATCAGACCGCTGGCGGCGTGCAGGCGATCCGGGCTGTCATTCAAGGCGATCACGGATCCGCCCCAAGGCTGCAACTGGCGCAGGACATACTCGGAAACGTACCGGTTCTTTTCAACTTTCGCGAGCAGGTCCGGGCCGCCCGCTTTCTTGAACGCGGCCGAGAACGTGGTCGCGCCGAGCTCGCCGTACCCGTAATAACCGATGCCTTCGTAGTTATAGCCGGTGGCATCGCGGGCGTACTCGTAATAGCCCAGCGTATACTTCTGCGCCCACGACAGCCATTCGGGTTTATCGCCCAACACCAGGGCACACAGCCCGAGCGCACCGTGGTGGACGGCATTGTGATTGCACGACAGCGGAACGGGATCATATCGGCCGAAGCCGCCACCGTTGTTAGAATCGTGATACAGCCACTGCCCGAACTGCTCGACCTCGTTTTGCACGAGCTGGCGCTGCCCGGGCGTCAGGTGTGGGAACAGCCAGTCGTACGCCACGGCATAGGCATGGGCGGCGTCGGCAACGGCCAGGTGTTCATTGAACTTGTAGAAATCATCGACCCCGAGCTGCGTGACGGCCGCCTCGAGAATCTGCACTGCCTTGTCCAGGTACCGGGCGTCTTCGAGGATGTACCCCGTCAGCGCCAGGGTATTCAGCCGCACGTTCAGCACGCGACCGGCCGTGGCGCGACCGCCGGCGGGTCCTTCGAGCGGATAGGGATTCGTTGGCACATCCATGAACGCGTCCGCCTGCCCCTTCATCCGCGCAAAGGCGGCCTTGATCCATCCCTTCTGCACCTTCGCGCGCACGGCCGGGAGCTCCGATGGCTGGAACAAAATGAACGGATGCGACGGCGGGGCCGCCTGCGCGAGCGCGGCGAACGCCGCCGCCAGCAAGGCGAGAACCACTGCTTTGCGACGGCGGGAAAAAAACGGGACGTTCATCAAGGCCGTTCGATCAACTCCGGCCAATATCACGGTCCGTCAGGATGTGGGCCGGACTTTTTGACGATAAAACGATCACAATGAATATCAGCCCAGAAGGCCAAAAGCCCTGCTCCGCCCTGGCTGAAGTTGTCATCGGAAATCTGCACCAATTTCTTGCCGTCAATCGCAACCGACAAATCCCGGCCGGCCAGATTTGCCTGGAAGTGATGCCATTTCCCGGGTTGCAGATCAAAGGGCGCCTCCTTCAGGACCAGCAGCTTGCCCTCGCGTTTCCGCTCGATGACCATGGTCTTGGAATCCCGCTTGTAGAGAAAGATATAGTAATTTCCTGGATCCTGATATCGGGCGATTATTCCGAAATCCGCGCCGACAGGCGGAGCCCACTCGGCCAGCTTCAGCCGCGTCTCGACGCTGTAGTTCTTCCAGGTCATGTTGCCGGCTATAGCCCGGGAGAGCGGCATGTCGGGGCCGAGCGATCGGCTGCGATATACTCCGTTTTCCGCTTTAAAAGTGCCGCTCACCACCGTCCATGCCTTTTCGTCTTTCGCGAAGTCCGCGGCATAGAGGGTGGAACCTTCGCTGGTCCGATTAGCGGCGGAAACCGGCAAAGCGCCGGTGCAGGCAACGGTTGTCATGGCCCTGAGCAGGCAGGCGCTTTTGAGGAGTGTCTTCATGATGGTTGGATCGGTTGCGAAGATGGAAAGGCACATTCGCCGTCAGTGCCAGACCGATGGAGCCGGGAAACGTCGTTGCTGAGTCGCACCGCGATTTCCTCGCGGAGACGCAACGCCTCCATGGCCGCATCCAGCCCGCAACGGGGCACCGGCCGGGTTCCAGCGCACAACTGGCAGAACTCGGCCATCTGGCGAAGAAAGCCGCTGAGCCGGCACTTGCGGTCCGTTTCACCGTTGGTCACGCGGGTGTGGTATATGACGCGCTCTCTGCCCGCCTCATATACAGTCAGCCCCGCCCGCCCGTCTCCGGCCCCGACGTGCGGGTACTGGAGGGTAATGCTGAGTGATCCGCCGATTGTTGTATAGCATTCCAGGTCACGACCCACCGCCGGCCGAATATCAATCTCCGCGGTAAGGCGGTGATCTCGCACTGAGCCCAGGTCGATTCGCCAGCCGTGAGCGAGCAGGCCCGGGGCATCGGCCGGCCAGACCTGCACTCCTTCAAGCTGCAACTTCCCCAGGTGCTGGCTGACGAAATCCAGGCAATGTACGAGCGTGTCGTTATAGAAGCCCGCTTCCTGCCGGCCGGCGCGCCAGAAATCGACCTTTATATGCCGCTGGGGGCCCAATCGCTGCAGGAGACGCGCATATTCGGCCGCCAGCGGTTGATATCGCCGGTTGTAACCGACCTGCACTCTCACCTGCCCGGCCATTGCCAGCTCGGCAGAGCGACTGACCTCGGCGAGCGTCGGCGCGACGGGCTTTTCCACAAAGGTGGTCCGCCCCCTTTCGATCGCCAGACGGAGCAGCCGCGCTGACGAGTCGGGATGCGTGAGGATAAGCACACCATCGAGATCGGCTCGATCCAGCAACGCCACCGCATCATCGCCCAAGGCGGCTCCGGGCCATTCCTCAGCCGCGGTCTGCAATCTACCAGGCACCAGGTCACACAGCGCGGCCACCTCGATGGGCCAGCCTTCGGCGCGCAGCATCTGCAACGCTGGCAGATGGCAGTTGGCGGCGGCCCATCCCAGGCCGATCAGTCCAAGGCGCACACCTCTGGGCGGTGGAACAGGCGTTTCCTCCGGCGAGAGTGGATTCTTCATTGGGACGGCAGGGAGCAGCGGTGACGGCCGGCTCCCGTGTTTCACCGCGCCTGTCGCGTCAGCGCTGCGTTGTCGCTGGTGAACTGCAGCCGGTCGATCCGGCCGTCAGGGAAGGTCAGCGTGCACACCAGCCGGTCGCCGGGCTCGGTCGTGAGTGCAATGCGGGGAACTTCGTTGTCCATTCGAAACGGGAAGGCGACGGTGATGAACTTCGGGTTGAGGGCCCGGGCCGTGACGGTGACGCCCCGGTAGAACTTCGCATATTTATATGTCTTTCCGCGGGTATCGAACGTCTCGGTTGCCAGATCCTCGATCGCAACCTTCCCCTTGGCGACGGGACTCATGACCCGCACCAGACAGCGTGCGCCCGAGCGCGCGCCGCGAATCACAAAACCATCAGCCGCTATATTAATCTGGTTTTGAGGATAGGTGACAAATTGGGCGACGAATTCTGTCTGGGGATCGTCGTATTCCGTCTGGGCGTCGTCGCGCCAGGCGAGATAAGGCTGCGGTCCGCGCACGAAGTAGACCTTGCGGTCAAAATGCCCCACCACCGACTTGGGCCAGTCGTAAGCCTCCGGTGCCTGGCCACGGACGAAGGCGCCATGGTCATCCTCGCGATACGCGATCACCCGGCCGGAGGAATTGGGCACTTGCTCCGCGCCGCCGATGTGGCGGAGGGTGTTGTGCGACCGGCTGCCGGCCGGCTGATATCCGGGATCGATGAGAAAGCCATCGCCGAGCGCGTAGAGCGTCACCGCGTTTTCGTCCTGATGATTGTGACCACGGTGAAAGTCATATCCGCTGGTGAACGAGACATGGGCCGCGGCCGGATCCGTCCAGGAACTCCGCAGGAATACCCGGCCGCTTTCGAAGCGATGGCCGAGCGGCAGCGACCCTGCGGTCGGCGCCTGCGGTTCCAAGGGCTGGTACGCCCACAGAAACAGAAAGGGCGCCGCCAGCCCTTTGCGCAACGAGCCCACCACGGCACCTTCCGAGCTGGGTCCGCCGACACTTTCCAGCCAGGCCCAAAGATGGGTCGGCTGCCGATAACGCAGCATCGCATATACGACGGTAGCCGTGCAGGCGTTCTCGTTGTTGTCGTTCATGGCCAGCATGCGGCCCTCGAAAGGCAGCAGCTTCCAAAGGAGTTGATCGGAGGTCAGCGGAAAGGCCGGCTGCTCCGCCACGAGGTCCGGCCCGCCCTGGCGGAGCAACGCCATGGCGAAGGGCAATGCCCCAACGAGGCCGTAAGACATATAGTCATGCCCTTCGGTGGCATATCCGGTTCCGTCGACAAAATGATGGAAATATCCCCGGATGCGTTCGGTGGCGCGGGCCAGCCATTCCGGCCTGTCGCCGAGCACGAGGGCGCACAAGCCCAGCGCGCCGTATTGTACTGCGTTGTGGTTGCAGGAGGTAACCCCCGGGTCCGGCTTTCCCCAAGCCGACTCATCGGTGTAGATCAACTCACCGAATGCCGCGACTTCCTTTCTCACTTCGGTTCGTTCCGCTTCCGTCATGAAAGGTGCGAGCCAGTCATAACCGATGGCGAAAGCTTGGGCGGCATCCGAATATTGGAGATGGGTTTCCCAATCCCGATGATTGCGCGGGTCGGTCTGCCGGGTTGCGGCGAGCAGGATGGCCTTGGCTTTTGCAGAATACCGTTCGTTCGCCGTGAGGTGGCCCGCAAACGCCAGCAACCCGACTCGCTGCTGCAGCGCGCGCCCGGCAATGCCACGGCCGGCCTCGAGCAATGGATAGGGATTCGTGGGCGTGACCAGCATGCGGTCCGCCGTGGCGATCAGGCTGTCGCGGGTCTGTCTCAACCACCCGGTGGATTCCGCCCGGGCCCGAATCACCGGGAGTTCGTCGCGCGCAAAGAACAGGCTCGGATGCGAGGGTTCACTGCCAAAAATTGCCCCCCACGGCGCCAGCGTAAACACGACAACCTGAAATCTTCGCTTCATAAATGGAATCTCACGAGAGGGGCGTGCCCGTTCCGTGTTCTGCTTCCGCGGCCAGTCTTCTGGTATTGGCCCGCCCATAGAAATGCATGAGGAAGCCGACGGCGGTAACCACCAGGCCGAAGCCCACCGTGATCCACGCCGAGCCCTGCTTGAGTGTGCCCGGTGCGCCCAGTAATATCAGGACAACGCCGGTGATTTTGAGCAGAATCCCCGAAATAATGAACTGCCGCGAATCTTCGCGGCCGGCCACCTCGCGGGCAGTGTCCACCGGCCGATCCATCGTTGCATAAAAAGCCATGACGGCCTGCCGGCCGGATTCGGATCCGTGCGACCAGAAAAATCGAGTAAGCAGAAAGACCAAGCCACATACTATCACCGTGCCGAATACCCGCACCGCAAAGGGGAAGGGTTGACCGACCGGCCACGAGCCCAACCCGAAGAAGGCCGCGAGCGTCGGCTCGACGTTAAACGGCAATTCCGGCCAATACACGTTCTTGTTCAGCGCATAGCTGACCATTACTCCGATGAGGATGGTAACCAGGGCCGACCACTGCGGGGCGCGTCGAACAAACCACAGGAGAAAGAATGGGACCAGCATGGGCACGGCCACAATGCTCTGCACGTTGAGATTCAAATCCAACAGGCTGCTCTTCTCGCTTCTGGCCAGCGCCAGGGCCAGCGCCATGACGATAACCCCGAAGAGGACACTGAATACCCGGGCGACCAGCACGAGCTCACGGTCCGCCGCGCCTTTTCTGATCCAGACGCGATAGACATTCATGGTCAGGAATCCCGACGTCTGATTCACCGCCGCATCCAGCGTCGTCAGTGTGGCGCCAAATATGTTCATCAGGAGCAGTCCGGCGAGCCCGGGGGGCAGCAGGGAGAGTCCCATGATGACGTAGGCCCCCTCCTGGGGATGCTTCAACAGAGGCAGGCTGCTTTGCAGATCCGGGAACAAATAGGAGGCGGCGATGGGGGGAAAAAACCAGGCCACCGGTCCGATCAAGAACAGCGCGCACGCCAGCAACGCGACCTTGCGGGCGGCCCGGCCGTCAATCACCGAAAGGTAGCGCGTCCCCACCGCGAGGGATGAGAAATTCAAGAATGAAATGCCA
The DNA here is from genome assembly GCA_030648295.1 of Opitutaceae bacterium. GTDB lineage: Bacteria > Verrucomicrobiota > Verrucomicrobiia > Opitutales > Opitutaceae > ER46. The sequence goes on along the minus strand of JAUSID010000140.1, from coordinate 161,766 downwards.
CCGGCGGCGAGCAGCCACACAAAGCTGTGTTCCGCGTCGAAGCCACGGAGCACCCGGGCGGGAACGTGCTGCACCATGCCCTCCACTCCGCCAATGGCACCGTACGTCAGCCCGGCCACCAAAAGCACCATCAGCAGCAGCAAGACTCCCTGAAAAAAATCTGAAGTGGCGACGGCCCAACTTCCCCCCAGGGTCGAATAGATCAGAATAACCGTACCGGCCACGATGATACAGGGAGCCATGGGCACCGCGAACGCAACGGAGAAGAAAAGCGCCAGGCCCGTCAGCCAGATGGCCCCCATGGGTACCGCGGAAAGCACCTGCAACACCACGACGACTTGTTCCGTGATCCGGCCGAAGCGACCGCACACAACTTCCATTGTGGTGACCTTCCGGGTTTGCCGGCAGCGGTGGGCTACGAAGAATGCAGCGAATAGAAACCCGATTCCTTGGGCCATGAAGAAGTACAGAATGGCGACATGGCCGTTTGTATACGCCAATCCTGCAGCGCCGGTAAAGGTCCACGCGCTAAAGCCGGCCATGAACACGCTCGTGCCGGCCAGCCACCACGACATGCGATTGCCGCCGACAAAGAAATCGCGGGTTGACGATATCATGCGGCGGCAGGCCACGCCGATCGCCACCAATAGCAGCATGACCACCGCGATAATCGCGTAATCGGCAAACTGGAGCTGAAACTCAAATCTGGATACAGATGGCAGCATGAGTGAACGCAACTAGCATCGCTCTTGAACCTGGCCGGCATCAGCCGGGAGCGGGTGAAACCACCGGACCAGGCGCACGTCGGGGTTGTTCATTTATTTTGGGGCTTGGTCCAAGGCGGCTGGCATTGAATGCGCAAGGCAAACGTCGGGATCGTCACACTCACAGGATGCCAAACGTGCGGAACGCTTCGGTCGCGCTCATTCCGCTCTCGATTGCGCGACGAACTCTCTTTTCGCCGCGCGCCTTCTCCAGCGCCTGGGCGATGATGTCGTTCTCGAGCGCACGCGGCACCACCACCACCCCGTCGAGGTCTCCAAAAATCAGATCGCCCGGCTCAATCCGGACCCCGGCAATCTCAAGCGCACAGCGGAAATCTGCGACGGCCGTCCGCACCGCGGAGTCCTGCGCATAGCGACCGCGGCTGAAAACGGGCCAGCCTTGCTCCAGCACCTTCGGCGTGTCGCGGTGATATCCGTCGATCACTGCGCCCGCGGCACGGCGAGTCCGGGCCGCAGCGGTAAGCAACTCCCCCCAGTAGGCGCACCGCATCGCGCCGCCGCCCGCGACATAAACCTCCCCCGGCCGCAGGTCGTCCAGCGCCTCCGTTAACAACCCGAACGGCTTTGCCTGCGGTCCATCCACGTCTATCATCACCACCGGCATTGCGCGACCCACCAACTGCATGTCGTCCCGGAGAGGCTGCACCGGCGCGGGAAGAAACTGGTTATAACGGCCCGCGACGTCGAGAACGTCGCCCACGACCGGCGTGTAAAGCTCACGCCGGATCACCGAGAAAAGGGCCTCGTCGTTTGTCCACTCAGTCATGATTCACTTCGTGCTGGCGGACGGCCCATTGGCCGCGAAGTTGACGTGATCGGGATGCGGCGACGGCTTGTGGCGTTTGTCGCGGCCGGCATAGACCGCCAGATACCATACGCGATAACCGGGGGCGGCGGCCACCGTGTGGTATCCGTGCGGCATCTTGTGCACCGTGTTGTCGCGGATGAGAAACGCATAGTCGGCTCCGACGAGTCCTTCGAATTGTGCGCAGAATCCGAAGCCGTGCGCCGGATCGACCCGGTAGTAATACATTTCCTCCTGGAATACGTCCTCAGGTATATCTTCATGTTTATGCGGAGGGTACGTGGCCCAGCGGCCATTGGTGACCATCACCTCGGCCAACCACAGACGTTCACTGGGACGATCGGAGTTGATCAAGTAACGAAAATCGCGGCGCGTGGCGTCCGCTCCCCAGTGGCCCGTAACCACGTCCGACGGATGAATCGGATACGATGGAATCGGCGTGCGGCTCGGGGCGGAGCCGAGGGCAATCTGCGCGTCGGTGCGGGCACTGATCCGGACCATTTCGCCACAGCCAACATACGCGCCACTCGGGAGGGAGTCGAACACCGAGCTACGGCCGCCGAGCGCCCACTCCTCCGGGCCCGCGGCGATCGCGGCCTCTCCGAGCAGGAGATCCATGCCATATTCCTTCGCCTCGGTGTTAAACGTGTACGTTTCGCCTGCCCGAAGCACCAGTAGGGCGAAATCGACCAGCGTGCAGGAATTGTAGTGAAGCCGGTGCAACCCCGGTCCGTCGGGAAGACGCTCGAAGTAGTTCGCCCCATAAGTGGGCCGGCGCGTTGTCGTCATGCGCGGGGGGACTTTGCCGGGGCTTCGATCGCATCGGAATCGAGCACCCGGTCTCCCCTCGGAGCGGCAATCCTCGGTGGCTCGGAAACAGGGATGAATCCCGCGTTCCTCAATTCGGCGGCAAGCCGAAGGAAGATTCCGGTGGCGTAGGTGCGCTCCCCCAGGTTCGAGAGTTTGTGCACCTCCCAGCCGCCCGGACCGGCGGGAAACTGCGCACCCACCAATGCCCCGGTCGCCGGGACGATCCAGGTGAGAAGCTCGCTCCATCCGTCCATGATCTGATGACGCGTCGTCGGCTCCAGCCACCCTTCCGCCACTCCGGCGGCCAAGCCTGCCATGATCATTGCCGAGCCACTGGTTTCCAGGTGGGCATCTTCGCGCTCCAGCATGATTCGCCACAGGCCGGAGGAATGCTGGCAACGCAATAATCCCGTGGTCAGTGCCCGGTAGGAGACGAGCAGTTCGCTCCAGCCCGACGATTGCCGTGGGCAGCTGCGAAGGGTGTCGACCAGCGCCATGACGATCCAGCCATTACCTCGAGACCAAAGCCACGAACTCCGACGACCCGTGGCGGGTTCTGCATCGTGGAAAAAGCATCCGGTCGTGGAGTCCTGGAGCCACTTCGCGTGCAACCGGCACTGGTTCATCGCCTCTTCGGCGTAGGCACATTTTCCCGTCACGCGATATCCGGTCGCCAAAACGCTCGCGGTATAAAACAACGTGTCCACCCAAACGGTTCGTCGGCAAAAGTCACTGCCGCCATGCGCGATAATCCCGCCCTCGAGTCGCAGACTGTCGTGCAGGATGTGATCGCAGACGGTGGTGATCGCGGCATGATACTCCGCGCTGATACTGCCAGCCGAAAAGGAGCCCAAGACCAGCGGGGCACCCCACAGCCCGCAATAGTCATTGAGCAAAATGCCATTCAGGACCGGAGAATCGTGATCCCCGAAACCTGCGATTCTGCGGATGCCAGCCTCAACCTGTCGGTCCGCCCACCGGCGCGCCCACGCTGCCAACTCCTCGTCCTTCCAGGCGGCGCCGGCAAGCGCCGCACCATAAGGAACGAGAACATCCTCCCAATTCGAGTCGAGTCGCTCAATGGGAATGTCGAGCACGCGGCGTCGAAACCGATTCAACTGAGGTATGGCCGAAAGCGTCATTAAATTGGAGAGCGCACCGCGGGACCCGGACGTTTCGCGTGAGCTCGCCTGGTCGTCTGCGCAGCGTGTCTGTAGGAGACGGAGCTTGGCCGGCCAATCCAGCCATAACTTTACCCGTTAAGCGACGGCCGCTCCGCTGGCTATGACATACGTCGGCAGGCAAGCCTTCTCCATTTGCCATATCCGACGAGGGTGAATTCCACCGGTTCGCCGGTGGTCTTGCCGACATTCTACCCTTTTCTTACTTCGCGCACGAAAGGCCGCCGCTTCCGTCCGGGTCCTGGCGCCGTTCGCCCCGCGTTCCACTTGCCGCGCAGCATATAGGTCCGGGGCTCGTCCAGCGGACCGGTTGCATTGTGATAAAGTTGACTCAGCAATTGCTCCACCGCGATGGCCCCCACCAGGTTCTCGTTCGAATACAACCCCGTCAGCGGACTGCGTTCTGACATCACACAGATGACCACGCAGCCAATATCATCCGGCACCGCGCGCTGACACGATTCGTCATAGGTGCCGAAGATGATCACCTCGGGCCGCTCGCGCTGGCACCACGCCCACAGGTAGGACGAAAACGTGGCGGTTCGGGGCGGCATCAGGGGAGCGACCGACTCCTGTAATCCAAGCTCGAAAAGCCCCTGTCGGTAACCGGCCAGCAGGCGATGTTCCAGGCGGGAGCTCATTTCGACGCTGACCGCAAACCCGATGCGGCGATAACCCAGCTTCGCACTGCGATGCACGGCCGTCCGCGCCAACTGGTAGAGGTCACAGGCGACTCGCATGATGGCGGGCTCGACGATGCTCATGCCGAGTCCCACCACCACCAGATGCTCAATATTGAGCGGAAACACGGTGCGATCATTGGGCAACGGCCCGGCGAGCACGCCGCGAATCCCCCGGGCAAGGAGAATTGCCTGTAATCTGCCCGGCGTCATGCCCGCGCTGGCAAGCGAAAATTCCTCCAGTCGACAGCCGAGTTCGGTTGCCCGTTCTTTCGCTCCCTCAAACATCCGCACATACGCATGGTAGGAACGCCAGGGATCGTCCGCCGGATGTGATGTGACATAGGCCAGAGTCAATCGCGGCCCACCGTCCTTGATCCGGAGATGATAACTCATCAGCGCCGACACCAGGGGATTTGGCCGGTAGCCAAGCTTCTTCGCCGCCTTGACCACCCGGGCCTGTGTCGTCTTGGGAATTGACGGATGATTGCGTAGCGCCAGCGAAATGGTGGCTTTGGAAAGTCCCAGCGAATTGGCCACATCCTGCATGGTGACCAGAGGGGTTTGGGCCATGCGCACCGTCATGCACGATCAGCCCGGAGAATCAACGTCTCTCGCAATCACCGTCAGGCGATTTCAGCCAAATGTTGTCGCTTCACCTCGCAGCGAAGCGACTGGCCCTGCAAGTGACGCTGGATTTCATCGATTATCGTGCGGCCCAACCGCCGCGATTCCTCCCCCTGACTGCCGGCCAGGTGGGGAGTGAGGATCACGTTGGGCAGATTCAGCAAAAGCGCCCTCGGGTCCGGCGGCTCAGGCTCTGTCACATCCAAGATGGCCCAAAGGTCGGGACGCGCCCGGAGAACACCAAGCAGTTCAGTCTCGTGCAGCACCCCGGCCCGGGCGGTGTTGATGAAAGTGGCGCCCGGCCGCATGGCCGCGAAATGCCCGCCGCGCAGGAGACCGGTGGTTCCTGCCAGCAACGGAAGATGGCAGCTGACCACATGAGCCTCGGAAAAGATCCGCTCCAAAGGCGCAAGCTCAACTCCGAGAATAACCGCCTCCTCCGCGGTCACCGTCGGATCATAAACGAGCACCCGCAGATCGTAGCTGCGCAGGAGTTCTCTCACCACGCGCCCAGTCCGGCTCAGAGCCAGGAGTCCGATCGTGCTGTTGAGGGCACCCGGCGCGAGCGGGTCATCGGTCAAGTAACGCCGTTCCTGCCGCCACGCGAGCGCTCGCGGCCAGACCCGTTTCAGTGCCAAGACAATCTGTGCAACCGTGTATTCCGCCACTGGCCGGGCATTCGCCTGGGCAGCACTGGTCACGCGGATGCCGCGGCTCCACATGGCCTCAGTGGTGATGGACTTCACGGTTCCGCCGGTGTGAAAAACCGCCGCGAGCGCCGGGAGCCTCGCCAGAATTTGTGATGTGAGCCCAGGCGCGCCCCAGCCGGAGACCAAGAACTGGACCTCCGTCCATTCCGGACGCTCCCCAATCGTGCTGGCATCGCCTGGGTGCAGGATGCCTACCACATCAAGCAGTTGGTGGATCGCGCTGCGCTCCGGCTCCGGGAGGACCGCGGCGTACGCCGCCTCACTCATACAAATGATCGTCTTCGGTCGGCGCATGAATGAAGGAAGCCTTTCAGAGCACGGTGCATTCATCGGGAGAGCGGACCGGGCCGGTACGGCGAACCTCGTGAGAATCCGGGCGTTCGCCTCGTCATTCGACTTGTTGAATCCTGACGTTGTCGAACCAGATGGAGCCGGCCCCGGCATATTCCAGGATGACGCCGTGGCGCGTGAACGGCGGTTCACGGGTCAAATCTATGTCCACATCCACGTGCAACTGCGTCCACTCCACGGTGCCGGTGATGGCTTGGTCCGAGTAAAACCATTCGACGTCCTTGCGCCTGCCCGTGCTCGTCCATTGCCCAGTCTGACGCAGGAAGATGTCGCCGTCGCCAAACTTTGCGACCGCCATTTTGAAATTCCCGGCACAGTCCCGGGTTTTCACCATGGCCGAAATGCGGAACCGGCCCTTCAGCGGCGTCGGAGTGTCGAAATGGGTGCCCCAAGTGAAAGCATACCAGGCGGACTTTTCCCCGGGCAAGGCGTGGGTGATCCGAACTGAATGACGATCGTCAGCGCCCAAGGTGTCGTCGAGGGCGCATTGGTAGGAACTCGCGCACCAGACAAACTGGCCGGCCCGCGACAACCGCTCCTCGAATGTGCTGTAGCGCGAGAAGACCGGCAGCTGGTATTCAGGTCGTTCCCGCCAGTCGATCGACGCGGCCCGGTCCAGGATCTCCCGTGCGGTCTGGCGCGTAACGGGAGTGAAACCAAATGTATATCCAGTCTCGAACGTATCCTCGTCCTCTTTTCGGCCGGGAACACCTGTCGGCATCAAATAATGCACGTCCACCCCAAGCCAACACTGCTCTATCTTTATCGGGGCGGAGACGCGGCCGAATTCCTGAATCCATCCCCCTTCGCGGCGGTCCAGATATCCGATCCGAAAACCGGTCTCCGCGCGGCGCTCGTTCGTCCAGAAAATCGTCGGGTATTCCCCTTTTCGGATTGGATACGGGGTGTAGACAGGCGGGATAAAACGCCACGGCTCCGACTTGTGCGCCACCACAATCCCATCGTACAGCAATTCCTCGCCCGGCGAATTCCGCCAGTCCATCAAATCGGATCGCGAAATACGATTAAGGTGAAAATCAAGCACCTCAATCTCCACCGCGGTTCCGGCGGAAACGCCCCGGGCGCGGGTGGACACCGCCCGCCATTTCCGCTGCGAGCCCGTCAGTTTGGAGCTGAGTGTATATCGAAATCCCTCCTGCGCCGAAATCAACCGCGCCTCGATTCGCGTCTCGATGTGACCGTCGATGCTCGGCTTCGCTCCCGCCAGCGTCACAACGAATCCGTTTTCGGTCGTCACCGTCTCATGCCGGCTGTTCACATAATCCTTCACACCCCGGTAGTCCCAGCCCAGGTCCATGGGGGCGGCCGTGGTCCCGAGCCAATGGTCGTTGAATCCACTGCCCCTAAAACGCAGGAAGCGGCCATCGCGAATCTCCAGCAGCAGGTCGCCATGCCAGCGGATTTCCAGTCGGTTGCCAATTTCGTGCGCGGTGGGCGGTTTGGCCGACATACGGCCGAGGCACAGCAGCAGAACGAGTGCAGCAATGCCTTCTTTCAAGAAAGCACGACGGGCGTGCGTCATTCTTCGAAGGCGACCTCGGTCAGGTTCGTCCACTTGGGGAATTGCGCCGAGGAATTGCCGTAGCCCACCAAACGAACGTGACGCACCGCCGCGGCATCGAGGTTGATCATTTCAAACCCGAGCGAGTTGCCCGTGCTTTTTGCCTTCAGTCGCACGGGGCGCCAGTCGCGCGAGGCCGTCGGATCGTTGGTAACGAGCAGATCAAAGGTGTAATAGCGCTTGTCGCCGAAAAGGAACGCCAGGCCGATTTTTCGGAGTTTCCTTGGGGTGCCCAGATCCCACTGGATCCACGTTCCTGGGCCCTCGGCCCGCCAGGATGAATCGGGCGTCACCCGACCATCGAGCGTGTTCGCCGGCGGGAAGTCACCGACGCCGCCGTGAGCTTTCGCCTCCCAACCGCTGGCCGTGACCTTGATCGAGGCTTTGTCCACATCAGCCGCCTGGATCGGATGGGAAACGAACGCGATGAGACCGAGAGTCGCAAACAAGAGACCTGGGCTTTTCATGGTGGTTGGGAATTCAATTTCCTCCGGGCACCCGCGGGACGATGCCGTCGGCGGTTTAATCAATGATCATGCCATTAGGTGTCGAATGAGGGCGGACCAACCCTGTCGAAACTTTACCCGTTCAGTAAGGCCGGTCTCATCATGGGTCGCGAGCACTGCCGCACTTAACGAGTCAAGTAACGAAGGGATTGGGTTGGGGCTGGATGGGCATTGAAACATGGTCGCGTGCTAGGAAAGTCCGAGTCCGGCCTGGTTTCCCCACCCCGATTCACCATGAAATTGAAATACTCCGCTTCAGGGCGGCTTGGCGTCGCATTCGCCGGCCTCCTTACGATTCACGCCGGTGCCCAGGTCGCCCCCGCCGTTAGCCCGACTGAATCCGCCGAACCTGCCGTCACGCTCTCACCCTTCGTGGTCGATGCGGATCGCGACACCGGCTATCAGGCGACCTCCACCCTGGCCGGCACCCGGCTCAACACGCCGATCAAGGACCTTGGCGCCTCCATTTCGATCTACACAAAGGACTTGCTGGATGATCTCGGCGCGACGAGTTCCAGCAACCTGCTCATCTATGCCACGGGGATGGAGACCGCGGGACCGGACGGCAATTACTCCGGCGCGACCAATGACATCAATGCCACCTCGGTCGTCGGCGAAGGTCCCCGTTTCGATCCGCAGCAAAGCAGCCGGACCCGCGGCCTGGCTTCGCCCAATTTTTCGCGCGGCCTGTTCCCCACCCGAATCGAGTTCGACTCCTACAATACGGATCGCGTCACGGTGAATCGCGGACCCAATGCCATCCTGTTTGGCATCGGCAGCCCAGCGGGGGTGGTTGATACCTCCTTGCTCCGGCCGGATCTCAACCACAACCGGAACAAGGTCGAAGCGCGGTATGGCAACAACGACAGCCAGCGTGCATCAATCGATTTCAATCGCGTTTTGATCCAACGAAAACTTGCCATCCGGCTGGCGGCACTCGCGGACAATGAGCGCTATAATCAGCGGCCGGCGTTCCAGGAAAAGCGGCGCATTTATGGGGCGGTCACCCATGAGCCGTTCAAGTCGACGGCGCTGCGGGCGAGTTTCGAAACCGGGCGTACGAAGGCCAACCGGCCGATCGCTGTCCTGCCTTTTAACAGCTCGGAAATGTGGGATGCTGCGGGTCGGGTGCCTTATGACTGGACGTTCTTTGATGACCCGGCCCGAAACCCGAATGCCGCAACCCAGAACGCGGGGCTCGCCGATTTCATTGGCTTCTTCATCAACCAGGGAACGGTCCAGAATCAAATGGTCGCGGTGCATAACAACCCGAGGGATCCCCGACCAGCGTTCGGTTTCCGCAGCGAGGTCGTCGGCAGCGCCGCCATCTTGGCGAATGCCATCAGGGCGGGAACCTTCAATCCGATTTTCAACCGCGATCTGGCCAGCGACGTCATTCGCTATTATGGCACGCAGAATATCTTCGAGTTGCCCGCCGCGTACTGGAGAGGCGCAAATGTGCTGCCTGGACAACAACCCGGCGTGGTCCCAGCCGGGATCAAGCAGCAGGGCTTCACCAATTTCAGTGTCTTCGATTTCAAGAATCGGATGATCGACGAGAGTTCGATTCAGGGAGACAGCTTCCACACGTTCAACATCGCGCTCGAGCAACGGGCCTGGGAGGACCGAATCGGCGTTGAACTCGCCTATGACCAGCAACGCATCGACCGGCGCAGCAAGAACTCCTTCGTGTCGTCCGGCGGCAGCAATCACGTCCGCATCGATCCCAATGTCACCCTGCCCACGGGCATACCGAACCCCAATGTCGGCCGGCCTTACCTGCTTTCTTCTCAAGTCAACTACAACAACCTGTTCATTGCCTCGGAGGCCATCCGCGCCACCGCGTATCTGAAATACGACTTCCGCGATTTGCGGCCGGCGTGGGCCAAGTGGCTTGGCCGCCACACCGCCACGGGTCTGTATGAGCAAAACTCAAACGAGAGCATCAGTTACAACCATGGCTATGCCTTCGACGGAGATGCCGCGCGCGAACGCGCGCCCAACATCGACCATGCCGGCCGTCGCTCGGGGCGGATTGTCTACATCGGGCCGTCCCTCATCGGGAACCGCAATCCCCTTCAGCTCGACGCGGTGTCCATCCCGTCGCAAACGGCCGGGCCGTTAACCAATATTCCCTACTTCGGGCGCGAGGCGAACGCCACCGATCCCGGCCGGTTGGTCGACGCGCCCGCTACGCTGCTGGAGAGAAATAATGGCGGGAGCGGTTTGCGGGAGGTCACGAGATCCCAGGCCGCCGTCCTCCAGAGTCACTGGTTGCAGGATCACTTCGTGACCATGTTGGGATGGCGCCGCGACGAGGATTATTTCGTCCGCCAAACGGTGAATTTTGTCCCCAATCCCGCCGACCCAAACGACCCCGGCAAGGTTCACTACGGGTTCAATGACTTCTCCTTTCCGGACACCCCGCCTTTGAACGTGGCGGGAGAAGTCAGGAGTTACAGTGCGGTCGCGCGCTGGCCACGCCAACTGGTGCGGCTTCCCTCTGGAACCGACCTCAGCATCTTCTACAATAAATCGAGTAATTTCACTCCGGTTGGTGGCCGGATCAATGGCTATGGCGAAAAGATCGCCTCGCCCGAGGGCGATACCAGGGAGTATGGCGTCAACGTGTCGGCATTGAGCGACAAGTTGAGCCTCCGGCTGAACTGGTTTGAAACCAGCGTCAAAGGCCAGAGCTACAATCCGACGGTCGTGGGCATCGCGGCCATGGATGCCACCGTGCGCGCGGCCGCGCGGTGGTACACGGAAGGCACCCTGAATCCTCATCTGGTTGATATCGGGATTGCCGATGCCGAACTCCTGTTGAGTGCGCTGCCGGACAATTATCGCGCGCTCTACGAGTGGCGCGTGGTGGGGGAGCGGCCCAACCAGTCGGTGAACTACTTCAGTTCGCTTCCGGGCCGAACCGATACGACCGACTATACAGCCAAGGGGACCGAGCTCGAAATCGTCTACAATCCCACCCGCAACTGGCGCATCCTGGCGAACGTCGCGAAACAGGAGACGATCCAGAGCAACGCCCTGCCGTTCTTGAAGGATCTGATCACGCGGATGACCCCCGTCTGGGACAAACTCAGACCGCGGGCGCATGGGGCATACCCACTCAATTGGCAGCCAGGCGATCCGCTGGCCGCAAACGTGCAGACCTTCGGCGCCTGGCTCGATGCCAACGTTTATAGTCCGTTCGCAACCGCCATCGCCACGGAAGGCTCGGCCAGCGCCGAACAGCGCAAGTGGCGTGCGAACCTGGTGACCAGCTATCGTTTCGGCGGGAACTCGATATTCGGAGAGAGACTGAAAGGCTGGAGTATCGGCGGTGCCGTCCGCTGGCAGGACAAGCTCGGCATCGGCTACCCGACCACGCGCAATACCGACGGCAGCGTCCACCTCGACCTCACCCGTCCGTATTACGCGCCGGCCGAAACCAACGTCGACGCGTTTGCCAGCTATGAACGCAAGCTCTGGAAAAACCGGCTCAGCTGGAAAATCCAGCTCAATGTGCGCAACCTTGTCGCAGACGACACCCCCATAGCCATCGGCGTCCAGCCGTGGGGCGATATTTCCACGGTTCGGCTCGCGCCGGAACGGAGATGGTATGTGACCAACAGCTTCACGTTCTGATATCCGGCACGGCTGCGCCAAGCCTTGGATACCATTTGACGCATGCGCACCTATAGGGGGGAATATGAGGGAGTCTGCAGGGACTACTCGACTCGTGGAATGAAAACCTGCGCCCTTGCATGCTTGCTCGCGATCGGCGGCCCCCTGTTGTCCACTTTGCCGGCAGGCGTCTTCATCAATTCCGGCGTGATGCGGTCGCCGGAAAACCAGGTGTTCCAGTTCGTGCAACGGAGCACCTTCGTGTACACGGCCGACGATGAAGTGACCACGGCGGCATACCTTTGGATTCCTGAAAACTGCCGCCGGCTTCGGGGGTTGCTCATTTTGGGGGAGAACATCCCCGAACATGGCTTGGTGGGACACCCGGCAATTCGCGCAGCCTGTTCGGCCAGCGACCTGGGGATTGTGTGGTGCACGCCGAGATTCATCAGTTTCAAGGAAAGGGACGAAGCCCCGAAGACGGTGGCTTTTCTCCAGCAGTTGCTTGATGGCCTCGCGGCATCATCGGGCTACACGGAGGTGGCGATAGTCCCCTGGTTGCCGATGGGGGAGTCGATGCACTACCGCATGCTATATCAATTATTGAACCATTCGCCTCAGCGCTGCATCGCCGGTATCTTCATCAAGAACGCCCTGACTTTGTCCCGATACCAGAACCGCGAGACACCGGTGCTGGTAGCCGTCGGAACCGCCCAGGAATGGTATCAGGACAAGACCGATATACGCACCCATTGGACCGATTTGTCTTTTTACGAAACGATGCTCAAGGAGCGCGCGGTGTTTCCTGATTGGCCCATGAGTATATTGATTGAGGCGGGCAGCGGGCACTTCGACTGCACGGAGGCGATGACCGCTCATTTTGCCGCCTACATCTCCGCGGTGGTCAGAGCGCGGATTCCGACTGACCCCAGCAAGGGTCTCTTGCCCGTTGCGCAATCCGATGGGTTTGTAACCGGACTGCCGCTGCCAGGTAGAAATACTTTCGAACCCACTGCGTATGCGAAGGCGGAACCGGCGTACCGGTCCATGCCATGGTTTTTTAGCGAAACTCTCGCCTTGGACGCCTTCCACACCGCCGCCGTCAACTGGCAGGCGGCCAGTCAACTCCCGGCGTTTGTCGACGCGCAGGGGAAAGCCGTCCCGATGGCCTTTCGGGGAATCACCAGGCCGGTGCCGTTCGAGACTGGTGCCGATGGCATTACCTTTGAGATTGCAGGCTGTCTGTTGCCTGCCATTCCACCGGGCTTTGTTGGCGCCATGGCGCCACTGGCCATCGCCCCGGGGACACCCACGGTGGAGTGGATTTGTGGATCGATAGTGCCGCTGGGGCAGGGTCGATTTCGCATTGCCTTGGACCGCACTTGGCCGAAAGGCCCGATCTGCGTCGCCCTACGCCACAAAGGAACGGGGAAAATTCGAGACGTCGTTCAACCCGGATATCTCCAACTCGAGCCAAACCGGTCCGGATTCGCGCAATCCATCACTTTCGCACCGATCCCCGATCAACCGTTTGGCACGGACTCGGTGACGCTCGCGGCTACATCCGATTCGGGACTGCCCGTCAGGTATTTTATAGTTGCGGGTCCCGCTGTCGTCGAGGGCAACATCCTCAAGTTGACGCCTATCCCACCGCGAACTCGCTATCCCGTCGAAATCACGGTGACAGCCTGGCAATGGGGCCGCTCGATCGAACCTCAAGTCAGAACCGCGGCGACCGTCACCCGATCTTTCCATGTCACAGAATCCAAAGTGAGTCCTCTTCGCTGAACTGATTCAGGCCGCTGTAAACGCCGCAAAAGGATCGCCCCAAATGCAATTCCTCGGAACGTGTTGCCGGTTCGTCGCCTCGCGCCCTCTCCTCCGGGCCGGGCTTTGTATTTTCGCTTTACCGTTCGGATTCGCGGCCGCCGCGGCGGCGCCGCCCAAGGGCAAATTGGAACGTATCGTGGTCTCGCCGGACGGACGCGGCTTCATCCGGGCCGAATCGAAGACGCCCTTTCACCCGTGGGGAATGAATTACGGCAACGCCGGACGGCTGATGGAGGACTTTTGGGACGAGGACTGGGAGACGTTTGCCAGCGATTTCCGTGAAATGAAAAAGCTCGGTGCCAACGTCGTACGCGTGCACCTGCAGTTTGGGAAATTCATGGCCGCACCCGCTCGGGCCAATCCGGCCGCCTTGCGGCAATACATTCGCATGCTGCGTCTCGCGGAGCAGGTCGGCATCTACGTCGATGTGACGGGACTCGCCTGCTATCGACCGATCGATTCGCCGGCATGGTATGATGACATGGACGAAGCGGCGCGCTGGACGGCGCAGGCGAACTTCTGGGCGGCGGTAGCGGAAGCCGGCGCAGGAAGTCCGGCGGTGTTCTGCTACGATCTGATGAACGAACCGATTTCGCCCCCCAAAAAACGTGAGCCCGGCCAGTGGAGATCGGGGCGCCTCTTCGGTGATTATGATTTCCTGCAATATATTGCAATTGATCCGGCGGGCCGCAGCCGCGAGGCCATCGTGGCACAGTGGCTGGGACGGATGATCCCCGCGATCCGCAAACACGACCCGGCGGCACTGATTACCGTCGGTTTGCTGCCGTGGTCGCAACGCTTGAGGCATTTGTCCGGCTTCTTGCCGGAGCACATCGCACCGCCGCTCGATTTCATTTCGGTGCATATTTACCCGCACCAGGAGCGGCCCGCGGAAGCGATGGAAGCACTGCGCAAGGTGGGGGTGGGCAAACCCGTGGTGATCGAGGAGACGTTCTTGCTCTCCTGCAACGAAGCCCAACTGGAGAAATTCATGCGCGACTCGCGCGAAATTGCCTGCGGTTGGATCGGGCACTACGATGGCCTCACGCCGGAAGAGGCCACGGTGTTGGAAAAGGCAAAGAAACTCACCCTACCCCAGCACATCTACCGAACCTGGGCGCAAATGATGATCCGGCTGAAGCCGAAATTTGTCGCCAACGATCGATGAAAGTATTGTGTCGGGGAAAAAACGCACCCCGGATCCAATCGCCATTTCCCATGCAATTGAAATTCCATTTTTCCCGGATGCTTGGCGTTGCGCTCGCTTGGATCCTGGCAAGTCACGCCGGCGCCCAAGTCACTCCCCGCGGCCCGACCGAACCGACCAAACCTGCCGTGATGCCCGCCACCGCGCAGCCGAAACTCCCACACCAAGGGACGGGGTATTACACCACCGGCATGCAGGATGGCAGGTGGACGCTGTTCGATCCGGAGGGGAAACCGTACTTCTGCCTGGGCCTGAACCATGTCAACCAGCGATTCGGGGTGGAGCGGATAAACCGCGACCTGGCCTCCTACCATTTCAACTCGTATGGATGGATGGCCTCTCTTCCCTTTATTCAGAAAGGGTCATTGAGCTATGTTTATCCATTCGATTTCCTGAATATCTCCATTGGATTATATAACCGAATCAAGCGCGGAGACACCCCTGGAATTTTCCGGTACCCCGACCCTTATGATCCCGCTTTCCGGTCGGAAGTCGCCAAAACCGTCGCCGAGACCTGCGGACAGTTGAAGGAGGACCGAAACCTTGTTGCCTATATGCTCGGGGATGTCCCCGTGATCGTCCCCGCCCGCGATAACCCCGAGCTGAATTGGGCGGAGGCCATTCGCCGCCAGCCGGAGGGAACGCCCGGTAAGAACGAATACCTGAAGTGGATCCGAAGCGAGTACAAGGGGAGAGAGGTGGAGTTCACGGCAAACTACGGTATCGGGCTGACGGACGTGCGATTTTCACCGGGCAAGTCGCAGGTCTTTCCGCGGCCGACCGAAGTTTACAGGGACGACGTGAAGTTCGCGCTGCATCTGATCGACGATTTCTACGCCTTCGTCGGCCCGCTGATCCGGAAGGCGGATCCCAACCATCTGCTTTTCAGTCATCGGCTGTTGCACGATCAACTGAATATGGAACTGCTGCGATCCGCCGGCCGGCACGTGGACGCGATCGCCGTGCAGCCTCCATTCAACGAAAGACTGGATGGCGAACTTTACCGACGGGTCCACCAGACGACGGGCAAGCCGATCTTCATTTCCGACCACCATATTACCACCTCCGCCCGCTTGAAGACCCGGGAAGATGCCGCCAAGGCTTACCCGCCTTATTTGCAGGCGGTCTATGATTCGAAAATCATTATTGGTTATGGGTTCTGCAGCCACCTGGATTCAGTCGGCAAGGCATCGGGTTTGGTGAAACCCGGGCTTTGCGATCCTACTGGAACAATTCATCCGGAATTCGCCGAACATGTATTGCCTGCCAATCGGCAACTGCTTGATCGGTTCAGGCGCGAATAAGACCCCGTCGGTCACCAACGATTCGGCGCATCGGAGTCGGTGGGCCATCGCGGTCTGAAGCTACTTTCCTGCGGTCCGGACTCGCCATGGGGCGTTCTGAATGCTGACTTGGCGCGCTCCGTGGTGCGCTCGATGCTCACCATGGAGTCCACCCACAGTCCACCAATGAGTCCCGGCCTCGCGGGCGGCAATCGACCGCCTTCCGATCCCGCTGCCCGGGCAGCAGGCAAGTTTCGTGTCAGCGCAGGGCGGCTGCTGCCGGTCCTCGTTCTGCTCGCGGGTTGGGCCTTCAGCGGTTGGATGTACCTGCTCTTCGAACGCACGGCTTTGCGCCGGCAGGAGGAGTTCTTCAGCGAACGCGTGGCCGAGGCGCAGGCGGCGATCCGCGTGCGGATGACGAACTACATCGACGCGCTCCACGGCGGCACGAGTTTTTTCGCCGCCTCCAAATCGGTCGATCGCGAGGAGTGGCGCGTCTACGCGGCGTCGCTGCAACTCAGCCAGCGTTACCCGGGGATCAACGGCCTGGGAGTGATTCTGGTTGTGCCGCCGGATCGAATCGAGGAATGGAAGACTCGCGCCCGGGCGGACGGTGAGCGCGACCCGAGCATCAGCCCTTTCCCCGGGACGCAGCCAGGCCGGGAGAGCGACCCGAATTATCTCATCACGCTCGTCGAGGGAAATGTGGGCGCCAAGCTGCCGATCGGCCGCAACATCGCCACGGAGCCTTCCCGCCGCCAGGCGGCCGAACTTGCGCGCGACACCGGCCAGCCGCAGATCAATCGCCGGATTCCCGGCTCGCGCGACACGCAGCGGCGGTCGGGCCTGCTCCTTTACGTACCACTCTACACCAAGGGCATGCCGATCGATACCCTGGCCGGCCGCCGCGCAGCGCACCTGGGCTGGGTCTACGCGCAGGTGTTTCCCGACCTGTTCCTCGAGGGAGTACTCGGCCCGATGGAAAAGACACTGCGCCTGCATTTCTTCGAGGCCGGCGGCCTCGGCCTCGAACAAGCGCTTTACTCCTCGGACGGCCCACGCGACGGCACGCTGCCGCGATTTGAACGGGTAACGGAGATGATGATGGCCGGACAGCCTTTCCAACTTGGCTGGCGCCGCGGCCCCAATTTCCCTGCCGCGGAAAAAACGCCAGCGATATGGGCCACAGGAGGCCTGGCATTGGCGACGCTCCTCCTCGCCGGCTTCGTGACCAGCCTGCAATCAGTCGGCCAGCGGGCCAACGCGATTGCCGCTGCCCGGACCACCGAACTCGCGGCCAGCGAAGAGCGTTTTCGCCACGCGTTCGAATTCGCCGGCATCGGCATGGCGATCGTGGCGCTCGATGGCCGTTGGCTGCGCGTGAACAAATCGCTGTGCGAAATCGTCGGCCACACCGACGCCGAACTGCGGCAAAAGACATTTCAGGACATCACGCATCCGGACGACCTCGCCGCCGATCTGGCGCTGCTGGGCGAGTTGATCGCCGGGCGCCGTCGTTTTTATCAGATGGAGAAGAGGTACGTCCACCGCGACGGGCACATCGTATGGATTCGGCTCACCGCCTCACTCGTCCGCGACGCCGCGGGAGTGCCGCTGCACGCGATCGCCCAGATCGAGGACATCACCGAGCGCAAGCGGCTCGAGGAGAACCTCGCGGGGGCGCGGGATCAGGCGCTGGAGGCCTCGCGGCTCAAGTCGGAGTTTCTCGCGACGATGAGCCACGAGATTCGCACGCCGATGAATGCCGTGATTGGCATGACCGCGCTGCTGCGCGACACGCCACTCACGCCGACGCAGGACGATTATGTCCGGACGATCGAGTCTTCCGGCGACTCGCTGCTCACCATCATCAACCATGTTCTCGACTACTCGAAGATCGAGGCGGGCCGCGTCGAGCTCGAGATTGCACCTTTCGACCTGCGCGAATGCATCGACGACGCGCTCGATTTGTTCGCCGCGCCGGCGCGGGAAAAGAAAATCCGGCTCGAAAGCACAGTGATGCCGGGGGTGCCGGCACACGTGGCCGGCGATGCCACGCGACTGCGGCAGATTCTCGTCAACCTGATCGGCAACGCGATCAAGTTCACCGATGCCGGCGAGGTACGGGTGAGCGTGAGCGCCGAGCCGATGGACGGGACGCTGCCGCGCCAGCGGCTGAAATTCGCGGTGCGCGACACCGGCATCGGTATTCCGGCAGAAGGCATGGGACGGCTGTTCAAGTCATTTTCCCAGGTCGATGCCTCCACCACGCGACGTTTTGGCGGAACCGGGCTCGGTCTGGCGATCAGTCAGCGGCTGGCAATCCTGATGGGGGGATCGATGTGGGCGGAGAGCGCAGCCGGCCACGGCTCCACCTTTCATTTCACCGTGCTGCTTGAACCCCAGACGGGGCCCGCGGCCGCCTCCCGGCGGCCCGAGGCTGCGGCCGTGGATTCCACGCTGGGCCAGCGCTGCCCGCTGCGGCTGCTCATCGCGGAGGACAATCCGGTGAACCAGCGCGTCGCGAGCCTGCTGCTGTGACGGCTGGGCTACCGCTCGACAACGGTTGGCAACGGGCTGGAAGCTCTGGCCGCGACGGAGCTGGCGGACTACGACGCGATCCTGATGGACGTGGAAATGCCCGAGCTCGACGGCTGCGAAGCGACGCGGCGAATTCGGGCGAAGCACCCGGTGTCGACGCGGCCGTGGATCATCGCGTTGACGGCGGGCGTGATGCCGAACGATCGCGAGCGCGCGTTTGCCGCCGGCATGAATGATTTTCTGACGAAGCCCGTGCGCACGGAAGCGCTGGCGATTGCCCTCGCCCGCGCGTATGCGGAGGGGCGGGCCATCGCGATGAATGGTACGCGGTAGCAGCCTGTCGGACTTAGGAAATCCGATTTTTGGGCGAGCGAATGCGAGGCCGACGGAGCCGACAGGCTGCTAAATGAAAATGGCTGCGCCATTTTCGCAGATACATCCATGATTGGCGGGCGAACTGCCTCGTTCACTTTCTAGTTCTGCAGGCACGCGGAGAGAACGAGCGCCGCCCCATTCGCCTCGCGCTTCCCACCGCCTCATTGCGGACAAGCTCGTCGGCTACTTGTCCGTTCCGGCGGCTTTCGCCACGGGCCAGGACTGCTTCAAACTTGCGCTGTTACCCGGGCGATCGGTGGCGATTGCCTCGATGATCGCGGACGAGCCGGCCGGCAGCGGCGTTTTCGCGGTGTAACGCCATGCGCCGGACGCGGGCGCCGCATCGCCGGTTTCAATTAGGTCCGCTATGCAGATCAAGCGGTGCCAGCCGCGGCACCAGCAAATGGAAAATGAAAAACGCCGTCAGATACGTCGAACCCGCGGCAAAGAACATCACGCTCAGGCTGCCCGTGCGCGCCAGCGCCACGCCACTAAGGACCGTCATCAATGCTGCGCCAATCTGCCCGGCGGTGCCGCCGAAGCCTACCACCGAAGCCACCGCCTGCCGGGGAAACATATCCGATACCGTCGAGAACAGATTGGAGGTAAGCCCCTGATGTGCGGCATGCGCCAGGCCGACCAGACCAACGACAAGCCACAGACTTTTCGCCTCTGGAACGAGCATCACCGGCAGGGTGCAGGCGCAGCAGATTAACATTGCCGCCTTGCGGGCGCGCGTGAGGTCCCACCCCTGACGAATCCAGCGCCACGAAAGCCAGCCGCCGCCAATGCTGCCCACGTCGGCAATCACATAAACTGCCACCAGGGGCAGGCCAAATTCGGCCAGGCCAAGCCCGAAACGCTGGCTAAGAAACAGCGGCAGCATCGCCAGGTACCAATGCCAGATGGCATCCGTCATGAACTTGAAATTCACATAGGCCCACGTCTCGCGACGTCGAAGCAACAGCCGCCACGGCACGCGCTCGATGGATGGCTCGGGCTCGCCGCCCGTGATATAGTTCAACTCCACGCGTGAAACCCATGCGCTCTCCGACGGCGACCGATAGAGCCACAGCCAGAACATGAGCCACACAAATCCGGTCGAGGCGGTGATGAGAAACGTTGCCCGCCAATCGAGAGTGAAGAACATCCACGGCACGAGCACAGGCACAAGGATCGCGCCGAGGTTCGAGCCGCTCTTGAAGATCCCTGTCGCCAGGGCCCGTTCGTGGCGCGGAAACCACTCCGCAACGACCTTGATGCTACCGGGCATGTGGCTGGGCTCAGCCAGCCCGAGCAGGAAGCGCACGACCTTGAAGCCGAAGAGCGTACTCAATCCGCTATGCCATGTCGCTACCAGGCTCCAGCATGCGACCGCCACCGAAAACCCCAACCTGGTGCCAACCAGGTCGAAGAGCCGGCCCGCAGCAATGAACCCGAGCGCATAACCGATCTGGAACCAAAACACGATGGCCGTATAGTCCTCCGGCAACCATCCGAAGATCCGGATCAGCTCCGGCGCCATCACACCGAGCACCTGCCGATCCATGTAGTTGTTGGCCGAGACGAAGAACAGCAGCCCACAGACGATCCAGCGGAAGTAGGCCCGCCGAAGCGGCGGCGCCGGCCGCGGCACTGCCCCAGACGGCGGCGGGCCCGCCAACGGCCGCGATTGAATCCTGTTGGCGCCCGCCACGATTATACCGGCTTCGCCGACGCGCGCACCGCCCGGGTATCCACGTCGAGTCCGAGTCCAGGACCTTCCGGCACATGCAGCCATCCGTCCTGCAGCTTCACGCGATTGTGGAAGAGTCGCATCAGCCCTTCAAAGGTCGTGCCGACCTCGGGATATTCGATGAAGCGAGCGACCAGCGGCGTCGAAGCCATGCAGTGGAGCGAGGCGGCGGTCGATAGGGTTGGCCGCGTATTGTGCATCTGGATCGGCTTGTGGAAGCAGGCGGACAGCGTCGCCATGCGGTCCATTTCTGTTATGCCGCCCACCTTCACGACGTCCGGGTTCACGATGTCGACATTGCCGATGACCATGAGATCCTTGATCTGCCACCGCGTGTAGCATTTTTCGCCCGCGACGATGTCCTGATCCTGCAATGCCGCGGTCACCTGCGCCATCTCGGCAAGGTTCTGATCGCTCACTGGATCCTCGAAGTAGGCCACGTTCCACTTTTCGAAAAGCTTTCTTCCGGTGGCGATGGCGCGCTGGGCCGAGTAGCCGTTGTTGGCGTCGACCATGAACGCAATGTCATCGCCAATCGCCTTCCGCACGGCGGCAACGTAGGCGAAGGTCGGGTCGGGATCGGGATTGAGGTAATGTTCGCGAATCTGCATGCGGACTTTGATGCACTTGAACCCCTGCTGGACAAAGTTCACACAGGACTTCACGCAGTCCTCCACGCTGACGCGGCCGCGGCGCACCGGGACGCTGCCGTAGGCTGCGATGCGATCGCGATAACGGCCGCCGAGAAGGTTGTAAACCGGTTGGTTGAGCAACCGACCTTTCAAATCCCAGAGCGCAAGATCGACGCCAGCGATCGCGTTCGGCAATGCACCGCCGGGACCGAGGTCGTGGTTTTCAAAAAACATCCAGTCCCAGAGCTTGCGCACATCGAATGGGCTCCGGCCCACGATCTCCTTTTTCAGCAGCTGGTCGACGAAGGTCTTCATGAGCACGCCGCCGTCGAACGCGCATTCGCCCCATCCGGAAATACCGGCATCACTGACCACCTCGACGAGAATTGCGCGGTCAACGACGTACGCGCGCACGTCGGTGATTTTGACCTCTGGTCGCGGGGCGGACGCGGGTTTGGCGGCCGGCGTCTGGCCGATCAGCGGAACAGCGGCGGACGCGGCGCCGACAAGCGCAGCGTGTTTCAGGAAGGCGCGGCGGGATGAGGCGGATTTCATGGCGAGGCGGGTTTGGCGGTGAGCTGCAGGCGCACGACCGTGTGGCCCGGCAAATCGAAGTTGAGTCGGTGATCCGGCGCCGCGATCGTTTCGTCGCGTTTGAGCAGTACGTGAGCGCCCGCAGAAAGGGTGAGCTGATAATCTCCAGGCATCAGCCTGAACAGTCGGACCGTGATCCCGGCCGGCTGTCGCTGGTGCAGGAAAACATCGGCCGACAATTCGCGCTCGCTGGCGGCACGGACCAACGCGGTGAACGTTTGTGGCGCGCGCTCCCAGGCGACGTGATAATAGGGAGACATTCCGTCGGGCACGTGATTCCCGGTGAGCATCGCAACCACCAGGTCGACGCCGCTCCAGTTGTCCACGTCGCGCGCCACGTGAATGCGGTCCGTGAACAGCACCTCGGTGGTGCGCAGCGGCGTGTTGTAGCGGAGGTGCGCGAGCATGCTCTTCTCGATGCCGGCGGCGAGCGACTGTGCGTCACTCGTCAGACGGAACCGCAGGTACGGAGGCGCGTGCTGTTTCAACAGCGAGTCGAAGCGCGTATCGGCGGTCTCGAGACGCCACTGCGCCACGACGCCCCAGAAATCAGCACTGCGAAAAAGCCGATCCGCGGCCCAGCCGGCGCTGCCTTCCGGCTGCCTGGATCGGCGCGTCGCGTCCGCCCAGCCGTTGAGAAACCGCAGCGTTTCCTCCATCGGCTTCAGCAATTCCGCATCGCGCGTCCGCAGCCATGAATAAAGCAGCTGATCGTACAGCAGGCCATCGGCGGTCCAGTCGAAGTAATGCCAGAACATAGCTGCGCGATGCCATGACGGCTCGTCGCCATTGATCGCGGCGTCGGGCCAGCGCAGCGACGCTGGGAACAGCCCGGCTGGTTTGCCCTTGTCGGTGCGCAACGCCGCGCGGGCCCAGGTCCGGCTCCACTCGTGTAACAGCTTCTCCGCCGCGGCGTCCTTCCGCAGCCAGGCGAAGAATCGCACGGCTTTGGTCGCGCGAGCGTTCATGCTCACGTCACGGTTCTTCGGGGGTTCGGCTTGAATTGCGGTCGCTCCGATCCAGGCGGACTTGAACTGCAACTCGCCGCGAGTGTTCCGACCGGTCCATAGGTCACGCATGTGGCCATGCGACCATGCGAGTCGATCTATCCAGAGATCGCTGCGCGTGATCAGCGCCATCATCGGCACGGTGTCGGCCACGAACTCCGCAGAGTGCTCCACGTCGCGCGGTTCCTTCGAATAACCGCGGTGCACGTGCTTGCTGAACCACACACCTTCGGCCATCCGGGCAAACGCCTCGGTGACTTTGCCGTCCCCTGAAAACATGAGCGTCGGCCACCAACGCAGGGTTTCCACGTCATCGTCCGGCTTGCCGCCCAGTTCCCCGTTCGGGATCTGCCGCTCGTCAATCCAGTAGTGGGCGACATCCCGCAGCCGCTGGAGTGCCTCGAACTGAGAGGTCGACCAGGCCGGCGCACCGACCGGCGGCGCGTAATTGTCCCATGGATCCGGCTCGTCGACTTTCTCGCCGGCATACATTGCGATGAGCCTGTGTTCCGGGTGAGTAGCGCGCAGCGTGGCGATATCGCGCAGAAATGCTTCCTTGTCCTTCGCGAGGTGCTGCTCGACCTCGATCCAGTAGAGCAGGCGGGCCCGGAGCCAGAGCGCACGCGGGCGGAGGGGAAAAGCCGCGCCGTCCGGATGCTCGACGAGCGCATCAAGGAGGCTGAGCGCATTCTTGTAGCGCGTGAACATGCTGCTGCGTGTCTGCACGCTCACATGGTTCCAACCGCCGGTCTGGTGCCAATGCTCGGCCTCGGCCAGCAGATCGAGCTGCGCCTTCCAGTAGTGAGCGAACGCCGCCATGGCCGACTCGCTGGCGTGACTTGCGAGTTCGAAACGCAGCGCCTCGAGTGAAACACGCGAATCGATCCGCCCGGCATTGTGAATCTGGCGCAGGAACCATTGCTCGGCTTCACTCGTGGATTTTGGATCGGGCAGCACGTGCAGCGCGAGCAGCCGCGCACCGTGCGGCGACTGATGCGCGAAGCGGAGCTCGGTTGCGCCGCCGCGACATTCGAACGCCAGCTGCGCCACGCGAAACCGGTTGATCGGCGGCGGCGACGGCTCCTCCTCCAGGCCAAACTCGCGCGGGTTGTGCGGAACAACGCGCCCGTCGACAGCGAGTGTCACAAGGTGGGCGTCGCGGTATCCGTCGTCGAGAAACACAATTGCGGTCCAGCGGCCGGGGGCGAGAGCGAGGCGAAGCGTGTAATGGTTGCCAACCACGCCATCGGACATCGCGGGTGAACGGACGCCAAGCCACGACTTTTCCGCGAATGTGCTGGTCGGCGGCCTCGTCCATCCGAACCCGCGTGCAGCGTCAAACACCGTCTCAGGCCGGAGCAGCTGCACCTCGGTCGCGGCCGAGGCTGCTCCTGTGGCTGGCGTCGCATCGAAATAAGTGGCGCCGGACAGAGGCACGCCAGTCGCGTTGGACTGGACCGCCAGGATGGCCAGGGAAACGCCCGCAAGCCGGGCGAGCGTCGGAGATTTCATGGCGCGGTGTGCGTATCAGACGACTTTCGCTTTCGCGAGCCACGCGGAATCAAGTCTTACGCCGAATCCGGCGCCGGGTGGACTGAGTAGCCGGCCGTTGCTCGGGTGCAGGGTGTCGCGCGGCGCCTCGAGCGGGATGCGGCCATCGAAACTAGCGGGTGCAACCGATGCGGTAGCGCCCGCGCAGAGCGTGCCGAGGAACTGGCGACGGGTTGACATCGTCCGCCGGGCGACCGGCAGCGTTGCGTCTAAAACCGAAACTTGATGCCGCCGGTGTAGACCGCGCCCGTGAACTCGTAGTCCTCCGGACGGTTCGGCGTCGTCGCGTACCACGAAGTGACCTCTTCGGTGAGATTGCGACCCTCGACGTACACCGTGAAATTCTTGCTGACCCGGTAGCTCAGCGACGCGTCCCACCGCGTGGCCTTGTCGTTGATCGAGTAGGAAGTCCGGCCGCCGGAGGTGCGGACAAACTCGTCGATGTAGTTCACGGCGACGCGCGCGGTGATCCCGTACTTTTCCCACCAGAGCTGGGCGTTGTAGACCTTTTCGGGCTGCTCGGGCAGGAAGCCGACGTTGAGCGGACGGTAGGTATTCGTCGAGCCCGGAACCAATTCCTCCAGCACCGAGGAGCCATCGATGAATGTGGCGTTCATGTTCACGCCAAGCCCGTCGAGCGGGCCCGGGAGGAATGAAAGCGCCTGCTGCCATGATAACTCGATGCCCTGGGCCTTGCCGGTGGAGCCATTGCGGTCTTGGAAGTAGATCGTGAACGGCTCGGCGGGGTTCTTCCACTGGCTGCGAAATATGATGTCGGACAAATCCTTTCGGAAGAACGCGACGGAGAATACACCAGTCGGCTGGATGTAGTACTCCAGCGACAGGTCGAAGTTTTCGGACTGCTGCGCCTTGAGGCTGGCATTGCCGAGGAAAACCCGGTTCGTCTCCGGAAAATCGTCCGGCGCCAGCCCGCCCGTGCCGGACTCCTCCTGCGTGTCGTCCGTCAAAACCCGATACGGCACCAAGTCCCCGTAGCTCGGGCGCGAGAGCGTGTGGGTGTATGCGAACCGCGCCACGAGGTTCTTCTTGAAGCGATAATTCAAGATCACGCTCGGATAGAGTTCGCCATACCGTTGGTCCCCGCGGGACGCGCCCGCCGGATCGGCGAGCCAGTGATAGCCGGTTTCGGTCTGCTCCCAGCGTAGTCCTGCGACAACCTCGAGCTTGTCGAATTTCGCGGTGCCCATCGCGTAGCCGGCAAGGATGTCCTCGTTCACGTCATACTTTCGCGCCTCCAGCCGATTGATTTCTCCGCTCGTGGGAGCGGTGAAGGCATTCGGGTTGGCGCGGAAGTAGGCGAGAACCTCCGACAGCGACACCCACGGGCCGAGCGATGGCTGACTGCCGTCCAAGAGGTTCCGCGGCTCGGCGACCACGGTGTACCGCCCGTAGTTTGGCGCGGTCCCCGCCACGGGCGAAAAGTCGCGCATGCTGGGCCGCGAATTGCGGTCCTTCCCCCGGTACTTCGCGCCCACTTTCCAGTCGATGCTGCGGCCGGCGATCGGCTGGTTGAAGGAATAGTCGGTCCGCAGCGTCAGGTCGTTCTCGGTATCCTTGCCGCCGTGAAAACGAATCGACGTGAGCGAGCGATCCGCAAGATCGGCGTACAGCCCGTCCCGGCCGCTGGCGATATGGGTCACCGTCAGCCGCGGCAGCATGGGGTTGCTGCGGTCCAGGCTCCACGCATAGCGCCGCCGCTCGGTCGAGCTCGGCATTTCGAAGATGTACCGGTCCCGGCTGGCGGTGAGCGTCGAATCGCCGTACTTCACGCCGTACTCCAGCGTGCCCGCCGGCAACTTCGTCTTCCCGTCCAGTCCGAGTCGGATCACGTCCTGTTCACGGATGCCATCCTCGAAAAGGTTCGTCATCCGCACCTGCTGGCCGCTTTGCAGCGCGGCGGTCGAATTCGCGCTCCACCGGGAAAGCGCGCGCGCGCGCAGCCGGAAACGGCCGCCCTCCCGCTCCGTATCTTCATAAAAGGTGCGCCAGTGCAGCTCGGTCGTCTCGGAGAGCTTCCAATCGAAGTTCAGCGTGGCGCCGAGCTTCGTGATGTCCTGGAAGTTGAGCCGGGTGTCGTATTCCTCCACGCCGGCATTGCCCACCGCCGCGATCGCGCCGGCCGTGCCGCTGCCCGACGTGCCGACCGGGATTGCTCCCGCGTCGTAATAGGCCATTTCGTAGGAATTCGTCCACCGATCCTCGTTGCGGTAGGTGAGCGTCGCGCTGACGCCGAGCGTGCGCGCCTTGTTCAGAACGTCCAGGTACGTCAGCGAGCCGGCCCAGCCGTGCTGGTTGCGAAAGTCGTTGTAGATGTACTCGAACTTGCCGTTGAGGCTGCGCTGCTTGACGTCGAACGCGCTGCGGGTGACGAGATTGATGGTGCCACCGAACGAGTCGGCGTCCATGTCCGGCGTCAGCGCCTTGATCACCTCGATGCCGCCGACCATCTCCGCGGGAATCATCGACAGGTCGACCGCACGGTTGTCGGACTGCACCTGGGTTTCCCACACGCTGTCGCCGGAGGTGGTGAAGCGATCGCCGTCGAGCGTGACGGCATTGTGCTCCGCGGCGGTGCCGCGGATGCTGGCATAGGAGTCATCAACGACATTGACGCCCGGCAGCCGTCCGAGCGCCTCTCCCACCGTGCGGTCCGGCAGATTCCCGATCGCATCCGAGGAGATGATGTTGGAAATCGTATTCGACGTCCGCTGCTGGTTGATGGCGCGCGACTGGCCCTCGCGAATGCTCTCGACCGTGTAGGCCGCCATGACGATGGCGCCTTCGCCGAGTTGCGCGTCGGCCTGGGCGGTCACGCCATCGGCGACGCGAACGGGAATCGATTTAACTTCCAGCCCAAGGTAGCTCGCCTCGAGCGTGTAACTCCCGGCAGGAACCTGCGCGAAGTAGAACTGCCCGGAGCGATCCGTTACGACTTCGCGATCGCCGGGAAGCAGCCGGACGGCGGCGCCCGGCAGCGGCGTGCCATGGACCGCATGCGTGAGGATGCCGTTGACGGCGCCATCCGCCAGAGCAAGGACAGGCGCGAAAACAGCGGCGCCGGGCAGGGTGAGTCGGATAACAAGAAAACCGAAAGATCGGAGAAGGTGCATGGGGGTGCGGGGTGTTGCTGGGATTGTCGTTATGGAATGGGGGATGGAGTAGCAACCGTAACGGAGCGAAGGAGCCAATGTTTGGATAAGCAACGTGACACGCTGCGCCGCGCTCAGAATTCAAACTTCACGCCCCCAACCATGCTCCAGCCGGGGTATTCGTGCTCGTTCGGGCGATCGGAGCGGCCAAAGTAGATACGGCGGGTCACCTCGTCCGTGAGGTTCTTGCCTTCGAGGTACAAGTTCCAGCCCTTGCGCAGCGTGTAGCTGAGCGAGGCATCGACCGTGCGGATGTCGTCGAACCACTCGTCGTTGAGCGCATCCACGCCGACGGTGCGGATGTAGCTGCCGTTGAAATTGAACGCGAGCCGCGCGGAGAACGGGAACTTCTCGTAATAGAGCTGAACGTTGGACACGCGCTCCACCTGGTCAGGCAGCCGGTCCATGGTCCCGCGACCGGGGACCTGCGCCCTGCCGTCGAGCAGCGTGTGGTTCGCCTGGATACCGAGACCGTCGAACGGCTTGGGCAGGAACTTGAAGGCCTGGCTCCAGCCGAGCTCGAGGCCCTGGATCCGCCCGGAGGGCCCATTCTCGGGCCGGGTGAGCCGCCAGCCATTGTACGTGCCGCCGGAGATCAGGGAATTCGAAGTGAACGAGAAATTCTCGATATCCTTGTAGAATGCGCCGACCGTGAAGCTCCCGGCCGACTGCAAATACAGCTCGAAAGAGAGATCGAAGTTGGTTGCGAGCAGCGGCTTCAACGCCGGATTCCCCTCGGAGATTCGGTCGCTGTCGTCGTTGATGCTGCGCCGCGGGTTGAGGTCGCCGTAATCGGGGCGCGCGATGCTGCGTGTGACCGCGCCGCGCAGCATCATCCGGTCGGTGAACCGGTACGTGCCGACGACCGCCGGGAAGATCTCGCCGTAGTCACTCGTGGCGGTCGTGCGCGCAGCGCCGAGGAAGGCGCCGGTCGGGCTGAACGAAAGGACGTTGGCGGTGTATTCGTTCCGGGTGTGCTCGTAACGCGCGCCGCCGACCAGCCGGAGCTTCCCGATCGTGGTTGTGCCCATCACGTAACCGGAAGCGACGTCTTCCGTCGCGAAGTAGGTGCCCGGGAGGTTGTCGTTGATGAAGTTGCCCTGGTTGAGCGCGAACAGCGCAGGGTTGCCTTGGAAGTGCTCACGCAGTGCCACCATCTCCGTCGATGGACCGATGCGGTAGCGGCCGTCGAGAATCGGTATCGCAATCTTTGGGTCGAGGAAGCTGCTCAGGTACAATTCCGTCGGGCCGACGCGGGCGAACGAAAAGCTCTGCGGGCGGACATCCTTGTCCTTCGTGCGATATTTCAGGCCGAACTTCCAATGGCCGTGGTGGCCCGCGAACGAGGCGGGAATCGTGAGGTTGGCCTGCGCGTTGAGGTCCTCCTCGGTGTTGTCGTCATCCCGCACGTTGTAGCCGCCCCGATTGCCGATTTCCTGCCGCGCGTAGTTAGTGATGTGGCCGAGCGGATCGTTGAGCCGCGGAAAGTTCGGGTCGCTGCGATCGTAGGTGAAATCGGGAATGCCGTTGTTCGCGATATAATCGGTGATCCGATACTCCCACTGCGACTCCGTGCGCCGGACCTTGAACGCCGTCCAGGCGAAGCTCGTGCTGTAATCGAGCTTGTACCCCTCCTGCTCCCAGACCCCGCCCGCGGCCAGGCTGGCCAGGTCGGTCTGCTTCTTGCCGCTGCGATCGCGACGAAGCACGCGGCCGCCATCGATGTTGCCGATCGTGTTGGTGGTGCCCGGCAGGATGGTGCCGCCATTCGCCAGCCGGATGATCAGCCGGCGGCGCTGCTCCCGGTCCTCGAAAACATTGTAGAACCCGCGAACCCAGTGCCGCGCATGCTCGCCGGTGCGGAAGTCGAGCTGCCCGCTGGAGCCTTTGCGCACGCGATCCAAATGTCGGAACCGGAAATCGAGTTCGCTCAGGATGCTATCGTAGCTCGTGCCGGCCACCGCGGTCGGCGCAATGTAGTTGGCGTTGATGCCCTCGATGCCGCGATTGTTGAACTGAAACGCGCCGGTGAGCAGCAGCCCGACCTTGTTGCCGGCGAAGTGATCGCCAAAGGTGAAATTGGCGGAGTACTGCTCCTTCTTGGTCAGGTCGTTGTAGCCCGCCTCGAGCTTGCCGGAAAGCACTCGCCGCCGGAAATCAAGCGAGCTCTTGGTCAGGAGGTTGACGGCGCCGCCGAGCGAATCCGCGTCCATGTCCGGCGTGATCGCCTTGGTCACCTCGATGCCGGAGATCATGTCGGTCGGCACGGTGTTGAGCGAAACCGAGCGATTGTCGTACACCTCGGTCGAGTCGAACACCGCGGGGAGCCGCTCGCCATTGAGCGCCACGTTGTTGTACTTCGGCGAAAGGCCGCGCACCGCAATCTTGTCCGGCTCGCCGCGATCGACCTGGACGGAAATTCCCGGGAGCCGGGCGAGCGCCTCCCCCACCGACGCATCCGGAAGCCGCCCAATCGCGTCCGAGGCGATGATGTTTTGAATCGTATCCGAAGTCCGCTGACGGTTGACCGCACGCGCCTGACCCTCCGCGATCGATTCCACGACGAAACGCTCCATCACGATCGTGTTGCCGGGGTTAAACGCCAGATCGGCCGCGATCTCCCGGCCCGCCACCGCCGTCACGCTGGCGGTGGCGTCGGGCAGACCGAGGTAGCTGGCCCGGAGGCGTTGGGCGCCGCCCGGCACCGCATCGATCCGGTAGTGCCCGGACCGATCGGTCGTGCCGGTGAGAGCCGTGCCCTCGATTTTCACCTCCGCCCCCTGGACGAAGGCACCATGCGGGTCAGTGACAGTTCCTGTGACCACTCCGGTGGACTGGGCAAAAAGCGCCGGCGCCGCAAACGTCGCCAGCAGTGCAATGACGCGTCCAAATGGGCGGACGCAGATAAGACAGGTTTTCATGGGGCATACCGCGCACCGAGCACGGGGTTGGGTCGTGCCCTATTGTGGACGCGCCGGCTGGGACGGTAAATGGGCGCTGTACTCAAGCTGTTGAATAACGTGGCGACGCGTGCATGTTCCCACCTCATCATGGCCACACCCGTTCGGATAACGCTGCGTGATGTCGCCCGTCGGGCCGGCTGCCATTTCAGCACGGTATCGCTGGCCTTGCGCGGCCGGCCGGAAATCCCGGTGGGGACCCGCGCACGGCTTAAGAAGATCGCGGACGAGCTCGGGTACCGGCCGGACCCGATGCTCGCATCGCTTTCCAGCTACCGCCGTGACGATCGGCCTGCCCGTTACCGCGCGACACTCGCGTGGGTGACCAATTTCCCGACCCGCAGCGGCTGGCGCAACGAGGAGATTTACTACGAATACTACCTCGGCGCCCGCGAGCGCGCCCAGGCGTTGGGCTTCCGGCTGCAGGAGTTCTGGCTGCGTGACGAGAATATGACCGCGGCGCGAGCGACGCAGATCCTGGCCGCGCGCGGCATCCAAGGATTAATCATCGCGCCACAGCCTACGCCGTCGGAAGTGGTGACCCTCGAATGGAGCCGGTTTTCGGCTGTGGTGATTGGCTATTCCGTTGCCAGTCCGACCCTGCACATGGTGTGCCCGAACCAATACCGAAGCATGAAGCTGGCGATGGATCGCCTGATGGCGCGCAACTATCGGCGAATCGCGCTCGTGATGTTGCGCGCGAGCGACGAACGCGTCGACAACAACTGGCTCGGCGGCTATCTGGTGATGCAGCAGCGGCTGCCGGCTGCAAATCGCCTCGAACCGCTCCTGCTTAATGCGTGGGATGAGGAATTGTTCGCGACGTGGCTCCGGCGCGAACGGCCGGACGCGATCGTTTCAAAATGTGTCGAAGCGCTGCCCGCACTACGCCGCCTGGGCTACCGTTTGCCGCAGGATCTCGGCGCTGCCTTCCTCACGCGGGTAAAATCATCGCGGGAAATATCAGGAATAGATGAACGGCCGTTCGAGGTGGGAACGGCGGCCGTGGACTATCTCGTCAGCATGCAACATCGCACCGAGCGCGGGGTACCAGACCAACCGCGCCGGCTGCTGATAGAAGGAAAATGGGTCGAAGGCCGAACCGTGCGAACGGCGGTAGCGTAAGTTTCCCGCTTCGCTGTCGCGGGGTGGTGGCTGGAAACGCCCAGGGAGGGCGGCGGCGGGGAGTCCGCCCGCCGCACATGGCGCGGCTTGGCGCGGAGGGACTGAAGCTCACGCCCGCCGTATGCCCCCGCCGTAATATAAACTCGCGGTTCGACAATCATCCGGCGTGCCGATCGCCTCGATGATCACGGACTCGTTCGCCGGCAGCGCCGTCGTCGCGGTGTAACGCCACGCGCCGGACGCGGGCGCCGCATCCCGGGTTTCAATCCGCCGTCCGCGAATTGCCGTCGACTGGGAACGAACGACCGGCGAAAAGATCACGGCACGAGATCAACGACCTGACCATGAACACGTCATCAAACCCTCGAACGACAGTCGTTCGCCGCGCGCTCCGCCTTGGCTCCGCCATTGTGCTGGCCTGCTTCGCCGCATTCGCCGGTCTCGCCCAAACGGCCGGCACCGGCGTAATCGAAGGCCGGGTCGTGAACAGCAGCAGCGGGAATTACCTGGCCAACGCGCGCGTCACCGTCGATGGCACCACGCTCGAAGCGGCCACGAATGACAAAGGTGAATACGTGCTGCCGCCACTGCCGGCCGGTGAGTATCGGGTCACCGCGCGATTCCTGGGCCTCGAACGTCAGAGTGCCGCGGTCGCGGTATCCCCCGGCCAGATTGCGAAACTCGATTTCGACCTCGCCCTGCGCGGTGAGCAAACCCGGGACGGCGACGTGGTGAAGCTCGACCAATTCACGGTCGTCGAGCGCGAACTGACCGCGCAGGCCATGGCGCTCCAGGCGCAACGCGCCGCCTCCAATATCAAGAACGTCGTCGAGTTCGAGGAGTTTGCCGACATGGGTGAAGGCAACCCCGGCGAGATGTTGAAATATCTCCCCGGCATGTCGTTCACCTTCGGACCCTCGTCGCCGGGCGCCGCGTCGATTCGCGGCATGCCGCCGAATGGCACGGTCGTGATGATTGACGGCATGGATGTCGCCGCACCCGGCGATCGTACGTTCGGTTTTTCAGATCTTTCCACCGGCAACATCGCACGAATTGAGGTCACGAAATCCCCCACCCCCGACCTGCCGGCGAATGCGATTGGCGGCACCGTGAACATCATCGGCAAGAGTGGATTTGGGAGCACGAAGCCGCGATTCACCTATAATGTGTTTGGCACGCTCACCAGCCTCGAACCGCTCGAGCAGACGCGATTCACGCTGAACAAACAACCCGGACCGGAAGCGCGCGCCGACGCCCGGCCGATTCAGCCCGGCGTCGACCTGTCCTACATTTTCCCGGTGAACAAGTCGCTCGCGTTCACGTTCAACGTGAGCCGCAGCACGCGTTTCTTCGAAATGGACTATTTTTCGCCCACGTGGAATCGCGTGACGCTGGTTCAGACCGCGGTGGCGTTTCGGCCGGTGACGCAATCCTTCGAGCGGACCCGCTATTCGGCGACCGCGGACTGGCGCGTGAACCGGAAGAATGCGCTGCGGTTGACGCTGCAGCGCTCCAACGAGGACGCGGTGACGACCCAGAGCATCGCCACCGTCAGTTTCGGAGCGGGCGCCACCGGCGGGCCGACGTTCACCCAGGGTGCGCCAACCGGCGTCGGCAGCGCCTCGCAGTCCTTCGACGGCAGCAACATCTACCGCGATACCGACAACGCATTCCTGCGGTACACCTACGACGGCGAGACGTGGAAGACTTCTCAAGCTTTTCACCGCGCAACGTGAATTGGGGCGTGACCTTTGCGCGGCCGAAATTCGTCACCAAGTTCAACGTCGCACAGCACCGCGGCGTGCGTCTCGCCCGCGTCAACGCCAGTGGTTCGGAAGTCGCCAACTCCTATCAGTGGGAGGCGCCGAAAACGACGATCGACGTGTCCGCCGAGTATCGGTTCACCAAAAAATTCGCGCTCTATATCGGGGCGCGCAATCTCAGCCGCACCCCGAAGCGCAGTTCGACCTACGGACCGGGCGTCCCCGATTACGCGACGCTCCGCGTGGTGCAGCACTATGGCTCGCTGTATACGTTTGGCGTGAAGGGTGAATTCTGATGCCCGGTGGGCATCCGGCCGCGCAATGAATTCGTGATGGGTGATGCACCGCCCCGGCTGCAGCACGGGGCCATTTCGGGTATCACGTTGACATCCAGGGGTCGCGGGTGTTCGCAGGAAGCAGGCGCATCCAGCCCATTCGCCGTCCTCCAGGCTCGGCTTCCAATCCCTGGCCGAGCGTTTCCCGCCGGCGCTGCCACTTCAAATCACGCCCTCACCCGTTGGCCCATGAATATTATCATCCGGTGGCGAATGCTGGCAACCGTCCTGCTCATTGGCAGCTGCCTTCTCCAGGTTCCCGGCGCCCGGGCCCAAACCAACGCGACCGGCACCATCGCCGGCCATGTTTATAGTCCGGCAACCAGGGAGTTCGTTCGGAGCGCCGAGGTCAAACTGGTCGGCACCAATGAGGCCACCACCACGGAGAGCGACGGTTCGTTTCGCTTCCACAACGTGCCACCCGGGCCTGTCACCCTCGCGGTAAGCTATTCCGGATACAACACCGTCCACGACACGTTCACCGTCGCAGCGGGACAGACGGCCGTGCGGGAGATTAACGTTGTGAGCAGCCTCGCCGGGCGGTCCGCCGACGGTGACGTGGTCAAACTCGGACAGTTTGTCGTGGAGAGCGAACGTGAGGGTAATGCCAAGGCAATCATGGACCAGCGCCGCAACATGAACGTCAGCACGTCGCTGGCCGCCGATGTGTATGGCGACCTCACCGACGGAAACGTGGGCGAATTTCTAAAATTCATGCCCGGATTGGACATCGAGTACATCCAGTCAGAAGCGCGGGGCGTCCGGATCGGCGGCATGGATTCGGAATATGCCGGCTTCTCGGTCGACGGGGTGAAACTCGCCAGCGCAGAGGGTGACCCGAATTTCGGCGGGGGGACTCACGCGCGCGGTGAGTTTCGAATCCATGTCCATCAGCAGCGTCGAATCGATTGAGATCAGCCGCACCTCCAGTGCCGATATGGACGCGGACGCGCCGGCCGGCACGATCAACATGAAAACGCGGCGGGCGTTTGATCGCAAAGGGCGCCGGATCGGTTTCAACGCCGCGCTCACGCTCAACACCGAGGAGTTCCATTTTACCCGCAACTACGGGCCGGACGACAACCGCAACTACAAGTTTCGCCCTGCGTTCGGGCTCGACTACTCGGACGTGTTTCTCGGCCAGCGGCTCGGCGTCACGATGAGCCTGAGCCGCGCGAACTCATACAGCGAACAGTACCGCCTGACCCACACCTATAATCGCACGGCGACGGCGGCCGATCCGCGCCCGATGGTGCTCACCGCGATCGATTTCAAGGACGGTCCGCAGTTCATCATCAAGGATACCGCGACCGCCACGGTGGACTTCAAAGCGGCGCCCGGACTCGTGCTTTCGCTGAACACGATCCTGAACTTTTCCGAACGAACCACCTTCAATCGGAATCTCACGTTTACGGCCGCGGCCAATGGCACCGCGGCCGCGACGGGCCGGCAGAACGTCATTGGCACCTTGACGGATTTCCGGACGAACGGGCTCGCCTCGAACACATCGCGTACCGTGGGGTTGGGCGGCGGCGCCACGGACAAGATCACCGACACCGCCACCATTGTACCCAAGTTCGAGTACAAGGCGGGAGCACTTACATTCGACGGCAACGGGTCGTATTCGAAATCCAAGAACTCGTATCTGGGGCTGCAGCGCGGCTTCGCCTCTGGCACGGCGGTCAACACCGTCGTCGGCGACTGGCGGGCCACGCGACCGAGCGAGGACTCGGGTGAGTGGACCATCAACCAGATCTCGGGCCCGGATTGGTTCGACATGGCCAATTTCAGGAATCCGCGCATGTCCGATGACCGCCGGCTCAACATCACCGAGATCTATTCCGGAGCACTCAACGCCACCTGGAAACTGCCGCTGCGCGCCTTTCCGACCTCGCTGAAGGTGGGCGGCAAGTGGATCGAAGAGACACGCAAGCTCAGCAATCACTCGGCTGCCTACGCCTGGTCCTACGCGGGACCGGGCGGCGGATCGACGGGCAGTTGGGCCGATTACCCGTCGCCGCATCTCTTTGATTCTGGCACGACCAACGCCCTCACCGTCTACAATGTCGCCAATGAACGCGGAATGATCCGTTACCCCAATCGCAGCGCGATCTACACACTTTATACCGAGCATCCCGAATACTTCGTGAGCACCACGTCGGCGGACAACTACTTCAACGCGTTCATTGCGAACACGCGCCATGTGCGGCAGGTGGTATCGAGTTCCTATGGGCTGGCCGACGTGCGCGTGAGCAGCCGGTTGCAGGTTCGTGCCGGTTTACGCTGGGAGGCTACGGAAACGACCTCGCGCGAGACTGATCCCCTGCCGGCCGCGCAGGTGATCGCCGCCGGCTTTCCGGTCAATGCGGCGCGCCGCGCTTCGACCATTCCCGGCATCAACTACCAGTATTTCTCGCGACCCCGGATCGGCCGGCGCTCGGAATACGATAATCTCTTCCCCAGCGTCAGTGCCAAGTACAGCCTCGGCCACAACTTCCAGGCCCAATTCGGCGCGAACAAGGCGATCGCGCGTCCGCCGCTCAACGCGATTAGCGGCACCTGGTCGATTGACGACGTGAATTTCATCGTGACCGCGCCGAATCCAAACCTCCTGCCGGAATATTCGAAGAACTATGTGGCGCGGCTGGCGTACTACTTCGAGCCGGTTGGAAGCCTGACGCTCACCGTGACGCAGAACGACATCACAAACCTGCGCGAGTCCCATGAATACACGGCGGAGGAGTTTGGCTACGGCGACGATCCGCAGTTCGCCAGCTACGATTTTCGAGCGCAGACCAACAACACCCGGTCTCGGCGGTTCCGCGGACTCGAGGTCGGCTATAGCCAGTCGCTTTCCTTCCTGCCCAAACCGCTCCGCGGCACGACGGTGAACCTTGCCTACACGCGGGCCTATGCCAGCGAGCGGCGGCCAGGAATGTCGCCGCACCGCGCATCGGGGAATATTGCCTATAGCTATGGGCGGTTCAATATGCGGGTCGGCGCCATCTGGTCGGACGATACGCCGTTCAGTGGCACCTACGGGCGCTTTCGGCGGCACGAGATCAAGTTCGACCTGAGCACGGGTTGGCGGGTCAGCAACCGCCTCACGCTCTACGCGCAGGGGCGCAATGTTCTAAACGGCTCCAATCGCAACTTTGACAGCCCGCGAATCGAAGGTGAAGGCGCTGCCCTCCAGCGGCTGGAGAATCACGGGGTGACATGGGTCTTTGGCGTCAAAGGGGTGTTCTAAACCCGCACCGCCCGCCGTCATTACAGCGCTTGGGCTGGAGTCTGCAACTGCAGCAAAATGCGAGCGCGTTCGTTTCTTCCCCGCCGGAAACCTCAATGGCTTCGATCGCCGATCGGCGGATTCGGCGACGAGAGCGATTCGAAATACAGCGCCACATCGCGCCTCTGTTCTGCCGTCAACCGCGCAGCCACCGGCCGCATCAAATGCGCGTAGCGCGAACCGCCGCGCTGCTCTGCCTTGAAAAGCACGATCTGTCGCTCGAGATATTTCGCCGGTTGGCCGGCCAGCGAGGGAAACGCGAGGAAAAGCACGAGCAGCTTTTTCATGGAGAGCAAGGGAGCGCCGCTCAGAACGCGACCGTCGTCTCCAGCATCGCACTACGCGGCTCCTGGCGAAAGTAGCGGGAGATTCCGCCATCGCTATAGGCGGCGGCCCGCACGCGCAGGTTTTGCTCGAAGACGTTGCGGACGTTGAGCTGGAGCTTGCAGGTCAGTCGATCCGCCAGCTTGAATTCGTAGCGCAGCAGCGCGTCCCAGGTGATCTCGTCGTTGCTGCGATACGGGCGATCGAGATCAGTGACGGTGACCATCTGCCCATCGGGTGCCGTGACGGACGAGAGCGGATAGCCAATAATTGCACCACTCCGATAGCGCACGGCGCCGCCCACCGTCCAGCCGCGGAGGCGGCCGGCCGGGAACCGATAGTTGGACACAATGTTCGCCCGCCATTGCCGCTGGTTTTCCACCGAGCTGCCGTTCTTTAGCGCCAGGTCGTAATAATAGGCGTTGTAGACGTTGGTCTGAAAAGCCTCGTGAATGAGCAGGCTGCCTGTCGGCATCCGCGCGTTTGCCCAGGACGGGTATGACTGCCAGACCGGCAGCCGTTCGAGGAACCAGGTCTCCAGCGCCGCCGCGGTGTTGGAGTTCACCGTGCGCTGCCGGCCCACGCTGGAGAAAATCCGCCAGTTCGCCGTCGGATTCGCCGTCACATCGAGGTCGAACCCAGTCGCGTCGAAGTCCACCACGCCGCCGTAAACCGTCCGCGCGCGCGACGCGTCCATGCCCATCCGCGGCATCGTGGGATTCAGCGCCTCCATCTGCCGCTATGGGCTGAGAAAGATCGACCGTGATCCGCTTCGACCCCTCTCCGTCGAGGCGGAGCCCGGCGCTGCCTCGCTGCTTGTTCAACTGCGGCCGGTTGAGCCCGGCATCGCTGATCCCGGCGGGGCTGCCCATGCCGAAGAGCAGCGCGTTGGGCCCGCTGATGACGCTGACGCGATCGACGTTGTAACTGTCGGTGTCGATCAGGGACGGAAATCCGTTCCGCGTCTGGGAGACCCCGGCGAGACCACGACTGCGTGTCGGGTTGGTATTGCGAAATACCCCGAAGCCCGCTCCGCCCGAATTGAAGTCCAGATACGACTCGACGTTGCCCGAATACAGCAGCACCTCCTCGAGGTTCGTCGCGCCGAGGTCCCGCATCAGTTCGGACGTATACACGGAGACCTGCGCGGCGACATCGCGCAGCTCCATCCTGGTGCGGCCGCCGGCCAGCGTGCTCGTGGCGACGTAGCCACGGTCGGTGGCGGCGCTGACCACGAACGGCGACAGTTCGACGGCTTCGTCCGCGGCCACCGCGGCCACCGCGGGTATATCCGGCGCGGGTGAAGGCGGTATCGCTTGCGCGAATACCTTCACGACGCCAAGCATCGCGAGCGGAAGAAAGGTGCGGAAAAGCCGGTGGATTTGCAGAATCGAGCCGCGAGGGGACGGCATGTTTGCGCGGAGCAACGGGAGAATTCCGTGAGTCGGAGACGTAATCATTTGAAAAATACGAATCTCACCGGCCGGTTTGGGTGGCTCCGGCGGTCTTGAGCAGGAAAAGCGCGTCCTTCGCAGCGAGTTCGACGGAGCCGCCCACCAAGCCGCCATTATTAACCACGGCGTCCTGGGCCGAAGTCGCCTGCAGCCGGCGCAGCCCAGTGGCCGGGAACAGCTTCTCCAATGCGAACAACTGGGAGCGGTGTGATGGGTTCGCGAGAATCACTCCGCGCTCGTATGCGCGCACGGCCACATCGGCCGCGGCGTGCGCGGCGATGGCGTGAATCGAAATTCGCCCGGCGCCTTCGGCCTGGATCACGACGTCGTAACCGCCAGCCGCGAGATTGCGGAAATAGTAGCGACCGCGGAAACGCTGGCCTGCCACGGGCGACGAGGGCTGCGCTTTGAACGAGGCGCGCGCGACCCCGCTCGGCACGACGGCAACCGTCAGCATGCGGTACGAATCGGCATGCTCGTGCGGTGAGAGCTCGGCGCTCGCCTCCACGTTGACCACCAGGTCAGACGGCTGCCCCAGCCGCACGCCGCTCACGCGAATGCTGAAGTCACTCGCGGCGGGACTCAGCGCAACGGCGTCAACCCGCTCCGCCACCGCAGTCACTCGGGCATCGTTTGTTGTCACCAGCTCCGCCAACCGCCGGCCGGCGAACAGATCGGGTTGCTCGTCCGCGAGCCAGCGGGTCGCGCCAAGCGGCCGCCCAAGCCAGCCGCGCCGTTCCAAGGTGCCGCCGAGCAGTTCATCCCACACGCCGTTCGATCCTTCCGGCGGCGTGTAGCCCATCGGCACCGCCGCATCCACGAGCAGCGGGCCTGCCATGGTCAACCGCACGGTGGACAATGGCACGTTTTCCACGCCGTGAAGGCGATACGCTGCGCGTTTGTTGCCCAGCTTGCCGCATTTCGGTCACGGGTGATGAAAATGAGAACTATCAAAACGAGGTTGGATTTGCCCCGGTCGAGACCTTGACGGTTTGGCGCTCGACCTGAATGCCGGCGAGGAGAAGGTTCTGATGGTGCGGTAACCATTGCGACCAATGAAAAAAATGTGGCATTTCCCTCCCCCAATCGCGGTCGCCGCCAGCTTGTTCTTTTCGCTCCGAGTCGCGCTCTGCGGCGCAACGCCAGACGGCCGGCCGAACTTTCTTTTCATCATCACCGATGATCAGGACGCTCAATCGCTCAAGGCCTACACGCCGACCTCGAGCTTGCAGACCCCTGTGCTCGACCGACTGGCGGCGGGCGGCATGGTCATCGACGCCGCGCATGGCATGGGCGCGTTCGTTTCCGCCGTGTGCACACCCTCGCGCCACATGGTCATGACGGGGCGCACGCTCTGGCACCTGCCGGCCAGCCTGACTTCCCGCACGTTTGCCGACTACCCGGCCGAACGCTGTCCGCCGGGAATCGAGCAAAACAGCCTGCCCGCCGTCTTCAACCGCGCCGGCTACGCCACCATGCGCACGTGCAAGCCCGGCAACAGCTACCCGGCCGCCAATGCGCTTTTCACCGTCCGCCAGGACGCCGACAAGCGCGGCGGCACGGATGAAACCGGCAGCGCGTGGCACGCGGAGCAGGTGCTCGCGTATCTGGGCCAGCGCGAAGGCCGCCGCGACACCCGGCCGTTCCTTATATACTTTGGCTTCTCGCATCCGCATGACACGCGCGACGGAAAGCCGGAGCTGCTGGCGAAATACGGCGCCATCAACCACGCGGATCCGCAGACCCTGCCGCCGCTAAACCCCAAGGCGCCGCCGCTGCCGCTCAACTACCTCCCCGCCCATCCGTTCAACCAGGGCCAGCCCAACCAACGCGACGAGACCAAGGTAAGCGGCGTCTGGGAACGCCGCGACGAGGCGACGATCCGGAACGAGCTGGGGCGCTACTATGCGTGTATTGAAAACATCGACACGCAGATCGGGCGCGTGCTCGCCAGGCTCGATGCGATGGGCGAACTGAAAAACACCTACGTCGTTTTCACCGCCGACAACGGCATTGCCCTTGGACGCCACGGGCTCCAGGGGAAGCAGCACCTGTACGAACATGCCTGGCGCGTGCCATTCCTCGCCAGGGGGCCGGGCATCAAGCCGGGATCCCGGGCGCGCGGAAACATCTACCTGCTGGATGTGCTCGGCACCCTTTGCGACCTGGCCGGCATTCGGCCGCCCTCGACAAACGAAGGCGTCAGTTTCCGCCCCGTGTTGGAGGGCCGGCGCGACGCCGTGCGGGAGGTGCTGTATGGCGCATACTGTGGCGGCACGAAGCCCGGCATGCGCGCGGTGAAGCAGGGTGATTGGAAGCTGGTCAAGTTCGACGTGCTCGAAGGCACTGTCCGCGAAACCCAGCTGTTCAACCTGGCGGAAAACCCGGATGAACTGCTCGAGCAGCACCACGATCCCAGGGTGAGCACCCTCACCGGCAACCAGCCGCTTCCGCACCAGCGGAACCTGGCCGGCGACCCCAAGTACGCCGCGAAACAACGCGAACTGGAGGCACTGCTACTCGCCGAGATGCGGCGGCACGAGGATCCGTTTCGTCTATGGGATCAGCCCCGCGATAATTTGACCGCGCCGCGCGAAGCCCCGCTGCCCCCAGCGAAGAAGTCGTAGCGATGCGCCAGTTCGTACCCTTCAGTCGAACCGGACGGACCAGAGGTAGCTCGAACGGTCGTGGTTGTCGTTTTCCCCGAGAAAAACCCGCCCTTCGTCATCCACTGTGAGCTCGTGTATCCGCGCCGGGCGCTGGCCGAAGGTCACGGCATCGAAGCTGATCCAGCCGTGAAACCAGTTGCCGCGCCTCACAACCACGCTGACTTTCTGAGCGCGAATACCCGCGGCTAACGTCTGGATTTTGCTTTTCCGAGGGCAGGAGTTCATGGGAACGTGTCAGCGTGAATCCCCTCAGTCGCCGTGAATTCCTCGGAACCGCTGCCGCCGGCACCGCCGTCCTCTCCCCCTTCCGTGCTTCCGCCGCCACCGCGGCATCCGATCGCCGAATCAAGCTCGGCCTGATCGGCTGCGGCGGCTATGGCCTCACCGACGTACGGGCCGCCCTGAAGGCGGGCGGAGTCGAGGTCGTGGCGCTGTGCGACGTCGACAGCGACAATCTCGCGAAAGTCGCCGCCGAGGTGGAGAAGGCCCAGGGCGCACGGCCGAAAACCTTCAAGCTGTATGAGGAAATCTTGGACGCGCCCGGCCTCGAGGCCGTGATCATCGCGACCCCGCCGCACTGGCACGCGCTGCCATTCATCGCCGCGGTGAATCGCGGACTCGATGTGTATTGCGAAAAACCGCTTTCGTATGACGTACGCGAAGGTCGCGCGATGGTCGAAGCGGCGGCGAAGAGCGGGCGGACGGTGCAGATTGGATTCCAGCGGCGGCAGAGCGCGGCGTTTCAGGCCGCCCGCCGGTTCATCGAGCAGGGCCATCTCGGCCGGGTGGTCCAGGCCGAGGCGCAAATTTTCTACACCGCGGGCGTGCTGAGCAACGCGCCCCAGCCGCCGCCGGCGTCACTCGACTGGGAACTCTGGTGCGGCCCGGGCCCGCTGCTGCCGTACAGCCCGCAGGTCGGCCATCGCAACTGGCGGCTCGAGAAAACCACCGGGCAGGGTCACCTCTACGACTGGGGTATTCATCTTGTTGATGCAGCCCGCACGATTCTCGGCGAAAAGGCGCCGCGCGCGGTGTCGGCCGCCGGCGGGCTCTTTCAGCTCCAGGGCAGGATCACGACGCCCGACACGCTGACGGTACAGTTCGAATTCGAACGCTGCCCGCTCACCTGGCGCCACCGGCTCTGGGGCTCGGAGGAGCACACCCCCGAGGTGAACAACGGGATCTTCTTCTATGGCGAAAAGGGCACCGTGTTCGTGACAGATGCGCGGTGGAGTTTCACCCCGCGAGGCAAAGCCGCCGAACGTCAGGTGCACGAGGAGAAATCCGACATGGGTGGGCTGCACATGGCCGAGTTCCTCGACGCCGTGCGCCAGCGCAAACCGGCACCGTGTTCGATCGCCGACGCGCATCTCTCCACCACGACGGTGAAGCTCGGCACAATCGCGTATCAGGTCGGCGCGCGAATCGAGTGGGACGCGGCCCGGGAGCAGATCGTCGGAAATCCTGCGGCGGCAACGCTGATCAAACGCGACTACCGCAAACCCTGGCAGCATCCGTCGCCGGGCTGAGGCGGATAAGAACATGATGACATGATTGGCTGCGCCTTCCTGAAGGGCCCGGCTCCGCCCGGGCCGCGGCCGACGCCGGCCTCGGGGTTTGAAGACACGCCCTAGCCCGCATTTTTCACCCTTGAAATGGTCTTCAGCCGTGTCTGACCGCCAACATCCCCATGTTCCGGCGAACGCCCCGCGTTCATGCGGGCTAAATGCAAAACCGCAGAGCGGTTTTGCCCTTAGCCGGGAAATCGTGGAGCGCGCGCCGGCGCACGGCACAAGCGAACACACTTTGCGTTCGCAGCGGAGCAGAGGGTGAAATTTCCCGGCTAATGCCAGTCGATGCGGGCCTCCTTGCGCTGGAGATCCACCGACACGGAAGCGTGGGCAAATTCGCGCGTGGCCGTGAGTCCCCTCCAGATGGCGTCCGCTTTCGGACTGCCCAGCGCATGCTCGAACTCGGGATACAGGTCGAGCATCCCGTGCTGGTCGACGTAGCCCCACGAGTAGCAGAACTGCGAGTCCGGCCGCGCGGCGACGAGGAAGCAGGCCAGCGGAAAACTGATTCGCTCCCGGGCGAGCTGCAGCAGATCGGCGTGGGTCCGTTGCATCATCTCACGGTCGAGCCAGTTGAAACCGGGCCAGCCTTTCAGCACGACGAACTTGCCTTTCGCAGCGGCGAGTTGAATCGAGTCCAGGTCGGCCTTGATGTCCGCGGGCGCGTCCAAGCCGAAGGCGCCGAAGTGCTCGATCATCACGCCGTCGATTCCTTTCCAATCGAGGATCTCCCGATAGGCCGTCGTCCGGATTCCATTGGCCACAATCATTCGATTCGGTCCGAGCTTTCGCTTGGTCAACGCCAGCATCTCGCGCAGCCCGTGCACGACGGCGCGGGCTTTCGTTGCGCCCACCTGGCGCGCCAGCGCGGGCGACAATGCCTGCGGCAGCGCGTCGGCAAACAGTCCGTCGAGCGGCGCCTCGCGGTGCACCGCGGCCACGACATCCGACCACCACTCGCGGAACTCCGCGTTCGACGGGTCGGGCCGTGGTGTCCCGGACGGATGTTTCACGCTCTCCCCGCCCGCGGTACGGAGAGTCCATTCGGGCCGGTAAGTCTTGAACGCGTCGTAGCCCGGCCAGTTGATGAACGCATTCAGGTAGAACAGCACCTTGATCGACGGGTTGCGCTGCT
This sequence comes from Opitutaceae bacterium, assembly GCA_030648295.1. GTDB lineage: Bacteria > Verrucomicrobiota > Verrucomicrobiia > Opitutales > Opitutaceae > ER46. Next base: position 117,558 of record JAUSID010000140.1, on the reverse strand, counting down.
TGAGCCGGCGAGCGGTGTCGGCGATTCCCGCCTCGGTGCTGCCGTGCGGCACGACACCGTGGCTCTTTTCCAACGTGACGACCCGTGCATGGCTCGCGACAAAATCGATTTCCTCGTCCGTCATCGCGGCGGTCCGCTTGGCAAAATGAAGGTACAGCGGCACGCGCTGCCACGACTCGACGCTCACCGCCATAGCCGACGGAGCCGCCGCGGCAGCGGCGCGAACGTCATTTGCGGTCGGCGCAACCGTGGCCAATACCAGCAGGAGGAGTGAAAAGCGCCGCTTCATTCCGCAAGACTCACGGTCATCCGATGATCATTTTCCAGATGGATTGACGAACTCCTCGCGGCTCAGCCTGCCGTCGCTGTTCCGGTCGAAGTTCTTGAAGCGCTGCTCCAGGTTCGCCGCACCTTTCAAGCCCGCCTTGTATTCTTCGAGTGTGAGAGACCCATCGTGGTTCGTGTCCATCCGCTGGAATGCCTGTGCCCGGTCCGGCGTTGCTTTCGTCGCAGGCTGAGCGCGCGTCTCCCCCGTCTTGCCGCGATTTCGCGGTGAGGTGGCAGCACCCGCGCGATCGGCGGTACTGATGCAGGATGGGTCGGGTTTCGCGGGCAGCGTGGCGTTCCAGTCGAGCGCGAGCCGGGTGAGTCGCGCGACGATCTCGGGATGCTCCCTGGCAACATCAGCCGATTCCGCACGGTCGGCATTGAGCGGGTGCAACTCGACGCGCTTCGCATCATCGGTGAGCGCAAGTTTCCATTCACCATCCCTGACGGCGAGGCGAGGCCACCAGTCGGGCTCAGCGTTCCTGCCGGTCCATTTCCAGAAAATGGGGCGCGTCCGAATGGCGGGCCGACCGTCGAGGGCCGCGAGCAGGTTCTCGCCGTCACCGTGATACTCGGCCGGGAGCGTGACGCCAGCGGCCGCACAAAGCGTCGGCAGCAAATCGACGGCGGTGAAAACGGTGCTGTCATTCTTCAATCCCGCCGGCACATGGCCGGGCCAGCGCACGATGAAAGGCACGCGCACGCCGCCTTCGAAGAGACTCCGCTTGCGGCCGCGCAATCCACCGGTCGAGCCGACGCTGTAGTAGCCGCCGTAGCCGGTGACGCCCGCGTCCTCGTCCCTCATGTTCTGCTGCGGCGTTGCGGCGGTGGACTCAGGGCCGTTGTCGCTGGAGAAAATCACGATCGTATTTTGCGCCACGCCGGCGGTCTCGAGTGAGTCGAGAACCCGGCCCACGGCGTTGTCACCATCAGTGATGACCGCGGCATAAACGCGCTTCTGCTCGTCGAGGTGCGACCACTTTTCCATCGCGGCCTTCGTCGGCACGTGCGGCAGGTGACTCTCATGCAGCCAGACGTTGACGAAAAACGGGCGCGCCTTGCTCGCGAGGATGAACTTCACCGCGTTCACCGGCGTGTCGTGCAGATGGGCCGACGGCATGTCGGCACCGCCGTTGAACACGGCGTATTCGTCGAAGCCGTACGCGGCGGGCGTCGGCGCACCGTGAATGTTGCGGCTCGTGAGATGCCACTTGCCGAAATGCCCCGTGCGATAACCGGCCTGCTTCAGGAACCGCGCGACCGTCGGCGCCTTGGAATCCAGCCAGTCGGGCATGTTGCGCTCCAAATTCTGCGCGGGAGCGGCGAAGTGCTGATGAACGCTGTAGCGCGAAGGAAAATGCCCCGTCATCGCAGCGGTGCGACTCGGCGAGCAGACGGGATTCAGCACATTGAACTGCTGGAAACCGATTCCCTCGTTCGCGAGCCGGTCGATGTTCGGCGTCTTCAGCCAGGGATGCCCGTGGCAGGACAGATCTCCCCAGCCCCAATCATCGGCGAAAATGAAGACGATATTGGGGCGAGTGACTGACGCCGACGGATTGCCCGCGGCAATCGCGGAGGGAGAAAGGCTGGCGAGAGCCAGACCAATAAACCAGGTGCAGCGCATGGTGTGCATACCGTGATGTGGACCTCGAATGCACTGGTGAGAATCAAAAATGCACGGTCGCCGCCGCTCGAAACGCGCGGGAATTCGCTTGGTTTGGGGCTTGCTGCGCCTGTCATTCCGCGCCTACCCCTCTCCTGTCCAAAACCCCACCTGCCCCGCGCGCGCGTCACGGATTGCTCAAGTGCTGCGCGGCGCATCACCCGCTCGTTTTGACCCCACCCCGCCCCATGATCCCACATCATTCGAACCGTCATCTTCTGTTTTTGACCTGCGCGCTTGGCTGCGCGGTCATCGCCCACGTTCGCGCACAATCCGCCGGCCAGCCGGCTCCAGCCGGCAGCGGAACCCGCGACAGCGAGGCGGTGACTTTGTCGCCCTTCGTGGTCCAGACGGACAAGGATTCCGGATACGCCGCCAGCAGCACGCTCGCCGGCAGCCGGCTCAACACCGAATTGAAGGACACACCCGCGGCAATTTCGGTCATGACCCGCGACTTCCTGATGGATATCGGGGCGGTGAATGTCATCGAGGCGCTGAACTACGCCATGAACACGGAGAAGGACTTCTCCGACTTCACCGGCAATGGCCTGTATAGTAACGACATCATCTTCCAAATGCGCGGTTTCGTGGGCGCGTCGCTGGGGCGGAACTACTTCGGCTGGTTCGGCTCGCACGACAGCTACAACGTGGAGCGGCTCGATTTCGCCCGCGGCCCAAACTCGATTCTCTTCGGCGTGGGCGGCCCGGGTGGCATCGTCAACACCACGACCAAGCAGGCGCAACTCCGGCGCGACCGCTCGGAGGTGCAACTGCGCATCGGCAGCTGGGACGATCATCGTGCGGCGCTCGATGTGAATCGCTCGCGCGGCGGCAAACTCGCGGCGCGGGTCAACGCGATCTGGCACGAGCGCCGGACATGGCGTGACTTCGAGTATTACGATCGTCTCGGCGGCGCCTTCGCCCTCACGTATCGGCCGTTCAAGAACACGACCGTGCGGCTGGATTCCGAATACGCCGACATCAAGGAAAGCAAGGCCCAGCCCTGGCCCGCGGCCGACCGCCTCAGTCCGTGGCTGAATGCGGGCTCCCCGATTTCACCGACTTTCGGTCAGTCCGTCCCGGGCACCGGCTCCAACACGTCCCGTGCCGTGGTTTACGATCCGGCGTCCGGACTGGGCCCGATCGTGCTGTTCGGCGGACGCAATTCCAACTCGGGCCCGTCCGCCGTCGGCCTCGCGAACAATCCGATCGCCATCACCGACGAGAACCTGTTGCCCCGGCGGACCAACCTCGCCGGCCCCAGCTTCGCCGGCGAACAGTATTTCTACAACTACGCCGTCTTCGTCGAACAGCGGCTGCTCGAGAATCTCGATGTCGAAGCGGCCTTCAACCGGCAGCACGAGCGGCGTCACACGGTGCGCCCAATCGTGTTCGACGGCATCGCGCTGCGCGGTGATCCCAATGCCCTGTTGCCCGACGGCCGGCGGAATCCCAATGCCGGCCGGTATTATGTCGAAGGCACCGGCCAGATCGAAAACCGCGACCAAATCCGCGACGATTTTCGGTTGACCGCGTCCTATGCCCTCGACCTCACGCGGCGGAACCCATGGTTCGGCCGCCATCGCTTCGCCGGCCTGCTCTCGCGCCGCGATAGCGAGAACCAGACGCCGGGCACCTTCGCCGCACGCAACCTCACGCCGCAGCTGATGAACAACCTGGCGCTTTATCCAGCGGATCTCACCTCGGGCAACAACGCGATTGTCCGGCGCACGTATCTCGATTTTTCCAGCGAGAATTTCGGAGCCCGCGGGCTGCACGACGTGCGCACGAACCCTTTGACCGGGCAGAACGGGGTGACCAGCGGCTATGTACGGATTGCCGACAACGCGCGCGACGAGCTGACCCGCCTCGACTCGATGATGGGCGCGCTGCAAAGCGCGTTCTGGCGCGACCGGCTGTGGCTCACCGGCGGCGTGCGGCAGGACAAGCAGCGGGCCTGGGGTTCCAGCGGGGCCGAGCGCGATCCCGTCACGCGCGTCTGGGGCCTTCGCCGCCGCAACCAGGTTCACACCGATAACGAAGGCAGCACGCGCACGTACGGGGCGGTTTTCCACGCCACGAAGTGGCTTTCCTTCTACTATAACAACTCGAACAATTTCCTCCCGAACAGCCAGCGGAGTGATCTTGTCGATGGCGCGCTGCTCGGCAACCGCACCGGTGAGGGCCGGGACGCGGGTTTGAAGCTTCGCCTGCTCGACAACCGGGTGAACGCCAACCTCGGCTGGTACGAGACGAACGACACCAACCGGCAGGTCGGTATCGATAATTCCTGGACAAACCACATCAACGCGATCTGGCGGACGCTGGGACAACCGGAACGGCAGATCAGCGTGTTCGCCGACAGCCAGGATCTATCCGGCCACGGTTACGAATTCGAGGTGACCCTGAACGTGACGTCGCAATGGCGGACCTCGTTCAACTGGAGCATCACGCAGCAGATCACGGACAACCAGCACCCGCGCACGCTCGCCTACATGGGGCAGCATCGCCCGGCGTGGGAGGCGCAAGGCACGCTCGACCTCGACCGCACGGGCACGACGCTGACGGCGCCGACGGTCGCCGCCGCGCTGCAGAATGCGCAGTTCATCATGGATGCGATCCAGGCCGGCAACGGGAACATTCGCCGGGGCCTGCGGAAGCATTCGGGAAACATCTTCACCAATTACAACTTCGCCCGGGAAAGTGCGCTCAGCGGTTTCGGGCTCGGCGGCGGCATCAACTATCGCGGGAAGAATGTCGTCGGCTACGATTCGACCGATGGGAACCGTCCGCTTTACTCGGTGGATTACATGATCGTGAACGCGATGCTCCGCTACGGCCGGAAGCTCACCGCGAGGAAGATCGACTGGCGCATCCAGCTCAACATCGACAATGTCCTCAACGAGGACGATCTGCTCGTGACCGATGCCAACGAAGTGCGGGCCTATCGTTTCGTCTATCAGAATCCGCGCCGCTGGAGCATCAGCAGTACCTTCGGCTTCTGATCGGGCTCGCCCGTGCGCTCCGCATGGTCGACCGGGGTCGCGGAACGCGCGCGCCGGACGATGCGGAGGAATCACGTGGGCGAAACCTCGCGCATTCCGCGACCGGTACCCCTGCGGCGTTGACCGTGGCCGCCGGGCTGACGAGGCTGGCCCGCGTGAATCGGGCACTCACGGCCGGTCGCGGCATATTGCGAAAATTCGGCACCGCCGGAATCGGGACCGCCGCCGTCTCGCCGGCGGCCGGGCGATGGGAGACCGGAGCCCCGCTCGCCGCGGCCAAACGGCATTCTGCCCGAATCCTGCTGGTCGGATTGATCATGCCTGCCGCCGCGTTTGCCGCCACCGACGTATCCGCGCTGCAACGTCACTACGCGTGGCCGCCGTCGGCCGACCATCCCGACTCGAATGGCGGCAGGTACTGGGACTGGCGGCCCGACCGCGCGTCTGCGGCGGACGACACCCCGCTGGTTGACCTGCGGCGGCTGAATGAGCCCGTCGCGGGGCGCGGCGGCTGGGTCCATCGCGAGGGCGACAAGCTTTATCTGGGCAACGGCAAGCCCGTCCGTTTCTGGGGCGTGAACTCCACGGGCAACGCGCCGTTGCCCGAATTGGTGGAACTCGCCCGCGCGCTCGCCCGCCGCGGCGTGAACCTGGTTCGGATCCACGGCGGCGCCAGCAAGAGCCTGCTCGATTTCAGGAACGGCCGGCTCGAGGCCGTGAATCGTGCCGTCATCGATCAGATGCACAAGGCGGTGGTGGCGGCGCGCCAGGCGGGCATCTATACGTTTGTGTCGAATAGTTTCTTCATCATCGAGATGAAGGTGAGGGCGTCGTACGAGTTGGAAGGATACACCCAGGCCTGGCTCGATGCGCACCCGCAGCAGCAGGTTCCGTTCGGGCTGGTATTCCTGAACGACCGGCTGCGCCGCGCGTTCCAGGGCTGGCTGCACGAGTTCGTCACCGCGCCAAACCCATACGACAACCAACGGACGCCGCTCGCGCAGGATCGCAGCGTCGCGGTGATCGAGCTGCTCAACGAGGACAATCTATTCTTCTTCACCTTCAAACCGGAAAGCTGGCCCGAGGAACAGCAGGTGCTCGCCGGCCGCAAATTCCACGCGTGGCTGGCGGAGAAGCACCACGCCGCCCCGGATGGCAATGCCGACGCCACGGTCCGGCGCGTCGTGGCCGGCTGGGATGCCCCGCTGCCCGGCGACAATCTCGACGCGCGGACGGTGGCGCTCGCGAATGCCAGCCAGATGGGCACGGCCAAATCGGCGCGGCGGATGGCGGAGCAAATCGAGTTTCTCGCCCATGTGCAGCGGGACTTTCATGCCGAGATGACCGCGCTCCTGCGCCAAGCCGGCTTCGGCGGGCTCGTGTCACCCTCCAACTGGACGACGGCGCACCCGCCGCTGCTGCTCGATCTCGAGCACGAGACCTATCGGCAAGGCGACCTGATCGACCGGCATGCGTACTTTTCGCCGGCGATCGCGCAGGAAAAACTCAAGCATCGGATCGGCGTCGGCGATACGTTCCTCGGCTTTTCCACGCTGGTGCATCCGTCGGTCAGCCCGACGAACGTCCGGCAGGTGGCCGGCTATCCCAGCGCGCTTTCCGAGTTCGCGTGGGTGAACCTCAATGCCGCCGGCGTCGAGGCGCCGCTGATGACCGCGGCCTACCTGTCGCTGGTCGACTTCGACATGCCGATCTGGTTCGCGTTGGGCACGAAGTTGTGGAGCGAGTCGCTCGCAAAATGGACGGTCGGCCGCCCCGGCGTCCTCGGCCAGTTTCCCGGTGCCGCCCTGCTCTTCCGCCGCGGCGATGTGGCCGAGGCGCCGGTGGTGGTCCGGGAAGGCCGAACGCCCGGTGCGATTTATCGCCGCGAGCCGGCGCGGATCATGCCGCCGCGGGGTTTCGACTCCACCCGCGACGACCCCGCGCTGCACCGCACCCGCGGCGAGCCCGGCTCCGGCGCCATCGATCCGCTCGCGATGATGGTGGGCAAGGTCGAGGTCGGGTTCGACCGCGACGAAGACGAGATCGCCCCGCGGCTGGCCGAGTGCATCGACCGGGCGAATACGCGGGTGCGCTCGGCCACGGGCGAGCTCATGACGAACTGGGGCGCGGGCCTGATGACGATCAACACGCCGCGGAGCCAGGGGGCGGCCGGGTTTCTGCGCGCGAACGGGCGAATCGAACTGCGCGACGTCGCGCTCGAATCCGAAAACGGGTTTGGGGCGCTGCTCGTCATCGCCCTGGACGATCGGCCCCTGGCCAGCTCCGAGGAAATCCTCGTGCAGGTCGGGGCCATTGATCGTCCGACTGGATTCACCACCGAGCCGGTCAAGCTCGCCTGGAACGGCGGCGACTACGTCGGCCACCAGATCCGGTCGACCGGCCGGATGCCGTGGCAGGTGCAGCGGGTGCAGGGCCGGGTCACCTTCAACGGCATGGCGGCACGTTTCATTTCCGCCACCGCCCTCGACGAACAACTTCGGGCGCACGCGCTGATGACGGCCAGCACGACCGGCGCGGACGTCACCGTGCCGCTGCCGGAGGAATCAATGTACCTGTTGGTACGGCTGAAGCCCCGCCGCGCGGAATGAGTCGCATCGGGCGTGCGATCGCCATCAAGGCACGCCGGGCGCTGCGCCACGCGACGAGAAACCTCCCCGTCAACGGCCCTGCTTCGGCGCCCCGCGCTCGCGGGGCGGGCTGACGGTCGCGCGCTCCGCGCCATAGGTCTTCACCAGGTAATCGGTAATCGGCTCGATCGCTTCGTCCGGTATCGGCGCGCCGAAGGTCTTCTGCATCTTCACCACCGTCGCCTTCCAGTACGTTCGCGGCAGATTCGGCGGCTGCATGCGCTGATAGTCCGCCGAGTGACACGTGGAGCACAGCGCGAGCGCGGTCGCATATCCGGGCAGCGATGATTCGACGAGCTTCGCCGTTTCCGGCGGCAGCGTGATTTCTGCCGCCGGCAGCGGAGTCGCGCCGGCCAACCAGCAGCTCACGGACAGGGTCGCGGCGACCAACGAATGTTTATAGCGGGAAAACATGGGAACAGGATCAGAGGTTAAGCAGCGGTGATGTTCACCTTTTCGACGACATTTCGCATGTAGCCCGCAGGATTCCACAACGGCTCCAGCGGCTGCGATTCACCGGCACGATTGAAAGCCCGCGCCATGAGTTCGAACTTCCCCGCCGCCGAGGGCGTGAACGCCGTCTTCCATTCGCGAAACGAATACCGGCCGAGGTCCTGCCCGAGCGTGGTGCCGCGCCACGTGCGCCCTCCGTCGGAGGAGAACTGCACTTCGCGAATGCCCTGGCCGCCATCAAACGCGATTCCGCGCACCGCGGTCTCGCGTCCCGCCCGCACCTGCACGCCATCGGCCAGGCTGGTGATGAACGAGCGAATCGAAAACCGCGTGATTGGCACCGTCTTCTTCGGCGCCTCGCCGGGATTGACCGAGCGGCTCGGGTTGTCGGGCACACGATAGGCGGGGTTCATCCAGAATCCGGCGTAGATGGAATCCACCACGGTGATGTCGCTGACGTGCTTTACCCAATACGTGCCATAGTACCCCGGCACCACGAGTCGCAGCGGATAGCCGTTCAACATCGGAATGTCCGCGCCGTTCATCGCGTAGGCGAGCATCACTTCGCCATCCAGCGCATGATCGATGTCGAGCGCCTTGACGAAGTCCGGCGTCGCCGCGACCACGCCGCGATCGAGCCCGTCGAATGTCACCTGGCGCGCACCCGCGGCCACGCCGGCTTTTTCCAGCACGCGCTTCAACGGCACGCCGGTCCATTTTGCATTGCCCATGGCGCCGTGGCCGAGCTGACCGCCGGGGACGCGCGGCGAAAAGAATCCGCGGCTGTTGCCCGAGCACTGGTTCACGGCCACCACGTCCATCGGATCGCCGAGCGCTTCGAGATCGGCGAGCGAGAGCTCCCGCGGGGTGTTGACGGCGCCGCGGATCCGAACCCGGTAGCTCGAGGGATCGATGCGGGTCGGGATGTCGCTCAGGTGATAACGGACGAAGAATGCGTCGTTCGGCGTGATGACGCCCTCGTTGAAAACCGAAAACGGCGTTTCGAGCTGCGGCGGACGCGCCGTCAGCAGCAGCAACGGCCGTTTTTGCGGATACGTCACGAGTTCGCGCGCACCGTTTTCAAACGGCAGGCTGACCATCTCGCCCGCCCACGTTTTCGGCGATGCCATCGCCGATGCGGCGAGTACTCCGGCGGTTTTCAGGAAGTGTCGCCGGTCAAGGCCAGCGGGCTGGGGATTCGTTTGATCAATCATGATACAAAAAAGGATGAGGGCCAAATCAGGAGCCGAAGAGCTGGCGCGTCAGCAGCAACACGACGACACTCACCGCCCCGACCGCGAGAGCAGCGCCAAAGCCAACCAGAAGCGGCCGCACGCCGAGCCGCCGAAACCGCGAGAAATCGGTTTGCAGCCCGATCGCTGCCATCACCATCGTAATCGCCGCGGCCGACACGGTCTCGGTCACGGACAGCACCCGGTGCCACTGTCCCGGCTCCAATATGCCGAAGGCGCGGGGCGAGGCATCGCCGATGGTGCGCAGGATGCTCATGGCGACGAATCCGAGGACGAAGAGCGGGAAGGTCACGTGCCAGGGCGGCCGTGCGCTGGCCGAGGGAGCCGCCGCCCGCGCGTAGCGCCATGCCATCAGCGGAATGGCGCCCGCGAGGCAGAGGTTGCGCATCAGCTTCGTGACCGTGGCCACATTCAGCGCCTCGGGCGCGTGATAGCGGGCCTCGTAGGTCAGCGCCGCCCCCGCCACCTGCGACGTATCATGAATTGCGGTACCGAGAAAAATCCCGACCGAGCGCACGTCGGCCGCGAACATCAGGTGGGCAAGCCACGGGTGGAGCAGCATGGCGATGAGCCCGAAGATCGCGACGCACGCGACCGCGTAGCTGACCTCGTCCTCCTTCGCCCCGATGGCCGGCGCCGTCGCCACGATCGCCGTGACGCCGCAGATGCCGGTGCCAACCGAGATCAGCGCCGCGAGCCGGGGCGGCAGACCGGCGCGGCTGCCCAGCCACGGCACGAGCACCAGCGCCGCCGCGATGCAGACGGCGACGACGGGCAGCGCCTGCCAGCCAATCCCGGCGGCCATGCCGAGGCTCAACCGCAGTCCCAGCAATACAATCGCGGTCCGCAACAGCACACTCGCGCAGAGGCGCAGCCCGGCCTTGAACCCAGCGGGGACGCCGAACGCGTTGCAGATGACGAGTCCAAAAACGATCGCGACCGGTACGCCATTGATCGGGCTCTTGCTGTAGCCGAACAACCCGCTGCCGATCCAGCGCGCGCCCGATTCCGCCAGCCAGGCGAGCGCCGCGGCCAGCGCGACACCCGGCAGCCAGTTGCCAATCAGCTCCAGCCAGCGATGGCCCGTCGCTCGCGCACTTGATGGCGGGCGAGCCATCGAGCCGCCGCCGTATGCGACCACCGCTTCGAGTTCGTCCGGCACGCCCTCCATCCCGTTCCAGCTGCGGGAGGTCTCAGGGGTGATGATCACGTTCATCGTTCAGCGTCGCTCACGAAATTGTGCGCGTCGAAGTCGTGAGCGATTTGGGATCAAACATCGTCTCACCCGGGAACGCGGAGGACACCCTTCGCGCAGCTCGAGCGGGAGAAAGCAAAACGGGCAGGCATCGTGGGTTGTTCTAACATCGGTCCAGGGGTGGGCCGATTTATTCCGATTCCGTAACAACTACTTTGTTTGGCAAGCGATTTCTCGCCCGGCCGCGGCGCCCAGCGCGCGACAAACCGGCGGCATCGCGGTTGAAGCCGCGCGCCGGCTTTGCCACCGTCGGCGGATTCGCGGCGATGCGCACGTGCGGCGTTGCTGACGATCGTTGCCCGCCCAACATCGTTTTCCATGCGCCTCCTCGCCTCTCCCGCCATCTGGTTTGTCACCGGCAGCCAGCATCTCTACGGCCGCGCCGCGCTCGGGCAGGTGGCCAAAAACGCGCAGGCCATCGTCGCCGAACTCAACGATTCAAAACGGATCCCGCTCGACGTCGTGTTCAAGCCGGTCCTGAAAACGCCCGACGAGGTCCGGCAGCTGTGCCTCGACGCCAACCACAGCGCAACCTGCGCCGGGCTCATCCTCTGGATGCACACGTTTTCGCCGGCGAAGATGTGGATCGGCGGGCTGAATGCGCTTGGCCGGCCGTTCGCGCATCTGCACACGCAGTTCAACCGCGCGCTGCCGTGGTCCACGATCGACATGGACTTCATGAATCTCAACCAGTCCGCGCATGGCGATCGCGAGGCGGGTTTCCTCCACACGCGGATGCGGCTCGCCCGCAAAGTCGTGGTCGGTCACTGGCAGGATCCCGAGGTGCAGGACCGGCTGGCCGCATGGATGCGCGTCGCCCGCGCCTGGCACGACTGGCAGGGCGCGAAGTTCGCGCGCTTCGGCGACAACATGCGTCACGTGGCCGTGACCGAGGGCGACAAAGTCGCGGCCGAGATGCGGTTTGGTTTCTCGGTGAATGGCTACGGCGTCTCCGATCTCGCCGCGCAAGTCGCAAGCGCCGGCGCGGACAGCGCACGGGTCAGCGCGTTGTGCGCCGAATACGAGCAGCGGTATGTCGTGGCGAAACCGCTGCGCAAAGGCGGCCCGCGCCACGAGTCGCTCCGCCAGGGCGCGGCGATCGAGCTTGGTTTGCGCGCGTTCCTCGAGGAGGGCGGCTTCAAGGGATTCACGACCACCTTCGAGGATTTGGGCGCGCTCCGGCAGCTTCCCGGACTCGCGGTGCAACGGTTGATGGCGGACGGTTACGGTTTCGGCGCCGAAGGAGACTGGAAAACGTGCGCGCTGCTCCGCGCCGTGAAGGCGATGACGGCCGACCTCGAGGGCGGCACGTCGTTCATGGAAGACTACACGTATCACCTCGCATCATCCGGCGAACAGGTCCTTGGCGCGCACATGCTCGAAATCTGCGACTCGATCGCCGCCGGCAAACCGACGCTGGAGATCCATCCGCTCGGCATCGGCGGCAAGGAGGACCCGGTCCGTCTCGTGTTCGACGCGCGCACCGGTCCCGCGATCAACGCCTCGCTCATCGATCTCGGCCACCGCTTCCGGCTGCTCGTCGCGGAGGTGGAGGCCGTCAAGGTTCCGAAGCTGCCGCGGCTGCCCGTGGCTCGCGCCGTGTGGAAGTGCCGGCCCGACTTCAAGTCCGCCTGCGCCGCGTGGATCCTGGCCGGCGGTGCCCACCACACCGCGTACAGCTACGGCGCCACGACGGAGCACATGGACGATCTCGCCACGATCGCGGGCATCGAGCTGGTGACGATCAACGCGGACACGAGGCTGGATCAATTCAAACAGGTGCTTCGGACCAACGAGGTCTACCACCATCTCGCGCCGGGGCTGCGCGGTTGAGCCGACGCTCGACCTGCGGCGTCCGATCGAGTCACCATTCTCCGCTCCCATGCTGGAAGAACTGAAACGCGAAGCGTTCGAGGCGAACCAACAGCTCGTGAAACACGGGTTGATCCACCTCACCTTTGGCAACGCGAGCGCGCTCGATCGGCACTGGGGGGTTTTCGCGATCAAACCGAGCGGAGTCGATTACACCGCGCTCCGCCCCGAGGACATGGTACTGGTTGATCTCGAGGGTCGCAAAGTCGAGGGCCAGCTCAACCCGTCATCCGACACGGCCACGCACCGGCGGTTGTATTTGGGATTCCAGGACATTCGCGCCGTGGTGCACACGCACTCGCTGCACCTGACCGCCTTCGCCCAGGCGGGCCGGCCGGTCCCGGTTTTCGGCACCACCCACGCCGATTATTTTTGCGGCGATATCCCGGTGACGCGCAAGATGACGCCGGAGGAAATCGGCGGCGCGTACGAATGGGAAACCGGCGCCATCATGCTCGAGCGTTTTGCGGGCAAGAGTCCGCTCGAATGCCCGGCCGTGCTGGTCAACCGGCACGGCCCGTTCACCTGGGGCGTGGACGCGGCGCATGCGGTCGAGGCCGCGATCGCCGCGGAGTTGTGCGCGCAGCTCGCGCTCGTGTCGGTGCAACTGCATCCGCAGCTTCTGCCGCTGGAAACGGAACTCCTGCTGAAGCACTTCAAGCGCAAGCACGGGCCGGATTCATATTACGGGCAGACGCGCGAGGTGAAGTAGCATATGAAACGCCACGTTTTCGCCTGCTGGCTCGCCTCCCTCGTCATCATCACGTCGACCGGTTTTTCCGCGGACGATGTCGCTGCGGCCGCGGCCGCGACCGGAAGCATCGTGGGGCGAGTCTTCAATCCGCAGACCCGGGAATACGTTTCGAGCGCCGAGGTGCGGTTGCTCGGGACTGCAGTCGCCACGGTGACGGAAAGCGACGGTTCGTTTCGGCTCCCGCAGGTGCCCCCCGGCGTCGCCGTGATCACGGTCAGCTACACCGGGGCAAACACTGCGCGCGGCACCGTGCAGGTCGAGCCCGGCCGCACCGCCACGATCGACTTCGAACTCACCAGTACGTCTGCGCCGCCGCCCGGCGAAGGGGTGGTGAGGCTCGGCGAGTTCGTGGTCTCCTCGGAACGCGAGGGCAACGCGAAGGCGATCATGGAGCAGCGGAACTCGATGAACCTCACCAACAGCGTGTCCTCGGATCACTTCGGCGACGTGGCGGAAGGCAACGTCGGCGAATTCCTGAAAAACATGCCGGGCGTCGATCTCGAATACGTCGGGCCGGACTCGCGCGGGCCGCGGCTGCGCGGGCTGGATCCGCAATACGTCGGCGTGAGCGTCGACGGATTCAAGATGGCGAGCGGCGATGCGTCGCAGGGTTCAGCGGCGGGGGCGCGGTCGTTCAGCTTTGATCAGGTCTCGGTCAACAGCATCGATCGGATCGAGGTGAACTACACGAGCAGTGCCGACATGGACGCGAACGCGCCGGCGGGCACGATCAACCTGAAGACGAAGCGCGCATTCGAACGCAAGGGACGGCGAATCAGCTGGCAGGTCAATGCCATGGCGAACAGCGACAACCTGCGCCTGGGTCCCAGCTACGGTCCAGGCGATGAGAAGACCTACAAGTTTCGCCCCGGCGGCATCCTGGAGTATTCAGATGTCTTTTTTCAGAACCGGCTCGGCATCGTGGTGAACCTGAGCGAATCGAATCAATACGCGCTGCAGTGGCGGTTGAACTATACCTACAACACCACGACGACTGCGACTGATCCGCGGCCCCGGGTGCTGACCGGGATTGCGCTCCTCCAGCAGCCGAAGCTGAGCGAACGTTTCACGCCGACCCTCACGATCGATTTCAAGGCCACGCCGTCACTCGTGCTCTCGCTCAGCGCGATGTACAACTGGTACGACACCTTCTTCGACGGCCGCACGGCGAACTTCACCGCGCCCAATCGCGCGGCGGTGACGGGCGACGGGCTGACCAGCTTCAACATCAACAACGGTTCGCTGGCGCTGAGCGAGAATCACTCCCACAAGATCGTCCGCACGCGGACGCTGAGCCCGAAGCTGGAGTATCGCCGCGGTAACCTGATCGTCGATACGGCATTCAACTACTCGATCTCGACCAACCAGTATGAGGCGATGATCCGCGGCGGGCCGGTCAACACCCCGACCGTCGCGCTCGCCGGACTCGGACTCGAGCTGCAGCGCTCCTCGCGGCGGGACAACGACTGGACAATCACGCAGGTCAGCGGCCGCGACTTCGCCGACCTGGGCAACTTCACCAATCCGCGCGCCGTCGACGAAGGGCGGTTTGCCGAGGATGAAATTTTTCAGGGCCAGGCGAGCGCCAGGCTGACGATGCCGTGGCGCGTGCCGACCTGGTTCAAGGTCGGCGGAAAAGCGACCGAGGAGTACCACCGGTTTCGCAACCCAAACCCCACGTATACGCGCCAGTATGACGGCCCGGGCGGTGGGCCGGCTGGAAGTTTTGCGGCGGTGGCCTTCCCCGACTATCGCTGGGAGCTCGGCCATGGCGTGAACGTGGCGTCGAGTTCCGGCCAGCCGCCGACGTTTCCGAACCGCGTCGCGCTCGGGGAAATGTTCCTCACGCGGCCGGAGTATTTCACCGACCTCGCGACGCCCGCGAACTTCTACACCGCGTACATTTCGAACCCCGTGAACATCAAGGAGCGCTTTCTCGCGGGCTACGCGCTGGGCAACACGAAGCTGGGCCGGTTGCAGCTTCAGGCCGGCGTGCGTTGGGAGGACACGGCGTTCGCGACCCGCGAATTCCAGGCGCGATCGACCGCGGAAGTCCGGGCCGCCGGCTTTGCCGTCACCCCGGCGAATGGCCGGGCGACGACCGTGCCCGGACTCGTTTATCAATACATGAGCCTGCCGAAGAACACGCGGTCGAGCGGCTACGACAACCTGTTTCCATCCGCCAGCGCCAAGTACAGCCTGGCGCCAAACCTGCAGGCGCACGTCGGCTACAGCACCACCATCTCGCGGCCCGGCTTCAACAATCTCGGCGGCGTCTGGGTTTTCAACGAAACCGCCCAGACGGTAAACGTGCCGAATCCGCGGCTGCTGCCCGAGCGCTCGAAGAATTATACCGGGCGCGTCGCGTACTATTTCGAGCCGGTCGGCAGCATGGCGGTGACGGCGTTCCAAAACACCATTTCCGACAGCGCATTCACGGATGAGTTTTCCGCCGCGGATTTCGGTTATGAGGAGGATCCAACGTATTCAACCTACCGCTTCATCTCGGTGGCTAATCGACCAGGCACGACGCGCGTGCGCGGCATGACCCTGGAGTACAGCCAGGCGCTCTCCTTCCTGCCGGGCGCACTGAAAGGTCTGAACGTTTCCGCGAGCTACACGCGGACCTATGCGTCGACCGTGAAGCCCGGCATGGTGCCGCACATGGCCGGCGGCACGCTCAGCTACCGCCATCGCCGCGTGTCGCTCGGGCTGAGCGGCAAATGGACCGATGCGACGCCGTTCAGCGCGACGGGCAACATCACGTATCGCAAGGCGCGCACGATGCTCGACCTGAACGGCGGCTATCAAATCACCGCGCGCACGGCGCTCTTCTTCCAGGCCCGAAACATTTTCAACATCCCCGAGTATCGCTATCAGGTCGATCCGTCCATCATCACACAACATGTGACCTTCGGCACGATTTTGACCGCCGGGGTGAAAGGCTCGTTCTGAAGGCAGCAAAGTGTAGCAGCCGACGTGAGGAGGCTGGCGAAACGGACATCGATCACTCCAGCCTCGTTACCTCGGCTGCTACGCAACCATTCATGAATATCGCCCGGCTCTTTATCCTCCTTTCCCTGCTTGCCGCCACCGTCGCCTCGGCGGCAGCGCCGGCGGATCGGCCCAACATCGTCGTCATTCTCGCCGATGATCTCGGTTACGGCGATCCGCACTGCTACAATCCAGGGCGCGGTCGGATCGCGACGCCGGCCATCGACCGGCTCGCACGCGAGGGGATGCGTTTCACCGATGGCCATGCGTCTTCGGCCGCGTGCTCACCCTCGCGCTACACCTTGCTCACCGGTCGCTATCATTGGCGGACGCGATTGCAGTCGGGCATCGTGGACATGTGGGAACGGCCGCTGATCGCGCCGGAGCGCCTGACGTTTGCCGGACTGGCGAAGCGCCATGGATATCATACCGCCGCGATCGGCAAATGGCATCTCGGGTGGGATTGGCCGATCAAGGCGGAGGAGATGAAGTTGTTTCGCGGGTTGGGCGGCCGGCCCGGTCGGTCCAAGGAACCGCTGGTCACGGTGCCGACGACCGTGCACCAGCAGGCGTGGGCGAAGACCTTCGCGCAGGGGATCGCCGGCGGCCCGACCACGCGCGGATTCGACGAGTACTTCGGCACCGACGTGCCGAACTGGCCGCCGTATTGTTTTATCAAGGACGACCGCACCGCCGGCATTCCAACCGGATTGCTGAAGGCCGAACAACTGGCGGGGTTCAACGCGAGCTTCCAGGGGCCGGCGCTCGAAGGCTGGCGGCTCGACCACGTGCTGGGGGCGATCGGCGAACGTGCGGTCAACCATGTCCGGGAGCGCGCGAAGACCGGGACACCGTTCCTGCTCTACCTGCCGCTGACGGCACCCCACACACCCATCGCACCGAGTGAGGAGTGGAAGGGCCGGAGCGGGCTCAACGATTACGCGGATTTGGTAATGGAGACCGACCACGTGATCGGCCGCGTGCTCGCCGCGCTCGATGAAACCGGCACGGCGAAGAACACGTTCCTGTTTTTCTCCAGCGACAACGGCTACGAAACCGCCATCGGCATCAAGCCGCTGGAGGCGATGGGGCACTTCCCGAGCGGACCCCTCCGCGGTTATAAACGCGACGTGTGGGAAGGCGGGCATCGCGAACCGTTCATCGTCCGCTGGCCCGGGGTCGTCGCGCCGGGCACCGTATGCGATCAGCTGGTACATCAGGCCGACCTCATCGCCACCCTCGCCGAACTGCTCGGCACGCGGCTGCCGGACGACGCCGGTGAGGATAGCTACAGCCTGCTGCCGCTGCTGCGGGGCGGCCACACGCCGGTGCGCCAGCACGCAATCAGTTGCGCGGCGAATGGCCTGCAATCCGTCCGCGATGGACCGTGGAAACTCGTTTGTTCCGCCACGCCCACGTTGTTCAACCTCGCCAAGGACATCGGGGAAAAGAACGACCTTGCGAGCCGCCATCCCGAACGCGTCGCCGCGATGCTCGCATTGCGCGAACGGCTCATCACGGAAGGTCGCAGCACGCCGGGCCCGCGCCGCAAAAACGACGTGCCGGTCAGACGCGTGGGCGGGTAGCAGCCTGTCGGACTTAGCCCGCATCTTTCACCGTCTGCGTGTCATTTAGCACACCTTTGTCTTCGGCCATGATGTCGGCCATCGCAGCTCTCAAGTTCATGCGGGCTAAAAGCAAAACCGCAGGAGCGGTTTTGCCCAAGCCGTATCGATTCAGTGGACAACCGCGAATGAACGCGAATGGACGCAGAATCCGAGAAGGAGGGGCGCGGATCGCCCAAGTGAAACCATGGTCACCGTTCGGTTGATCGTTTCCATGCTCCCCAAGACGCCCTCTTCATTCGCGTGAATTGGCGTTTATTCGCGGTTGAACTGAATTGCTCCGGCTGAGCGGGCAATTCGGTCCACGTGCGGCTGCCGGTAAAACCGGAATCGGGACTCGAGAACCGTGTTCGTTCCACCGCCGCACCCATTCCTTGAACGCCGTACCGCCGCCGCCATGAATCAGCACGATGGCTGGAAGCTTCTGATTTCGTTCCTGCGGCCGTCCCAGCCACGCAAATACACGCGTTGGTTTTCCTTTCCACGGCAGCCCGTCGTAGAACAGCGGTTCGATGCCACCCTCCGCGGCGAAACCCTCGGCGGCGTGGGCCGCGGGTGCCGTGCTCAGTCGCCCGAGCGCGGCAACCTGCGCCCGCGCCGCCTCATAGTCGATTTCGGCGGCGCCCAACGCGGTGGCAAACAAAGCGAAGATAGCAGCCATCCGTGTCATGCGGTGTGCGATGTTGTTGGGACGGTCGTCGTCGGACGATAAGATCACGGGCGGGACGCCCGTGCCACATCGGAGAATCTGGGCGCGGATCATTTTGTGCTCCTCAGCGCTGAATCATTTCGCCGCCGCGCCGGCGGCGTCGGCCCGCGAAGACTCCGCCAATCCTCGCGAGCTCGCAAGAATGAGGTCCTGGTAGGTGCGGTATTTTCCCGCCACGAGGTCGTCCATCATTGCGCCGAACGATTGGACAATCGAAGTGCTGTAAAAGCCGGGCACGGATTGTGGCAGTCGTCTGCTGCCACCGCTGGGAAAAACGGCGCGGATTACGACACTCCGCGGGTCGCGCGGCAGCTGTTTGAGGCTGTCGCCGTAGCGCCCGAAGCTTCCATTCCGAAAAAGATAATACTCCACATTGGAAATGTACAGGGCAGAGAGCAGCGCACCGCGCGCTTTCATATCGGCGGCAATGGCGCGCATCGCATACGGCCCCGCTGACGTCGCCCACCACCGGGATAATCAAGTTGCGTACGTGCAGTGAACGCACGAACTCAAACGCGGGCTCGCTCGCGAGAAAACTCAGCTGATGGCCCTCTCCGTCCGTCTCGCGCAGCAGCGTGCGCAGCGACGGATAATAATCGCGCTTCGGCTGCCCGCGGACCACGAACACCAGCGACAGACCCGCCGCGACAAATTGCCGCCGGCCGGACGATATCGTTGCCATGTCAGCGGCAGTGAGCGGAACACCGAAGGCGCGAATTCTTCCCTCCAGCCGGTTCTGAATTTCGTTTTGTTTCCTCGCCGGCAGCACGGACGTTTTGTCGATATGCGCGATGATCGCGTCAATCGAAGCGTCGCGCCACGCCGGGCCAGGTGCCGGCGCAGGCCGGCCAGTCAAAAGGCTCAGGTATTCCATGCGAGTCGGCGCTTCCTCGAACAGCGCCTTGAACAACAGGTGCAGCAGCAGATTGTCGCGCCGCAAATCGATGATGTAGGCAATGGCCGGCTTGATTTGCGCGATGTACGTGTAGTTCTGATCCGGGCCGACGCCGATGTAGGCGCCGCCGTGGACGTTCGCCTTGGCGAGCGCCGGCATCACGTGCAGATAAGACTGCTCGTTCGAAATGAGATTATCCCCGCCGAAGTCGCCGCCCGGCTCGGATAACTTCTCCACCAGCGAGGCGAAGACGGCTGGCGGCTCCGGCAGTGCGCTCGCAGCAACGGCGCACTCCGACGCGCCAAGCCACGAGACGACCAGGGCCAAGGCCGACCGCAAGGCACGAGGGTTCGCGAGCACGCAGTGCGGAATCACAACGCGCCCGCGCCCACAAGCTGGAACCATCGTGCAGGGGACGGCAGCTGCTCCGGCGTCGGCACGACACAACGGTAGCCGGTTTGGTGCAGCCGCTCGAGCACCCCGGCAATAGCGTGGACGCGGATGGCGGGCGGCACCCTTTGTCCCTCGTGCATCAACAGGATTGCGCCCGGCGACAAGTGCTGCGTCGTCCGGCGGATCACGGAGTCAGCATCGCCGTAGCGGCTTTCCAGGCCGCGGGCGCTCCACGCCACACAAATCAAACCGCGGGTCGAAAGCGCCCCCCTCAACCATAGATTCTTCAATCCCGCCGGCGGGCGAAATCGCGTTGGCCGCACTCCCTCGGCCGCAAGCGTGGCCAGCCCCTCATCCAGTTCGCGGCCAATGCGCGCCGGTGTGGCGCACCAGAACGAAGCGAGGGGATGAGTCTGCGTGTGATGCGCCACTTCATGGCCGGCCGCCACGATGGCGCGAACGAGTCCGGGGTGCGCCGCCACCTTTTCTCCGATGACGAAAAATGTCGCTCGCGCGCCATGGGCGGCGAGCAGTTCGAGGATGCGCGGCGTATCCTGCGGATCCGGTCCATCGTCAATCGTCAGCCACACTTCCCGGCCTGCGGTCACAAACCGCCGGTGCATGGCCACGATTCCCTGCGCGCGCAGAACGAACAGGTGATACGCGGCCAGCCCATCAGGCACAAACCACAGCGCGAGCGCGACCGCCGGTTCCGTTGGACCGACGATCGCCGCCGCGATTTTACCGGCGAGATTGATGAAGATTAACAACCACAATCGTCGCGTGCGCCGCCACGCTCAGCTCTTGTTCTTGAAATCGATCGCGTACTGCGCGTCGGCCCAGGCGAACGTGATTCGACCGCTTCCAGCGCCCACCTTGTCCACCGTGATCGTGAACTGCGGCAGGTGCGACTTCGTCTTCCCCCGCTTGAGGTCGACTCGCGCCAGCTCGTTGGCCTTCTCCTCTTCTTCCTTGTACGGAATGCCCCACTGGCCCGTCTTTTTGTTGATAATCAACTTCGAGCCCGCGCCCTCGGTCGGCACGACAAAGAGCGTGTATTTCCCCGCCGCCAGATTGTAGCCGCCGATCACGATCGGTTTGTCGACGGTGAGGACCGTCGCCTCGTTCGCTCCGGCGCGCCAGACCTTGCCGTAGGGCACGAGTACGCCCCAAATCTTGCGCACTTCACCGCCCTTGGGGTTCGTCTCAAAAGGACGGCTGTAGGCGATCTTCACCTCGTTGCCGTCGATGTTCGCGGTGGCGACATCCGGCGGGCTCACGCGGGCTTTCTTGGCTTTCTTTTCGGCGGAAAACATCGAGGTCGTTCCAATCAAGGCGACCGCAAGACAAAACACAGACAGGCGGGTAAGGTTCATGTTGGGATTTATTAAGCGCGGCGGATTCTCCACGAATTCCCGGCCGATACAATGCTGCAATGGCCGGGTTCGAGCCGCCATCCGGCGAAATTGTTTGGCGGATATTTCTGGCGGCGGGTATTAGAGGGTAAACCGCCATGCATGCCGCCGCCCTGCTTCGCCGGTATTCCGAGGAAAAATCGGAAAGCGCGTTCGCCGAGCTTGTACGCCGCTATTTGCCGCTCGTCTATGGCGCCGCCATCCGCCGCGTCGGCGGCGACGTGCACCTGGCGGAGGACGTGACGCAAAGCGTTTTCATGGCCGTCGCGCGGGACGCCGCCCGGCTGGCGGGCCATCCCGATCTGACGGGCTGGCTGTTCACCACCACACGTTTCCTGGCGGCGAAAACCGTGCGGACGGAGCGGCGGCGACAGCTGCGCGAGCAGGTAGCTGCTTTGGAACCAGCCTCGGATTTCAACCCCGCGGAGGCCCCCGAGCGGCTGCGGCCGGTGCTGGACGATGTGATGATGGAACTGCGCGAACTGGATCGGCAGATGTTGCTCATGCTCCAGCACCGGCGCAACCGGTGAGCAGGGCGGCACCGGTCCGCACCACCGCGAGCGCGTCCGCCGTCGCGACCGCCGCGCCCGCGCCCGCAGCCGTCGCGTCGACGCGCGCAATGCCGGCGCCGGAAATCCAGCGCATCGACACCGCCGTTCCCGCGGCGGCTCCTCGGCGGCGATCGGCTTCTCGTAATGATGAACGGAAAGTCCCGCTCGAGATTCATTATCCGAAGGCGTTGTTTGCGGGCACGCCAAGACCGATCCAGCTCCCGAACCTCGAGGTGCCGACCGCGCGACCGGTTGTGTTGATGGTGCCGGTTGGGACCATCCTGCTGTCGCGGGGCAAGGCGGTGACGAGCAGCGATTCATTGCCCATCATCGGGGAGTTGTCGTTTGTCACCGATGGCGACAAGACCGGAACGGACGGCACTTATGTGGAGCTCGGCCCGAATCCCCAATGGATCCAGATCGATCTCGGTCAGTCGGTGCAGATTCAAGCCGTCGCCGTCTGGCATTTTCACTCCCAGGCGCGCGTTTACCACGACGTCATTGTTCAGGCTTCGGAAGACAAGACCTTCGGGACCGCGGTCACGACGATCTTCAACAACGACGACGATAACTCTTCGCGGCTCGGCAAGGGTGCCGACCCGGCCTACATCGAATCGAATCGCGGCCGGCTCATCGACGGCCGCAGCACGCCGGGCCGCTACGTCAGGCTATATAGCAACGGCAACACGTCGGATGAGTTGAATCATTATTGCGAAGTCGAAGTGTTCGGGCTGCCGCACGATTAATCCCCACGCGCAATGCGCATCGCAAAAAACTGGCCGCGCCCCGCCCGCCGACGAGAGAAAGAGAAAGATTAAGATAAAGATTAGGAGAACGAGAAAGATGACTGACATCTGATCTCTGTCCTCTGTCCTCTGTCCTCTGCCCCTCCGGCCTCTGGCCTCTGGCCTCTGGCCTCTGGCCTCTGGCATCTGACATCTGACGTCTGACATCTGTCCCCCGCCCCTCCGCCCCTCAGGCCCCGCCCCTCACGTCTTCGGCCGCGCCAACACCCACTTGATGCCACCCAGGATGTGCTGGACGAAAATGGGATCGGAGTACGATTCCTTGCGGTGCCCGAGTGTCGTGTACCAGCAGCGGCCGCCCTCGAACTCGTGATACCATGCGAGTGGACGCGTGGTTTCATCCGCTGGTTTCTTCGGATCGTCGAGTGTCGTGAGATCGCCGGCAAGCAGCGGCTTCAAATCCGCCGGCATGTCGCGCAGGAAATAGAACTCGTCCGTCCAGCGCCATGTTGCCGGCAGGTGCGCGGTCGACGGATGACCGCGCTCGACAGTGTGAATCGTGAACTCCTGGATTTTCGGGTGCCGCACGAACGAGCCGCCGAGCATGGCCCAGAACCACGGCCAGCTTCGCATAGAACCGCAGGCGGAGTGGATCCCGACGAACCCGCCGCCGCGATGGAGAAACCGCTGGAGCGCGGCCTTCTGCTCCCCGGTGTCGAGAATCTCGTTGTTGGTGTTCGAAAACACCAGCGCGCGATACCGGGCGAGATTGGTGTCGGTGAAAACGGAAGCGCTGTCCGACACGTCGACCGCAAACCCATTCTCGGCGCCGAGCTTCCGAATCGCCACGATGCTGTTCGGGATGTTGTCGTGCACGTATCCCTTCTTCCCGTCGACGGTGAGACCGTTGCGGGTATAGAGGAGAATCCGCGGGAGGGTATCGGCCGCGCCGGCAAAACCGGCGGACAACAACGTGACAAGCAGCGATAGAAGGTAACGTCTCATGTGAAGTGGCCGGGCAATGCAATCCGCGCGCCGGCATTGGCCCGCAGACTTGGCCATCCGCGGTCCGAGTGCAATCGCTGTTCTCGCCGCCATGTCCGTGCGTCCCAGCCTGGCCAATCAAACCACGGGCGAGTGCAGGTCTTTACGAGCGAATGACGGCGCGGAGTCGAAACGAGATCGCAGCTTGCCTCCGCCACGCATTCGGCGTCCCTTTGGTCCTGGGTTCGAAGCATGCGCTTCGAAGGCAATTGAGACAGTCGGGCCGCTGTCTCGCCAAGACCTCACGATACATCGGCGCTTCGGCTCAAAGTCATTCAGATTTCGGAGCTGCGGTGTCGGCGTGCCGGGAGACTAACCCGCACTCCACGATGACTGCTGTTTCCAACCAGCGCCCCGATCTTCCGGCCGTCGACTCCAACGCCGACGAAATTAGATGGCCGGGTCAAATGGCGGACGACATCGCCTCGACCTATGGCCCTGAGCCGATGGCGTCCCTGACCGCCACCGCGCAAGAATTGGTCCTGAGCGGCACGCGCGGCACATTCCGCGTGCCGCGCTCCGCCGTCACCCGTCTCGGACGGGGGAAAATGTATCCTTGGTTCTTCGCCGCCCTGCGCATCCACCATTCGGTCGCCGGCTACCCGGACGCTCTTCAGTTCAAACCTCAGCCCGGCCATTGGCGCGACGTTCTCGCGCGCCTGAAGTCGCTGGGCTATCCCACGGGCTGAGCGCGCCCCTCCAGCGTTCGGGCGCCACGCGCTCTTCGCCGATCCGTTCGACCGGGAAGACCTCGGGATCACCATCGCCAAGGTGTTCCGCCATCCAAGACTGCGCGCGCGACTCGGCCGCATGGGCGCGCACAAAGCGCGCAGTCTCTTCACCTGGACTGGGATCGCGCACCAGCTCGTGGCGGCGGTCGAGTACCGCGTCGCGGCCGCCGTCACGCTCGACGACAACGAATGGGACGAGCCGTGGAATGACGGCGATTGATTCCGAACCCTGAATCACGGCTGCCGCATGTTCGAACAACTCGATAAATCGCTCGCGGTCCTAACGTCGGCCTTGGCCACACGAGGTCGGGACTACGGCCGCTCCTGACACAATTGTCAGCGTGTTCGATTGGCCGGAAAGATGGCGTCTCCTGTCATTGGCGCGATGCCGAGAAGTGCGCAATCAGTCATCCGCGTCTTGCTGGTGGAGGACGAACCGAAGCTGCGAAAGTCGTTGGTCGAGGGCCTGCAATTGGAGGAATGGCATGTCATGGGCGCGGCCTCCAGCGCCGAGGCCTGGCACCACCTCGATACCGAGGTCTTCGACCTGATCGTCCTGGATTGGATGTTACCCGACGGCGACGGGCTGGAGATCGTTCGCCGGCTTCGCACGCAGGGCAATTCCGTCCCCGTCCTGATGATTACAGCACGCGCCGGAGCCAGCGCCGCAGTTCAAGCGAAGCAATCCGGGGCGACGGACTATCTGGCCAAGCCATTCTCCTTCGACGACCTGCTTTCGCGCTGCCGGGCCCTGCTTACCGGCGCGTCGTAGGCATGAAGAGTTCACTAATCCGTCTTCTCCAACGCGCCGGCATCGCGGCGGCCGCGCGGGGTTCGACCGGCAAAATCCCGCAAAAACGGGCCGTCGGACTGCCAGGCATACAATTCCTCGATGTCGGTCTTCGCGTCCGCCAGCGTGCCCAGGCAAATCCGCAGGAAATCGATCGTCCCGTGGAAACACCGGCCCGCCGGCGTTCCGCCCACATAGAGATCGCCCTTGTTCTCCAGCGAAACATTCGCGCGCAGACCTGCTCCGGCGCGATCCTTCCGGCCGTCGAAATACAGCGTCATCGTCCCCGCCGTGCGATCCGCCTCGGCGATGACATGGTGCCACCGGCCGTCATTCACGGCCACACTGCTCGACACGACCGCCGTCGCGCCGCCGCCGCTCATCTCGAGGGTCATGCCGCCGCTCGCATTCACCGCCAGCGAATACCCCGAACCGCTGCGCTTCTCCACGATCACGCCGGGGCCGGCGCCGGGTTCGGTGCGGAAATACGCCTCGATCAGAAAATTGCTGTCGTAGATCTGCGGGCTCTTGAAGTCCCGTCCTTCCGCGTGCCGCGTCTCCTCGCGACCGTTCTGTTCCCACCGAAACTTTACCCGATAGGCGAGCTTCTGGCTCAGCACGCTGTCGGCACATATCGCGTACTGATCGCGTCCGTTGAGCCGCAACGCTCCCTTGGTCCAGTCCTCCAACGGCCCCGCCACGTAGTCGTCGGCGCGGATGTTCACACCACGCAAATCGAACATCGGTT
This sequence comes from Opitutaceae bacterium, assembly GCA_030648295.1. Lineage (GTDB taxonomy): Bacteria > Verrucomicrobiota > Verrucomicrobiia > Opitutales > Opitutaceae > ER46. The sequence goes on along the minus strand of JAUSID010000140.1, from coordinate 91,684 downwards.
TCGTATGATAGTCGTCGCGACCGTAGTAATACGGCGCCATATACCAATGCTCATCCAGGATCCGCGATGGGTCATTTCCGGCCGGGGAAAAACTCCACTCGCCCACCGTTGCGTACAGGCTCCAGGGCACGAACACCCGGCCGCTCTGGTCGATGGCCGCCGAGCCGGCCGCCAGGCTGAAATCGCGATTCGCCGGATCGCGCATCGGCGGCTGCGCCGCGGTCCGCCCCAAATCGGCCGCGATCGCACCGGTTTCGTTGAGCGCCGAACGCGCCGACTCGAGCGTCTCATGCCACTGACCCGACGGTTTGAACGCGGCGTATCGGCCCGTGATGTCGTGAAAAACATTTCCGGTGAACGCATTCGTCTCGAGCGCGTAGCGGGTCTTCGGTGTTCCGGCATCACGCTCGTTCCCCTCCGCCAGCGATTTCGCCGGCGTCGTGTGCCAGAACACCCAGTCGCCGATCCCATCCCACAGGTTGCCGATGAACTTGTTCCGGCCGCCCTCGGGCGCCTGCCGCCGCGAGCCTTTGACGAACCGATACGCCGTGTTGTTGAAGAACGCATTCTGGTAGCTGATGATTTCCTGAAACATCGTCGTCGCGCCCACACGGCTCCACGGGTCCGCGCTCAGCCCCCAGCCAATGTTGTTGAAATAGTAGTTCTTGAACGCGCCATCGAGATAGTAGGCCATGCCGAATCGCGCCGAACCGGGACGATCGCGATCGTCCTTGCCCGTCATCCAGCTCGCGTTGCGGAAGCCCCCGGGATTGCCCGAGACATTGTTATATACATACGCCGGCCCGCCCTGCCACGTCTCGATGTTGCCGCAATCGTCGCCCGTGCGGATGCCGTCGATGACGCGGTTGTGGTGAATCAGCACGCGTGAGAGCGGCACGTCGCGCAGGTTGCCGCTGATCTTCGCGGCGTGCACGTTGACCCCGGCATGCCACGGCCGATCGATGATGTTCCCGGCAATCTCCACCGTTTGCGCGTTACCGACATCGATCGCGTTCGCCGAACCCACGCGCATCGGCCGCTGCCCCGTGCGCACGATGCGGTTGCGGAGGATCTTCACGTCGAAGAGATACCCGCCCGCGTCGGCGCTGGTATGGCCCCATTGGATACCCTCCTGGATGGTGATGCCGCCGTGATCGGTGTCCCGGATCTCGCAATCGGTGACCGCCACGCGGTCAATTGGCCGGCCCGGCGTCACCGCCTTCATGAAGACCGCCCCGTTGACGTCGCGAAACGAGCAGTGCGACACGGTTATGTCCTCGCCCCCGCCCCACACCCGGATGCAGGCGGGATAAACCTGCGGCTTCAGCGCGTAGTTCGGTCCCCACGGCAGCTCCGTCAGGCTCCAGTCGACGTTGGTGAACTGAAACGCGAGCCCGCTGATCGCGACGTGCCGCTGGTTGTCGAGCGTGATCAGCGTCGCCTCGCGACCGACCTCGAACACCGCGGTGTTGGGATCGAGCGCGACTGGCAGGACAACGTGGAGCCGGCCTCCATCGCCTTTCCGCTCAAACCAAAATTCGCCGCGCGAATCGTCGAGGTAATGCGGCTTGTCCTCGAAATAATAACGATGGTGCCGCGCGATGCGCCGGGAGCGCGCGCTGCCCAGGTAACCCTCGAATCCGACGCCCTTCTTCTCCGGATCGAATCCCTGCACATACGACGGATACGGTGTTCCGTCGACCCATCCGAACTCCGCCCAAAGGATCGCGCCGAGATACAGTTCCTTCGGCCCCGTGATGTGTTTCGTGTCGATGCCGAGCACCAGTTCGCGGCCGCGCTCGTTCTTCATATACACGTCGAAGGACTTGCTGCCCGGATAATCCCACGACCACCACTCGCTCTTGATGTCCTCCGGATCGGAAATCGCCCAGTTGGGCATTCGCGCCAGCGGAATCCGGGTGGTTTCAACGCCGCGAATCAGCCAGAGCGTCCGTGGGCTGAAATCCATGTCCCGGCACCAAACGTTACCGTTCGCCGGGATGTCGGCGTGCGTCACGCCGCGCGACCAGCCGCCGGCGAGCCGGGTTGAACCGCAGATGATCGCCTCGCCGCGGCCCCAGCTGGGATCCGACGTCAGCCGGATCGGATTACCGGCGTCGCCGGACTCCCGTGCCGTGAGCGTCCCGCGATAAACCGAGCCACGCTTGAACACGTACGTGTGAACCCCGGTGCCCGCCGCCGCCGTCGCGGCTGCCTTTGGATCCCACGGGTGGTGCTTCCAAGGCTTGGTGATTGAGCGGCCATCATTCCGGTCATCGCCATTTTCGAAGTCGATGAACCGCCGCGACTCGCCGGCGGTGAAGACGAAGGGAAGCGGCGCCCATTCGAGTCCGCCAGTGGCAGACACCTTCGCCGGCGGGGTCTCCCAGGAATATTTTTTCGCCGTGCGCTGGCCCGGCGGAGCGGGACGAAGGTTTTCCGGTGCCACTGGCGCCGCGGCTGCGGCGCCAGCCACGGTGTTAACAACAACGGCGAGGGCCAAAAACCGGAGAAGAGGCGCGATCATGGTCAAAAAGGGAATTCAATAACAACCCGCTTTGTCATTCTGAGCGCTAGCGAAGAATCCAGTTGGACATTCGCTGCCGTCGACGGCAACGGACCTGCAGCTGGATTCTTCGCTCCGCTCAGAATGACAGGATTGATTCTTAGTTACGTTCTAAAACTGGATACGCCTGAAAATTGGAAAGACGGACATGGTGGTCGTAAGGCAGCGAATCGTAGGTTGCGACCTCGCGTCGCAACCACAACGCGGATTCAGGAGCTCGCGGCCGCAAAACTTCCGGCCGCGACCGGCGCCGTGGCATCCGCAGGCAAAAATCGATGTTCTTCGGCATCAAGGATCCGCAGAAAGGGCCCGGGGAGGCTGGAGCCGCGGCGCCCTCGCTGCGGCAGAATGCCCGTGCGACTGCAATTCATGCGGGCGAGACGCCCGCGCTCCCAGGAACGAGCCGATCAGATATGAGCTTCGGTTTCCGCGGCATGTTGATGCGTTCTTGGAGGAGCCTTCGCGAAAAACATCCATCCAACCCGCCGGTCCGAGGACCGCGAGGAGGAAGTTTACCTGCGGTCTTGGCGAAACCCGGGCCTCACCCGTACGATCGCACCTCGCTCCAGCGCCTTTCACCGCGCTGGAAGCCCGTTGGTTCCGGGCCGCTGATGAGGCTGGCCTGCTCGCGTTCCTGCCGCAGTTCACGTTCCGCCCGGAACCAGTGCTCCGTCTCCTCCCCTCCGGCCGGCCCGCCTGCTCCCAGATGTCGTGTGCGCGTTGCGCGATTTCGTCGTGCGAAATTGAGGACGTTGGTTTCATGGCGGCGCGAAACCTACTCGGGATCGGCCGCGCCCGATATCCGAGCCCACGCCACATCTTTGGTCGGGAAAAACCGGACGCGGCGGCCGGCCCGACCTCGCCGGTGACGCGCGGGGCCGCGTGCGCGCACCGACGCTGTTGATCGTGGGCGAAGCGGACGAGCCGGTGATTTCGCTGAACGAGGAGGCGTTCGCGCAACTCCGGTGCGTGAAACGGCTCGAAATCGTGCCCGACGCCACCCATTTGTTCGAGGAAACCGGCGCGCTCGAACTCGTGGCCGAGCTCGCGGCGCGGTGGTTCGGCGATAATCTCCTGGCATGAATGCCACCGCCATGAGGCAGGGGCGCGCGTACCGCGACCGTCACGAGGCCGGGGAAATCCTGGCCGCGCATCTGATCGAGCAGCTGGGAATGCCCGACGACGCCGTGGTGCTGGCGCTCCCGCGCGGCGGAGTTCCGGTCGGGTTCGAAGTGGCCCGCGAACTCGGCGCCGATCTCGACGTGTTTGTCGTGCGCAAGCTCGGCGTGCCGCAGCAGCCGGAGTTCGCCATGGGCGCGATTGCGGCAGGCGGATTTCGCCTCCTGAACGATTCGCTCGTCGCGCAGCTCCGCATCAGCGAGGACGACGTCGCCGCGGTGACGGAGCGTGAGATGATCGAGCTCCAGCGGCGCGAGAAGCTCTATCGCGAAAACCGACCGCCGATCAACGTGCATGGGCGCGTGGCCATCATCGTCGACGACGGGCTGGCGACCGGGTTCACGATGCGAGCCGCCATCGCCGCCGTGCGCGAACGCGGCCCGTTACGTCTTGTCGTCGCGGTTCCCGTCGGAGCCGTCGAGACCTGCGAGGAACTCTCGCACGAGGTGGGCACGCTCGTGTGCCCGTTCCAGCCGGATCCGTTTCACGCCGTGGGCTTGTGGTATCAGGATTTCACGCCAACCAGTGACGATGAAGTCCACCGCTGCCTTGCGGCGGCCGCAACGAATCACGGCGCCGCGCATGGTTCATCGCGCCGACGCGGATCGAGTCCTGGACCAAGAAATTACGGGTCGGAGGCCCGAGCTCCCGGGACGAGCTGACGATCAGAAACCGGCGGCCAGGACCGCCCGTTCCGGCGAAGTGGCACGGCGTTCGTTTTCGAGCGCATGCGCAATCAACGCGCGAGCCTGCTTGAGCGTGTCGAACGCGGCGACGCTAACGGCATCCGGGGTTCGAATTTCGGAGAACAGCTCGATCGAGCGGTCCATGGAGCTGATGAGCGTGTCGTAGCGGGTGTTGTTCACTCGCAGTGTGACCCGTCGCGCGGTGCCAGGATTCTTCGGTTTGTTGCTACCCCGAGGGTGGGCGAACAGCTACTTGCCGGTATTTCGGCCATGAGGGCGGTGCGGCCGCGAGCGCCACTTACGGGGTGAACAGCCTGTCATTCTGAGCCCAGTGGAAAACCGCGAATGAACACGAATGGACGCGAATTCCAGAGGCGGAGGGGGAGAATTGCCCAAGCGGGACTACGGTCACCGTTTAGTGTTGTTCAATGCCCCCCAAGATCCTCGCTCCATTCGCGTTCATTCGCGTCCATTCGCGGTTGAACTGAATTGGTCCGAGCGCGCGGGTGCGGTGGTTCTTTCGTTAAGGCTAATCCGCTGTTACTCGTGCCGCATTCCGAGCGTCTCCACGTCAAACGTTCCGCTGTTGGAGGCATCGATCGGGCCGGGCCCGAGAGGTGCTCGCGACAGCGGACGCAATTTTCACAGCAGAATAGTCAAAGAACGCGCAGACGCGGACCGGGATTTGGGGAACGATCCGTCCGTCTTCGCGCTGGGCCCACCCGGGCCGCCTCCTCGCGTTGATCGCCCCATCCTCCGGCCCCCGTTCAGTTTCGCATCCGCACGCATTCCTTGCACCACCAACTCCAATCCAAACGCTGGGCCCTACGATTCTGGCCGGTACGCATCCTGGCATCCGGCGTCGTGTTGGTGTCGCTCGTGGCGGCGGCCGGGACCGCGGCCGCACCCACGGCGCGGGCGAATGTATTCGAAAGTCCTGCGTCCCCCGTCGCGGAGAGCGCGATCGACAAACTCGTGTTTGCCCGGCTCGCGGAGCTGGGGCTGAAGCCCGTGCTTTGCTCCGACGCGGTGTTCGTGCGCCGCGCTTATCTCGACGTGCTCGGCACGCTGCCGACGGCGAAGGAGGCGCGCGAGTTCATCCGCGATCCGGATGCGCGAAACAAACGCCGCGCGCTGATCGACCGGCTGCTCCAGCGGGGCGAGTTCGCGGATTACTGGGCGATGAAATGGGGCGACATCCTGCGGATCAAGGCGGAGTTCCCCGTCAACCTGTGGCCGAATGCGGCGCAGGCGTACCACCGCTGGGTGCGGGCCTCGCTGGCGGCAAACCAACCGTATGACGCCTTTGCCCGTGAACTGCTCACGGCGAGCGGCAGCAATTTCCGCGTCGGCCCGGCGAACTTTTATCGTGCGATCCAGAATCGCCAGCCCGAGGGCATCGCGGCCGCGGTGGCGCTGACGTTCATGGGCACGCGAGCCGAGTCCTGGCCCGCCGAGCGCCAGGCCGGCATGGCCGTGTTTTTCTCGCAGATCGGTTACAAACCGACCAGCGAATGGAAGGAAGAGCATGTGTTTTGGGATCCGATTGGCGCAAGCACCCTCGAGGCGAACGTCGCGCCGGGGCGGCCCGGCATCACCGCCGTCGTACAGGCCGCGAACAGCACCGCGCAACCGGCGCTGCCCAAGGCGACGCGGCCGCGGTCGAATGCCGCCATTTTTCCCGATGGCAAAAAAATCGAGCTGCCGCCGAATCGCGATCCACGCGACGTCTTCGCGGACTGGCTGATTACACCGGAAAATCCGTGGTTCACGCGCAACATCGCCAACCGCCTTTGGTCGTGGCTGCTCGGGCGTGGGATCATCCACGAACCCGACGACATCCGGCCCGACAATCCGCCCAGCCATCCGGAGTTGCTCGCCTACCTCGAACGCGAGCTCGTCACCGCCCACTACGATCTCAAGCACCTCTTCCGCGTCATCCTCAACTCGCAGGTCTATCAACTCTCGTCGCTGCCGCGCTCCACCTCGCCCGAAGCGGAGGCGAATTTCGCCAGCTATCCGCTGCGCCGGCTGGACGCGGAGGTGTTGATCGACGCGCTCAACCGGATCACCGGTGCGTCGGATCTATATACCAGCCCGATTCCCGAGCCTTTCACGTACATTCCGGCGAACATGCCGGCGATCGCGATCGCGGATGGCAGCATCACCAGCCCGTTCCTCGCCTTGTTCGGACGGTCGGCACGGGCCACGGGGATGGAGAACGAGCGCGACAACAAGCCGATCCCCGCCCAATGGCTGCATCTGCTCAACTCCAGCCACGTTCAGCGGAAACTCGAGCAGGGGCCGAAGCTGAAGGCGCTGCTGGAGTCGGGCCGCGCGCCGGCGGCGATCATGGACGAACTTTACCTCACGATCCTTTCGCGGTTTCCCACGCCGGAGGAAATGAAGATCGCGGCGGCGTACGCGCAGTGGCAGCCGGCCACTTCGCCGGCCAACGCCAAAACCGGCAAGGTCGCGAAGGTAAACCCGGCCGCGGCGAAGATGTCCGCGACGAAAAAGCGCGAGGACTGGATCGACCTCACGTGGTCGCTGCTCAACAGCACGGAATTTCTGTATCGCCATTAACCCTACGAGCCGAGGAGGCCACCGATGAACCCGAATCTACCGCGAACCGCCGCGCACCCCCTGGGCATGAGCCTCAGCCTGCCGATGACCCGGCGCGACGCGCTGCGCGTCGGCCTGTTCAGCACGGCGGGAATGTTGCTCGCCGAACGTCCGGCGGCGGCCGCGGCGGCCGCGGCACCCGCGGCCAAACCCGGGTCGACTCCGGCGATCAAGCCGCGCGCCAGGTCCGTCATCCAGATCTTCCTCTGGGGCGGAATGTCGCACAACGACACGTGGGATCCGAAGCCGGACTCGGGCTACGAGTACATGGGCGAATTTGCCAAGGCGATCCCGACCAACGTCGACGGCATCCAGATTGGCGAGCTGTTTCCGAACCTGGCCAAGCAGGCGGACAAGTACGCGCTGATTCGGAGCATGACCCACCGCAACAACGGTCATGAGACGGCGGCGTACCTGATGCAGACGGCGCACGCGCCGGGTGAGCGGCTGGCGTATCCGAGTGTCGGCGCGGTCTTCGCGCTGTTCAAGAGCCCGACCTACAAGGGACTGATCCCTCCGTACGTGGTGCTCACGCAGCCGCAGGGACGATTCTCCGAGGAGGGTTTTCTCGGGCCGCGGTTGAAGCCGTTCGCCACGGGTGGGGATCCGAACGCCCCGCGGTTCGAGGTGGAGGGTGTCGTCTCGCGCGGCATCACCGATGCGCGGCAGAAGGCGCGGCGGAAATTGCTCGAAAACATGAACACGATGGGCAACGCGATGGCGGCGAATCCGCGGGTGGTCGCATCGGAGGAGGCGAAGAAGCAGGCGTACGAGCTGATCCTCGGCGAGGGCAAGGAGGTGTTCGATCTTTCGAAGGAGAAACCGGCGCTGCGCGACCGCTATGGCCGCCATACGTTCGGGCAGGATTGCCTCGCGGCGCGGAGGCTGGTCGAGGCCGGCGTGCCCTACATCGTGATCAACTATCCCGGCGGCTGGGACACGCACAGCAATCACTTCGCCACGATGCGCCGGCAATGTCCGCAGTTGGACCAGGGCCTCGCGATGCTGCTCCAGGATCTGCAGGACCACGGTTTGCTCGAGAGCACCATCGTGTGGTGCTGCGGCGAGTTTGGCCGCGGACCGAAAGTCGACTGGCAGCCGCCGTGGAATGGCGGCCGCAACCATTACGGCAACGTCTTCACGTCGCTTGTCGCCGGCGGCGGGTTCAAGGGCGGCCACATCGTGGGTGCCTCGGACAAGCGCGCGGAAGAAGTGAAGGATCGGCCGGTGTATCCGCCGGACCTGCTCGGGAGCATTTATGCGCTCGGTGGGATCGACGCCAGCGCCAAGCTGCCGCATCCGATGGGCACGGAGGCGCGCGTGCTGCCCGCGAGCGGGGAGAAGGTAAAGTCCGGCGGGCTGCTCACCGAGATCATGTGATGAACGCCGCGCGAAACGTTTATCCGGTGTCGAGCACCTCGCGCATCGCGAACGCCGCGCGGCGGGTAGCGCGACGCTTTAACCCGCACCGCTCGCATCGCGAGGCACCGGCCGCTGAAATTTTCCGGCTGCTGGCTGTACTCGCCGGGTTGGTCGCTCTTGCGCCGGCCGCGTGGGCACAGCGGCGGCCCTACATCGGTTACACTTATCCCGCCGGCGGGCAGCTGGGCATGACGTTCCAGATCAAGCTCGGCGGCCAGGACCTCGACGAGGTCAACGCCGTCCTGGTCTCGGGTTCCGGCGTCTCCGCGCGCGTCGTCGATTATTTTCGGCGGCTGAACAACCAGGAAATACAACTGCTGCGCGAACAGTTGAAGGGATTGAAGCAGGCCGCCGCATCGTCGCGATCGACTTCGGCGACGATGGCGGAAGGGGCGATGATGGCCGGTTCAGCCGGCAACGCTCCCGGGCCGGCCCTGGTCCCACGAATTGAGAAACGGCTACGCGAGTGGGTACAAAACCCGGCCTGCGCCTCGATCTCCAGCATCGCCATCGTCGAGGTGACCATTTCGCCCGAGGCCGAGCTCGGCCAGCGGGAGCTGCGGCTGGTCACCCCACGCGGGGTTTCAAACCCCCTCGCCTTCCAGGTAGGCCAGTTCCTGGAATACGCGCGCGATCCGATGCTCACCGCCACCATCCAGGTGCTGGGCAAGGAGGCGACCGCGCTCCGGCAGCGGCCGGCCGGCGAAGCGGAGCGGCGTATCAGCATTCCTTGCACGGTCAACGGCCAGATCGCCTCCGGCGAGGTGAACCGCTACCGGTTGCAGGCCAGCAAGGGCCAGCGGCTCGTCATCTCCACCCAGGCGCGGCAGTTGATTCCGTATATCGCGGACGCCGTGCCGGGCTGGTTTCAACCCGTGCTCGCGCTCTATGACGCCCAGGGCAGGGAGCTCGCCTACGCCGACGACTACCGCTTCCAACCGGATCCGGTGATTCTTTACGACATCCCGCAGGATGGTGAATACGTGTTCGAGATTCACGACAGCCTGTATCGCGGCCGCGAGGATTTCGTTTACCGGATCACGGTCGGCGACATGCCGTTTGTGACGAGTATCTTCCCGCTCGGCGGCCAGGCCGGCGTGGCGCTGCCCCCGAGCATGAACGGCTTGAACGTGCAGGATGCGGATCTGTCCGCACCGCGCGGCAGCGCGCCTGGAGCGCAATCGCTCGCCGCGTATCGGCTCGGGTACCGGTCGAACCCCGTGCCGTTCGTGCTCGACCGGCTGCCCGACGCATTCGATCGCGAGTCGAACAACGCCGAGGCGACCGCGCAAAAGATTGCGCTGCCCGTCGTCGTCAACGGCCGGATTGGGACGCCCGATGACTGGGATGTCTTTCAATTCAGCGGCCAGGCGAACGACCGGGTGGTGGTCGAGGTGCAGGCCCGCCGGCTCGATTCACCGCTCGATGCCGTGATCAAAATCACGAACGCCGCCGGCAAGTTGATCGCGTTCAACGATGATCGCGAGGACGCGATGTCGGCGCTGAACACCCATCACGCCGATTCGTATCTCCTGCTCAAGCTGCCGGCGGACGGAATCTACCACGTGCACATCGGTGACACCGCGCGCAAGGGCGGCGCCGAATATGGCTACCGGTTGCGCGTCAGTGCGCCGCAACCGGACTTCGAGCTGCGCGTGGTGCCGTCCAGCGTCAGCTTCGCGACGAACTCCAGCAGCGGCGTCACGCTGTATGCGGTGCGCAAGGACGGCTTCGCCGGACCGATCAAGGTCATGTTGAAGAATCCGCCCGCGGGCGTGACGGCCACCCCCATCACGCTGACCGGCGCGCAGATGACGACGCGCTTCGCCATCAAGGCGGGTTCCACCCCGACGGAGGGACCGGTGCGGCTTTCAATTGTCGGCAGCACCAAGGTTGGTGACGAGGAGATCGTTCGTGAAGCCGTCGCCGCCGAGGATCGGATGCAGGCGTTTCTCTGGCGTCACCTGGCTCCGGCCAACGATCTCGCCCTGCTGGTTTATGATCGGAATTACCAGCCGGTGCCGAAACGCGTTGTGCCGGTGAGAGCGCCGCTGGCGGCTACGATTAGAACGGTGGCGGCCGAGGCCGCGGCACCCGCTGCGGCCGGTACCGGCCCGACGAGCGGGGCGGCCGTAGCGAAACCGAAGTTCACCAAGCAACAGATCACCGGCCGGATGAGGCAGCTGAAGTTCCTCTACGAAGAAGGCCTGCTGGCCGACAGCTTCTACGACACGAAGGTGGCCGAGTTGGAAACCGCGCAGTGATCCACTTGGCGAACGCCAAGCCGGCTTCCCTGGGAGCGCGGGCGTCTCGCCCGCAAGTTTTACGTCAACATGCACGTGACTTCTTGAGGACACGTTCCCCCGAGGGAATGTCACGTATTACGTGACGTTCGCGTGGCGCGGAAAGTTGGACCAGCAAGGCGTGCCGATCGGTTGCGGGCGAGACGCCCGCGCTCCCAGGGTCGGCTCGATCGAGCCGGTCAAACCCTTAAAACGATCCTTTGATCCCAAAGGTCCACAGCGAGCCGTAGCGCGAGCGCTGTGAGAGCTGCGCGTGCGACGGCGTGCTGGGACCGGCAATCTCGATGTCGGCCGGTGCATCCTTCACATTGTTGAGGTTGAAAAACAGCGCGATGTTCTTCCGCACAAAATACTCGCCGCTGACATCGAGGAGCCGCCGCTCTGCGCCCCAGTTGTACGTGCCAGGCTCGATGCTGCGCACCGCCGCGACCAATCCGCGCCGCTGTCGGCCGCGAAAATTCCATTTCGCCCGCAGATTGTACTTTGAGCGCGAAAAGCTGACGCCCCAGTTCGCCGTGCGCGGCGTGTAGCCGGACAAGCTGTTCGATTCGTCGCCCGTCGCACGCTGCGCGGTGGCATTCGCGAACACCTGCAAACCGCGCCCCCACCCCGGCAGAAACGTCAGCGCCTGCTTGTAGTTGAAGTCCACGCCCGACATCCGCACCGGGCTCGGCAGATTCGTCTGGGTCGATACGTCGTATTCACCGTAGATCCCCGGGTCCAGGCCGTAGAGTCCCAGGAACTCCGGCGTGACGCCAAACACCGACGTGGCAAAAAAGTTTTCGAAATCGCGCCGAAACGCGCTGACGGAAAACAGCCCGGCCCGTTCGAAGTAATATTCCAGCGTCACCTTGGTGGTGCGCGCACTCCACGCCTTGATCCCCGCGTTGTTTACCGAAATGCGGTTGCCGGGGCCGGGCGGATTTTCGGTATTCGGCAGCGTGAGGCTGCCGGCATACTGATTGAAGTTCGGCCGGCCGACCGACCAGTAATAACCCGCGCGGGCGATCAGGTTTTCGCGGATGTTGTAGCTCCCGTTGAGGCTGGGAAAAAACCGCAGATATTCCTTCCTGGCGCGCAGCCCGCGATCGACGTTGGTCAATTGCACCGAACGCAATGCATCCGTCGTGATCGGCAGCGGCTGCCCGTTGCCGCCCAGCATCACGCGACCGGCGGAATCGCGCTGAAAATTCCGCGTCGGGTCGATGAGCTGGCCTTCGCCGGAAACGTTGGTCTGCTCGGCGCGGACGCCGCCGACAAACCGAAGCCGTCCGTTCAGGAGCTGCACGTCGCCGCGCGCGTAGGCGGACGAGATGAGCTCCTCCGAGTGCTTCGATTGCACCACGCGCTGCGTGTAGCGCGTGACCTCGTTGACGGTGAAATATCCCGGACTCCGGCTCGACAAGTCGAAGAGCTGCTCGTTGCTCATCCAGTCGATGCGCGGGAACCCAAACGCTGGAGTCCGCTGCGAAAAGCTCTCATCGAGAATCACCGCGGCGCCATCATCGCTGCCGGCGATATTGGCCGCCGTGCTGCGGCCGTCCGCTCCCACGAACGTCCAGGTCGGCCCTTCCTGCCGCACGTCACGCATCGACTGGCGGACGTCCAGTCCGGCCTTGACCGTGATCGGGACAAGCCACCGCAAATCGCGCCGCAGGTTGGCAAACGCGCTGCGCTCCACGTTCACGGTCTCGAGATGGCCGCTGGTCGCGGTATTAAGGAAGTAATTGTCGAGCCGATATGGGTCGATCGGTGCACCGGTCGCGCCGTCGGTCACCGTGATCGCGCCCGGCCGAAGGTAGAAGATGTCATCGAATGAAACGGTCACGTTTTGCCGCCGCGACTGCACGTTCATGAAGTGCCCATTCAACAAATCGAGCCGGTTGCGCGTCGACCGCGAAAGGCCGGCGCCAATCTCGGCCTTCCAGATCGGGCCGTCATGCCGGTAGGTCAGCGTCGGCATGTACAGCGTGTCATCCCACTTCAGCGCATTGTTGGTGTGGCGAATCTCCCCCGCTCCCGCCACGCCGTGGGTCGACGTCGGGGTGAAATTGCCCGGCGCGACCCGGTTCACGAAGAACGTCAGCGTGCGATTGTTCACCTCGTCGAAATACAGCCCGTATTGAAATGACAACGACAGCCGGTCGTTGCGGCCCAGCCGGTAGTCCATCGTCGTGGCGAACACCGTGCGACGCGACCAGCTGGTCCCATCGCGGACGGCATAGTCCGTGAGATAAGGCCGATCCGGCGTGGTGTCCGGCAGCGCATTGCCGTTCGTGGCGGCGCCGGCGCCCCGCCACGTGTTCTGCATGAAGTCGACGTTGGTGTAGACGGGAAACGTGCTCGCCGACACCGTGAATCCGAACCGATCGTTGACCGGCACGATGGCGGAGAAGTCGAACGGATGGGAAATCTTGTTCGTCGGCGAACGGCCGGGCCCCGGCGTCTTGTGCAGGCTGCGCTCGTCGTCGCGCATCACGAGCGCGGTGCTGAAATTGGTGATCGGCCGCGCGCGCTCGAACGCGCTTCGTGGCACCATGTTGATCGACCCGGCCAGCGCCGAGCCGGTGGTCTCCGGCGTCGGCGTGTGGGCGACCTCGATCCGCGAGAAGGTGTCGATCGTAATCTGGTGCAGGCCCACCTGCCGCGCCGTGCTGCCGGACTGCGCCAGGTTGAAGCCGGCAATCGTGATCGGAACATTGCCCGATGGCACCCCATTCAGCGACATGGTGTGCGGCTCGCCGCGTCCGCCGAGATCGGCCGCAATGCCCGGCAGCGACTTCAACACCTCACCCGCTCCGCCGCTCGTCACCGTGCCGAACTCGTCCGCGGCGACGACGTTCACGGCGTTGGGCGCGAACCGTTGCGTGTTGATCGCAATGGCCGCACCATCCATTTCCTTCGAGGCGCCGACCACAAACTTGTCGAGCGTGATCGCCGCGTCGGCGGCGGGCCTGGTCTCGCTCCCACCGAGATTGAAGTCCTGCGTCACGATTTGCCCCGCCGCAACGGTCACGACGTGGCTCTGCGCGGCCGCACCGGTTCGAAACGCCTTCACCGGTGTGACACCCGGCCTGATGTTCGTCAGCCGGTATTGTCCACCGGCATCAGTGAAGGTCTCGAGAGCCGTTCCCTCGATGGTGATGCGAACGTTCTCGAGATACTCGCCCGTCGCGGGATTGAACACGCGGCCTTCGATCGTGCCAGCGACGGGAGTTTCCATGGCGTGAGCGCACCCGAGCGCAATCAGGCTGGCTGCCACCGCGAGGACACGGCGGAGGAATGGGGGGTAATTCATGGAGTGAATGCGGCCAGGCCAAGAAGGACGATGCCGAGGGGGCGAATGAGTTTCATTGCTGGGGAAAAGCGGCGGGACGGACGAGCGCGGGGGTGCAACTGCACGTCATTACGTGTTCGATACCAACCGCGATCATTAGCGCAGTGCAATGTTTGACGCGCCGTGCGCGCGACGATCGCCCGCCATCAACGCCGCACTTGAAACTCGGCTCGCATCACTGAACCATCCTCCCGCCCCTCCCCACCATGCTCGCCCCTGCCCTTCGTCGCCGCCTCCTCATCCCCCTGGTCGCGTTTGTCGCCATCGCTGCCCTCGCCTCCGCCAGCGAGCCGGCGCCGATTACGCCCACAAAGCCCATCGTGTTTTTCGACGGCAAGGACGTCGCCGACCTCTCGCGTTTCTACACCTGGCTCGGGCCGCTCGGAAAAGACAACGATCCGCACCGCGTCTTCACCGTCGTCGATCACATCGACGGCGCGCGCGCCATTCGCGTCAGCGGCGAGGACTGGGGCGGGATCGTCACGCGCGACGCCTACGCGAACTACAAACTCATCCTCGAATTTCGCTGGGGCAGCGTGACCTGGGGCTCGCGCAAGGATCGCGCGCGCAACAGCGGCATCCTGCTGCACCTCCAGGGGCAGGACGGCAACTACAAGCAGGACTTCAAGGGACACTGGACCAGCTCGATTGAGTACGAAATCCTGGAGGGCCGGATGGGCGACATCATCCTCGTCAGCGGCTTTGTGCCCGACAGCAAGGACAAGATCGCACCGCGGCTCACCATGACACAGTCGACGGAGCGAATCTGGGATCCCAAGGGTACGCCGAAGGTCTTCACGTCGGGGATGGGACACCTGCACTGGCAAAAATGGGATCCCAACTGGAAGGATGTCCTCGGATTTCGCGGGGAACACGATTTGGACAAACTGCTTGGCGGATGGAATGTGGCCGAAATCATCGCCGACGGGAACCGGCTGACCTATTTTTTCAACGGCGAGAAAGTCATGGAAGGGACTGATGTCTCGCCCGCGCACGGGAAGCTGCTGTTCCAATCCGAAGGCGCCGAGATCTTCTTCCGCCGGATCGAACTCCAGCCGCTGCCCAGGTAAGCCGCCGCGCCGTCCACGTCCGGCGCAGCCGCGCAAAAAATGCGTCACCTGGGAGCGCGGGCGTCTCGCCCGCATGGATTGAAGTGGCACGGGCATCCTGCGCGTGCGTTCGGCCGACGGCGTTGCGGGCCAGAGGCCCGCGCTCCCAGGAAACGAAGACGCGCCCGAAGATCCCGTCGACTCCCTGAGTCTACTCCCCAAATGCCTTTTTCAGATACTCGCGGCTGCGCGTCGCGATCGCCTCGGGACCTTCGTCGAACTTGAACACCTCGACACTCACCATGCCCTTGTAACCGACCTCACGCAGCGCCGCGGCAATCGGGACGAAGTCCACGTCGCCGAAGCCCGGCCCCTTCAGGTTGACGTCGTTGGCGTGAAAATAAGCGAAGCGGTTCGCGCTCTCGCGGATGATCTGCGGCACGGGTTTCCCCTCGGATGACATGGCCTTCACATCCAGAATGATGCTCATCGCCGGGCTCGCGAACTGCGCCGCGAACCGGCGGCCCTCCGCGGCCGTATTCACGAAATTCGTCTCACTCGGGGCGAGGGGCTCGAAGCAGATTACCACGCCGCGATCCTCCGCGCGCTTCACCGCATCGCCAAACACTCCGGTCGCCCACTCCCACGCCTGCTGGTAGCTGACCCCCTCCATGAGGCTGCGTTGCTTCGGTGAGCCGACAATGATCCGCGTGCCACCGACATCCGCACAGCAGTCGACGAGATCGACGAAATAGCCCGCGGTGCGGGCGCGCACGGCGGCCTCGGGGTGCGTGAGGTACATCCCTTCCGTTTGCACCAGCACCCAGTGCAGCCCGCTGATGGCGATGCCGGCCCGCGCAGCGGCATCGCGAATCTTCGTTCGCTCGCCGGGCGGCAGATCGGTGACGTGCTTCGTGATCGTGAACGGCGCGATTTCCACCGCGTCGTAGCCGGCCTTCTTGGCGTAAGCAAAAGTGTCGGCCAGCGACCAGCCCTGGAAAATTTCATTACAGATTCCGAACTGCATCGCGCGAGCGTTGCGGGCCATGCGGACGCTTCCAATTCTTTTCTGTCGGGATCCAATCGCGAATCGATCCCAGGCAGGGTTAACCGCGA
Source organism: Opitutaceae bacterium (assembly GCA_030648295.1). GTDB lineage: Bacteria > Verrucomicrobiota > Verrucomicrobiia > Opitutales > Opitutaceae > ER46. Next base: position 75,401 of record JAUSID010000140.1, on the reverse strand, counting down.
AGGGACACGAATAGACGCGAATACGAGCAGGAGCCAGGACGTGACCGTTGATCGCCGACCAGCGGTGTCACCTCATTCCCCTTCTTCGCTGATTAACGGCAAAATGAGCGCGAGGACGTCGGCAATTACCGCGTCTGTCGTCGCGGTCGCGAACTCTGCCTTTCGCACGTTCCAATCCAAGCTCTTCACCTGGTCCGCCAGGATGACGCCCGTCACACGCAAGTCATCCGGTAACGCGACTTCGAACGGATAGCCCTTCACCTTCGAGGTAATTGGACAGGCGAGGAACAGGCCGGTTTTCCGATTGTACGCTTGTGGCGACAGGACAAACGCCGGACGGCGGCCTGCCTGCTCACGCCCAGCCTGCGGATCAAAGGTCAGCCACACGACGTCTCCGCGACGCGGGACGTAACTCATCACCAGACCTCCCGCCCGACCATGGGGCCGGTCGAAACCGACTCATGGCGATTCCCGGGCTTGATCTGCTTCAGGAGGTCGGCCAGTGAGTGCCGCTTTCGCGCGATCAGCCGCACGACCAACGCACCAGATTTCAGTGTGAGTTCGACCTCTGAACCCTCTGCAATGCGCGTTTCGGCAGCGTAGGCACGGGGAATGCGAAGCGCCAGACTGTTGCCCCAACGTTGGACCGCGGTTTTCATGGCTCTACAAAGTAGCTACGCTCGTGGGACCGTCAAGGAACGATTGATCGGGCAAGGAGTACCGCCGCGACTCGCGTTCGAGCCTCCGCCTGCCTCTGAATTCGCGTTCATTGGCGTTCATTCGCGGTTGCTCACCTCTGATTGCCGGTTTGGCCCCGCAAACATTTCGCTGGATGTCGGCCCCGAACCGGGACGTAGAATGGGCCGTGCCATCGCACCCGCTGCGTCGCCCTCCACTCCTGTCCCCGCCTTCCGCCATGTCTAAACGCATTTCCCTGTTGTCCGCGTGCCTCATTGTCATCGGCGGCGCTTCGGCGCAGACCGCCGCGCCCGACGCGATCTACCACAATGGCAAGGTCGTGACGGTGGACGGCCGGTTCAGCGTGGCCCGCGCGTTCGCGGTCCGCGACGGCCGGATCGTGGCGGTGGGCAACGACCGCGAGATCCTCGCCCAGGCGAAGACCGGCACCACCACGGTTCATGATCTGCGCGGCCGGATGGTGCTGCCGGGGCTGATCGACTCGCACGTCCACGCCGCGAACGCCGCCATGGTCGAGTTCGACCATGTCATCCCCGACATGGAAACGGTCGCGGACGTGCTGGCCTACTTCCGCGATCGCGCGAAGGTGGTGCCGGCCGGCGGCTTGATTTCACTCTCGCAGGTTTTCATCACGCGGCTGAAGGAGTCGCGTTTCCCGACCCGCGCGGAGCTGGACGCGGCGGCGCCGAAACACGCAGTGGCATTTCACACCGGGCCCGACGTGATGTTGAACAGCCTCGCGTTAAAACTGAACGGCATCGATCGGAAGTTCCAGGTGACTGACGGCGGTCCCGGCTACCTGGAGAAGGATTCCGCGGGCGAACCCACCGGGCTGCTGCGCGGGCTGGACCGGTTCGTGAACAAAACGGCATCGGTCGGGCGCCGCCCGACCGACGCCGATCGCCACGAGCGCACGCGCAACCTGCTCCGCGCCTACAATCAGATTGGGATCACCGCGGTCGGCGAGCGGGGTGGAAACCAGCAAAACCTTGCGGTGTATCAGGGCTTGTTGGACCGAAAGGAACTCACCATCCGCGTGGCGGTATCGCACACGTTTCCCACGAACGGTGCGATGCAGCCGATTCTCGAGGCCATCGACGGGATCGCGGCGAATCCGTTGCGGAAGGACAACGGCTGGCTCCACCTGATCGGCACCAAGGTGTGGCTCGATGGGGGCATGCTGACGGGCAGCGCCTACATGCTGAAACCGTGGGGCAAGAGCGAAATCTACGGCATCGCCGACGAGAAGTATCGCGGCGTGCTGAACATCCCGGACGACCGGCTGTACCAGATGGTCGAGCGCGTGGCGAAGCACGGGATGCAGTTCACCGCGCATGTGCAGGGCGACGCGGCCGTGACGACGCTCGTGAACGCCTACGATCGATTGAATGCGAGCATCCCGGTGCAACCGCTGCGAATGGGCCTCTCGCATTCGAGCTTCATGACACGTGACACGGTGCAGCGGTGCGCGCGGCTCGGGATCGTGCCCGACATCCAGCCCATCTGGCTGTACCTCGACGCGCGCACGCTGGTGCGGCAGTTCGGCTACGAGCGGCTCGATCAGTTCCAACCGCTGCGCAGCCTGTTTGCGGCCGGCGCCATCACCGGCGGCGGCTCCGACCACATGCAGAAGCTCGGTGATCTCCGCTCGATCAATCCGTACAATCCATTTCTGGGCATGTGGATCACGATCACGCGCGCCGCGAGGTGGTACGATGGTCGCGTGCGGCCCGAGGAGGCGCTCAGCCGGGAGCAGGCGATCCAGTTCTACACGCGCAACAACGCCCACCTGCTTTTCTGGGAAAAGGAGATCGGCTCGCTCGAGCCGGGCAAGCGCGCCGATTTCATCATCGTCGATCGCGATCTGCTCACCTGCCCCATTGACGACCTCAAGGACACGAAGGTGCTTCAGACGTGGATCGAGGGCCGGCGTGTGTTCACGTCGGAGGGCAGCTGAGGATGATCATGCGAACGCGCCCCGCATTCACGGTCATGATATTCCGGCTGGCCCTCGCCGCGGCGGCCTTCGCGACGGCCGGGTGCACTCCAACGCCGCTGATGGAGCGGAAAATTCCCGCGGAATCGTCGTCCGCCTTCGCCAGCTGGCAGGGCCGGATGCGCGGCGACTTCAACACCGCGCAGTGGGCCGACTTCGAGGAGGCGTTGCAGGAGATCAAGCTGAAGCTGATGGCGGACAACGAGGCGAGCGGCACGGACAAGGTGAATGAAGTGATGCGCTCGAAAATCAACGGCCGTACGGTGCGCGAGGTGCTCCAGCTCGGCTACACGGCGAAGTTGTGGCGGTTTGGAGTCGAGCGCTCCGAGCTCGAGCGGATGATCAAGGAAAATGCCACGCTGCTGACCAAGCCGGGGGATACCGCGTCCGCCGAATACCTCGAACGGAAACACCGCGATCAAACCGCGCGGCTGAACAAGGTCATCGAGCAGATCCGCGTCACGCAGGAGAAGCTCGGCGCCCTCGAGCCCGCGAAGCGTTAGCCGGGGTTTCAAACATCGGTGCCGAAACCCGGCGTAGCGGAACGCGTGAGCCCGGCCGAAGGCGGGTAAACGCTTGCCCGCCTCTGGCGGGTTTCGCGCCGGTATGGCGAAAGCCTGACGGCTTCCGCTGCATGGGTCTTCGCATTTGTAGGGCTGCCGCTTGCCGGCAGGCCGCGCGTGCTCTTTCGTGTACGTTTCGCGGCCCGGCGGTAAACGCCGGCCCTACACGCACGGGCCGCTCGATTGGTTGGAATCTGCGTTCACTTCGCAGGATTCACCAGCGGCTGTGTCCACGCGGTTTCAAACTCATCTGCCACGCTCCCGTTCACCTTCGCCTTCGAGGAGATCACTTTCGCGCGGACGTAGATTTCGTCGCCTTTCAAGGTGTACGCCGCGCGAGTGCCCTTCACTTCGGCCAGCACGGCGCCGACATCCTTGCTGTAGCGTCGATGCGCCGGCGTCCGCCGCGGCGCCTTCTCGTCCGCCGGCTGCTCCAGCAACTCCGTCGCCGGATTGAAATTCTTCCGCGTGCCGATGAACTGCGTCGTGTAGGTGACGCCTCGTTCGGGTTGAATCTCCAGCGCGAGTTCGCGCCCGCTCCGGCGCACATCGGACAGTACCACGCCGGTGCTCGAATAGAAATCGCCGGCCTCCATCGCATGCACGATCGACTCCGGCGTCAGCCGGCGCGCACGCACCATCACCCAACCGCGGCCCGTGTTGCTCTTGCCGATTCCCTGCGCGTGATAGTTGTGACTGTCGTCGATCCCGACTCCGTACATGATGCCGAGGTCCAGGTCGGTCAGCCGGTGAGCGAGCGCGGCATCCCACATCGCGTCCATGCTCAGCCGCGTGGCGTCGCCCGCATTGTTCACGCCCGGATGGCCGTTGTACACCTCGAAAAATCGCGCCCCGCGTACTTTCATCAAGTCCTCCGCGGTGAAACTCCACCGGAAATTCGGGTGGTTGATGTGGGGAAACATCGGCTGACCCGTCTTCTTGCGCTGCTCGAGCACCGCGTCCACGACCCGCTGCATCACGGTGATCGGATTGTCCCCCTCCGCGGGCGGCACGAACTCCAGCGGGTTGGTGATGTTCACGTGCACCGGGCCGCCCATTTCCGCGCTCGTCGCCGTCTTCGGCCGTTTCCACGCCGAGGAAATCTCCTCCATCGGAATCATCAGGAAACGGCCCGACTCCTCGAGGAGCGGACGGTATTCGGAAAGTGGTTTCAGCCGGATTTCCTTCTTGCCTGCCACTTCGCGCTGCTCGACCCAGTCCGGACCAAACCGCCGCACGTATTTTTCCAGCGTCGGGCCACCGCCGCGCATCATGACCTGGCCGCCGACCGAGACCGGCGCCTTCAATTCCAGCCAGCGATCACCCTGCTGGAGTACGTTGTGATCGGAAAGCCCAAGGAAGTGATAACCGTTCCGCTTGTACCAGTCCGCGATCATCTCGGGGTAATCGTCGCCGTCGCTCCACAGCGAGTGCGTGTGCAGGTTGCCTTTGTACCATTGGAGCGGCGCGGCCTCCGCCGCGGGCGCGGGTTGGGCGGGAGCCGGTGCCGTGGAAAACACCGCCAGGCTGGCGAGGAGAAGGCCGGCAAACGCGCAGGGAACCCGGGGTAGTTGGTTTATGGATGCCATGAAGAGTTGAATCGTGTTTCGGAAGTGCCTCGTGGCCGGGGCAGCCGACGTCAGGAGGCTGGAGATCGCGTTGGTCGTTTACGCTGCGCCCGCCTCGATACCCCGGCCGCTACGAAGTGAGGAAGCGGGCGGTTTTCCTATTTTTGGTCGTCTGCCGCTTTCGCCTTCTTTCGGGGCGCCGGCGGCGCACGGCGGTCGGCTTCGAGTTCGGCGGCCGTTTTCATCACCGGCATATCCGCCTTGATCGTCTTTCGCCACGCCGCAAGCTTCGCCTGCAATTCGAGCGCTTTGGCGGGCATCTTCGCCGCGAGGTCGGAGTGCTCACCGATGTCCTCGCGCACATTGTAGAGCTCGACCCGGCCGGTCTCGAAAAATTCGAGCAGCTTGAAATCGCCCGCGTGAATCGCGCCGGCCGGTGCGGTCCGCCAGCCGCTCGGATGAACATACGATTCGAGATAGCCGGGGAAGTGCCAGTAGATCGCCTCGCGCGCCGGCCGGACCGGCGGATCCTTCAACATCCCCGCGAAGCTCATGCCGTCGAGCGTGTATCCGGCGCGTGGTTTCGAGCCCGCAATCGCCACAAAGGTCGGATAGATGTCCACATGCGCCACTGGCGTGTCGTTGGTCGCCCCGGCCCTGACCACGCCGGGCCAGCGAATGATGAACGGCACCCGCAGGCCGCCCTCGTATAGTGTGCCCTTGCCGCCGCGCAACGGCGCATTGTCCGTGAATCCTTTTTTTTCCGACGCCGCCTCGGTCCGGTAATAGCCGCCCAGCCCGCCGTTGTCGGACGAGAAGATCACCACCGTGCCGTTCGTCAGCTTCAACTCGTCCAGCCGCGCGAGGACGCGGCCGACGCTCTCGTCGACACTCTGAATCATCGCCGCATAGGTCGGGTTCCAGTGCGTGCCGCGCGCGGGCTTCTTTTCCCAGGCCTTCACGTACTCCTCCTTCGCGTGAATCGGCGTGTGCACCGCGAAATGCGGCAGGTAGAGGAAAAACGGCTTGTCGTGGTGCCGGCCGATGAAATCGACCGCACGATCGGTGAGAAAATCCGCGAGGTACTGTCCTTTCGGGTGATCGACCGCCGGGTGCGTGAGGAAATCGAAGTGCCGCCCGTCCGAGACAACCGCCTCGTCGAACCCGCGGCGGCTCGGATGATAATCGCCGGAGTTGCCGAGGTGCCACTTGCCAAACATCCCCGTGGCGTATCCGGCCGCCTTCATCGCCTGCGGGAGGATGAACTTGTCCAGCGCCAGCTGGCCCACGTTCGCCGGCACCTTCATTCGCCGTTCCGCCGCCGTGCCGCGCTCGAGCGTGTTGACGGTGTACATACCTGTCCGCGGCGCATACTGGCCGCTCATCAGGACGGCACGCGTGGGCGCACAGTTCTGTGAGTTGTAATACCGCATCATCCTCGTGCCCTGCGCCGCCAGCCGATCGATGTTCGGTGTCTCGTAGTACTTCGAGCCCTGGCATCCGAGATCGGTCCATCCGAGATCGTCAGCGAGGATGTAGACGATGTTGGGTGGGCGCGACGTCGCCGCCGCCGCGGCGGACGCGGCGGTTGCGAGAAGGAACGTGCCAACAACACAGAACAGATGACGATTCATGGGAACGGAAGTGGAAGCGTGGCCCGGACGCCGTGGCGATACGGCTGGCTGCTCCGAAAAACAGCCAGCGATCACGCCGCATGTCACGGCCGGAAAATGCAAAATCGAAACCAGCTTCCCGGCAACGGGCCCGGCCCCATCCCTGGCTGTCGGTGACTGGTTGCCGCCGTGGCTGCGGCATCCTGCCGCAGACGGCTCGATCGATTGCAGTCGGTCGCTCCGTCTGTCGGCGACTGGTAGCCGCCGTGGCTGCGGCATCCTGCCGCAGACGGCTCCATTGATTGCAGTCGATCGCCCAGTCGCGATTGGCCGCCGCAGTCGGACGAACATTCGAAACGGGCGTCCGATCCGATCTGCGGCTGGAAGCCGCAGCCACTTGGAATGCCTCCAGTCTCCTCCGCCGGAGAAACCCCTCGCACGGCTTCATCGCGCGCGTCGTGGGATCGAGATCGAGGAACTTGCACGAGGGCACCCGATCAAGTATTGCCTCGCTAAGATGGAGTCTCTTCCCCAACGCTGCGGTCGGCCCCACCGCCGTGAATCCCCCGACCGCTTCCGATCTGTCGCTTGTCGCCGACCAAACTCAATGGTTCAGCGAGGAAGTGCATCCGTACGATTCCCAGCTCAGGGCTTATTTGCGCGGTTCATTTCCGTCGGTCCGCGATGTTGAGGATGTCGTTCAGGAATCCTACCTGCGGCTTTGGCGACGGCAGCTGACCGCGCCCATTCGTTCCGCCAAGAGTTTCCTTTACAAGGTCGCCCGTCACCTGGCCATCGATTCCTTGCGGCACACCCGGCGCTCGCCGTTCGACGACGTAGCAGATTTGGCCCGGTTGAGCGTGTTAGATCCAGCGCCACACGCCGCGGAGGCTGCCTGCACGAACGAGGAACTCGATCTCCTGCTGACGGCCATCGAGTCGTTGCCGCCCCGTTGCCGTGAAATCGTCATCCTCCGCAAACTCCGCGGGCTTTCCCAAAAGGAAATCGCGCGCCACATGGGCATCACCGCGCGGACTGTCGAGGTCCAGGGCTGCAAGGGCCTTGATCGGTGCGAGCAGTTCTTGCGCGCGCGCGGCGTGACGCGAAACCCACTGCCATGAGCACACGCGCGCCCGGCCGTTTTCCGGCCGACATTGAAAGCGTGGCGTCGCGGTGGATTCTCCGTCGCGATGCCGGCATGACGGCGGACGAGACGGCGGAGTTTGCCCGGTGGCGCACGGTGGATCGCCGCCACGCCGACGCAGTCGCCCGCAAAGACGAGGCGTGGTCCGCGCTCGGGCGCCCCTTGCAATCCGGGCAGGCCGACGTGCTCCTGCAGCGGTTGCGGTTGCGCGCCGTGAATCGCCGTCGCCGGGTCGTGGCGGCCGCGGCGGGAGTCGCAGCGCTGCTTTTCGCCGGCTTGGCCTGGACGTCGCGCGAGACCGCACGGCTGGCACCGCCAGTGGGACGCGGGGTGGTGCTCCTCCCCGAATCGCGAATCTTGCCGGACGGAAGCGTCGTGGAACTCAGGTTCGGTGCCGAGGTGGCAACGGACTTTGGTGGACCCGAGCGCCGCGTGACGCTCGTCAAGGGCGAAGCCCATTTCCAGGTCGCGAAAAACAAGGAGCGGCCTTTTGTTGTGACCGCGGGAGCGGTGCAAATCCGCGCGATTGGAACGGCGTTCGCCGTGGAGCTGGGCCGCCACCAAGTCGAAGTGCTCGTGACGGAAGGCCGCGTCGCGGTGCAAACGCCGTCCGCCGATCCCACCGCCGGCACGCATTCCCCTGCGAGTGCGAGTTCCCCGAGCCGGACGATCGCCACGCTCGATGCCGGCAGCGGAATGGTCGTGGACATAAGCGGAGTCGCGGCCGCCCCGGCCGCCGCCCCCATCGCGATGCCGGCGAGTCAAGTCGCGCAACGTCTGGCGTGGCGCGTGCCGCGGCTGGAGTTCTCCGAGGTTCCGCTCGGCGACGCCGCGGCCCTGATGAACCGCTACAACCAGGTGCAGTTCACGATCGAGGATCCGGCGATCGCGCGGCTGCTCGTCAGCGGACTTTTCCGCGCGGACAACCTCGACACGTTTGTGCGCCTGCTGGAGGGAACTTGCGGGGTGAAGGCCGAACGGTCGGGGGATATCATCAAGCTGAGGAAGGCGGAGTAACAGGGGTTGCCCGGGAGGGGCGGTTTCCAACCGCCGAAGTGCGATCGGCCGGCGGGTTTCGGGCGGTTGGAAACCGCCCCTCCCCGAACCAGCGGGCCTCGCGCGGGCACCCAGAATTCGGATCGATTCTTGCCCGGAAATTTTCGGAAACTTTCCGTAGCAGGTTTGGCCGGTTGAGGCGTGATAGTTTTCATGGGCCCAACACCGACCTCAACGAGGTTTGCACGCGAGAGGTTGCTCGCACCCTTCGCGCGTTTCGCCGGTATCGTCGCGTTCACGTTCGCTGCCGTCGGCGTTGCGGCGGGCGCAACACCGGCGAAGATCAGCTTCGATTTGCCCGCGGATTCCGCCGAAAAATCGCTCCGGCTGTTTTCCCGGCAATCCGGACTCGAGGTCGTTTTTGCCTCGGCCGTCGCCAAGGGCGTCCGCACGCAGGCGGTGAAGGGCGAGATGCCGGCGCGCGAGGCGCTCGCCGCCATGCTGGCCGGTTCGGGGCTGGTCGTTTACGAGGACAAGAGTGGCGCCGTTTCGATTCAACGGGAGACCACCGGCCCAAACGCGCCAAGGGCGGCGCCAACAACCACCAGCGACCGCCCGGGCAAAAGTCGTGACAATGACCCCATTGCCAACGGCGACAAGCCGATCGAACTCTCGCCGTTCACCGTTTCGTCGACGAGCGATGTCGGCTATCTTGCCCGGAATACCCTGCTCGGCACCCGGCTCGACACGTCGCTGAACGACGTTGCCTCCCAAATCTCGGTGATGACGCCCGAATTTCTCCAGGATGTCGCCGCCACCTCGCTCGAGGATGCGTTCCGCTATTCGATGAACGTCGATACCTTCGATGATTTCTCGAGCACCACGGCCGGCGGCGGCGGGATGGATCCGTCCGTTTACAACGACGGCCAGCGTTTCCGCACGCGCGGGCTTGGGCAGAGCTCGCTGATGCAGGATCTGTTCCGGACTTCGGTCAGAAGCGATGTGTATAATACTGAGCGCTTCACCTTGGTAAGCGGGCCGAACGCCATCCTCTTCGGCCTGGGCAGCCCGGCCGGCATAGCCGAGACCTCGCTCAAACGGGCGCACACCACCGGGCGGGTGAAGGCCGAACTCGGTCTGCGGGTCGACAGCGAAAATTCCGTCCGCGCGACTTTCGATTTGAACGTTCCGATCCTAAAAGACCGGCTCGCGGCCCGGCTGGTGGTGCTGCGCGGCGATGAGAACAGGCTGCCCGCACCAAGCTCGCAGTTCGACAAGCGTATCTTTGGCACCGTGACGTTCCAGCCGTTCGCACACACGCTCTTGCGTGTCTCCTATGAAGATGTCGACATGGATGCTTATCCCGCCAAGCCGATCGTGGTCCGCGACGCGATTACTCCCTGGCTTGCGGCCGGCAAGCCGCTGTTCGACAACAGCGGCATCACGCCCGCTTCCGCGGCCACGGTTACGAACAACCGCATCACCGCCGCCGGTCGCGCCAACGTTTTCGCCCGCTACGCCAACGCCACGTTCGCATTTCCGGTGGGCCAGACGCAGGGCGGGGTCGTCGGCAATCCGATGAGCTGGGTCGGCACGGTTTCCACCCGCGGGCCTGAGTTCAGCCGGTCCGCGCCCGACAACCAGGTCGGCTCGCTCCTCGATTCCACCGTTTTTCCCCTGGATGTGAACTACGGCGGCAACGGCCAGCGGAATTTGACATCGGCCTGGACGACTCGCGCCATCCTCGAGCAGAATTTTTTCGACAAGGTTTTTCTCCAGGCCGGCTATAACACGGAGAAATGGCTGGAGCGCGTCGCCAGCGCGCAGATCGGCGTCGCGACGCTCGGCGCCGATGCCAACATGTATCTCCCCGATGGCGTCACGCGGAATCCGAATGTCGGCCGCTATTATTTCCAGAACACCGGCCGTTGGCGGTTCAGTCGATCGCTCCGCGACCGCGAGGACTGGCGCCTGAGCCTCGCGACCGTCCTCGATCTGGAGAAGAAAAATAAGTGGCTCGGCCGTCACCGCGTGATGGGCCTGGCGACCAGGGAGCAGTCAATATCCGGCGGCCAACAAAGCTATAACGTGCGGCCCGTCACCGTCAGTCCTACGGCCGCTGCCGCCGGACTTCGGGCCGGACTTCCCGGGAATCTCAATGTCGGCGACATCCCACCGCGCGTCTATGTGGACGACCCGCGCGATCCCAACAGCCGGGGAATCTATTGGATCAACCTGCCCTTTGACCAAAATCAGCCCTACACGCTGCCCGACGGCACTACCATTGCCGGATGGGACCATCCCACGGGATCCACTGGCGGCGGCGGGAACAAGAATCGCACGGACAGCCAGGTTTTGGCGGTGCAAGACTACTGGTTGGGCGGCCGTATCGTCACGACACTGGGCTGGCGGAAGGATCGGGATCGCTCGGTCAACTATAACCCGGTGTTTGGAACCTTCCTGCCGCCGATCGAGCAGATCACGTTTCCGGACTACACCACCGACAATCGCGGGGGCACGCGGAATCTGGGCATCGTGGCGCATCCCTTCAAGTGGCTGTCGTTCCATTTCGGCAAATCCAGGACGTTCGCCCCCGGGATCCAGGCTCAGGATCCGTATGGCAACGCTGTTCCCGGCGCGCACGGCGAGGGCCGGGACTACGGTTTCTCGCTGCGGCCGTTGGGCGAGCGAATCAATTTGCGGGTCAACTTTTACGAAAACACATCCGGCCCCGCGCAAAGTTCGTTCCATTCCGCCGTTTATACACCGATCCAGGACATCGAGGCGTCCCTCACCCGGGCCGGCGTGCCCCCCCATCCCACCTTTCAGCCCTTCGCGGAGAATGCCAATCTCGCTTACCGCGTGATGTCCAATCTAAGTTCCAAAGGCCTGGAGGTGGAGTTGGCGGGCAATCCCATGCCGAACTGGCGGCTGGCGGTCAGCGTCGCCAAGGCGACCGCTGAGGAATCCGATATCGGCCTGCCTTGGATCGCCCTCGTGAAGGAGGAGAGCCTCCGGTGGGCCCGGAATGGAAATCTTCCAGTTTGGAATAACGAATCGCTGGCGGTGAAAGACAAGTTTCAGCCACTCGTCAACGCCCTGAATCTGATGCAGGCGAGCGACGGCACCAAGGTGGAAAGTGCGCGCGAATGGCGGGTGCGGGCGACCACCCGCTACTCGTTCCGGGAAGGCTGGCTGAAAAATGCTTTCCTCGGCGCCAGCTACCTGTGGAGCAGCGCCAACGTGGTTGGCTACCGCCAGTCAGTGGTTTCGAATGCTTATCCCAATCTGGGCATCGGCGGCACAATTTCGGTATCGGACATCACCCGGCCTTACGAGGGCAACCCGCTCACGGCGATCGACGCCTTCGCTGGCTACTCCCGCAGGCTGCTTCGCGGCAAGATTGGCTGGCGCGGGCAATTGAACGTCCGGAACCTGCTCGACAAACGCGACCCCCTCATCCGCGACGTTTTTTCCGATGGCAGTGTGCGGCAGTTTAATCTGCCGCAACCCCGGCTGTTCATCCTGACCAACACGTTTAGCTACTAATCCCGAAACATTTTTTTCTGCCGCCGCAGGTTTCGTGGGCCACCGCCTGCCCGCATACCGCGCAACAATTCACCTCCGCTCTCAAGCCAGCGGAACCCCATTTTCCCCAACCCGTTGATATAATATACCCAATGAATACTCCCATACTGCTGCGTCTGCTGCTTATCATTACCGCCCTCTTCACGTCTGTTGCGCCTGCACGTGCGACAATACCAGCGGCTGCCATTGCCGACCCGCGTTATGCGCTCGGCTATCTCGTCGTGACGTATTATTCCGGCGTTGATCCCACCGGCACGACAGATTCGAGAGCGGGTATCCAACAGGCGATCGACGATGCCAAGATCAACTATCTCGCAGTCTTTTTCCCGGCCGGGACATACCTTATCAGCGATACGCTCCACTGCTTCAATTGGCAATTATGGAATCCGTCGTTAAACCCACCTGGACCTAACACTCCCGACCTTCGCGCGCCCGCGCTCGTCGGGTCGAAATTGGGTGCAAACCGTCCGGTCATCAAATTGATCGCTGGGGCCAGCGGCTTCGGCAGCCCGAGCGTGGCGAAACCGATGCTCGCTTACCGAAACTTCGAAGCTATTAACTCGAGCGGAACCGCTGAAGTCACCTTGACGAACGCATTCGATACTCCGGCGAATTTCATGGATAGGCCATCCCAGCTTATGAACTACAATCTCCGCAACTTGGATTTTAATTGCAACGGCCAGGCTGGCGCCGTGGGCGTGACTTTTGCTGGCGCTCAAGACTGCTCCATTCAGAACGTCCGGGTTGTCGCCACGGGCGCTCACGCCGGTTTCATCGGCTTGGGCGGCACGATGGGCGTCGCCAATCTTGAGGTCGAGGGCGGAAGCTATGGCGTTGTGCTTGGAGATGTGCCGGGAGCTCCCAGCATGGGCGGTGATGTGCCGACCATCGCCGGCCTCCGGTTATATAACCAGACAGTGGCCGCCATTGTTGCGGATTGCCCCAGTGGTCAGGTGCAGGCTGTCGGGTTCGAAATCCGGCCGGCTGCCGGCGGCAAATCAGTCCAGGTAAGCACGGTAACTCGAACCATCCAGGGCTCGTTCATGCTCTATGACGGCATCATCGACATGACCAATAACAGCGGTGTGCTCGCCATTGACAACACACCGGGCAAGACGGCGAATCTAAGAAATGTCTATATCAAGAATTCGACCAACCTGGTGAAGAGCGGCAGTCAAGCGACGGTAACGGGAACAGGCACGTGGAATCGGATCGTGGAATACGCATATACCGATCAAGCGAGTGCTGACGCTGACGATCCGCCCTATGAACAGAATGACCTGAGGGTTAATACTTATCACCTCATCAACGGCACGCTATCCCGCACGGTCCCGTCGGTTCAGCCGTTGAACGACAAGCAAACCAATATTAGTGCCGGGAGTGTGCCGGCCGACTTGATTAGCCGCCATCTTTGGCAGTCCCTACCGTCATTCGAGGATGGCCAGTATACCAACCCGCTGGATACTCAACATGCTGGCGGTGCTACGCCAGAGCTGGCGCTGAGTGTCTTCAAGGCCCCGCATACGCTGATTACAGGACAGGCGGATACGGCGGCCTTCCAAGCCGCGATCGATGCGGCATCAAGCGCTGGCCACGGTCGCGTGGTCGTGCCACGCGGAGTGTTTCATCTGAGTTCCCCGGGGCTGACGCTGCACGCGAATACGATTCTGATTGGCGCATCGATTCCGGTTTCCGTTTTGGCCGTGCATGATAGCTGGAGGCCGACCACTGGGAGTCCGGTGCTGGTGCAAACCGATAATAACGCGACCGCCACGACGTTTATGGGCTGGTTAAAACTCCACATCCGTCGCAGCGGCGGCGGCGGCACCCCGGACTTGTATGACCGTTTCAGCCACGTGCTGTGGAAAGCCGGCCGGCAATCTATGACCATTGCGTCCAGAGTCAGTCAGGAGTCTACGGCCGACATGAACTCGAACCCGCGAACGTTGATGACCTTTTCCGGAGGTGGTGGCGGTCGCCACTATGGCTTCGGGAGCCCAGGCAGAAACACGGGAGGGGTCGGCTTCCGCTGTTTGGTGTTCGACGGGAGCACGGAGCCCGTTTGGTTTTATACCTGCAACGTCGAGGCGTCGAAGTCGTCTCCGATAACTGCTACGGCAACGAACATCGAAATAAAAAACAGCGCGGCGAACATCCGGTTGATAGGCCTCAAACGCGAAGGGACGTCGCCCACCGCCATCATCACAAACTCGACTAATATAGGATTGTTCGGCCATGAGGACCGCGGCCAAATCGCGTCGTCGCTGGGAGCAGATATCCAGATTCTGGGCACTTCAAATGGCGTCCTTGTCGCGGCTGCTGGCATGCGATCTGTTGCAAATGCGCCCACGAGTGGAACCAAGGTGATCTTCGAGGCGATCACCGGCCAGGGGTTGGCCTACCCCGAGGCGCTTTCCGTCTATAAGCGCGGCACGCTGGATGAGGCGGCGGTGTATATCGCTCCAACCGGTGGTGGGTTGCCGAGTCCATGGGTGACGGCCGACGTCGGCGCGGTGGGCGCCACGGGCAGCGCCAGCTTCAACAGCGGCAATGCCACGTTCACCGTGGTCGGCAGCGGAGCGGATATCTGGGGAACGGCTGACGCGTTTCGTTACGTTCACCAATCTTGGACGGGCGATGCGACGGCCATCGTCAAAGTGGAGACACTCCAGAACACCAACAACTTTGCGAAAGCCGGTCTGATGATTCGCCAGAGCCTCGCGGCCGATTCCGCGCACGCGACGATCAACCTCACTCCGCCGACGGGTCCGAACGGCGTCGAGTTCATCCGGCGCACGACCGCCGGTGGCACCTCGACCAACAACTTTGCGCCGGGCGTCTCCGCCCCGCGATGGTTGAAGCTGGTGCGGACGGGTAACAGCTTCAGCGCTTTTCATTCGAGCGATGGCAGCGCGTGGACTCAGCTCGGCACCGCCCAGAGCATCACCATGACCGGGCCCGTGTTTGTGGGGTTCGTCGTGTGCTCACACGTGGCGGGAACTCTCAACACTTCGACCTTTACCAACGTGAATGTCACCGGTGGGGACACGACTGCGCCGAGCGTGCCGACGGGCTTGGCGGCGAGCAGCATCACGGAGACATCGTTCACCCTCTCGTGGACGGCGTCGACTGACGACGTGGGGGTGACCGGCTACGAAGTCTTCAAAGACGGCGTGTCCGTGGGCACGCCCAGCGGCACGACCTTCAACGTCACCGGCCTGACCGGTGGCATCACCTATGCCATGACCGTGCGCGCGCGCGATGCCGTGCCCAACTGGTCCGCGCAGAGCACTGCCCTCAACGTGACCACCAACCTTGGCCTCTTCACGGCGAACCAGGACATCGGCAGTCCCGCGCTGGCTGGGTCGGCGAGCCTCAGCGCCGGGGTCTATACCGTGACCGGCGCCGGCACCGACATCTGGGGCACGGCCGATCAGTTTCGCTTTGTGCACGAAAGCTGGACGGGAGATGGACGAATCGTCGCCAAGGTGTTGACCGTGCAAAACACCCACGCCAATGCGAAGGGCGGCGTTATGTTTCGCGAGGATACGACGACGGGGGCAAGAAACGCGAATCTCGTGGTCAACGCGACCGCTGGAATTCAACTGACGCACCGCGCTACCACCGGTGGCACCACAACATCCGACGCAATCTCCACCGGCTTCGGTGCACCCTACTGGCTGCGCTTGGAACGCCACGGAAACGTCTTCACCGGCTGGCAATCGCCAGATGGCACCTCGTGGTTTCTCACGGGTGCGACGCCGTCATTCACCGTGAACGCCGCCACCCGGGTCGGCCTCATCGCCAATTCCCACAACGCCGCGGCCCTGAGCACCTCCACGTTCGACAACGTGAGCGTGACGAATGTCCCAGCATGGACAGCGGCCGACATCGGCACCGTCGGCGCCGCCGGCAACACGAGCGTCAACTACACCACCGACGTGTTCACCCTCAATGGCTCCGGTGCCAACATCTATACGACGGCGGACTCGTTCCACTTCAATTACCTGACGTGGACCGCCAACGACGCGACCATCATTGCCGAGATCACGGGCGTCGAAAACACCCACAACAACGCGAAAGCCGGCCTCATGATTCGTCAAAGTGATACCGCTGCCGGTTCGGCCCACGCGACCATTGTATTGACGCCAGGCACCAACGGGATCGAGTTCCTGCGAAGGACCGCGCTCAATGGAACGACAGCCAACACGTTCACCGGCACGGTCACCGCCCCTCCGCGGTGGCTGAAACTGGTGCGGTCGGGCAACAGCTTCAGTGCTTTTCATTCGAGCGATGGCGGCACCTGGACTCAGCTCGGCACGGCCGAGACGATAACGATGACAGGAACCGTGTTTGTGGGGTTGGTGAGCTGTTCCATCATTAACACCACGAATCTGTGCACGGGGACGTTTGAAAGCGTCTACGTCAAATAGCACGGCATAACGCCCGCTTCCCATCGCGCAGGTGGGAGGCGGGTGAAATCGAGCGGATGGGTCTATCGCAATATCGAAACCGTTCATGACATGGGCAAGAATTGGAACGTAAATCTCGCCGGAAGGAAAACACGCGATCGTCAACTTCAAACCGCTGGCGCCGAAAACGGGAGCCGCACCATGAGATTGATATAGCCCGACTCCTTTGAGCACAGCCGAAACCCAACGATTCGAATCCTCCCAGCGATTTCGTCAGTCGGAACCGCCAATGATAGCCGCGCATCAAGCCGCTCATCCACGACTGCGATCGATGGATGCGTTCCGCGGCTTGGTGATGTTTCTGATGATGGCCGAGGTGCTGCAACTATCCACCGTTGCGAACGCGCTCCCCGGCTCGGGCTCCTGGCGGTTTTTGAGTTATCACCAGACCCACGTCGAATGGGTGGGCTGCTCGCTGCATGATCTCATTCAGCCGTCGTTTTCGTTTCTAGTCGGAGTCGCGCTGCCGTTCTCGATCGCGAGTCGGACATCCCGTGGGCAGCCGATCCATCGCATGGCTCTCCACGCGTGGTGGCGGGCGCTGCTCCTTGCGCTGCTGGGTGTATTTCTGCGCTCGACCCACTCGGCGCAGACGAACTGGACGCTCGAAGACACGCTGACCCAGATCGGGTTGGGCTACGGCTTTTTGTTTCTGCTCGGCTTTCGATCGGTTCGCGCGCAGTGGCTGGCCTTCGCCGCGATCCTCGTCGGGTATTGGACGGCGTTTGCGCTGTGGCCCGCGCCGGGGCCGGAGTTCAATTATGCGGCGGTGGGCGTGAAACCGGCGTGGCTCGCGGCTCACGGGCTGGGTGGATTCGCGGCGCACTGGCAGAATAATAGCAATCTTGCCTGGGCCTTCGACACGTGGTTCCTGAACCTCTTCCCGCGCGAGCAGCCGTTTCGCTTCAACGAAGGCGGCTACGCGACGTTGAGCTTCATCCCGACACTCGGCACGATGATACTCGGGCTGATTGCCGGCGGTGTGCTGCGCAGTGACCGCACGCCCACCGCCAAGGTCCGCTGGCTGGTTGCAGCCGGCACGATCGGCATCGCCGCCGGCTGGCTGATTGGAGCGTCGGGCATTTGTCCCGTGGTGAAGCGGATTTGGACGCCGAGCTGGACTCTCTTCAGCGGAGGCGGGTGTCTCCTGTTGATGGCCGGCTTTTATGCCCTGCTCGATCTGCGCAATACGAAGAATTGGGCGTTTCCGCTGATGGTCATCGGCATGAATTCCATATCCGCCTATATGATCGCGCACCTGTTCGAACCCTTCGTCGTGAAGAGCCTGGAGACGCACCTGGGAAAACATTTCTTCCGTTCAGCGGGCGCGGCTTACGAGCCGTTTTTCCTCGGTGCCGCTGTGCTGGCGGTGTTTTGGCTCATGTTGTTTTGGATGTATCGTCGAAAACTATTTCTGAAAATATGATTCCTCATTTTATATTTCGACCTATCGTCGTTGCCCTCGCGCTCGCGGTGGCCTGTTCCGCGGCCGACACGTCTCGCCGCCCCAACATCATCTGGATCATGGCGGACGATATGGGATACGGCGATCTCGGCTGCTACGGTCAGAGATGGGTGCCCACGCCGCATTTGGATCGAATGGCGGCGGAAGGGCTTCGCTTCACCCAGTTTTACGCGGGGGCCACGGTTTGCGCGCCTTCGCGAAGCGTGTTGATGACGGGGCAACATCACGGCCATACGCGCGTGCGCGGCAACACGCGGACGTGGCTGACCGACGACACCCCGCAGAATTTGCAGCCGGAGGACGTGACCGTCGCCGATGTTTTGAAGCGGGCCGGTTACGCGACGGGGCTGGTCGGCAAATGGGGGCTTGGCGTCGAAGGAACGGATTCGATGCCGACGCGGCACGGATTCGATTTCTTTTTCGGCTACCTCAATCAGCACCATGCCCACAACGCCTGGCCGGAATTTCTGATCCGGAACGAAGGCCGCATCCAACTGCGCAACAAGGTGAAAAAAGAAGGCAAAGACTACGAGCGGTTTGGCGCGGGCCTCCCCGTCGAAAGGGTCGATTACGCTCCCGACCTCCTGCACGCCGAGGCGCTGAAATGGATCGAGGCCAGCAAGGAGCGGCCGTTTTTCCTCTACTATTCGCCCATTCAGCCGCACGCGAACAACGAGCTGACTGGCGCCACCGGGGCCGGGCAGGAATGCCGCAACTTCGGGGCGTTCGCCGAAAAGGACTGGCCCGATGCCGACAAGGCGTTCGCGGCGCAGATCGCCGAAATCGACGCGTATGTGGGGCAGTTGCTCGAGCTTCTGGCCAGGCTGAAAATCTCTGACCGGACGCTGGTGTTTTTCACGTCCGACAACGGATTGCAGGTCGAAGGGGGCCAGCGGACCGAATTTTTCCGGTCCGGCGGACCGTTGCGAGGCCACAAGCGCGATCTCTATGAAGGCGGCATTCGCGTGCCGTTTCTCGCGTGGTGTCCCGGCCGGATCGCGCCCGGCGTCAGCGCCCATGTGGGCTATTCCGGCGACTTGATGGCCACGGCGGCCGAGCTGGCAGGCGGGAGGTCGGCGCCGAACACGGACAGCATCAGCCTCGTGCCCACCCTGCTTGGCCGGCCGAAGGAGCAGGAACGGCACGAATATCTATATTGGGAGTTTCATGAGAACGGTTTCAAACAGGCCGTGCGCAGGGAAAACTGGAAAGCGGTGCGGCATGGGACGAAGGCGCCGCTAGAGCTATATAATCTCGAGCAAGACATCGGAGAGACCCGCAACCTGGCGGCGCAACATCCCGCCATCGTAAAGCAACTGGAGGACGTCCTCGCGGCAGCCAGAACCGAGAACAAGCATTGGCCAATCCTCGACTAATTTTACCTCGTAATGCTCTTGACCGCTCCCGATGCCGCGCCGCGCCAAATTAAGCAATGAACCGCCACATTCCGTCCTTCTGGCCCGCTTCGAGATTCATCCGGAGCATCCTCGCGACGACCGCAGCCATCCCGGTCGTGAGCCTGCTGTCGGGACTCGCCTGCCTTCAGGCCCAGACGATCTCGTGGTCGGTGCCGGCGGACGGCGGCACGCCGCGCGACCCCGCACGCATCGTGGCGGACGGCGCGGCCGAGTTCCGGATCCGGGCCTCCGTCGAAGAAGGACGCAGCCCGCTGAAACACGCGGTTTCCCGGATCGATCTTATCTGCCGCAACGAGAGCCAGCAGGCCGCCACCGTCACGGTGCATCTGGATTTGTCCGGCGATGGCAAGCGGACCGACTTCGACTCCACGGCCTTCGGTGGAATGGCGACGCGCGATTTCGTTTTCATCCAGCCCCCGGGGAAACCGTGGCAACAGGTGAACGGCACGACGGCAGGCTGGATCTCGACCGTGAGTTTCGTGGCGGCACCAGGTGAGACGAGGATTGGCCTGGGGCCGTCGTATTCCTACGCTGACTTGTTGCGGTGGGTGAACGCCCTGCCGAGCCATCCTCACCTCGACAAACACCCGCTCGGCAAGAGCGATGGTGGCCGGGATCACTGGGAACTCACGATCACCGATCCGGCCATCGCGCTGGAGAAAAAACAAAAAATCTTCTGGCACGCGCGCGAGCACGCCTACGAGACGTTTTCGTCGTTTGCGATGGAGGGGCTCATCGAGTTTCTCCTCGCCGATGCGGCGGCGGAATTTCGCCGGCGCTACGTCATCTCGCTGCACCCGATGACGAACGTCGATGGCGTCGCGCAGGGCCACGAGTATCGCGGCGGCTACGATTTTCCGGATCCGCATGGCACCGCCACGGGTCGCCTGACTTTTGCAGCGATGGATCGGCTGCGCCCGGATTTCGCCGTGGCCTGGCACAACTGGATCGCCCCGCGCGATCAAGATGTGGTGTTCTACACCGACGGGGAGAAGGGCGGGCCCACCGTGACGGCCAGGGCCTGGCACCTGTTCACCCAACGTTTCCCTTCACCGCGCGCCACCGGCCATCGGTGGCGGGACGATGTGCCACCGGAAAAATTCAACTGGCACGGTCGCCGCCCATTGAACGAGGCGAACGTGCATCAATATGCGATGAAGCGGTACGGCACGAGCGTCTGGGGCTGGGAAATGCCCTGGTGGAATCGCACCACCGACGACGCGCGTCGCGCCGGCGCCGGGTTCGCGGGCGCATTTTTCGCGACTCTCGACGATCTACGCCACGACGTGAAGCTGCCGCCCCCGGTCGCCACGGTGCCCGAGGTTCCGCGCTGGGAGATGCACGAGTTCGTCCTGCGCGGACGCTCCCATGTCGCCAATCCGTTTCGCGACGCCGCGCTGGTGGGCGAGTTCACGTCCCCTTCCGGCAAGACCGTCAAGGCCGAGGGTTTTTTCAACGGCGACGAGATGTGGCGCCTGCGCTTCGCGCCCGATGAGCAAGGCGAGTGGCGTTATTTGCTGCGCGGCGAGGGCGTTGAGCTCTTTCAACGCGGCGCATTGCGCTGCACGGCGCCCCTCGGGCGCGGGTTTATCGGCATCCATCCGCAGAACCCCTATGCGTTCGCCTACGCGGACGGCTCTCCGTTCTTTCCCATGGGCGACACCTGCTACGGCCTAGCGTGCGACGGCTCCATCACCGATGAGCTGCGGACCCACTACCTGAAAACCCGGCGCGCGCAGCGTTTCAACTTCGTGCGCATGCAGGCGGCCTGGAGCCAGCGGCGCGCGCAAACCGACCCGGCCTTCTGGCCCTTCGGCGGGACGCCGCAGGAGCCCGACCTCGATCGTTTCAATCCCGCCTACTTCCGCCACCTGGATGGCGTGTTGGAGGAAATGCGGAAGCTCGGCATGAACGCCGAACTGATCGCCTTAAATTTCTACCAAGCGCCGATGAACGACCCCCGGCTTTGGACGCAGGAACGCGAGCAACGCTGGCTGCGTCACCTGGTGGCGCGCTACGGCGCGCTCGACAATGTCTTCCTGTGGACGCTGGCGAACGAGTATGAGACGCACCCGGACGGCCAGTATCGCCTGGACCGGCCAGGCGACCCTGATTGGGCCAAGGACGCGGCGCGGTTCATCAAAAAGTTCGATCCCTACGGGCATCTGGTGACGGTGCATCCCCTCATCTCCGCCTCGGCGCGCGGCAGCAAACCGGGGGCCGATTTTGAGGCTCCCTGGCGGATCGGCGAGTTCTTCGGACCCGGCGACGCGATGGATGTGATTTCGCAGCAGACCGGGCAGGAGGGCGAGACCGTTGCGTGGGACGAGAAGCTCCAGTGCTTCACTGGAAATTCCCCAACCCTCGTGGCCAGCCTCCTCGCCGACCGCTGCTACCGTAAGCCGGTGCTCAATTCGGAGAATGGCTACGAATATCTGCGCGACTATCCGAGCTACCGGCGGCAGGTGCATCACACGGACAAAGTGCGGCGTTCATCCTGGCGGATCGCCAGCGCCGGCGGCTATTTCGCTACCGGCTTTGCCGGAACCCTGGGCATGAGCGATTCCTGGAATCGGAAGTTTTGGGGCAATCCCAAGGGAGAGGACCGCTACACGTTTTCGCTGAAAGACGAGGGGGCGGGCGCCCAACTGGGCCTGCTGCACGACTTCTTCACGGCGTTGTCGTTTTGGCGGATGCAGCCTTTCGCGGGCGTTGCCGGCGAGGCGGTGGCGCTGGCGGAGCCGGGGGAAGTCTACGCGATCTATCTTCCGCACGGCGGGACCGTCAGCGTGGATTTGACTGCGGCGCCCGGCGACTTTGCCGTCACCTGGCTGAACCCGATATCAGGCGAGTATCGCAATGCCGCGCCCGTGCCGGGCGGCCAGCAACTCTCCCTCTCCGCTCCCTGGCCGGAGGCCGTGCTGCACCTCAAGGCGCGTCGGCCATGAACTCCGAATCAGACCACCCATGGGTGAGAGCGAGGCACGGTGGAAATACGACGGAAAACCCGCTCGCGGCTGAAACCCAAAACCGGTAATCGACATGGACATGAAAGCAGCGATCCTGCGCAGAAAATTCCTATCGCACACGGCCCGCGGAGTCGCGGCGCTGGGCCTGATTTTAACGCGGCCGTTCGCGCGCGCGCAGAGCTCCGCCCAGCTGGCCGCGGCGAAAAATGCCAATGCGATGCTGCGGGCGCTGGCCGAGATGCTGAACCCCAAGCCGCTGCCCTATCGTTCCTATGCAACCATCATGAAATGACCCCCTCCCCGACAAGCACGCTCCAGCCATGAATGCGATTTCCTATCCTGGGCTTCGTTACGTCGTCACGGCGCTTGCACTCGCGGCGGCTGGTTCCGCCGCCGACACGCCTGGCCGCCCCAACATCATTTTCCTCCTGGCCGACGATCTCGGCCGCGCCGAAATCGGCGCTTACGGGCAGAAACAGATTCGCACGCCGAACCTCGATCGGCTCGCACGGGAGGGCATGCGGCTCACCCAGCATTACTCGGGGCACAATGTCTGCGCGCCCTCGCGTTGCGTGCTGATGAGTGGCCTGCATCCGGGTCACGCCTATATTCGCGAGAACCGGGGCGGGGTCGGCCAGCCGGGCTCGGGGGCTGAAGGGCAGGAGCCGGTGCCGGCGGGCACGTTGCAGCTACCGCTCCTATTGAAACAGCTCGGCTACACCAACGGTGGTTTCGGCAAATGGGGCCTCGGTGCCGTCGGCGGCACGGGTGAACCGAACGCGCAGGGTTTCGATCGGTTCTTCGGCTACAACGACCAGGCCGTCGCGCACAACCACTATCCAACCTACCTGTGGAACAACCGCGAACGCGTGCCGTTAGCCAATCGCGAGTTTCGCGCGCACCAAAAACTCCCCGACAGCGCGGATCCGCGCGATCCCGCGAGCTACGCGCAGTTTTCCGGCAACGAATATGCGCCCGATGTGATCAACGAGGAGGCGCGGCGGTTTCTGCGTGCAAACAAGGATCGGCCGTTCTTTCTCTATTACCCGACCACGGTGCCGCACCTGGCGCTGCAGGTGCCCGCGGATTCGCTGGCGGAATACCAGGACGCGTTTCCCGAAGAACCGTACCTCGGCGGCAAAGGCTACCTGCCGCACCGTACGCCGCGCGCCGCGTATGCCGCCATGATCACGCGCCTCGACCGCGAGATCGGCCGCCTGCTCGCGCTGGTCGACGGCTTCGGGCTGCGCGACAGCACAATCGTCGTCTTCACGAGCGACAACGGGCCAGTGGGGGATCGGTACGGCGGCACGGACTCGGGTTTTTTCAACAGCGCCGGCGGCCTGCGCGGCCACAAGGGCGACTACTATGAAGCCGGCTTCCACGCGCCGTGCCTCGTGCGCTGGCCGGGCAGGATCGCGCCCGGCGCCACGTGCGATCGCGTGACCGGCTTCGAGGACTGGCTGCCGACATTGTTGGAGTTGATCGGCGCGCAGGACGCCACGCCCGCCGGCCTCGACGGGATCAGCTTTGCGCCTACGCTGCTCGGCCGCCCCCAGGCGCCGCGGCCGTTTCTGTATCGCGAGTCGCCGGGCAACGACGGCCAGCAAAGCGTGCGCGTCGGCGATTGGAAGGCGCTTCGGACCAACCTGAATCCGCGCCCGGCCGTGAAGAACAAGACGCCCGGCGCGATCGAACTTTATAATTTGAAGAACGATCCCGCCGAGTCGCGCAACGTCGCGGCGGAACATCCAGAGATTGTCGCGCAACTGGCGGCGATTCAGCAAGCGCAGCACGTGCCCTCGAAGCTCTGGCCAATCCGGGCGCTGGACGGGGAGGTGCCCAACACCCCGGCCAAGAAGAAGTAGATTTCTCGCGAGGCTTCGCCTCAGACCACGGGACCACGGGACCACGGACTACAGGACAACGGGACTTTCGAAAACGTGACTTGCGCGAAAAGAATTCGGGCCTTCAAGGACTCGAGCGGGCCGGACCAAACTTGAATCAATCAATCAATGAACTTCAATTCGCCTCCCCAACAGGCCACCGCACGAAATGATCGGGCCAGCGTGCCACCGCATCGATTTCGCGCGTGGACGTTCCTGCTCGCGGCCATCGGCTGCCTGATCGCTCTGTCCGCGCCTGTCCGCTCGGCCGAGCCCGGCGCCGCAGATCTGGCAGCGGCGTTTCGAATCGTCGAGCAGGCGGTCGCCGATGGAGATGTGCCCGGCGCGGTGGCGCTCGTCGCCCACCACGGGAAAGTGCTCCGCGAGGCGGCCTACGGGCAGCATGATCTCGAGCGCAATCTCCCGTTTCAGACCGACACGATCTGCTGGATCGCGTCGATGACCAAGGCCATCACGGCGACAGCGACCATGCTGCTGATCCAGGACGGCAAGCTGGGCATGGACGATCCCGTGGGAAAATATCTCCCGGAATTCGCCGGTCGCGAGAATTTCAAAGGGCGCCATCACCCTTTCACGATCCGGCAACTCCTGCTCTACACGTCCGGGCTGCCGAACAATCCACCGACCCGAAAAGGCGGCGACCGGATCGGCGGCGCGCTCGCCGATGTCTGGCTGACGCAGCGGCTCACCGACATTATTGAAGGGATCGCCCAAGCCCAATTGCTGTTCGAGCCAGGCACGCGGCAGGAATACTCGAGTGCGGGTTACTTTGTCTTGGGACGGCTGATTCAGGCCGTTTCGGGGAAAACTTATCCGGCGTTTGTGAAAGAGCGCATCTTCGATCCGCTGGGCATGAGCGATTCCACTTATGCGCCGCCGGCCTCGGTCGCAGGCAGAATGGCGGCCGTGTATCAGGAGCAGCGCGGCGCCCGCCGGCTCATCTATCGTTTCAACCCCGACCTGAAGATTCAAAACGACGCCGGGGACGGCGGCGTGTTTTCCACGACCCGCGACATGGCGAAGTTCGAGCAAATGTTTTTGGACAACAATGGCACCGTGCTCTCGCGCGCCTCCGTGACGGAAATGCACCGGGCGCATCGTCCCGGCTTTGTCAGCGGCTCGACCAACAACACCGAGGTATCCACGGCGATCGGTTTCACGGTGAAAGACGGGTTGTTCATCCATGGCGGCTCGAGCGGCGTGACCGGCTGGGGCGACCACCAGAGCGGCACCGTTGGCATGCTGTTTATCCAATTTCCGGAGGACCAGAGGAAAGGCGACCGGCTGCGGACGGCTTTCCGCCAGGCGGTGCAAAATGCGTTGGGCGGCACGCCGTCGCCGGGCCTGCCTCCGGTGCCGCCTTCGCGATGATCTGCACAGCTTGGACACGAGCATCATGAATTCACCCGTGGATCTTCACTCATCGTCATCGAGCCAAGGCAGGTGGACAAGGGAATGGGGACAAAGGAATATCAAGCCCCCGCTTTCATTCCCCTGTCCCCATTCCTCTGTCAGCCTCATTGTCTTCAGCCTGGTGAGTTTTGGGTTTTGGATTCCGAGCATGGCGGCGGAGCCGCCGGCAAAGATTTCGCGCTACGACGTGTTTGAGGCGGAGCTGAAAAGCACCGCGACCCCGCTCTATGCCAATCCGTTCGCCGACGTGACGGTGGCGGTCACCTTCACGTCGCCATCAGGGCGCAGCCATACGGCCCAAGGTTTCTACGACGGAGGCAACACGTGGCGCGCGCGATTCGCGCCGGATGAAGTCGGCGACTGGAGCTATGTCAGCAGTTGCAGCGACACCTCGAATTCAGCCCTGAACAACCAGGCTGGGGCGTTCACCTGCGTGCCGTCGGCGAGCAAGGGGTTCATCCGCGTCGATCCCGTGCGAAAGTATTGGTTTTCCTACGACGACGGCTCGCCGTTCTGGGGCAACGGCGACACCTGCTACTATCTCGTCAACGGCGTGTCGCTGGAGGAGCGTGCCCGGTATCTGGCGACGCGCTCTGCCCAAGGCTTCAACTTCGTGCGGCTCCATGCTTGCGGCAAGCCCGCCACATCGCCCTTCGCCAATGGCAATGACTTTGACCGGTTCAACCTCGCCCACTTTCAGGCGCTCGATGGCCTGCTGGCGGACTTGAAAGCGAACAATATGCGCGCCGAGGTCATCGTTCTCTACCGCTACAGGGAGTCGCCCTTCGTCGACCCCAACCTCTGGACCCCCGCCCGCGAGGACCGTTATGTGCGTTACATCGTCTCCCGCCTGGCCGCCTACACCCACGTTTTTCTCTGGACCGTCTGCAATGAGTATGAGGTCTATCCGAACAACAAATATGGCGACCCCACGCCCGAGGACAACGCCTGGGCCGAACACGTCGGAGGTTTGCTGCACGCCACCGACCCGCACCAGCATCCCACCACCGTCCACCCTTGGGAACAGCCCCTGATGGACCGGGGTAAGCTGATGGCGCCGCGATTCGGGGCCAGCCCCAACATCGATGTGTTGACCCAGCAGTTTTATGGCGATGCCCGGTTGATCGATCGAAAGCAGAATATCTGGCATGGTCCGGGGCTGCAACGCGCCCCCGCGCCCGATCCCGCCCGGCCATTCTACATCGGAAGCGGCGAAGGCGTGGACCGGGTGGTGCGTTTGGATCGCACCAGCAGCAAGCCCGTGATCAACACCGAAAGCAGCTACGAATACTACGATGGTTCCAACTACGGAGGATGGGCCGCCACTGACTTGGCCCGTCGCCAAGCCTGGCGGGTGTTCATGGGGGGAGGGGCGGCCCACGCCGCTGGCTTCGAGGGCACGATCTGGGCGCTCAAACTCGCTGGAACTCCCGGCCGCTCGGCGTTCTTCCTCGAAGACAAAGGCCTGGCCGCGCAACTCAAGCACCGCTACGAGTTCATCACGAAGAAAACCCGTTTTGCGGAGATGGCGCCCGCGCAGTCCCTCGTGAATACCGGCAACGTCTGCCTGGCCAATCCGGGCCAGGAATATGTCGTCTACGCTCCCGCCGGAGGAAAGGTGGAACTGGATCTGTCGGCGGCGCCCGGGACGTTTCGAGTGGAATGGCTCAATCCGCGGCTCGGTAGCTACCACGGCTCGTCCGCCACCAATGGCGGACGGCGCGTGAGTTTCAACGCACCCGACACGGAAGATTGGGTGCTGCATCTGACAAGATGAACGGCCACCCATTTAGACCTTCGCGTCCGATGAATCTGCGCCTCGCCCTCCTTCTTGCGGTTCTCGGCGCGCTCCCCGCCGGCCGCGCCGCCGCGCCCAACATCGTTTTCATCCTCGCGGATGACCTCGGCACCGGCGACTTGGGTTGCTACGGCGGGAAAGTGATTCCGACGCCGAACCTGGACCGCATGGCGGCGGAGGGGTTGCGCTTCACCCAAGCCTACTCGGGTAGCACGGTTTGCGCGCCGTCGCGGTGCGCATTGATGACGGGCAAGCACACCGGGCATGGCATCGTGCGAGCGAACACGTTCACGCAACCCGAGGGCCAGATGCCGTTGCCAGCGGGCACGTTCACACTCGGCGCGATGTTGAAGCAGGCGGGTTACGCGACCGGCGCCTTTGGCAAATGGTCGCTCGGCGGACCGGGCAGCAGCGGCGAGCCGGCGCGGCAGGGCATCGACACTTTCTTCGGCTACCTCTGCCAGAATCTCGCCCACAACTACTATCCCACGATGCTGCGTCGCAACGCCGAGGTGGCGCCGCTCAATGGCAAGACCTACTCGCACACCGTCATCTTCGACGAGGCGCTGAAATTCATCCGCGAACAGCGCCCCCGTCCCTTCTTCGCGTATGTGCCCGTCACCTTGCCGCACGGCGAACTCCAGGTGCCCGATGCCTCCGCCTTCTCCGGCAAACCGTGGCCGCGGCCGGTGCAGAACTACGCCGCGATGGTCGCTTTGCTCGACCGCGACGTGGGCCGGCTGCTCGCGCTGCTCAAGGAATTGTCGCTCGATGAAAACACGCTCGTGTTCTTCACCAGCGACAACGGCGCGGAGGTGTATTACTTCAAGAAAGGCCACGCCGGCACCGACCTCGTGCCTGATTACATCCGCCTGCTGAATAGTCACGGCGCGCTGCGCGGCTACAAGCGCGACCTCTACGAAGGCGGCATTCGCGCGCCGTTCATCGCGCGCTGGCCAGGCAAGGTGAAGCCCGGCGTCAGCGACCACGTCTGTGCCTTCTGGGATCTGCTGCCGACGCTCGCCGAACTCACCGCGCAAAAGGCGCCCGCCGACACCGACGGCATTTCGTTTCTACCCACGCTGATCGACGCCGGTAAACAGCGCGCGCACCCGCATCTCTACTGGGAATTCCACGAGGGCGGATTCGCACAAGCCGTGCGCCACGGCGATTGGAAAGCCATCCGTCGCGGCCCGATGGAAGCCATCGAACTCTACGATTTGAAGACTGACGTTGGAGAAACGAAAGACGTGTCCGTCACCCATCCCGAGGAAACACAACGCGCCGCCGCGTTGATGCAATATGAGCGCACGGACAACCCCGCGTACCCCGTGAAGCAAACCGCGACGCCCGGAAGCGGCTACGCGAAACTGCCGTGAACTGCGCCGTCCTGATCACTGGGAGTTGGTCAGCGACCGACGCCACGGGCGGACAGCGCGTGAGTTTCAACGCGCCCGAGGCAGACGATTGAGTGCTGCATCTCGAAAGATGAACGGCCACCCATCCAGCTTCCACTCGCCTCGGGTGTTTTCCACCGGCTTGGCACTGATCGCCGCAGGGCTTTCCGTTCCGGCGGCGACTACCCTGCCAACCGACAGTGCCGGCCCGCCTCCGCATGGTTCGCGCGCCTTTTACGTCGATCCCGCGAGGGGCAACGACCACAACGACGGCGCGCTCGCCACGCCGTTCCGCACCCTGTCGCCCGCGCTCGCCGTCGTCGATGGCCGCGTCAGACAGGGCCTGCGTTCCGACAAGATCTACTTGCGCGCCGGTGTCTACCGCAATGAGCTGCCGGTCACGAAATGGCGGCTGAATCTGCGCGGCACTCCCGAGGATTTCGCGCTGCTCTCAGCCATGCCGGCCGAACCCCATGCGCCCGGAGCGGTGCAACGCAAGAGCGGCGCGTGGTACGAACGCGTGGTCTTCGACGACGCGCAGCGGATCGCGACACCTTGGACGCGCGTGACCGGCCGTCCGGGGATCTGGCAGACCAAACCGGGCTTCGTACGCCTCGAATGGACGCACGCCAACCTCTGGCCGTGGAGCGTCAAGGATGTGCCGCGAACGCCCGACGACGCCACTCCCCTGACGACTCTCTTCACCGTCGCCCCCTACATGCTCCTGCAAGACGACCAGCCGCTTCTCTGGGCCGACACTCTCGATGCACTCACCGAGCCCGGGCACCGCACCTACAACCAGGAAACCGAAACGCTGTTTGTGCGGCCGCGCGGCGACCAGGACCCCAACACCTGCGTCTTCGAGTCGTGGTATGGCGGGCCGGAACCGAACGGCGAGCTCCTGCTCCTCGACGGTGAGGGCCGCGGACTGTTCGACGGCGACCTGCATTACGCCGCGCTCCGCGGGTGCGAGTTCCGGATGTTCACCAAGATCTTCGAATCGCATCGGCGCAAGTACGACCGCGAAGCGGAGCGCGTCGTGCAGCGCCATGTGACTTTCGAGGACAACTTCTGCCGCGACGGCTGGATGCATATCCTCCTCGACGGCACCCAAATCTTCGATCGCGAGAACGGCCAGGTGACGCCGCGCTATTCGGATCGTTCCGACTGGCTCGTGCGCAACAACCTCTTTCTCCGGCCCGCGCGCGAGGTGTTTCAGGTACACGGCGACAATCATGTCTTCGAACACAACGACATCCTCCACCACGGCGGACCGTGGGCCGGACCGGCCGCGATCGTCTCGGTGCTCAACGCGCGGAACAGCGCCAACATCAAGGTGCGTTTCAATTATATCGAGGGCCAGGGGGACAACCGCTGGCATGCCGGGTCGGTCTTCATGCTCGAAGTGGGCCGCGACCAAGCCGACGCGAGCGGCGACTGTCGTTGCGGCGGCCAGGCATACGAGTACAACCTCTTCGCCAACCTCACGTCGGGCGCGGCGATTTACCTCGGCAAGGGCGCCTGCCGGCTGACGAACATCACGATCCGCGGCAACATCTTTGCCGGCCACCGGCAGGGACCGGCCATCCGCTTCGGCTCGCCCTTGGCCAATGTGCGGATCGAGCACAACCTCTTCTACAAGCTGAAAACCGCCTTCGACGAGTTGAAGAACTCGCCCGAAGGAAGTTTCGCCGACCGCCCCAGCACGGGATACATCCGCCACAACATCTTTGTCGAAAACGGTACGACGCTGACACCTTCTTTGGAGGCCTTTGCGCGCGCCGGCATGTTTGTCATCGACCAAAACCAGTTCTTCGCCAATGGCAACGCCCCCGCCGGAACAAACGCAATCACCACCGCGCCCGTTTTTCGCAATCCGGCTACCTATGATTTCCGCAGCCGCCCGGACCAGCCTGCCGTCGCCGGCCCGTACGTCGCGTCCGGCGACATTCCGCCCGGTATCGAGTGGTGGCTCCGCAAACGGGCGGCCGAAAGCCTATCGAGATGAACCGAAGCCGCTCATCCCCCCGCTGAAGATCCAGTTTCCGGTTAATGACCGAACGAATGAGCCAATGACACACCCATCGCACACGATGAAAACGATAATTCAACGGGCGACCGGGAGCCTCGCGCTCGTCGCGGCAGTCGCGCTGCGCGGCGAACCCGCCCGGCCCGGCGAAAAAGTCGAACATCGCAGCGGCGACCATTACCAGTATTCCGTTCGCCAGCTCTCCGGCCGAAACGACACTGTGCCGGGCGCCAGTGGTGACAGCGGACTGCCGCCGATAGAGCCGATACACGCGCCTTTTCCGATGCCCCAATTGCAGCGGCCATCCTTTCCCGAGAGGGATTTCAATCTTCTCGACTATGGGGCGTCAGCCGATCCCACTGTGAAAAACACCGCCGCCTTTGCGGCGGCTATCGACGCCTGTGCAGCAGCCGGCGGCGGTCGGGTGATCGTTCCCGCCGGCACCTGGCTGACGGGCCCCATCCGGTTGAAAAGCAACGTCAATCTGCACCTGGCCAACGGCGCGGAAATCAGGTTCAGCCAGGACGTAGCCGACTACCTCCCGCCGGTGCTCCGGCGGAGAGGGATCGAGTTCTACGGCCATTCATCGCAAATTTATGCGCTAGAGTGCAGCAATATCGCCGTGACGGGAAAGGGGCTGCTTAATGGCCAGGGGGCGAAATTCATGACCTGGCATTGGACAAAGGGCAGCGCAGTGGAACAAAACGGTTACGACTTCCTGAGGAAGGCGGCCGGTGAGAATATGCCCGTCGAAAAACGCATCCTCGATACCGAAGAATCCGCTATTCGGCCGTCGATCATAGAGCTGGTTCACTGCCGCAACGTTCTACTGGAAGGATTCACGCTCGATCGGCCACCGTCATGGACCGTCAACGTTGTGTATGCGGACTCGTTCATTGCACGAGACCTTGATGTCTTGACCTACGGCGATGGTCCCAACGCCGACGGAATCAATCCCAATTCATCTCGGAACGTGTTGATCGAGCACTGTCGATTTTCAACCCATGACGACGCGATTGCGATCAAGTCCGGGCAGGATGAAGACGGTTGGCGGGTGAACAAACCGAGTGAAAACATCGTTGTCCGGCATTGCCGGTTTTCCGGCTCCGCTGGCGGCTGCGGACGCATCGCCATCGGCAGCGAGATGTCGGGAGGCGTCAGGAACGTATACATCCACGATTGCCAGTTCGATCGTTCGAGCGGGGTGATCAATATCAAGTCGAAACCGGGGCGCGGCGGCGTCATCGAGGACGTCTGGATTAAGAACCTGAAGGCGAAGTCCATCAGAAGCGTTCCGGTGATCAGCATAACCACCGCCTTCGGCCTGGGGAAACCGTGGCCCGAAGTCGAGTCCCTGACCACCACGCCTCCTACATTCAGAAATATCCGCTTCGAGAACGTGGTGTGCGAGGGCAGTACCAAGTCGATTGAGATTCGGGGACTTCCCGAACGTCCGATCGAAAACGTCATTTTGAAGAACATTCAAATCAGTAGTGAGCAAGGGCCCGAAATCCAGCACGTCAAGGGAATCACCCTGGACGACGTGCAAGTCACTGCGGCCAAGCGGCAGTGACGGATCGGCACCTAACCTCTGCTCGACGCGCGGGCAACAGCCATTTTGCCGTGAACGACCACACCACGTCACGCCGCCTGCCGACGAACGTAAAACTGCTCGGCTGGGCCAGCCTGCTGAACGACGTGGCCAGCGAGATGATCTTTCCGCTGTTGCCGAGGTTCCTGATCTCCGTGTTGGGCGGCAGCAGGCTGCAACTTGGGGCCATCGAAGGGGCCGCCGATTCGGCCAGCAGCCTGGTGAAGCTTTGGTCGGGCGGACGCTCCGATCGCGGCGGCCAGACGTACGAATACAATCTCTTCGCCAATGGCGACGCCCCCGCCGGCACGAACGCAATCACCACCGCGCCCGTTTTTCGCAATCCGGCTACCTATGATTTCCGCAGCCGCCCGGACCAGCCGGCCGTCGCCGGCCCGTACGCCGCGGCCGGTGACATTCCGCCCGGCATCGAGTGGTGGCTCCGCAAACGGGCGGCCGAAAGCCTATGAAAACGAAACTGCACTGGGCGGTTGGGAGCCTCGCGCTCGTCGCGGCGTTTTCGCTGCGAAGCGAAGCCGCCCGGCCCGGCGAAAGAGTTGAACATCGCAGTGGCGACCAATACCAGTATTCCATTCGCCAGCTCTCCGGCCGCAACGACACCATGCCGGGCGCCGTCTCGACGCCATATCCGACTCTCCTGCACCTTGCCGTCGAATGGGCAATCGAAGGCGACGACAACCTCGACGGCGTGGTGACGGTGCAGTTCCGCTCGGCGGGCGAGCCAGCCTGGCGCGACGGCCCGCCGTTGCGCCGCGTGCCAGGTCAATCCTGGCACTTCGAGCAGCCAGGCCGCACTCACCCAAGCTGGTCCTGGACGAACAAGCACGCCGGCACTCTCTTCGACCTCACGCCCGGCACGGCCTACGAGATCAAGCTGCACCTGCGCGATCCCGACGGCGGCGAAGCCGAGCGCACCGTGCGTGCCACGACGCGCCCGGAAACGCGCCCGATGCCGGGCGCGCCGGTGAAGACCGCCGACCCGAAGACGTTCCGAGAGGTTCTCGCTGGTGCGCGACCGGGCGACATCGTCGAGCTGCGTCCCGGCAACTACGGGTTCCTCGCGGTGCCCTGCGACGGTGCGCCCGGCAAACCGATCGTCATTCGCAACGCCTACGGCGACGCCATCCACCATGCCGGGAACGAACCGGCGGCGCCCGGCTTCAACTGGGCCTCCGACACCAAACGATCGCGCGAAGGCGAAGCGATCTTCGAGGGTATTTCCCTGCAAGACCGCCGGCACGTGCAATTGACCGGCCTCGTCTCGCTCGGCCCGGTGACGCTGTGGAACGCGGCGGACTGCGCGATCCAGCGCTGCCGCGTCTACGGACTCTGGGGCATCACGGTTTCAGCCGATACCGCGTTCGCCACGTGGCAGCCAACCGCCGCCGCGCGGCTTTCGCCGTATCCCTCGCGGAGCAATGCCGGCACGCTGCCGCGGCCGAAGTGCGTGAACTGCGTCATCGCCGACAACATCGTCGTCGGCATCACGCCGTGGGCGAGCCCGGCGATGGGCGTGGTCGGTCGCAACATGGGCGAAGGGATCGAGATCACCGGCCCGGGCAATGTGATTTGCCACAACCGCGTCGCCGGTTTCCGTGACTGCATTTCGACGATGGAAGACAGCTTCGCGATCGACCAGCACTGCATCGACATTTACAACAACGACATCGAGGCGGGTCTCGATGACGGCATCGAGTTCGACTACTATGGGAGCAACTGCCGGGCGCTGCGCAACCGCATCACCAACTGTTTTCGCGGCATCTCCGCGGGACCCGGTTTCGGCGGCCCGCTCTATGTCCTGCGCAATGTAATCTACAACACGGTGGATCAAAACCCCCTCGGCTCCAACCGCGCCGCCTCGGGCGCCGTGATGCTGCACAACACCGCGGTCAAGTCCGGCGCCGCCCTGCGTTGGTCGTACGCCAGTTCCCACGGCGATTTCCGCAACAACCTGCTGATCGGCGCGGCGGTCGGCGTCGGTCGACGCGAACCCGTCGCGGGATCTTTTCGCGTTGACCGGGCCGGGACCGTCTCCGACTACAACGGCATCGGCTGGATCGGCGGCCCCTTCGCGTGCAAGGTCGGCGAGCAGTTGATCGAAGGTTTCGATGCCTTTCGCGCGGCGACCACTGAGAAACATTCGCTGTCCGTGGGCTTGGACGTGTTTGCCGCCGCCGTGAAGATTCCCGCGCCGGAGTTTCCCGCCTGGCCCGTTCCCGACCTGCGGCTGCGCGCCGGCGCGGTCGCCGTTGATCGGGGGCAACGCCTGCCCGGCCTCAACGATGATTTCACCGGTGCGGCGCCCGACTTGGGGGCCTACGAACTGGGCGCGCGGGTTCCGATGTACGGCCCGCGGCCGTTGCCGCGAGAATGATCGAACCGTCCTCCTCCCTCCAATGATGGACTCGAACAGCGAGGTCGGTTGCCTGACCGCTGTGCCGCTCCACATCGTGACCGCGTCGCTCCCACGGACAATCCCGAGGCGTTCGCGCTTGTTGGCGCCGAACAGCGGGAGAGAGAGGTTCGCAGTTCCGTGAATCTGTTCGTTGCGAAAACGACCGGCGTTCGCCGCGGCGCGGATCCGGTGAACGCTCGCGTGCCATTTCCGCCGGGATCAAATCGGGATGCGGCCTGGGTGCGCCTCCTGCTGGAAGAAAAAGAGGGGCGGTACAGGCCGAGGTCGAAGCGCGCAGCTCACATCCTGGGCATGTGTCGGCGGCTCGCGGTCAGCTTGGCGTGCGAGTGGCTTCGTCAGGCGAAGGGCAACAAAGAACATTGTCGCAAGAGCACGCGCGATTTTCAGGATCACATCACCGCGCACGGCGCGGCATGCGCCTTCGCGCTGGTCACCGCGACCAACCCCACCGCATGGCTTCCCAATTAGAAGAAATCAGCCGTAGCGTTCGATTGCTTCTGCACTTTCCGTATTGCGCCGGCCGGCGCCGACGGGCACATGCGGTGACAGCATGATTGCTGCGCGCACGCCCGAAAACGCCTTTGCCCCGGAGAACCTCTGGCCCGACTGGCGAATGCTCTGTGAGACAATCGGCGAACGACGGGCGGGAACCGCGGCTGAACATCGGGCCGCGGCCTTCATCGCCGGCCAGTTCGAGTCGGCCGGGCTCGACGTGTCGATCGAGCCGTTTCCATGCGCCCATCGCCGCTCGGCTACGACCGAGGTGCACGAACGCACGGCCAACGGCTGGCATGCGCTGGAGGCCACATCACTCGTCGGCGCGCCCGCCACGCCCGGCGGCCGCGCGGTCACCGGCAAGCTGGTCTGGGTCGAGCTGCCCGAGGCGGGGCGGCGAATCAAACCGGGCGCGTGGCGCGATTGCATCGTGGCGGTTTTCGGTTCGCTGCCAACCGAGGTCGCATTGCACCGGCGGCTGGTCGCCGCCCAACCGCTCGCCGTGGTCCATGTCGACGAGCGGCTGCCCTTTGGCTGGACGAAAAACGACGGCGTGTACCCGTATTGGGTCCGCCGGTACGGCATGCCGCCGACGGTCACCGTCCCCTATACCGACGCGTGGCGGTGGCGGCGCGATGGCGTCCGCGAACTGCGCGTCCGGGTGGCACTCGATCAACCGGCCGGCGAGTCGCGGAATGTCATCGCCGAGTGGCGCGGCCGGCAGCCCGCAGCTCCCGCCATCGTGCTCACCGCGCACCACGACACCCAGTGCGGCAATGTGGGCGCCGACGACAACGCGTCGGGCGTGGTCGCGCTGCTGGCGCTGGCGCGTGCGCTCTCGAAACGGCGGCTCGAGCGCACGGTGCGGTTGATTTCATTCGGTGCGGAGGAGCAGCTTTCCGTTGGCTCGGCCGCTTACGTGCGCCGGCATCGCGTCACCCCCGCCACCGCCGGGCTCGTGATCAATTTCGACAGTGTCTCCTCGCCACTTGGGCACTGGATGATATCCGTCGCCGGTTCCCCGAAGCTCCAGCGGTTCACCGTCGCCCGGCTTGCCGCGCGCGGGCTCGATGCCGTGGTCCAGCCGGAGATCACGCCGTTCTCGGACCACTTCGCCTTCAACCGTGCCGGGGTGCCTTCGTTGTGGTTCATGCGGACCAATTCCTCCGGCGGCCGCTGGCAGCATCATAGCGTGCACGACAATTTGCTGCACGTCTCCGCGGAGGAACTACGCCGGCTGCTCACGGCGGTGCAGCCGCTGATCGCCACCCTGGGCAACAGCCTGCGGTGGCCGTTTCCAACCGCGCTGCCGGCGGCGCAGCACGCGCTTGCCCGCCGGCTTGGCCGCCAGCTGTTTGGCTGACGCCGATCCCCGTCCGGCGCATCGGGAAAACAACGGCGCCCGGTAAACGCGACATGAAGTCCGCGACGACCGCGCCGACGGCGAACGGGTTACGCGGCGGCACGGCACGGTCGACGCCAATCGCGGTCCAACCGGCACTCTCCTTCGCGTGCCCCCACCCTTTCTATTCCTCGTCCTCGATGACGACCCCGACATCCGGTTCCTGAACCGCCACGCGCTCGAGCGCGCGTTCGCTGGTTGCGAGGTCATCGAGTGCGAAACCGCCAGCGACGCGCTCCAGCGCTGCAGCATCACGAAGCCCGACGCCGTTGTCACCGATCATCAACTACGCGGCGACAATGGCGCGGCCTTCATCGCGGATTTGCGCCGTCAGGGTCACACCTGTCCGATCGTGATGGTCACCGCCAGCAGCGATCCCGCGGTGCGTGCCCAAGCCTACGCCGCCGGCGCGACCCGTGTGTTCGTGCCTGGATCCCTCGATTTTCCGGCGTACCTGCGGGAAGTGCTGACGGAAGACGCGGAAGACTTGGAAGACGGGTAAGACGCGGGAGACGGGGAGACGGGGAGACGGGGAGACGGGGAAGACCCTCTGCGTAGCGGAAAGCGTGAGCTTTTCGCCGAAACACGAAACGCTCACGCGTTCCGCTACGAAGACGACGCTTGGGGCCCCGGTTCAGCAGATGCGGGTCGGAGGCCCGCGCTCCCAAGGACCACCTACTTCACCTGCATCAATTCCTCGGGGCTCCACGCATCGCGGTGTCCCGCCGTGGCCGCGCGCGTCGCCTTGACTTGTGCCGGCGCGATCGGCGCCGCCCCATGGCCCCACTCGCGCCGCACATAGGTGAGGATGGATGCCAGTTGGTTGTCATCGAGTCCGCCGAACGCCGGCATGTCGCCGGTGTGCGTGCGACCGGCCACGCGGATCGGGCCGCGCACGCCGTGCAGTACGATGCGGGTGAGACGTTCCGCCGGGCCGAGCACCCATTCGGAATCGACGAGCGGCGGAGCCAGCCCCTCGGCACCGCGGCCCGTGCCCTGGTGGCACGCCGCGCAGATCGCGCCGAAGAGCGTCTTCCCCGTGTCGAATCGCGCCTGCTCCTCGGTCGTGAGTGGTGTCACGGCGGCAGCAACCGCGCCGGTTTTGCCCGGCCAGCGCAGCAGCGCGTCGATTCGTGCGACCCGGCTCTTGAATGCAGGCTGCTTCGCCACCGTGCTCCAGCCCGCGGGTTCCCGTGGGAATTGGAGCGGCCGGCGTGTGTCACCAGCAGCCAAATACATACCGTCCATCAGCGCCAGCGCTCGCTTCGATTCCGCGGGCGTTTGCGCCGCGATCGCGTCGATCACCTGCCCGATGTGGGCGGTGTTTCGCGACGCGAACACGCCGCGCGCGAGCCCGCTCAGGATTTTGTTCGCGTCGGCGTCATCCGCGCGCCACGCCGGATCCGCCAGCAGCCGTTGCAGCAGCGTGAATTCACGCCCGCCGATCCCGCTGAACAGCGCGTCCTGCCGGTCGCCGATCTGGGCGAAGACAGCCGGCAGGAGGCAGGCAGAAGCGAACGCAAACCAAACCGCCGGCTGCCACGAGTTCACGGGCGCAGAAAGTGTTCCAAAAACGAATACGCCTGTTCGTTCGACTCGTCGGTCGGCGGATGCTTCTCCCGGTTCGTCATGGCGACGCGATGCTCGTAACCGAGAAACCGGTTCACGGCCGCGGCGTGATTAAGCGCGATCCAGCGGGCGGGTCCATCCTCGGAGCCCCCGGACACCAGGAATGGTCGCGGTGCCATCAGCGCGTGCAACTCGTGGAGATCATGCCCGCTCTCGAAGACTTTCTTGTAGGGGCCGGTGCGGCCATTGGTCGCGGTGACCACACCGGGTTTGCGCGTCACCTGTGGGTCGAGCCCCAGATACCACGGCTCCCAATAGTTCACGGCCGAGCGCTTTTCGTCGAAGACGACGCCGCCATCGGACCAGACGGCGCAGGCGAACTTGTCCCACAGGCACGAAGCGAACATCGACCATTTGCCGCCGTACGAATGACCGATCACGCCGATGCGCGCAGGGTCGACCTCCGGCCGCTGCGCCAGCGCGGTGTGGCAGTTCGCGGCGATATAAGCCATGTAACTCAACGGCTGGCACCGCACGGCGCCCAAGGCCGGTTTGTAGGCGTCGTCACCGGGCGTGCCGATCGACAGCGTCACGAATCCGCGGCGCGCGAGTGCCAGCGCGAAGTCCCGTCCCTTCCCGCGCTCCCCGGTGGTCATCATTTTTTTCGCCTGGCCGGTGAGCGGCTTGGGCCCGTCGTAGGCCACGCTGACTTCCGGGGCGTAGAACGGCACGAGCACGGCGGGCCGCGAGCCGCGCCGATCTGGAATCAGGAGGAACGCGTGCTGCATCACGCCCGGCGCAACCTCGATGTTCACCTCGTGCTGCGTGATGTCGCCCCGCCGGTGCGTCTCGACGACCTCGACTTTCGGCCGCGCCAGCATCTCCGGCCACGGCCCCATTTGCTCGTGCCAGTATTTCAGGATCTCGACGCGACGCCCGGGCCACTGCGAGAGGGCCGAGACTGGCCGCCCGTCATTAAATTTCAGTGGCGACGCATACCCACCGAAGTTTCCGGCGAACTCCGCCGGCGGGGTGAAGAAAGGACGGAGCGCGG
This sequence comes from Opitutaceae bacterium, assembly GCA_030648295.1. GTDB lineage: Bacteria > Verrucomicrobiota > Verrucomicrobiia > Opitutales > Opitutaceae > ER46. The sequence continues at coordinate 35,818 of JAUSID010000140.1, read as the reverse complement.
CGGGAATCTCATCCGCGGCGCGCACCGACCCAACGGCGGCCGACATCGCCGCGATAAGTAGCGCACGGGTGGCAAGGACGTTCATAAAGTTAACGCGAAGGAACCAGCGCGGCGCAGGCTGCAACCAAACTCCAACCCTGGTCGCCTTCGGCGCCGCCGTAGGCGGGTAAACTCCAATCCTTTGAACAGAAGGTAACGGAGGAAACGGAGGGCGGGGAGACGAATGCCTCTTCGTTCCCTTTGTTGCCTTCTGTTCAAGTTAGGTGGCTTGAAAATGCACGCAGGAGGACGGGATGTTCGGATATAGCAGGCGAAGTGACCGTCGCGGGCGTCTGCCTGGCTCGCGCTCAGCCCGCGAAGATTTCCTTCATTTCCCGCAGCAGGCGCGGCACCGCGACCACAGAGTCTTCCTTGCCCTCATACTCGAGAGCCACCCAGCCCTGGTAGCCGCCATCCCGCAGGATTTTGGCGAGCCGCTTGAAATCCGCCGGCTTCCTGCCCGTGCCGGAGCCGTCGCTGATCTCGGACTTGAACTGCACATTGAGCGTGAACGGCACGCACTCAGCGAAGTCCTTGTACGGGTCCTGGGTCTTGAAATTTCCTGAATCGAGATTCACCCCAACCCACGGGTTGTTCACCGCCTTCACCATCGGCAGCAGCGTGTCGGCGCTGCCGATCGAATCGTGGTTCTCGAGCCCAAGAAAAATTCCGCGCTTCGCGGCATAAGCCCCGCATTCCTCGAGGGCGGTGATGACCAGCTTGTCGGCCTCCTTGCGGTCGAGTTCCTTCGTTGTCCCCGCGAAAACGCGGATGTGCGGGGCGCCCAGCAGCGCCGCGTGGTCGATCCACTTCTTGGTGTATTCAATCTCCGCGTCCCGCTTTGGGCCCTTCGGGTGCGAGAAGTTGTTTCCAATCGCCGTGCCGCTGATCGGCATCCCGGCAAGGTAGCAGTGGCGCCGCAGCTTGAGCAGGTACGCGTCGCTCTCCTCGTCGAAGAAGTAGCTCGTCAACTCCGTGCCGTCACAGCCGTTGGCGGCGCAGAAGTCGACGAACTTGAAAAGATCGCTGCGCTTGCCCGCCGGCATCTTCGTGTTGGGCTTGCCGCGCATCATCGGAAACGTCTCGCGAAACGAGTATGCCGCCAGGCTCAGCAGCAGCCGCGGTTTGCCCGAGCGCCGAAACGCTCCGCCGCCCGCGGTCGCCTTGCTGCCCGCCGCGATGGACCATGCGGGAGTGGCGGCAGCGGTGAGACCGGCCGCCGCGGAAAGTTTGACGAAGTCGCGACGAGTGAGGTTGTTCATGGGGGAAACGCATCGAAGCAAATGCCGGCCGCGCCGGGAAGCCTTTTAAGAGCAGCAGCCGCCGGTCGGGGGCGAGTCACTTTCTGCAGAATCACCACCCGGCATCGGGGCCAAGCCTCGGCGGCTGGAAAGCCGCCGCTCCGACGGAAGGGCGGCTTTCCAGCCGCCCATCCATGGCGCGAGGAGAACGCCGCCCGTGCAAGAAAGTGAGACACGCCCGAATGATCCTCGATTTCCCGCGCGCGTTCGCCCTACGCCCGACAAATTCCTAGCGAAACACCCCGGCCTGTTTCGTCAGCTGTTTCTCCAGGCTGCCACACACGAGTTCACACAGTTTTAGTATCGACGGGTCGGCGATTGAATAGAAGACCTGCAGCCCCTGCTTGCGGCGCGCGAGGATGTGCGCCTGGGTCAGCGTCTGCAGGTGGCGCGAAACATTGGCCTGGGTGCCTTCCAATTCCTCGACCAGCGAGTTCACGTTCTTTTCGCCGGCAAAGAGCGCATGGATGAGTCGCAGCCGCATGGGTTCGGCCAGGACGGCGAACCGCCGGGCAACCAGGTCCAGCGCCTCGTCCGAAAGGGGTAATTTATTCGCCATACAAGCCGGCAGTGAACCGAGCTTCCGCCTTACTGCAAGTATGCGTATATGTGCATGGAGCCAACCGCCGCCCGTTCACTCGGCGTCCCGCGCCGTTCGACCCGCTCACGGCCGTCTGTTGTCTCGCGTGAGATTTCAGGTGAAGATGATCTCGCCCCCGGCGGCGAGTTCGTAGAAATCGCCCACCGTGAGCACGCGTTCCATCGCGGGGACGAAGTCGCCCGGCGCGAGGTGAAACATGTCGACCGTCGCCTTGCAGGCATAAAGGTGGCCGCCCGCATCGCTGATCATCTGGACGAATTCGCTCACCGGCGGAATATCCAGCCGCTCCATCTCTTTTTTCATCATGGAGGTCGCGAACGCCGACATCCCGGGCAACAGCCCGAGCAAGGTGGGCAGCCGAAAACCCTTCGCGCCGGGCACGCGCATCGCCGCGTTGCCCACCGTCGAGATCTGAATCTTGTCCTGGTAGCCGTTCATCACGGCGTAGAGCCCGAAGAACGTGAAGAACAGATTCGCCTCGATTCCATCCATCCGGGCGCCATTGGCCATGATCAGCCCGGGATACACGCCATCCAGTGAACCCTTCGAGACGACGATCGAAACTTTCTTGATCCGCTCCTTTTCTCTGGCGGGCTTGGGGGCAGGCGATTCGAGACTGGCGGTGTTCATGTGCGTCCTTGCATTGGGGATGATTCAAATGCAGCCGTGGGGCTTCTTGATCCCGGCGATGCGCGCGGCTTTCTTGGCCGGGCCGCCGGGAAACAGTTCGTAGAGTTCCTTCGTCGGGACGCCGCTTTCCTTCGTCAGCCGGCGGATGGACGGTCCATCACCTTTGGTCTCGAATTCGCGACGCATGAAATTCAGCACCGTGAGGTGCCGGTCGGTCAGCGTCGCGATGCCCTCCTCGGCCGCGAGGGTCTTCGCGATCTCGACGTCCCAGTCCTTGAAGTTGGTCATGAATCCCTCGGCGTCGAAATCGAGGGCTTTATTGGCGATAGTGCGAATGGCCATGGCGGATGCGGGGTGGATGGTTTGGGGGAAAACGCGAGCTCAGTCACCGGCGCCCGGTTGCGCCGCCGGCTGGGCGGCCGGCTTTCGCGCCGCCGGGGTGTGCGCGCTCAGGTTGCGGAGGAAGACGATCAGGAAGCCGAGTCCGCGGCGCATTTCCGGCTTGTTCGCTTCGCGAAACGCGCGCCACAGCGAGTATTCCTCCATCGTTTCGAAATCGGTTTTTTGATAAACCTCCACCGCGTTGTTGATCGCGTGCAACATCTGCGACTGGGTCAGGTTTTTCACGGTTTGGAGGATGGCGCCCAGGTTGTCCGCCAGCAGCCGGACGTCTTCAACCGTGAAGTTGGCGACGACGTTGTCGAGGGCACGCTGGAGTTCGCGGGCCATGGCGAAATAGCCCTTGCGGTCGAGTTCGTCCATTTTCGCGAGCCCGTCGCTGAACAGCTGCCGGCCGAGCGGCGCGGCATCGACGAGGAACTCGCGGGCGCCTTCGAGCTGCACGAGCAGTTCGTTCATCGTATTCACATTTCGGATCAGCCGCTTTGCCAGCGCGGCGAAGTCGCCGGTGTTAACGAACGGCGCCGTGCCTTCCAGCTCGGTGACCGCGGTCTGGAACAAATCCTTGCCGACGCGCGCGAGGTCGTCCTTCAGCTCCTCGAATTCGCGGCGGATCCGACGCACCTCCTCGATTTCCGCGAGCACGAGATCGAGCTTCCGGTCCAGCGCGTCGAGCCGGTCGGCCACGGAGATTGGTTCGGTCGCGTTCATGGGTCAGCGGCGTTTGCCCGCCATCGTCATCTCCGCCTCGATCGGAAGCTTGGCCCCGCGCAGCAGCAGGTTCCAATACACCCAGCGGAACATCATTTTCCCGTAGTGGTTCATCTTCGTCTCCTCGAGGAGCGAGAAGGGTCCCACGCCGGGCAGCGGGAATTTCCCCGGCAGCGGCTCCGTCTCATAATTGAAATCGATCAGCAGGCCCTTGTTGAAGCCGGACTCGATGAAACAGTTGGCGTGGCCGTCGAACTTTGCCCGCGGCTCGCGGCCGTCGATCACGTCGAGCAGGTTCTCGAACAGGATGTCGGCCTCGAAATGCGCCACCGAGCCCGCCTTCGACGCCGGCAGATCCGTGGCGTCACCAATCACGAAGATATTCTCCTTCACCTTGGAGCGCAGCGTATGCTTGTCCGTGGGCACAAAGTTCAATTCGTCGCCGAAACCGGAACGGGCAATCGCTTCATCGCCCATGTTGGTCGGAATCGTGATGAGGAGGTCGTACCCGATCTCGCGGTTGTCCCAGGAAACGATCTTCCTTCCCCCCTGGTCGACCTGACCGACTGAAAAATCGGCGGCCAGCTTGATGTTCTTGCGATCGAGGAAATCGCCGAGCAGCGCCGAGGCTTTCGGTTTCGTGAACGCACCCGGGAGCGGCGTCACGTATTCGATCTCCACGTTCTTGCGGATACCCTGTTCGGTGAAGAACCAATCGGCGAGAAACGCGAACTCGAGCGGCGCCACCGGGCACTTGATGGGCATCTCCACGATGTTGATCACCAGCCGGCCGCCTTCCCAGTGTTTCAACCGGCGCGCGAGCGCGGCGGCGCCCTCCAGCGTGTAGAAATCAAAAATGCTCCGCTGCCACTCGTCGCCGAGCAGCCCCTCGGTTTGTCCCGGCACCGGATGCGCGCCGGTCGCGATGATGAGAAAATCATAGCCGAGCACACGGCCGTTTTGCAGCCGGACCCGGTTTTGGTCGGGCTCGATGATTTCGAGGCCGGAGATGACAACATCGATCCCGCGCGGCAGATAATCGCGCCGCGGCTTCACGATGTCACCGGGCGTGTAGATACCGAACGGGATGAACAGATAGCCCGGCTGGTAATGGTGCGTCTCGTCGCGATCGACAATCGTGATCTGCCACTCGTCGCGCGGGAGGGCGCCGGCGAGTTTGTTGGCCATGATTGTGCCGGCCGTGCCGGCGCCGAGGATCAGGATCTTTTTCATGGCGAAATCGGGGGCATTCGATGGATGGGAAAATCAAAACCAGAACGCGTACATGAGCTGGGTGTTCGTCTGCGAATGACTCACCGCGACCCCGTAGCCATTCGTACGCGTGACCTTGAACCCGTGGGTCGCAGACGCATCGATCGAGGACCGCTCGTTCAATGTGCCCGCCGCGAAGGCGGACACGGTTGCGGCAACGCACCAGGACCGGGAGACAGGGAGATGAAACATGGGAGGAGCAGCTTCGGCGCGGGCGGAAAGCCCGATGGACGCAGCCTGCCGGATATTTCCGCCCATGTCTGTGCATCCGTGGCCAATTTATATGCGCATATTGGCATGTAATCATCCTATCGACGTTGCCCGCGGCGGCACGGGGGCGGGGGAACGCACGGCCGTTCGCGAGAACGAGGCGCGGCAGCCAGACTTGGGCGCGTCCCGGCGCTGACATCACGCCGGGCGCGGGCGGCGTGGCGCCGTATTCGTGCCGTCATAACCGGGTGCGCCCGGTGAGCCGGGATGCGCGAGCGTGTTCAACCGAAAATCCCGGTCTGCTTGGATAGCTGTTGCTGGAGGCTCCCGCAGGCGCGCTCGCAAATACTCAGGACCGACGGATCAGTGATGAAATAAAATACCTGAAGGCCGGCCTTCCGTCGCCCGAGGATCTGGGCTTGCGCCAGAGTCTGCAGGTGGCGCGACACGTTGGTCTGCGAGCCGCCGGTTGCCTTGACCAGGGCGTTGACGTGTTTTTCGCCCGCGAGCAACGCCCGGATTAGTTTCAGCCGCAGCGGTTCCGCCAGCACGGCGAACCGCCGGGCCACCAGCTCCAGCGCGCGGTCGCTGGGCGGAGCTCCACACCCGTGACGGCGGAAACTGGAACATGAGCTTGACATCGGAATCCAGTGTATCCATGTATACGCATATAGTGTCAAGCTCATCATGAAAACCGAATCCTTCGTCCGTATCCTCGCCGGCACCGTCGTCCTCACCGGTGTGCTGTTGTCCTGGCTCGTCAGCCCATGGTGGCTCCTCCTGCCGACGTTCGCCGCCGCCAACCTCATCCAGTCCGCCTTCACCGGCTTCTGCCCCCCCATCCTGATCCTCAACTGGCTCGGCTGGGTCGATGCTGGCGGCACGATCCACTGGGGCGGACGCGGCCACGGTGAAACCGTGAAACCGTGAAGCGGTGGATGAAACTCGAAGAACTTCACCGCCTCACCGCCTCACCGCTTCACCGCTTCACCGATTCACCGATTAACCGTTTCACCGTTTCACCGATGTCCCCTTCCCTTCGTGTCATTCTCATCATTCTGCTCGGCGCCGGCGCGGGCGCGCTGGTCGGTTATTTCGGCCAGTGCACGTCGGGTGCCTGCCCGCTCACCTCCACGTGGTGGCGCGGCGCGCTTTACGGCGCCGTCGTCGCCGGGCTCGTCGCGTTCGGCGGCCGCTCCACCTGACGCTAATGTCACGTATTAACCAGCTGATGGTCGAACGAGCAGCGATTCGCACGCCGGCCGACAACATTACCAAGGATTACAGTGTCACTTGTCGCTCACCTCGCATGCATCCCCAACTCATTTTGCTTTTGGCCGGCCTGGCCGCAGTCGCGCTGCCCGCGTCCGTTCGCGCCGAACGGTGGACACTCGAGCGCGCGGTGGCGACCGCACTCGAACACAGTCCCGATGCGCGGATCGCCCGCGCGAGGATTGACGCCGCGCGCGCCGTGGCCGACCAGGCGCAGGCCGCCTGGCGTCCGCAACTTTCGGTTCGGGGCAGCTATGCCGGCACTGACAGCCCGATGATGGCGTTCGGCTCGATTCTCAACCAGCGCGCCTTCCACTTCGGTCTCGACTTCAATCACCCGGGCACGATCGACAACCTGAACGCCACCGGCACGGTCGCGTACAACCTTTACAGTGGCGGGCGCGCCACGGCCGGACGGACCGCCGCGAGAGCCGGAGCCATTGCCGCCGATCACGATTTCCAAGCCGCGCGCCACCAGCTTGCCGCCGAGGTCGTCAAGGCCGCGCTAAACCTCCACAAGGCCCGCGAGGCCGCGGCGGCGCTCGAATCCGGCGTCAAGGCTTACGACAGTGCGGTGAACGCCGCCCGCGCGCGGTTCGACGCCGGCCAGTTGCTCAAGGCCGACCGGTTGAGCCTGGAGGTCCAGCTCGCGCAGACCCGCGCGTCGCTCTCGGCGGCGCGCCATGGGGCCGCGCTCGCCGAACGCGCGTTTCGCTATACGCTCGGCCTCGAGCCCGCCGACGAATCAGTCGAGTTCGCCTTCGATGACCCCGCGATTGCACAACTCACGCCGCCCGCCACTGGCGACTTTTCCGGCCGCCCCGAATTGCGCGGGCTGGAGGAACGGGCACACGCGGCGGAAGCGATGGTAACCGCCGCCCGCAGCGGCCGGCGCCCGAGCGTGAACGCGTTTGCCAGTTACCAATACGACCACGGTTGGAAGCTCGACCGCGGCGCGGACAGCTGGCTCGCCGGCGTGTCGGTTGACCTGAACATTTTCGATGGCGGACAAACGACCGGGAAGATCCGCCAGGCCGCCGCCGAGTTCACGCAGGTCAAGGAGCAGCTCCGTAAGGTGAACCTCGGCATCGGTCTCGAGGTCGAGCAGGCCAGGCTCGCCCATGCGAACGCAGTGGAGCAACTCGCCGTCACCGCAAGCGCCGTGGAGCAGGCCGAGGAAAGCGCCTCGCTCAGCCGCGCGCGGTTCGAACGCGAGGCGCTTTTGACCGCCGATCTGATCGGAGCCGAGAGCCGGCTGCTCGAAGCGCGGCTGCGGCGCACGGTCGCCGCGGCCGACGAACGCATCGCCGTCATCGAATTGCGCCGCGCTCTCGGGCTGAGCCCGATCGAATCGCCGAACCCTTGAACCCATTGTCCGCATGAATCAGACCTCCATTTTTTCGAGCCAGATTCGACCGCCCGGCGTAGTAGCAGCCGAGGTAACGAGGCTGGGTAACTCGAAAAGCCGGCCGCTAGTTCGCCCTCTCGCGTTGCTGGCGGCGCTCGTCTTGACTGGTTGCGGCAAACCCGCGCCCGCGCACGACGCCAGCGCCTCAGCGCCGCCGCTTCCATCCGTGAAGGCCCAGGTTGTGACCGTCCGGGCGGAGCAGATTCCAAGTGTGACGGAGATCACCGGCACGGTCCGACCCGTTCAGCGGGCCACCATCGCCGCCAAGGTGATGGGCGTGATCGAGGAACTTCCGGTGACGCTCGGCCAGCGCGTGGGCGCCGGCGATCTCCTGGTGAAGATATCGGCCGCGGAAATTTCCGCGCGGCTGGCGCAGGCGCAGTCGCAGCTCAACGCCGCACGCCGCGATTTTGAGCGCGAGCGGGCGCTGCTTGAAAAAGGCGCCAGCACCGCCGACATGGTCAAGGGGCTTGAGGATCGGTTTGCCGCGGCGCAAGCCATGGTGCGCGAGGCGGAGGTCATGCTCGGCTATGTCACGCTTCGCGCTCCGTTCGACGGCATCGTGGCGCGAAAGCTGGCGCAGGCCGGCGACCTCGCGGCACCCGGCACGCCGCTGCTCGAGATTGAAGGCGTATCCGGTTTTCAAATCGAAGTGGGGTTGCCCGATTCCGTCGCGGCCGGGCTCGCCGTTGGCTCCCAACTGGCGGTGAATGTACCCGCCGCCGCGCTCACCTTTCCGGGCACGCTGGCGGAGATCTCTTCCGCGGCCGATCCTGCCGCGCGGACGGTGCCGGCAAAAATCACCGTCCCCGCCGGCACCCGCGTTCAGTCGGGCCAGTTCGCCCGCGTGCAGGTCCCCGGGGTGCCGGTCCGCGCGCTCCTCGCGCCGGCAAGCGCCGTGACGGAGGTCGGCCAGCTCGAGCGCGTTTTCGTGGCCGGCGCCGACAATCGCGCCGTGCTCCGGCTCGTGAAAACCGCGGCCCGCCGCGACGAACGCGTCGAGATCCTGTCCGGGCTCGACGATGGCGAACGCGTTGTCATCGCGCCCGTCCCCGGGCTGCGCGAAGGCCAGCCTCTCGACATCCGCCCGTGAGCACCGCGCACTCCTCTCCGTTCTCCGATCGGTCCCGCTACGGTTTTGCCGGGCGGATGGCCGCGCTGTTCATCAACTCCAAGCTCACGCCCATCCTGGTTGCGGCCTCGCTGCTGCTCGGCGTTTTCGCCGTGCTCATGCTGCCGCGCGAGGAGGAGCCTCAAATCAAGGTTCCGATGATCGACGTGCTGGTCGCCATGCCGGGCGCCAGCGCGCAGGAGGTGGAAAACCGAATCACGCGGCCGATGGAAAAACTCCTGTGGGAGATTTCCGGCGTGGAATACCTGTACTCCACGGCGAGCCCGGGCGGCAACATGACCGTAATCCGTTTCAAGGTCGGCACCGATCTCGAGGCGGCGCTGGTCCGGCTGAACCAGAAGCTCCAGGCGAATTTCGATCGGATTCCCATGGGCGTGACGCCACCGCTGGTGAAACCGCGAACGATCGACGACGTGCCGATTCTCGCGCTCACCTTTCACAGCGACCGCTACGATCATGCCATGCTCCGCCGCGTGGCGGCGCAAATCGAGGACACGATCAAGGCCCTGCCGCAGGTCGCGGAGACCACGCTGATCGGCGGCGAGCGCCGGCAGGTTCGCGTCCAGCTCGATCCGCAAAAACTCGCCTCGCGCAATCTGACCCCTGGCGCACTCGTGCCCGTGCTCCAGCAGGCGAACGCCCAGGCGCACACCGGCGCCCAGTCGGCCGCGAATGCGGAAACACTTCTCCAAACCGGCCGGTTTTTCCGCGACGCGCGCGACGTCGGCAATGTAGTCCTCGGCGTATTCGATGGCCGGCCGGTTTACCTCCGCGATGTCGCCACGATCACGGACGGCGCGGAAGAGCCGGCCAATTACGTGCTGTTCGGGACCGGAGCCGCAGCCCACTCGCCGGGCAAGGACGCCGGGGCCGCAACTCCAACCGCGAGCGAAAAACGAGCCGTCACGCTCGCGATCGCGAAGCGTCCGGGCGCCAACGCCGTCGATGTCGTCGAGTCGGTGCTCGCGAAGGTCGCGGCGTTGAAAGGCACGCTGATCCCCGGTGACATCGGCGTGGCGGTGACCCGTGACTACGGCGCCACCGCGAGCGAAAAATCCAACGAGCTTCTGCTGCACATGGGCCTCGCCGTCTTTGGCGTCGCCATCCTGATCCTGCTGTTCCTCGGCTGGCGCGAGTCGCTGGTCGTCCTGCTCGCGATTCCGGTGACGCTGGGAATGACCCTGCTGGTGTTTTACCTTTACGGATACACGCTGAACCGGATCACGCTTTTCGCGCTCATCTTCTCCATTGGCATCCTGGTCGACGACGCGATTGTGGTGGTCGAGAACATCGTCCGGCACATGGGTCTGCCGAGCTGCCGGCGCAAGCGGCTGCTTCAAATCGCGGTGGAGGCGGTCGATGAGGTGGGCAATCCCACCATTCTCGCCACGTGGGCGGTGATCGCCGCCGTCCTGCCGATGGCGTTCGTCAGCGGGCTGATGGGGCCGTACATGCGGCCGATTCCGATCGGGTCGAGCGCGGCGATGCTGTTCTCGCTTCTGATCGCGTTTGCGGTGACGCCGTGGGCCGCGTTGAAGATCCTGCGCGGACACGCGAAGCGCGACGGCCATGCGGCGGAATTCGTCGGCGCACCGCTGACCGAAGAGGAGGAGGCGGCGGACGAAACGATGTCCGAAACGGGTTTCACCAAGCTGTACCAACGCGTGATGCGGCCGCTCCTCGACCATCGCGCCTGGCGATGGGCGTTCCTCGGCGTCGTCGCCGCGGCCACGGTCGTCGCGATGGGCCTCGTCGGCTTGGGTGCGGTCAAGGTCAAGATGCTGCCGTTCGACAACAAGTCGGAGTTTCAGGTCATCCTCAACATGCCCGAGGGGAGCACGCTCGAGCAAACGACACGGGTTGCCCGCGAAATGGCCGCGGCCATTCGAAACGAGCCAGAGGTGCGCGACTACCAGGTCTACGCCGGCACCGCATCGCCCTTCAATTTCAACGGACTCGTCCGCCACTACTTCATGCGCCGCGGATCGACGGTCGCCGATCTCCAGGTGAATCTGCTGCCAAAGCACGAGCGCTCCGCCCAGAGCCACGACATCGCGAAACGCGTGCGGCCGCGGCTGGCGGAGATCGCGAAAAAATATGGTGGCGCCGTGGCGGTCGCGGAAGTTCCGCCCGGCCCGCCGGTGCTGCAAACCATCGTGGCCGAGATTTACGGCCCGACGGAGGAGTCGCGGCTGAAACTCGCCACCAGGGTCCGCGACATCTTCCGCGCGACCGAGGGCGTCGTCGACATCGACTGGTACGTCGAGGATCTTCAGCCGAAGACGATCCTCCACGTCGACGCGGAGAAAGCCGCTCTGCATGGCATCAGCGAAGCCGCGATCACGCGCACGGTACAGATGGCGGTCCAGGGGTTCCCCGTCACGCTCCTGCATGTGCCGGACGAACGTGAGGACGTGAACATCGTCCTCGAATTGCCGCGGGCATTGAAGGCGCGCCCCGAGGACCTGCTGTCGCTGCCGGTCCGCTCGGAGATGAATCCCCAGGCGCCGCTCGTTTCCCTGCGCGAGCTCGTCACGATCGTGCCGGCTCACGCCGAACGGAACATCTATCGCAAGAATCTCCAGAACGTCACCTATGTCACCGCTGACGTGGCGGGCGTGGTCGAGAGCCCAGTCTACGCGATCTTCAACATGAACCGCGCGCTCGCCGCGCTCGACGCGCGCGAATTCGGCGGCACGCAGCCGCGCGTCAAGATCTACAACGCCACCATGCCGTCGGACGATCGCGAGCCGGCGATGAAGTGGGACGGCGAGTGGCAGGTGACGCTCGAGGTGTTCCGCGATCTCGGCCTGGCCTTCGGCGCCGTGCTGATCCTGATCTACATGCTGATGGTCGGCTGGTTCAAAACCTACACCACGCCCTTCATCGTCATGACGGTGATTCCCTTCTCGCTCGTCGGAATCATGCCGGCGCACGCGATCATGGGAGCGTTTTTCACCGCCACGTCGATGATCGGATTCATGGCCGGCGCCGGCATCGTCGTGCGCAACTCGATCATCCTCGTCGACTTCATCGAGCTGCGGCTCAGCCACGGTCGCTCGTTGCGCGACGCCTGCATCGAGTCTGGAGCCGTTCGATTCCGTCCGATGATGCTGACGGCATTCGCCGTGATCGTCGGCGGACTCGTCATCCTGGCGGATCCGATTTTCCAGGGGCTCGCCATCTCGCTGCTGTTCGGCGCCATCGCCTCGCTGCTCATCAGCCCGCTGGCTGTGCCGCTGATTTACTACATGACGCACGCACGCCGGCATGCCCCGCCTCCGCCGCCGAAGGCCAACGTGCTGGCGACCGAGAAATGTGATGCGGCCGTGGCTCGTTGAAACCCCGCTGCTCTTTTCCGGTTCGCCTCCACTTCCTGCCCCAATGAAAAGGACGAACGCCCGCCTCCTTCGCGCCGTCAAAATCCTGGTGCCTCTCGGTATCGCCGCGACGGCGGTCGGATACGTCTTGTTGAAACCAGTATCGGTGGAGCTGCACGAGGTGACGCGCGGTTCCGTGCGCGTCGAGGTCATGGGCACGGGCACGCTCGAAGCCCATTTTGCCGCCATCATCAGCCCGAAAATCCAGGGCCGGCTGAAGCAGGTGCTGGTGGACCAGAATGACCGGGTGAGCGCCGGCCAGTTGCTCGCCACGCTCGACGATGGCGAACTGCACCAGCAGGTCGAGATTTCACGGGCCGCGCTCGCATCGGCCCGCGCAACCGTGGCACGGATACGCTCGGACCAGACGCGGGCGGAAGCCGTTTCCCGGTTGAGCGAGTTGGAGCACCGGCGCAGCTCCGAGTTGCTGTCGACCCATGCCGCCTCGCAGGCGGACCATGACCGGTCCGTGCAGGGGCTGCGCGTTGCCGGCGCCGAGCTGCAGCGGGCGGAATTGGCGATTGCCGAGGCAGAGCAACAGGTCCTCACGGCGGAAAAGACGCTCCTTTTCCAGCAGGAACGGCTGGCCGATACGCGGCTGGTCAGCCCGCTCGACGGACTCGTGATCAAACGCGAACGTGACCCGGGGGACGTCGTGGTTCCCGGCGGCGCGGTCTTGCAGGTCATCTCCACGCGCGAGCTGTGGATTTCGGCGTGGGTGGATGAGACGGCGATGAGTGCGCTCGCGGCCGGTCAGCCGGCCCGGGTGATCTTCCGGTCCGAACCCGAGAAAAGTTACGTCGGGGAAGTGGTCCGGCTCGGCCGCCAGGTGGATCCGGAAACGCGCGAGTTTCTCGTCGACGTGCAGGTGAAGGAACTGCCCGCCAACTGGGCCATCGGCCAGCGAGCCGATGTCCATGTCACGACCAGCGAAAAAGCGGTGGCAACCGCCGTAGAGCTTCGGGCCCTGCATTACCGGCAGGGACAGCCCGGTGTATTCGTGGCGGAAGGCGGTCGCGCCCGCTGGCGTCCCGTCACGCTGGGTGCCCGCGGTCGCGATCGCGTGGAGGTGGCGCGTGGGCTCACCCCCGGTAATCGCATCGCCGTGCCGCGCGATCCCAAGCGTGCGCTGACCGACGGAATCCGGATCGCGGCACGATGATTCGATGACGCTCGCGGCCCATGACATTCGCCACAACCTCGGCCGCTTCGCGCTGACGGCTGTCGGCATCGGCCTGCTGCTCATGATCGTGCTGGGAATGAGCGGCATTTACCGCGGCATGATCGATGACGCGCTCGTGGTCGTCGACGGCATCGGCGCAGACTTGTGGGTCGTGCAACGCGACACCCGCGGACCGTTCGCGGAAATTTCGCGCGTACCGATGAACCTGGAGGAGCGCGTTCGCGCCGTGCCGGGTGTGGCGGGCGCACGAAGCTTCGTCTCCCACTCGATCCAGCGCGAGCATCGCGGTGAGCCGCAACGCATCACGGTGCAGGGCCTCGCCTGGCCCGACGACAAGGGCGAATGGCTTCCGCTCGCCGCGGGCCGACCGCTCGCCCAGGCCCATTTTGAAATCATCGCCGACGAGTCGCTTGGACTCACCGTGGGCGAGGTCGTGCCGCTGGGAAAGGATCGCTACACCGTGGTGGGAACGACGAAGGGCATGGTGTCCTCCGGCGGCGATGGGCTCGCGTTCTTCACCGTGCGCGACGCGCAGGCGGTCCAGTTCGACCTGCCGGGCGAGGCGATCCGGCTCGAGCGCGCCGCGCGAAGGGCGCGGAGCGGCGACTCGGAACTCGGCCGGCTTTCGCCGCTGCTGTTGGACCGCGCCGCGCAATCTGCCGCCGGCATCCCGGCAATCGGCCCGGCCATGATCAGCGCCGTGCTGGTGAAGGTCGCGCCGGGTCACGACATCGCCCGGGTGGCCGCGAGCATCGCGAACTGGCCGGATGTCTCCCTGCACACCGCGGCCGGCCAGCGCGACCTGCTGCTGCGCGGCATGATCGACAAGGCGCGCCGGCAGCTCGGCCTGTTTCGCGCGCTGCTGGTCGTCATCTCCACCATCATCATGGCGCTGATCATCTACACGCTGACCCTCGACAAGGTGCACGACATCGCGCTGCTCAAGTTGATGGGCGCGCGCAACGGGATGATCGCGGGCCTGATTCTGCAGCAGGCCCTGCTGCTCGGTGCGATTGGTTACGTCATCGCGTATGCGCTCGGCGGCTGGGTGTTCCCGCGGTTCCCGCGGCGGGTGCTGATCGCCCCGGCGGACCTGTGGGCGCTCGCCGGCGTCGTGGTCGCAATTTCCTGCGTGGCCAGCCTGCTCGGCATCTGGAAGGCGATGCGCGTCGAGCCCAACAAGGTCCTGTCCTGATGAAATCAAACCTCGACGACCCTCCCGCCATCGAGGCGCACGAACTCACGAAGATTTACGGGCGCGACAACACGGAGGTCGTGGCGCTCCGCGGCGTATCCGTGCGGGTCGCACGCGGGGAGGTGGTCGCCCTGCTCGGCCCCAGCGGCGCCGGCAAGTCGACGCTGCTGACGGCGATTGGGCTGATCAACCCACCCACCACGGGCCGCATCGCCATCGGCGGCGTCGCGGTGCTGAACGGCCCGCGTCCACTCGTCGATTTGCGCGCATTCCGCCGCCGGCATCTCGGCTTTGTTTTTCAAAAGGCAAACCTGATCCCCTTCCTCAGCGCCCGGCGAAACGTCCAAATCGCGCTCGAGATCAACGACGTTCCCGCGCGCGCGGCTCGGCAGCGAGCGCTGGAACTGCTCGACTATCTCGGCGTGGCCGACCGCGCCGACCACCTGCCGGACGAACTCTCCGGCGGCCAGCAGCAACGCGTCGCGGTCGCCCGGGCGCTGGCCAATCAGCCAAGCCTCATCCTCGCGGACGAGCCGACCGCCGCGCTCGACAGCCATCGCGGCCGCCAGGTGATGGAGCTGTTTCGCAAGGTCGCGCATGAGCGCGGCGCCGGCGTGCTCGTCGTCACGCACGATCATCGCTCGCTCGATCTTTTCGACCGCACCCTGGAGATGGAGGACGGCCGGCTCCACGAGCCGGTGCGCGCGACATCCAGCTCCGTTCCGGGTCAGAATCCACCATGAATTTTCTCAAAGCCGTGAAATCCCTCTTCACCTCCGCACCGCGCGTCATGCCGGCAGACGCGGCCGGCCGCGTCCGCGCCGGCCAGGCGATTCTGATCGATGTACGGGAAACCGGCGAGTGGCGCAGCGGCGTCGCCGAATCCGCCGTTCTGCTCCCGCTGACCGATCTCATGGGCGCCCGCGCCCGCTGGAAGCCATTCCTCGCCAGCGCCGACAAGCGCGAACTCCTGATGTATTGCGCTGCGGGCGGACGATCGGCGATCGCCGCCAAGATTCTCGTGAGCGAAGGCTTCAAGGCCGCAGACGCCGGTTCAATCCGCGATTGGAAAACAGCGGGCTGGCCGGTCGTTCCGCCCGCCGCGGACGACAAGACGTCGGCGGCAAGCGAAAAGGCGTGAGTGCCCGTCCCATGAGCCGCGCACGCCCTTCCGAATTCGGCCCCCTGGCCGTCTCTGTATTTCGTTAAGACAGCTCCCCTGCCGCGATGAACTGGAATGACCGGTACGCCACGCCTGACTACGTTTACGGCACGGAGCCGAATGCGTTCGTCGCCGCCGTGGCGGATCGGATACCGCCCGGACCAGTGCTATGTCTCGCGGAAGGCGAAGGCCGGAACGCCGTGCATCTCGCGCGACTCGGCCATCGCGTGACCGCGGTCGACGCGTCCTGCAATGGTTTGCTGAAGGCGAGCGCGCTCGCCATGGCGCGGGGAGTGACGATTACGACGCAGGTCGGCGACCTCGCCGACTATGACATCGTCGCCGGCACCTGGTCCGGCATCGTCGCGACCTTCATGCACCTGCCGCAACCGCTCCGCCGCCGCGTTCACTCGGAAATCGTGCGCGGGCTCCGACCCGGCGGCGTGTTCATCCTCGAAGCGTACACGCCGGCACAAATCGCCTTCGGCACTGGCGGCCCCAAGGATCCCGCGCTGTGCGTCCGACTCGAGGATCTCCGGGATGAACTCGCCGGACTGGAGTTTCTCATCGGACGTGAATGCGAGCGCGATGTGATCGAGGGCACGGGGCACACCGGCCGGGGCGCCGTCGTCCAAGTACTGGCTCGCCGGCCCGACCCGGCGGGGTGCGCGGAGTGATAGACCAGAGTTTCCGCCGGCGTAGCCGATAGTGCAGTTCCTCACGAGCCACTTCGGCTTCGGCCGGCAAACACCGTACGGCGGAATGGACCGAGGATGGACAAAGTGGACGTGATGGACAGAGCTAAGAATCGGGTTCGGTGCGGCGGTTCGAACGGATCCGGTACAGCCGCTCTGTGAAGCCACCGTCTTTTTCGAATGCGGCGGCCTGGGCAGCAATCTGCCGGTCCAGCAGACTGCACGCGACCGCGATCAAAGTGAGCGCCGCATTCGCGGCGATCTCAGGATACGTTGGCCGAACGGCATGAGCGTTATTGGTTCGTTTGAGTCCACCAGGTCCATTTTGTCCATGCTGCTCCCGCACCCACTGAGCGACAGCCTCCGCTGTGGTACACCGTCGCGCGATTAGGTCGGCCCGGCGCGGGTCTTCCTTGAGCCAGAGCGGCAACTCCCGGTGGCGCAGGAAATCTTCATAGTCGAGTCGGAGTTCCTCGAGGCTGGCGCGAGCCACGTTTGTGAGCTTCAACTCCATTTTCTTCGAGGTGCCGCTGACCTTGCTGCCTTCGGCGATGTTTTGTACGCCGCTTCGGGCGGCTTGGGTCATTTGATCGTGGGTGCGACTTCGTTTATCCACGTAGCGCGCGCAAAAACGAATGGTCACGTCGTACGCGAGCTGCGCTACCTGAAAGCTCTTCAGGTGCCGGTAGCCGCCGTGCTGCGGAATCAGGCCGTCGGAACTCATATCGGGACCGGCTTGGACACTTGATCTTATTCGCGCCTTTGACGAGCCGATGCGGCGAGACCCCTGCGCCCCCGCCTGCGCCGCAATTGCCGCACCGGATTTGCCAGCATCTGCATGGCTTCGGCGAACGACCATGACTACAGTTTCGCCGCACCTCCTTGTGGACCTGGGCTGAATGGATTGCCGACACGATCGTCGGATGGACCGGTTCGTCACGCGACGCCGGCCTCGGCGCCGCCGTGCACTTCTTCATCTACGATCTGCTGAAGATCACGGTGCTGATTCTCGCCATCGCATTCGTGATGAAACTCGTCCGGCAGGCGCTGCCGATGGCGAAATTGCGGGTGTGGCTGGAAGGGCGGCATGGTCGCGCGCTCGGGTACCCGGCGGCGGCGGCCTTCGGCGCGCTGACGCCATTTTGCTCGTGTTCCTCCGTGCCGATCTTTCTCGGTTTCGTGCAGGCACGGTTTCCCATTGGCGTCGCGTTCGCCTTCTTGATCACGTCGCCACTGGTGAACGAGATTGCATTCGTGCTGATGGGCGTCGCGTTCGGCTGGAAACTTGCCGTGGCCTACGCCGTGGCCGGCGTCGCGCTGGGCGTCGCCGGCGGTGCCGTCATGACGAAACTGCGGGCTGAACGATGGCTCGCGCCTGATGCGGTCGCGCCGGCGGGCGAAGAGGACGAACCAACACCGAACGGCTGGCGCGCGCGCCTATATGATGCTGCGGACACCAGCCTCTATATCTACCGCAAGATCGCCCCGTGGCTGCTGGTCGCGCTGGCGATGGGTGCCTTCCTGCACGGTTTCGTGCCCCATGGGTTCTTCGAACGCTGGTTTGCCGGGACCGGCGCGTGGACCGTGCCGCTCGCATCGGCCATCGGCCTCCCACTGTATGTCAGCGCGAACGCCACCGTGCCGCTGCTCGAGGCCTTCGTGGCGAAAGGCGTGCCGCTGGGCACGGCCCTCGCCTTCATTCTTTCCGCCGTCGGCGTGTCACTCCCCGAGCTCACGCTGCTGAAGGGCGTGATGACAACGCGTCTGCTGGTCCTCTTCTCCGCCGTCGTGCTCGTCGGCACGACGATCATCGGCTGGCTCTTCAACGCGCTGTGGTGAGTCGGTGAAATGCCTTCCGCTGCGACGCGGCTTGCCCCCGATGTTCACCGCGCCCGGATAATTTCGAGCAGTTCGGTTCAGCGCCACGACAACGCGAGGTACTCTTCCGCCGTCAACACCCGCGGCTCGTAGGTGATGCCCCGCATCTGGAGGTTGTGGACAAACGCGCTCAGGTGATTCACGGATGCGCGTTCCAGGTTCGACAATACCGCGCGGGTTCCCGGGTCGGTGGCCATGCCCATCAAGCGCCGCAGGTCAGCGATATCCGTTTCCTCCACCAGCGCGCCGGCCCGCAAGGCGCCGGTTTCGGACCCGTTTATCACGGCGAGCAGCTGGTCGTAGAGCCGCTGGTGTTCATTCGTTGAATACGCGCCCCGGCTGGCGGCCGGCAGGGCGATGGCCGAAGCCGCCGCGAGCCGCGCCAAGACCGCGGCATGGTTCAGCTCCGCCGCCGCGATGTGCGTGAACACACGCGAGCCCCATTTTTCCACCGCGGCGGTGTAGAGATCGTGCGCCACGCGCTCCGCCTCGAATGCCGCGACAATTTCAGCCGCGGGCAGCGTGGTCGGGCTCGTGATCGCGGCGAGGTTCAGCGGGCACTCCGCCTGGTTCGGGCAGTTCTGCGGGCCGCGGCCGGACATGCCCTGCCCCGTCCGGCCGAAACGATTCTGGGCGGGAAAGCCGACTAGTGGGACGAGAAGCAATGCAAGCGTGAGGGTCGTTTTCATGGGTGTGACTGGTTCATGAAAAACAAACCCCGGGACGGCGCCGCCATTACCACCGGGAATTTCTTTTTTCTGTAATGTCAGGCCGAACGCGGGGTGTCTCTGCCTGAATCGCATTCACCCATGAAAATGAAAATTGTCCTCCTCAGTGTTCTCATCAGCGCCGGCCTCGTGGCCAGCGCTTCCGCCGCCGCCGGTCGCGGCAGCGGCAATGGCAACGGTCGCGGCCAGTCCGGCCAGACCCAGCGCGGTGGCCAGAACAATCCTGACCGCGCGCCGAATCCGGACTGCCCCGGCCCACAGCAGAATCCCGACTGCCCCGGCCCGCAGCAGAACCCCGATTGCGTGCCGAATCCGGATTGCCCCGGCCCGCAGCAAAATCCGGATCGCGCCCCGAAGCGCGACGGCAGCGGCGGACCGAACAAGCCGGCGAATCCGGATTGCCCGCAGGATGGCAGCGGTCGTGCGCCACGCGGCTGACTACCGAACCCGTGCTGAGGAAGGCGGAGCCCCCAACCGGCTCCGCCTTTTTTTTTGGCTTTCTGCGTGGCACGGGCGTCCCGCCCGTGATTTCTCCGGAAAAAGACGCACGCCGGCCCGACTTCATGGGCGACCCGTTCGACAAGCTCAGGGTCCCGAGCCTGTCGAGGGAGACGCCCATGCCACACCAATCCCAGCCTCGTGACCTCGGCTGCTACCAAAACCGTTCTGCGTAGCAGCCGACGTGAGGAGGCTGGCCGGCCGCGTCACGATCATCGCCCGACAGCTTCGTCACCTCAGCTGCTACGATGCCAGCCGCAACGAACACTGCGCCCAGCGTGCAATCTGGAGCCGCGTGCTTCGGCCTACTTCTTCGCCGCCTTTGCCTTGAGATATGCTTCCACGAGCTCGCGCCGATAACGCATTTTCTCCTCCGGACCGAGCGATTGCATCTTCGCCTGGATTTCAGCGTGCCGCTCCGGGGTCGCCGTTTGCATCATCTCCCGCCAGCCCGCCTGGATTTCCGGCGGCATCCAGCCCCAGCCCATCCGAATTTGCTCCCGCTGCGGCTCCGGCAGCCGCCGAAATGCGGCAATCTGATCCCGCATCGCGGCGCGCTGCGCCGGGGTCATCGCGCGAATCCGCGCAATCACCTGTTCCATTTGCACCAGCTCCGCATCAGACAAACCCAGGAATTGCTCGAGCGCGGCGAGTTCGCTCGCGGCCGGGGCAGCCGGCACCGGAGCCTGTGGTGGCGAGCCCGGTGCGGTGGCCGGCTGCGCACCGATGTTCATCACGATCAGAACGAGGATCCAAAAGACGGGCGGTTTCATGCGGTCAGAGGGACGAGGTTGGGGGCAGGTTCAGCAGCGCTTCACGGGTTTCCGGATCGAGCAGCGCCGAGGCGGGCTGCAGCGCGTCGTTCAATGCAATCAGTTCTTCAAAGGTGACGCTCCCGGCCGCTGGCGGCACCGGCGATTTGATCCACAAGGCAACCACCACGACGGCGAGTCCAACCGTGGCGAGGCCGGGCCACACCAGCCATTTTGCCCATGGCGCGCGGCGCGGCTTCGTCCCGGCGAGTTCGGCCCGCAGCTCCCGCCAGCGCAGCTCGAAATCCGGCGAGGTGCGGCGCAACCTGCCGGCCAGCAATTCATTGATCTCAGAGTCGGAGGGCGCACGTGGGTCTTTCATGGTTGGCGTGGGTTGATCACGGCTGGCTTTGCATCAGTTCCTTCAATTTTTGACGCGCGCGGTGAAGCTGGACGCGCAGGGCGTTCCCGGTGATTCCCAGCATTTCCGCCGCGGTCGTATGGTCCAAGTTCTGTTGATACACCAGCAGCACCAGGGTTCGCTGGGCCTCGGGCAGCTGGGCCAGGGCCAGCTGGAGCATCTCCTCCAACTCCGCCGCCCGCCGGCGCTCCTCCCCGTCGTCGGGGGCGGAGACATAATCGAACGCCTCAGGCGGGAGCAAGTCGGCCGGCTTGCGCCGCTGGCGCCGGACCTCGTTGCGCAGCAGGTTGCGCGCGATATGAAACACGAAACCGGCAAACGGAGCGCGCGGCTGATAGGTTGGCGCGGCGCGGTGCAGCCGGATGAAAACCTCCAGCGTGAGGTCCTCCGCCGCCGCCAGCGAGCCGATGGAGCGGTAGAAAAACGCGAGCAGCGGCTTCTTCCATTTCTCGAACAGTTCCTGCCAGGCCTGTTCGTCGCCTCCGGCGCCGCGCGCCAGCCACTTCGTCTCTTCCTCGGCGGGCAGCGCCCCGGCCGCGGGGTCGGAAAGGACACCCATGCGCCACAAGAACTCGAGCGCTGTGATGCCGAGAACATGGTTCACCAACAAGGTTAACCCCGGGCACGGTGAAATATTACGCATCAGGCACACGTCCGGCGCGAAATCTCGCCCCGGTTGAAACTTCCGGCAATGCCGGCACCGTCCGACGGGACCCAACCGGCGATTCAATCCAGGCGCTTCGGCCTATCAACAGTCGCTCTTATCAAGCCGGGTGCCGTTCTGCGGGCGGGGCGCCCGCGCTCCCAGGAGCGTCCGCCACCGCGGCCTCGACCGCCGCCAAGCGCGGAATCCCGGCTTGCGCGCCCGGCGTCAGGGTCGACAACGCCGCCGCGACATTCGCGTGGCGGATCGCGTCATTCCAAACGGCGCCGGCCGCGAGCCGGGCTGCCAGCGTGCCGGCAAAGGTGTCGCCGGCGCCGACTGTATCCACGGGTTGGACCGGAAACGTCGGCACGCTGCGCACCTCTTCGGCCGAGAGGTGGAGCGTCGGTGCGCTGCCCTGGGTGACGATGATGTGGCGCACGGATTTCGCGCGCAGCAGCTGGCGGCGCTGGTCCGTCGTGAGATTCTCCCAATCGTCCGGCGCCGATCCGAACACCGCAACGCACTCGTGCTCGTTCACGATCACGGTTTCAATTTCGAATTCGCCCCAGGGAAACTTCTCGTTCACCGGCGACGCGTTCAGGATCGTGCGCACGCCCCGCGCCGCGGCGCAACGCAGCGCGACAGTCGCGGGCTCGAGCGGACACTCGAGCCCGACCGCCACGATGTCCGTGCTCGCCCACAATCCGCCGAGCGCCGACGAAACATGCGCGGCATCGAGCCGGCCGTTGGCGCCCCCGTGCACGACAATCTGGTTTTCTCCACGTCCGTCGACGTACACGTGCGCCGTGCCGGTGGCCACGCCGGCGACCACTTGAATCAATGTCGTGGCGATCTGCTCGCCCGCGAGATGGTCGCAATAGAGTTTGCCGTCCGCGTCATCGCCCACCGCGCCGACAATCGTGACGCGTGCACCCTGCCGCGCCGCCGCGACCGCCTGGTTCGCGCCCTTGCCGCCCCACTGCCGGATCGCGTCCAGCGCGAGCACCGTCTCGCCTGGCTTGGGCAGCGCCGGGACACGCCATACATGGTCGATGTTCAGCGTGCCGACCACGACCACTCCGCCGGCGCCCGCTGGTTGTCCGCGTCGGCTCATGGCTTCGCGATCGCGCCTTGCGGCGGCTGAGCCACCAGCGCGGCCAACAACTCACGCCCTCGCGCCGCCTGCTCGCGATCGACGATGAGAAACCGGTCGCGGCCCTCTTTCTTCGGTGAAAAACGGGTGAACGAGTCCGACTCGACCTTCACCCGGCCGGGCGGCGAAAGCGCGAAGTAACCACGATCCGGATATACGGCGTACAAGACGCTCGTTGGATCATAGCAGGGCCGCTCGTGCGGCGTGGGTTGATAAAGCTGGTAGGCTTCGGGTACCGGATGCCGCGCGACATATCCGAAATCGCGCTCAATCGCCTGGGCCGGAAACCGGATCGCATTACCGATTTCCCAACCGCTCCACACCACCGGGGTCGGCCAGTTCTCCGCCAGGTGCTGCGCGGCCGGAATCGCAATCCGAACATTGTATTCCAGCTTGTGGTTGTCGCCGTTCACGGTCTGGAACACGCCCGCCATGATCGAGAGCAGCTTCACCTTCCGCTGCACGAGTTCGCGGCCGGCCAGCGGGGTGATGTCGTCCGCGGGGGCGTCCAGCAGCGCCGCGAGATTGGTGAAAAATCCCACCTGGGCGATGACCACGCTCCCATCGGCCGCGGCGGCGAGGGTGCGGCGCAGCAACGCCAGCGCCCGCGGGGCCTTCGCCGGATCCACGTCATGCGGGAAAACCAGCTTGCCGCCCGCATCGCGCGCGTCGGCCAGTTTGAGGAACCGGCTCGTGCCGGTTTTCGGCGCGTCGGGGTTCACGCCAATCGGAATGTCGCCGCGCCCATAAAACGTGTTCACCGCATCGACGTAACGCACCGCGAGTGGATCCGGATGCGTGAGCGTGACGGCGAGCAGCCGGCAGGCGCCGCGCGTCTCCAGCGCGTGGATGAGCCCGAGCGCGAGCGCATCGTCGACGTCGTTGCCGATGTCCGTGTCGAAAACGAGATTCACCGGCGGCGGTGGCCCGGCGGCGAAGACGGCAAACGGCCCAAACGTGGCGAGAAGCAGGAGCACCCGGAATGTTTTCATGGACAAAAAATGGATCACGCGCCCAGGCGCAGCCGCCGGCTGGCAATCCGCGCGCGCACCGCCTCGGCGCCCACCGCGCCGATAATCACCGCGCCGGTGACCACGCGCTTCATTGGTTCGGTCACGCCGAGATGGGCCAGCCCCGCCTCCAGCGTCGCGATGATTAGCACGCCGACGAATGTCGCGAGCATCGAGCCGCGGCCGCCCATCAGGCTCGTGCCGCCAATCACCGCCGCCGCGATGGCGGAAAGCTCGAGGCCGGAACCCGCATTGGGATCCGCCGCGCCCAGCCGCGCCACGTGACAAAGCCCGGCCAGCCCCGCGAGCATCCCAGACGCGGCAAACACGATCATCCGCACGCGGGCGGGTGAGATGCCGACCAGCCGCGCCGCCTCCTCGTTGGTACCCACGGCCACCGTGTGCCGGCCAAAAACCGTGCTGGTGAGGACAAAATGGGCGAAGGCAGTCAGCACGAGGGCGAGTACGAACGCGGCGGATACGCCCAGAACCGGCACCGTCGCCTGCAACGCGCCGAGCCGCTCGCCCAGGTATTTGGTCTGTGAATTCGTCACGAGGTAAGCGAGGCCCCGCGCCCCCTCCAGCAGTCCGAGCGTGACGATGAACGATGGCATCCGAAACGTATTTACGAGGGCACCGTTCAGCAGCCCGCAGCCGAGACCGGCGCCCACCGCGAGCATTGCCGCGACGCCGACGCCCAATCCGTGATCCGCCACGGCCCAGCCAAATACCGCACCCGCGACGGCCGAGACGGAGCCGACCGACAGATCGATGCCGCCCGCCACGAGGACGAAGGTCATGCCGAGCGCCGTGAGCGCCAGCGATGGAATCCGGTTGGTGATCGTTTGCAGCGTGGCGACCGACCAGAAGTGCTCGCTCAGAATCCCGAAGAACGCGACGAGCAGTGCGAGCAGAAGCGCAAGAAACAGGAACTCGGAATACGACCGGAAACGCGGATTCACGATGCCGCTCCCTTCTCGAATCCGCGGAACGCCGCGGCCATGAATGCCTCGGGCGTGAGTGTTGGCGGCGAGAATTCTCCCGTGACGACTCCGTTCGAAAGCACGATGACACGATCACACAACGTCGCCAGTTCGTCGTAATCGCTCGAAGCGATCAGGATCGACTGGCCCGCGGCGGCGCGCTCGCGCAGGAGCGCGTAGATGCTCCGTCGCGCGGCCACGTCGACGCCGCGCGTGGGCTCGTCGAGCAGCCAGATCTGGACGTCGCGGCCGAGCCACCGGCCGATCACGACCTTCTGCTGGTTGCCGCCGCTCAACTCGGCGATCGGCTGCGAGTCATCGGCGTAGCGCACCTGCAACTGTCGGAGCAGCGCCGTCACCTCGGCGGCTTCGGTCGTGTGATCGACAACGCCCGGAAGAAACCGGGCGATCGGTAGCCGGGCGATGCTGGCGTTGGTCCGGACGCTCAATGGCGCGAACAGCCCGTGGTGCTTGCGATCCTCGGGTACAAAGGCGAATCCACGGGCCACGGCTTCACGCGTCGAGGCCGGGGCAAACGGCTCCTGTTCACGGCCAAGCATCATCGTTCCACCGTCAATCGGCGCCGCCCCGAAGATCGCGCGCAGCAATTCGCTCCGCCCCGCCCCAATCAATCCGCCCAGCCCCACGATTTCACCGCGGTGCAAGTCGAGCGAGATGCCACGAACGACGCCACCGGAACGCACGTCGCTCAATCGCAGCGCCAATTCGCCGCGCCCAGCCCGCGCGGCGGAGGTAGGAGCGAGCGCCGGCGCGCCGGCCATCAACTCAATCAATCGGTCGCGCGTCGTTTCGCGCACCGGCAGCGTGGCGACGAGCTGCCCGTCGCGCAGGATGCTCACGCGGTCCGCGATGAGGGCAATTTCATCGAGCCGGTGACTGATATAGAGAATCGACGTACCGCCGGAGCGCAGGTCGCGCAGCAGCGCAAACAACGTTTCGATCTCGGCGCCGGTGAGCGCGGCCGTGGGCTCGTCCAGGATCAGGATGTGTCCGCGACGCGCGAGTCCGGCGGCAATCTCGACCAGTTGCTGATGTCCGACGCCGAGCGACACGGCCGGCAGATCGGGATCAAGCGAACGAAGTCCGACGCGCTCGAGCGCGGCGCGTGCGGTTTCGCGCAGCCGCCGCCGATCGAGCACCCCCGCGCGCGCGGGCAACGCCGCCAGGAAGAGATTCTCCGCCACCGAGAGCGTCGGCAGCACCGTGAGTTCCTGAAGGACCATCACGATTCCGGCGGCTTGGGCGCCGCGGCGATCTCGCGGCCGGTACCGGTTATCACCGAGCCGCATCTCGCCTGCGTCAGCCGATTCCAGCCCGGCGATGATCTTCGACAGCGTGGACTTGCCCGCGCCGTTGCCGCCAATCAATGCGTGAACCTCGCCCGGCTCGAGCTCGAGATCGAGCCCGCGCAGCACCACGTTGGTGCCAAATGATTTTTTCAGCCCGTGGATGGCGAGTCGCGGAGCGGTCACGGCGGATTCGTCATTTCCTCACGACGTCGACCGGAGTGGCGCGATCGGCGGTCTTCTTGGTTTTCAGGATCTCGAGCGCGGCCTCGATCCCGAACACCGCCAGCTGGTCGGCGTGCTGGTCCGCCGTGGCGACAACCGCGCCCGAAGCGAGCAGCGGTTTGATCGCCTTGATGTTGTCGAAGCCGGCCACGAGCACCTTGCCGTCGCGTCCGTTCGCCTTGATCGCGGCCACCGCGCCCAGCGCCATGTTGTCGTTGCCACAAAAAATCGCCTTCAGGTTCGGATGCGCGTTGAGCATCGCCCCGGCGACGGTGTTGGCGCGCTCCATCTCCCACTGGCCGCTCTGCACGGCGACGAGGTTCAACCCCGCCTCCTTGATCGCGTCCTCAAAACCCATCCGCCGCTGCCGGCCATTATCGGCGGTCGGAATCCCCTCGATGATCGCCACGGGATCGCCCTTCGCCAGCCTGGCCGCCAGGACTCGTCCCACCGCCGCGGCGCCGACGCGGTTGTCCGGGCCCACGAACGGAACGGTCAGTCCTGCATCCTTCAGTGCGGCGGCATCGAGCCGGTTGTCGATATTCACCACCGCGATGCCGGCGGCCATCGCTCGTTTCAGCACCGGCACGAGGGCCTTCGAGTCCGCCGGCGCGATCACGATGGCGTTCACGCGCATCGCGATCATCTGCTCGACGAGTGACACCTGCTCGCCGAGATCGGTCTCGTTCTTGATGCCGTTCACGACGAGATCGTACGTTGCGGCATTCTTCGCGTGATGCGCCTTGGCCCCGTCGGCCATCGTGCCGAAGAATTCGTTGGCCAGCGATTTCATCACCAGCGCCACCCGGGGCTTCGCCGGCGTGGCCGGCGTTGATTTTTCGGATTTGCCGCAGGCAGCCAGGAGCAGAGCGGCGGCCGCCAGGGCTGAAATCCAGCCGGCGCGGGAAAGGGAGTTCGCGGAATACTTCATGGTGAAATGGGAGGGTCCAAACTGGACGGAATTGAGGACGACGCGGCGCGGCGCCTTCGCCCGCGATGGTGTGGTGGTTATTTCAATACGTCAGTCGCCGGACGCCGAAGGCCTGCAATTCGAGGCAGGATGACCAGGCTTGCTTCGGGTTATTCCCGGACGCCGGCCGGCCGACGACGCGGACGGCGACCAATTCCATCGGCTGCCTGAACCGGCACGCGAATCGGTCGCCGCCCACGAGCCGGGCGGGATCGCTGGCGGTGGTGGCCGGATAATCCTCGAGTTCGCCGGCCGGTTCCCACTCGCCGTTTGGCCTGGATTTTATCTCGACGCGCGGCTTGCCGGCGCTGGCGTCGAACCAGCCGCCATCCGGCGCGGCTTCGCCGTGGAAAAACACGACCTCGGCGACGGTCGCGGGTTCCTCCAATGCGACCGCATACCAGTCCTCCCTGGCCCGCTTGCGGTCGAAGGTGTGCGCCACCGTTTGAAACTCATCGACGACGGATCCGGCCGGGCGATTCGCCAATACCGGGTCTTCGCTTCGGACCCGCACCTGCGGTCGGCGTGACCGGGTTTCGACGCCGCCGAACAGCAGATTCCGGCTGGGGCGGACCGTCCCATATGGGAGCCACACCCGGTATGAACTACCCTTCGCCCCGGCGTCGGCGAATGGCACCAATCCGATCCGGAGCGGAGCGCCGGCGGGCAACGAAGCCGCCGGCTTTCGGACGACGGCATTGAGCTGGAAGGTCGGCGCGACCGGCCACGTTTTCAGCCCATCGGGAACCGGTCGCGGCTTCACGCCGAGGACCGCGAGATCGGCACCGGCGACACCGACCGCATCGAGCGTCAGACCGGCGCGCCCAACCAGCGCTTCATCCGCGGCGAGAACCAACGGACCATATAGCACCGCCAGTTTCCCTTCGTTCTTGAAGTCACCGACGATCACCCGCGGCTTCAATTCGAGATTAAGTTCAATCCCGTCGCCGCTTTTCCATTCCCGCCGAATCGCCGCATATCCATCCGTCCCGATTTTCACCGGCACCGCCTGGCCATTGATTTGTACGACGGGCTCCTGGCACCACTCGGGGATGCGCAGCTTCACGGCGAACTTCCCGGTTTCAGCCGGGGCAACCGCGATCCGAATTCGCCCTTCGCTTGGATAATGAGTTTCGATCGTGGCCGTCACGGCGGTGCCGTCGCGCAGCCGGAGTTTCGCCGCGCCTGCATCGTAGAGATTCACCACCACCCCGTCCGCGTCGGTGCTGACGGCGAAGGTCGGGATGAGTGAGACGCCGCGAGGACCGCTGGAGAGGCAGCACTGTCCGTCCAGTACGCTCGTGTATGGTTTTTTGCCCTGCATCTCGACGTAGTAGCCCCACCCCGAGCCATCCGGGCATTGCGCGCCGAACAATTGATTCAGCACCGTCCGCTCAATCTGCTCGGCGAAACGCGCTTCACCCGTCAGCCGCAGCAACTGCGCGTTGAACTGGAGCCACGTCACCGTCACGCAGGTTTCGCCGACGTGGTTGACGTTGGGCAAGTCGAAGTCGGCATGAAAAAACTCCTGATAACTCGCGGTGCCGGTCAGGTATAAACGCTTTTCCACGATGTCGTGCCAGGCGTTGAGCGCGGCCTCGAGTATCCGCTTGTCGGTGACGGTGCGGTGATATTCCAGCGCGCCGTTGAGACAGGAAAGCATCTCATAGGCTTTCGCGTTGCCGACCAGATCCACGCGTTTGGATCGCAGCAGGGTGGAGACAATCCTCGGCCCCGTCGGTTTTTCCCACGAGCGCAGGATATAGCGGCAGAATTCCAGGTAACGCGGTTCGCCCGTGAGGCGGTAAAGCAGCGCCATCGGCTCGAGCACGCTGGTCGGGGCCATGCCGGCGTGGTGGCCGGCAACCAGGATGTCACGCTGGCCCGGCTCGTCGCCGAAAGTCTGGCAGAGCAGGTCGGCCATGCGGCGGCAGGTCGACATCGGCGCCAGATTCCCGGTGTGGCGCATGTAGGTGATCAGCCCGAGCAGATTATATTTGTGCGCCCACACATCCCAGGCGGTCCAGCGCGCGGCTTCGACGTAGGTGCCGAGATAGCCATCGGCGAGCTGGCACTTGGCGAGCTCGGTGACAACGTGATCGAGCTTCCGGCGCAATTCCGGATTGCCGCGGTGGGCCCATGCGAGCGTGGCGGCGTGCAGCCACTTGCCGACATGTTCGCCGTCCCAGGTCTGCCGGCCCGGACGCTTGCGATAGCCCTCGAGCAGCCGATCCGTGTCGAGCTTCGCGAGCCGGTTCACGTCGTTGACGTGAATCCTCGATCCGATCCAGCCGGTCAATTTGAGGCGGTCGGGAATCTGGGCGTCCTGGCGATCGGCAATGGCAGGCGTTATTTTTTCCCCAACGAGAGGGAGGGTCTGCTCCCGGGCTGATGCGGCGCCAGCAGACCAAACCGCGGCGATCAATCCAATCGGGCGGGAAACCGTGAAAACCGACACCGCCGCGCGACGGGCGACCTCCCCGAGACTGGCCGCTTTTCCCATAGTGAAGGCAGAGGCTTGCCCACGCTTCCCGGGCTTGCGACGCAAAAACATTTGCCCGAACGGCGCCCCGTCGGGGACCGCGACCGCCTTCGAAGCGCCAGCCTCGGGCCGAAGAGGACTCGCAATTATTCCTTCCGGGCGAGCCGGTCGGTCATCTCGCGGATTTCGCGACCCGCCTTGATGCCGACGTAAAAAACCAGGAACGCATACCACGCGATCGAGGCGGCGATGAGGACACCCCAGCCGAGGATGAAAACCGTATTCATGAAGTGGAGGCCGACGGAGCGGCGTCAATCGTGCGGGCGGGGGGCGAGCCGAGCAGCGAGCCGGCAATCATGCCGATCGCGGCGAGGGCGAAGGAGGAGGCACCGGCGATTTCCGGCGCGATGGCGTATTTTTTTCCCAGAATCAGGAATGCGATCGGGCCGAGCGCGCCGAGGATGAGAGCCGCGGCCGCGCCCATGGTATTCGCCCGCGGCCAATAAAGGCCGGCGACCAGCAGCGTGAACACGCTCGCGAGGTAGATGTTGCCCGTAACCGCCAGGTAGTCCCAGGCATTGCCGGGCAGTTCATACCAAAGCCCGTAGAAAAGCAGGAAGACCGCGATGGCGAGCACGAGCCCGCGGGTGAGGAGCAGCTGGTGCTTTGGTGCCAGTGGCCGCTTCAGGCACGGCGTAATGATGTCGTTGTAGATCACCGTCGCCCACGTGAGCATGTATCCACTGTCCGTCGACATCTCCGCCGCCAGCATCGCCGCCACGACGAGCCCGATGATTCCGACCGGCAGGAGCGTACTCAGGAAGTGCGGCATGGCGGTCAGCGAATTCAGTTCGGCCGGCAGCCCGCCGTGCTGCGCGTACCAGACGAACGCCGCCGCGCCCCACAACCCGGGCAGCAGGAACCGGCCGACAAAATAAAACGATGTGCGCTGGTACATTCGTCTGGCCGTCGTCACATCCTTCGACGCCAGCACCCGGCTGATCTGCGTCTGCCACGTGGTGGCGGCGGCGATTTGAAACACGAACATCCAGAGCAGATACGTCCAGCCGAAGCTCGAACCATGAAACGGATTGAACGGATGCGCGGCCATTTTTCCCGGGCCGGTCCCGTCCCACGCCGCCGTGAGCCCGGCGACCAGGTTCGACCAGCCGATGGTCCAAAGCACGAGCAGCGATGTCGCCACGATTCCGACCCCCATGACGAGGAACTGGAGAAAATCCGTGATGAGTACGGAAAGCATGCCGCCGAGCGCCGTGTAGAGCAGCACGAGACCCAGCAGCGCGGTCATCACCCATTCGAGCCACTGCGGCGGAAGGCCCGTGGCATAGACGAGGAACTCGCCGCCCAGCCGCAGGAAAATCCCCATGTTGAGCAGCCCGCCCGCGGCGACGAACACTCCCGCCAGCCAGCGCACCCGCGACCCAAACCTCTTCTGAAAGAGTTCGGGGATCGTCATCACGCCCGCGGCGCGGAGCGGGCCAATCACGAAACCGGTCCGGCCGACGAGCCAGATCGCGCCCGCCGCCAGCACGCCAATGGTCGCGCCGGCGAAGCCTTTTTCATAGCCGAGCTGCGCCGTGTACATGATGGTGACAAGCCCGAGCTCGGTCGCCGCGAGCGACGCGATGCCCAGATTCACGTCCATCTCGCGACCGGCGACGGCGAAGTCCTCCACCCCGCGCACGAACTTCCGCATCCATAATCCCGCCCCGAGGCAACCGATCAGGTACACGAGGATGATCAGCCAGTCGATCAGGGCGAGTTTCATGGGGTCACAAACGTGCTGGAACGCACGCCGAACGCTGGCGACGTGCCGCAGCGAGGGGAAGCGGATTTTCGGATGAATTCCATCGCCCCGGGCGCGGGTCCGCAGCGCCCGGCCGACCGAAGTTTGGGATTGCCCGCCCCGACCAGCCGGGCGCATCCACATCACCGGCATGAAACCGCACCTCTTCTGCTCCGCCTTGTTCACCACCCTGCTGGCATTGCTGTCCGTGAGTGCCGCCGCCGCGGCCGGGAGCCGCCGGCCCAACGTCCTGCTCGCCATCGCCGACGACCAGTCGTTCCCGCTGACCTCATTTGCCGGATACAAGGCGGTGAATACGCCCGCCTTCGATCGGGTGGCGCGCGAAGGCGTTTATTTCAAGAACGGATTCGCCGGCTCGCCTGGGTGCAGCCCCTCGCGCGCCGCGCTGCTGACCGGACGGCACGACTGGCAAATCGAGGAGGCCGGCACGCACGCCAGCTCGTTTCCGAAACGCTACATCGTCTTTCCCGACATCCTCGAGCAGGCCGGTTATCGCGTCGGCCTGTCCGGCAAGGGCTGGGGCCCGGGCAACTGGAAAATCAGCGAACGGCCGCGCAATCCCGCCGGCAACGAGGCCGACGGTCACACCCTCACGCCGCCCGCGCGCGGGATCTCGAACAAGGATTACGCGGCCAATTTCAAGGGCTTCCTGGCCAGGCGCGCGAAGGACCAGCCGTTCTATTTCTGGTACGGCGGGCACGAGCCGCACCGCGGCTACGAGAAGGGTTCGGGACTCAGGTCGGGGAAAAAGCTGGAGGACGCGGTACCTCCGCCATTCCTGCCCGACTCGCCGGAAGTGCGCAGCGACATCCTCGATGCGTGCCTGGAAATCGAATGGTTCGATCGGCACCTCGGTTTGATGATCAAGGCGCTCGAGGAGGCGGGTGAACTGGAGAACACGCTCATCATCGTCACCGCCGACAACGGCATGCCATTCCCGCGCGCCAAGGCGAATGCGTATGAGCATGGAATCCACGTCCCGCTCGCGATCCGCTGGGGCGCGAAGGTACCCGGCGGCCGGCAGATCGAGGATGTTGTCGGGTTCGTCGATCTCACCGCCACCATCCTGGAGGCGACCGGCACGAAGCATCCGAATCCGTCGCTGCCGCCGTCCGGACGCAGTATCATGAATATCCTTACCTCGCGGCAGCAGGGCCTGGTCGATGCCACCCGTGTCGCCTACTCCTCGCGCGAGCGGCATTCCTCGGCGCGGTTCGACAACTGGACGTACCCTCAGCGCGCGCTGCGGAAATCACAGTACCTCTACATCCGCAACTTCCGGCCGGACCGCTGGCCCGCCGGCGACCCGGTGGTGCTGAAGGATGACGGCACGCCGGAAAGTCCGCACAGCGGATACAAGGACATCGATGGCGGACCGACGCTGGATTTCCTGATCGCGAAGGCCGACGATCCGAAACTCGGCCGGTTCCTGCAACTTGCCGTGGCAAAACGGCCGGTGGAGGAACTGTTCGACATCAAGGCCGACCCGGGCTGCCTGAAGAACCTGGCCGCCGACCCCAAGCACGCCGCGGCGAAAGCCAAACTCGCGCAGCAACTCGAAACCACGTTGCGGCAGACCGGCGACCGCCGCGTCCTCGACGGCGGCGATATTTGGGAGACCTATCCGCGTTACAGCCCGATTCGAAAATTTCCCAAGCCGGTTCTTAACCGCGAATGAACGCGAATGGACGCGAATGAGAACCAAGACGGGCCAATCGCCCCCGATGACTGCTGCTCGCTGAGCTGCAATCATGCCGGCGATCGCCTCCGCCATATCTGGATTCGCGTTCATTCGCGTTCATTCGCGGTTCCTCTTTTGCCCGGTTAATTCAGCTGCGTCGGTGCGCGCTCGAGGCTGGCTTCATGCGCCGCGATGGCGCGATTGATCGCTTCAAGCACGTCGGGATGCTGCGGCGCGAGGTCGAACTTCTCCGATGGATCGATCGCGAGGTTGAAGAGCAGCGGCGGCTCATGTTTCTCCGCCTTCGGCTGCCCGTAGCCAGCCTGGGTGGAGAAGTGCGCCTTGAAATCGCCGAGCCGGCACGCGAACAGCCGCTCGCCGCGATAATAAAAAAACGGCCGCTCCGGCAGCGTCGCGCCGCCGAACAGGACGCCGGCGATGTCCTGCCCGTCGAGTACCCGTCCGGTCGGCAGCGGGACGCCGGCGAGCGCGAGACACGTGGGAAAAAGATCCATCGTCGACACCGGCACGGAACTCACCCCGGGCTGGATTCGGCCGGGCCACCACGCGATCCCGGGTACGCGCATGCCGCCTTCCCAGGTGCTGCCCTTGCCTTCGCGCAACAGACCCGCGCTGCCGCCCTGCGCGCGCTGCGGGAGCCACGGGCCGTTGTCACTCGTGAACACGACGAGCGTGTTCTCCGCGATGCCCGCGGTGCGCAATGACTCCAGCACCTGGCCCACGCTCCAATCCAGTTCCTCGACGGTGTCGCCGTAGATTCCGCGGCGACTGCGGCCCTTGAACTCGGGCGAGGCGAACAGTGGCACGTGCGGAAACGTGTGCGCGAAATACAGGAAAAACGGCGCGCCGGCGTGCTCGCGCACGAACTTCACCGCGGCCTCGGTGTAACGCCGGGTCAACGTCGTTTGATCGGCGGGCTGCTCGACCACCTTGCCATTCTGGAGCAGCGCAACGTTCCACCCGTCCTTCGGCGGAGTCGGCGAGCCGGAGGCGCCGCGCGGCAGGTCGGGGCGGCCGTCCATATCATTTGAATACGGCAACCCCAGGCTGAAATCGAATCCCTGGTCGTTGGGCCGGCTGCCCTCATGGATGCCAAGATGCCATTTGCCAACGTGTGCGGTCGCGTAGCCCTTCGTCTTCAGCGCCTCGGCCAGCGTGATTTCGGCCGGCGGCAACCCGCCTTTCGAATTTGGAAACAGCACCCGCCGGGTGTCGTTCGCCATGCCGCTTCGGATTGGATACCGGCCGGTCAGCAGGGCGGCACGGCTCGGCGTGCAAACCTCCGCCGCGGCATAAAAATCGGTGAAGCGCAGTCCTTGCGCCGCCATCCGATCGAGATTCGGCGTGCGGATGCTCGGGTGCCCATAACAGCCGAGGTCGCCATAGCCGAGATCGTCGGCAAAAATGATCACGACATTCGGCGGCCTCGAAACCCGGGCGGACGCCGCGCGGGCGGCGGTTGCGCCGGGGATCAGGAGCAGTCCGCCCAGCAGCGATGAAACGGCGGAAATGATTCGGAGCAGGAGCATGGTGATGCGATTTGAACGTGGCGATGCGCCGCACTCCATGGCAATCCGCCGGCGAGGTTTCAAGCCCGGCCAACTGCGCGGCAAATGGGCCGCGCTCAGAACCGGCGGAAATTCGGTGCCGGATCGCTCTCCGCCGCTCCGCGACCGCCACGCCGATTCGCCGACAATGCCACCGGGCTGAACCGTCTGCCCGACCCTGACGCTGCCATCGGGAGTTTCCCGAAAATGTGGAACTGACGCTCGCCCAAAAGGACGCGCTGACCGAGTTAATCAACATCGGCTACGGTCGCGCGGCCGCCGCGTTGTCGGAGATGACCGGTTACCGGATCCATCTGGAAGTGCCGCAACTGGCGCTGCTCGACATCGAGGAGGTCGCACCGCGGCTGCGTTGGATGATGGAGGGCGAGGTCGTTTGCGTGAATCAGGTGTTCTCCGGCTCGATCGCCGGCAACGCTTTGCTGCTGCTGGAGCAACCCGCCGCGCTGATCCTCAGCCAGTTGATCAACGATGTGGACGCGAAGTGGGAGGTCACGAGCGCGGAACATCGCGAAACCGTGATGGAGGTCGGCAATATCCTGCTCAACCCCTGCCTTGGGGTGTTCGGCAACCTGCCCAAGGTCCAGGTTTCATTCACCCTTCCGGAGCTCCAGCTCGACAGCATCGACGGTGTGCTTCGCTCCACCAAGGTGGAGGATGAGCAGTTGAGCCATGCATTGATGGTGAAGACGCATTTTCACCTGCGGGCCAGAAACGTCAGCGGTTACCTCGTGATCATTCTCGGACTGACTTCGCTCGTACGTGTGCTCCACGAGCTTGACCGGTGGCAGGAAGGCTTGGGCCAGTAGCGGGCCGCGCGCCGCCCAGCCAGGGTGAACGCGCCCCAAATCCGCGGCGCAAGGTCGCGCCTCGCTAGCCCGCATTTTTCACCCTTGAAATGGTCTTCACCCGTGACTGACCGCCAACATCCCAATGTTCCCGGCGAGCGCCCCGCGTTCATGCGGGCTAAATGCATTCTGCTGGCCAGCAGAATGCCCTTAGCCGGGAAATCGTGGAGCGCGCGCCGGCGCACGGCACCAGCGAACACACTGTGCGGCCGCAGCGGAGCAGAAGGTGAAA
>JAUSID010000139.1 GCA_030648295.1 Opitutaceae bacterium | reverse complement strand
GATCCGGAAGAAGCGCGCTTTGGCGCCGGCGGTGGAGTGGGTGGGGTGGATCAGCGGGCCGAGGTCGCGCGGGATGTCGGTTTCAATGATGTCGACGCCGCGCTCGAGCACCGCCCGATACTGCGGGCGCAGCGGCTCCATGGTCGTGACGCGGCCGCCGAGGAATTCGCGATCGATGTTCCGCGAGGTGCCCGCCATGCAGCTGGCGCCTTTCGCCTGGATCCGCCGGCTTAATCTTTATCTTTCTCTTTCTCTCCGGGCCTGACGAAAGAGAAAGATTACGAGGAAAGAGAAAGAGATGAAGGATGGGATGGATTTCAGAATTTGTTT
This sequence comes from Opitutaceae bacterium, assembly GCA_030648295.1. GTDB lineage: Bacteria > Verrucomicrobiota > Verrucomicrobiia > Opitutales > Opitutaceae > ER46. Next base: position 185,391 of record JAUSID010000139.1, on the reverse strand, counting down.
TTTCGATACGCACCCATCGCGGGCGCCTCCGGATGGACCTCGGGACCGAAATAGCGCAGCACGACGAGCTGCTCGACGGTGCTCGTGTTCTCAAACGTGACGCCCGCTTTCGCCGCGGCCTCGGTGCAGAACACCTCGTCCTCCGTCAGTTCGTGGAACCGGATGAGTTTCGGGCAGTCGAGCCGCAGGTTGTTCATCCGGCCCTTGCCCTGTACGGTGATTAATCCATACGCGCCGCCGTCCTTGATCGTGCACTTGGCGCCCGGATCGAGCGTGAGTTCCTTGGCGGTGAAGAGCTGCTCGCCCTTCACCTTGCCATAGACGATCCACCGGTCGACGTAGCCTTCCGCGCGGGTGTCCGCGACGGGCACGGGCTCGAGGTAGTGGTTGTCCTTGAAATTCGGGTCGGTGTTCTCGTCCCAGTCGAGTTGCTCGACGATGAAGTCGAGGTCCCGGTGCTTTTTCTTCGGCATGTCCTTCACGAGGAGCGACCATGGCACCTCGCGGCCCTCGACGAGCGACTGGTACATCCCGAACACATCCGAGCCCCACTGCGGCTCATAGGTGCAGAGCGAACCGGGCGCGTGGAGGACGCAGGGCGGAATCAGCCAGCCCGTGCCGGGCTTGAGCCGGTAGGCCCGCGATAGATCGAGGATGCCGTTGTCGCCGCAATTCCAGTTCTCGAGGCACTGCCGGACCTGCGCCTTCGTCGTGCCGGGCTCCAGGCCCATGAACGTATACGGGAAATTGTTGCCGACGTTGTTGTGCTGCGGCGGGAAGTAATACGACTCCGGCTTGCCCTCCTGGCCGACGAGCCGGGCCTGTTTGGCCGACTGGTGCATGTGGTGCGGAATCGGGCCCATGTTGTCGAAGAATTTCGAATACACGGGCCATTTCTGGTATTTCCTCCAAATCGATTTGCCGATCAGCGTCGCGCCGCAGGCGTCCACCGCCTCGGCCAGCGTGAACCGCCGGTTGCCCACGACCACATAGCTCAAACCCTCGTCGATCGTGCGATTCTCGTTGGCGGCCGGCGTGGTCGAGGCGAACCAGCGTTCGTCGATGCCGCCGCGGTTCAGGCCGAAGGCATAGAGATCATCCGGGTGCAGCTTGAGCCGCTTGCCGGGCTGGAGAAACGAGCGCGGGACCCAGCAGGGTGCGAGGCGGAGCAGGCCGCCGCTGTCGGCGAGCGCACCCTCCACGACACTCTGCACGTTGGAAGTGACGGTTTTCAGATTCAGCACCGAGTTCGGCATGGGAAAAACAGGAAAAAGGGTGAGGCGGGGGAGGTGGAAAAGAGGCGGCGGCGGTTGAAGACGTCCGGCGCAATTACGAAGCGGATGGCCGCCGGAGTGCAAGCGCGAGAAGACGCGAAAACTTCGAAACCCTGCCATTCTTGATGGCAGACGGCAGACGGCAGACGGCAGATGTCAGAGGTCAGACGTCAGAATCAACAGTCCATTGTCAGCACACCAACGCGAAACCCGAAACCCAGAACCCAAAACCCAGAACTCAGAACTCAGAACTCAGAACTGGCGGCGAAGCCGCCGAACCCAGAACCTGCGGCGAAGCCGCTGCCGCCGCCGGCGCCCTGATGAGTGACTTGAGATCGTCCAGCGTGAGCTTCGCCGCCACGGCATCGCTCGCTTCGAACACGCCCGCAAGCAGCGCGCGTTTCTCTTCCTGTAGCGCGAGGACCTTTTCCTCCACCGTGCCGGCCGCGATCAACTTGTAGCTCGTGACCACGCGGCGCTGCCCAATCCGGTGCACGCGATCCGTCGCCTGCGCCTCGGCGGCAGGATTCCACCATGGGTCGAAGTGAACGACGGTGTCCGCTCCCGTGAGATTCAGGCCGGTGCCGCCGGCCTTCAGCGAGAGCAGGAAGAGCGGGATTTCGGCCGACGATTGAAACCGATCCACCTCGATCTGCCGGGCGCGGGGGGACATGGAACCATCGAGGTAACAGTGCGCGAGTTGCTGGTTGTCGAGCTCCGCCCGAAGCAGTGCGAGCAGCGAGGTGAACTGCGAGAACACCAGGATCCGATGACCGTCGTCGATCGCTTCATCGAGCAGCTCGCGAAAGGCGTCCAGCTTGGCGGAGTCGGAGTACGATGGTTGCACAAACGTCTCGACGCCCTGGCATGTTTCCCCGGCTCCGACGTCACCCTCGACGGGCGAAGCCGGCGTGGCATGGGCAACCAGCCGCGGGTCGCAGCAAATCTGGCGCAGCCGAAGCAGCTGGGTGAGTGCGGCGAACTTGAGTTTCGCCTCGCTGGCACCGCCCGCCTCCAGATCGAACAACTCGCGTTCCATTCGCTCCTGCGTTGAACGATAAAGTGCCGCCTGGACCGCCGTCATCTCGCACCAGATCACCTGCTCGAGTTTTTCCGGCAGTTCCGGCGCCACGCTTTGCTTGGTTCGGCGGAGGATGTACGGCGCGGTTTGCGCCTTCAGCCGCTCGTCATACCACGCGCGCTCGTCGCCGCGCAATCCGGCTGGCACGGACGGAACGTACCCGGGCAGCAGGAATTCGAACAGCGAGCGGAGATCCTCGAGCGAGTTCTCGACCGGCGTGCCCGTGAGCAGGAAACGGCTGCGGGCCCGCAACGCCCGCAACGCGGCCGCGTTTTGCGAGCGCCGGTTTTTGATGTGCTGTGCCTCGTCCGCAATGATGCACGCGAACTCCGCACCCGAAAACATCTCCTGGTCGCGCGTCAGCGTGCCATAGCTTGTGATCACGAGATCGTACGCCGGCACCTCCGCCGCCGACCGCAGCCGGCGTTCACCGTGGTGGACAAACACCCGCAGTTGTGGCGCGAACCGCGCGGCCTCGCGCCGCCAGTTCTCCAGCAGCGATGCCGGGCAGACGACGAGCGCCGCTCGTCGGTTTTGGGTTTCGGGTTCTGAGTTTTGCGTTGAAGCCCGAATGAGGGGAGTCGAACTGGGAACGGTTTGCTGAGAACCCGAAACGCGAAACGCGAAACCTGAAACCTCTGCTTCGCGGCTCGCCGCGAGCAGCGCGAGTGCCTGGATCGTTTTGCCGAGGCCCATCTCATCGGCGAGGATCCCGCCGAGTTCGTGGCGATACAGGTGCCACAACCACGCGACTCCGATCCGCTGATACGGCCGCAGCAGCCCGGCCAGGTTCGCCGGCAGCGGTGCCGGGGCGAGCGCGCCGAGGTTGCGGAGCACGGCGCTGCGCGTCCGCCACGATTCGGGCGCCTGAAAATTGGGCGAGAGCTGCTCGAGAATTTCCTGCGCCTCGGCCGCGCGCGCCGCCGGCACGCGCTGGGTCCGGCGCGGCGCGAGCGCGGCGTTGGGATCCCCCGCGAGGGCGCGCTGCGCCCGGTTGAATTTGGCCAGCTTCGCGGCGTCGAGGAGGTAGATTTTTCCGCTCGCCTCGAGGTAACCTCGATTTGCGGCCAGCGCCGAGCGCAGCGTCGTCTCGTCCGCGTTGCCGGCGCGCAGCGACACGGTGACGGCGAACTCCCCCGCGGTTTCGTCGACCGTCGCGTCCACCTCCGCCGCGTGGAGGTTGCGGGTGTTTTTCTCGAAGTTCGGCGTGAACTGCGCGCCGAACTCGTCGCGCAGACGCGTGCCGTGGGTGGCGAGGAGGTTCAGCGTCTTGTGCCGATCACGCAGCCACCACTTGCGGTTCGAAGGCTCCAGCACGAATCCGTTTTCCTTCACCAGCGCGAGTGCGGCCGCATAGCTCGGGTGTTCGCGCGAGGGCAGGGTGAGGGCGAGAAAATGCTCCGACCCATCCACCACGAGCGGCGTTGCTCCCGGAACGTTCTGCGGCTTCGGCCGGCTCGACGGTGCCGGCGCGATCACACCGGCCGGCGGCGCGGCCACGAGCTCCGGATGGCGCCACTCCGTCATCTGTCCATCTTCCACGAATACGGCCTGCGCTCCCACGGCGTTGGCGAGCTCACGCAGTTGCGCCCGGTTCAGCTGGATGAATTTTGGCGGGGTGCCGGTGCCACACCAGCGCTGCAGCAGTGCGAGCGCGGGCAGCAGCGTTGGATTCGGCGGGGCCGAAAGATCGACGTCCACCCGCACCGGCACCGCGTCGCGCGCCGCCGCGGCGATCAGGTTCGGAGGAAGGTGCAGACGCAGCATCGGTCCAACAAGGTCGCGCGGGACTGCGCGCGCAACCTCGGAGCGCGGTCCACCTGCGCCGCAACGAATGAAATTTCCGCGATGTGCCGGTTTGCCGCCCACTTTTCCCGTCGGTTCACGAGGAGTCAGGAGGCTCGGTTGACGCCGCCGACGGTCCGTAAAATCCGCCAGTTCCACCGAAAATCGGGCAATTTCGCGTAGAACCGCGCTCCGCCGCGTTTTGAGTAATTCGCTGAAATTCAGGAGGTACGCGGTTGGTTCCATAAAAAGTTATCCAAATCCAACGGAAAAGAGTGCACTTCGGCCCACACCCTGCGGTCGTGGGCGCCTGTGAAAAACCGGTCCCCGTCAGGTTCAGCATCCCCATTGCCGTTCGTACTAGGAGTGTTACTCGCGTGCACCACGCCGGTCGGTGCGCAAACACCCGACGATCGCGCGACGACGCTGCACGCCATCCACCAGCTGGAAAATCCGCGCGACCTGACTCGCGCCGGCCCACGCGGCGAACTCGGCGCGTATCAGTTTCGGGCGTCGACCTGGCAGATGCACACGAGCGAACCGTTTGTGCGCGCCTTGGAACGTCCTGTGTCCGATGAAGTCGCCGTCCGCCACTACGAATGGCTCAAGCGCGGACTGGCCGCCGCGCGCGTGCCGGTCACTCCCTACACCATTGCCCTCGCCTGGAACGGCGGCTTGACCGCGGCGATCACCGGCCGCGCCCCGCGCGCCGCTCGCGATTACGCCAGCCGCGCCGAAAATCTCGCGGGCGTGCTGCGCAGCGAAATGCTGGTCGCGAGCGTTCGTTAGTTTTCGCGGCGTTGCCGGGAAAACTAAAACGCTCGACGTCTTCCCTGGGAGCGCGGGCGTCTCGCCCGCCACCTCATTACGGCGCTGCAGCGGTAGGTTGCGCGCTCGCCTGCCCTGAGCGAGGCCGAATGGGCCGCGCGACAACATTTCGATTCCACGTCGAAGTTGCGACACGAGGTCGCAACCTACGATGCGCGTCGTCACGGACAGGATACGTTCGCGGCGGCGGGCGGCGCAGGTTGCCGAAAGGCGAAACGTAAATCCCAGCCTCGTCCCCTCGGCTGCTACGAAACCCGGGCGCGCTACGCGTCCGGCGGAGTTTTCGCCGGCGGCGCCGCGACCGTTCGCTCCGCCTCGGGATTCACCACCATCCATTCCTCGCCGCGCAGCGTGTAATGCGTCGTCTGCTTCGGCTTGAATTGCGCGCCGTCCCACACGCGCACTTCGATGCTCAGGTGCTGGTCGGCGATCGTGATCCAGTTGTAGGCATTCGGCTCGTGCCGCCGCCGGCGCGAGATCGCCGTACCGGCCTGGGCCGCGATGATCGAATGCTTCGCCGCTGGATAGTGCGTGCGCGTGTCGCCGGCGTAGCCGTGGTGCAGGTGGCCCGCGAGCAGCAGGTCGACCTTGAAATGATCCAGCACGTCGAGCGCTTCAACCGCGCGGCCAACGAGGTCGATTGCCGCCTCACCCTCGCTGACCGGCGGCGGAATGAACGGATGGTGCGTCACCACGATTTTGAATCGCTCGCCCGCGCGCGCGAGCACGCCGCGCAGCGTGTCGATTTGTTCGCAGGAGATGCGCCCATTCTTCCACGTGAGCGACCGCGCGGTATTGAGGCCGGCCACGAACAACTCCTCGTCCTCGAAAACCGGATTCAGTACCTCTGAGATGTACCGGCCGTAACGTCCGAGCGGGCTGAGGAACCGCCGCGTCACATCGTAGAGCGGCACGTCATGGTTTCCCGGAACCACGACCTGCGGCACCGGCAGCCGGCACAGGTAATCGCGCGCCGCGGCGAATTGCGCGCCTCGCGCCCGCTGCGTGAGATCGCCGCTGATGACCACGAGCGAGGGCCGGTCGCGCCCGAGTGCGGTCACGAGGTTTTCCGCCACCACCGGATCCTCGGTGCCGAAATGCAGGTCCGAGATGTGCGCGATCGTCCTCATGGTTTCTTCGGCGGCGGCGCAATCACCCGCAACGCGCGGGCCCGCGTCCGAAACAGGAGTGGCGACGTGACATTGAAGACTTCACCATCGGTCGCAACCGCCGGCGCGATTTCGCGGAGTGTCAGCGTGACGTGCTCGCCGGCGAGGATTTCGAGTTCGTCGACTCGATCGAGGCCCGCGGTGAGCGCACGCCAGGCGAGGCGCAACAACGGAGCGATGCGGTGCGCCCGCGTCACGTACGTGCACAGCTGGCCTTCGTCGAGTCTCGGCCGCATCTGCCGCGAGAAAATCTGCCCCGAATAGCGGTTGTTCGAGACCAGCACGAAGGGCGTGCGGCGGATCAGTGGCTCGCCGTTCGCATCGATGTGCACGTGCAACCGCCGCAGGTTTCGCAGCACCTCGAGCGACGCCAGCGCCATCGCCCGCCATTTTCCAAACCCGTGCATCCGGCGGAGCGCATCGCGCCGGCGCACCGCCGCCGGGTACGCGCCGACCGAGCAGTTGTTGATGAACACGTGGCCGTTCACCTCGGCGACGTCGACTGCCCGCAGTTCGCCGTCACGAATAATCCGGACGCAGGCGTCGAGTTCCGCCGGGATTTCGAGATCCTTCGCGAAGTGGTTCAGCGTGCCAAGCGGGAGCACGCCCAATGGCATTGCGGTGTCGATAAGGATTCCCGCCGCGCAACTCAGTGTGCCGTCACCGCCGCCCACCACAATCGCATCCGTGCCGTTCCGCGCCGCGACGACCTGTCGAATACGTTCCTGTACCGCTCCGGGAGGGCAGACCTCGATTCGAGCGATGATCCCTGCCTCGCTGAAAGCGCTCCGCAACGCGTCCAGCGAGAAAGGCGAACCGTTTCCGCTCGCGAGGAGCGTACCGGCTTTTTCGTTGAGGACTACGGTGACGTGCATCGTGCTGAACGGCAGACCGTGCGGCGCGGCGATGGTTCGATCCGGCGGTGGTTTGCGCTGGCGTCGTCCGTGTAGCAGCCGAGGTCACGAGGCTGGACGGTCACCCTCCGCAAGGCTTCGCGCCTTTGTAGCGGCGAGCGCCAGCGAGCCGAAAATTCACGACTCGCTGGCGCTCGTCGCTACGCACGGGCGTTCGCAAAGAAATCCGCCAGCCTCCTTACGTCGGCCGCTAAGCCAGCAATTTCGTGATCACTTCGCCGTGGACGTCGGTCAGCCGGAAGTCTCGGCCCTGGAAACGGAACGTCAGCTTCGTGTGGTCGATTCCGAGGAGGTGGAGCAGCGTCGCATGGATGTCGTGCACGTGGGCGCGATCCGAGACCGGATTGAACCCCAGTTCATCGGTCTCGCCGATCACGTGGCCCGCCTTCACGCCCCCACCGGCAAACCACATGGTGAAAGCGTCGATGTGATGGTTGCGCCCGGTGGTGTCGCGATTTTCGCCCATCGGCGTCCGGCCGAACTCGCCGCCCCAGATTACGAGCGTGTCCTTCAGCAGTCCGCGCGCCTTCAGGTCCTGCACCAGCGCGGCCTGGCCCTGGTCGACCTCGCGGCAGACCTTCTCGAAATCGCCCTGGAGGTTTTCGCCCGGCCCGCCGTGGCTGTCCCAGTTTGTGTGATACAGCTGCACGAATCGGACGCCGCGCTCGATCAGCCGCCGCGCGAGCAGGCAGTTGCGGCCGAACGATGGGGTGTCGCGGTCCACGCCGTAGAGCTTCATCGTCGCCGGCGTTTCCTTCGCCAGATCGATCAGATCCGGCGCGCTGGCCTGCATCCGCGCTGCCATTTCGTAGGCGGCGATCCGCGTGTGAATTTCCGGATCGGCGGTCTCGACCGCGCGCTGCAGGTTGAGATCGCGAATCGCGTCCAGGGTCTGCCGCTGGCGTTGCACCGTCACGCCCTTTGGATTGCTCAAGTCCAGGATGGGCTCGCCGGTCCCACGGAAAGGCACGCCCTGATACGTCGTCGGCAGGAAACCCGAGCTCCAGTTAACGGCGCCGCCGCGCGGGCCGCGCGGCCCGGACTGAAGTACGACGAATCCGGGCAGGTCGTCGCAATCGCTGCCGAGCCCGTAGTTCACCCACGAGCCCATGCTCGGCCGGCCAAACTGCCCCGAGCCGGTGTTCATGAACAGCTTTGCCGGGGCGTGATTGAAAAGCGTCGCCGCGCACGACTTCATCAGCGTGATGTCATCGACGATTCCCGCGGTGTGCGGAAAAAGGTCGGACACCCACATCCCGCTGTTCCCGTGCTGCGAAAAGGTGCGGCGCGTCCCGAGCAGTTTCGTGCCGTGGCTGGTACCCATGAACGCGAACCGTTTTCCCTCGATGAACGACGCCGGGATCGGCTGGCCGTTCAATTCCATGAGCTTCGGCTTGTAGTCGAACAGCTCGAGCTGGCTCGGCCCGCCGGCCATGAAAAGAAAGATGACGTTCTTCGCGCGCGGCGCGAATTGGGGCGGTTTTGGCGCGAGCGGATTGGCAAACGGCGTGGCCGCGGACAACCGGCGCGAACCAAGCAGCGACGCCAGGGCGATCCCGCCAAGCCCAACGCCGCAGCGGCTGAAAAAGTGACGTCGCGTCAGCTGGCAAAGATATTCGGGCGGGGGAAAATGATTCATTCGCGGGTGATGGTTTCGTCGAGGTTCAGCAGCACGCGGGCGATCGTCATCCACGCATCGGATACACGCGCCGGCTCATCACTGCCGCCGCCCGCGGTGAGCTCACGGAAAAACTCCACCAATCTCTCGCGCTCGACGGCGGTTGGTTTCCGCACGACACACAACTGAAACCCGAAATCGATCTTCTGACCCGCGTCGCCGGGAGCTTCTCTTTCGATCTTCCGGCCCAAGGCCGCGGCGAACTCGAAAAACTGCTCGTCATTCAGCAGCGTCAGCGCCTGGAGCGGGGTGTTCGAACGCAGCCGCCGCGTGCACGCGCTGAACCCGTCGGCGGCATCGAACACCGCGAGCGCGGGATGCGGGGTTGCGCGCCAGAAGTGGGTGTAGAGTCCGCGTCGATACCGGTCGGGGCCGGTGCTCGGCTTCCACGTCCGCTTCACCTGGCCGAGCGTCATCACGCCCGCCGGCTGGGGTGGGAACACCGGCGGCCCGCCGAGCTTCGGCACCAGCAGCCCGCTCGCGGTCAGCGCCACGTCGCGCACGACCTCGGCGTCGAGTCGCAGCCTCGATTGCCGCGCGAGCAATTTGTTGGTCGGATCGAGGACCTCCAGATCGGTGCGGACCCGCGATGACTGGCGATACGTGGCTGACGTGACGATCAGCCGGTGCATCGCCTTCCAGCTCCACTTCTGCGCGATCATCTCGGTGGCGAGCCAGTCGAGCAGTTCCGGATGCGATGGCGGCAGGCCCTGCGTGCCGAAATCGTTTTCCGTTTCGACGATTCCGCGGCCGAAATACTGCTGCCAGATTCGATTCGCGATCACGCGCGCGGGCAGCGGGTTTGCCGGATTCACCACCCAGCGGGCGAGATCGAGCCGGTTTGGTTTCCCGGCCTTCAGCGGTGGCAGTACCACCGGCGTGCCGGGCGCGACCTTTTCGCCGGGCCGGGTAAAGTCGCCCTTGATGAACAGAAACGATTCCCGCGGCTCCGGCAGTTCCGACATGATCAGCGTCGAGACCGCCTTGGGCGCGCGCTCGAGTTCCGCGAGCCGCGTATTGCGCGTGCGGAATTCCTCGTCGTCGCTGCGAAACGCGGCATACACCGCGCGCTTTTGCGCCAGGGTTTGCTTGTCCCATGGATTTTTCAGCGCGGCGCGAACCGCCGACTTCAGTTTTGCGCGTTCCTCGTCGCCCAGACTCGCGACCCATGTGCCGACGGCGCTGCCCTGGGTGTTGAGGTAGCGTTCGAGATCGTCCCGCGTTTCCTCGAGTTCCTGTTGCCGGCTTTCCTGCGCTGGGAATTCGCCGGCGAACTCGAGCAAACCGCCCGGGGTCGACTTGCCGTGGCCGTCGTTGACGGTGTTGTTGAAGAACGCGAACAGCTGGTAGTATTCGCGCTGCGCAATCGGATCGAACTTGTGATCGTGGCACTGTGCGCAGCCGACCGTGAGCCCGAGAAACGCCGTGCCGAAGGTGTTCACGCGATCGAGCACCGACTCGATGCGAAACTGCTCGGGATCGATCCCGCCCTCCTGGTTGATCTGCGTGTTGCGGTTGAACCCGGTCGCGATCAGGTGCTCCAAGTTTCGCGTTTCGGGTTTCGCGTTTCGCGTTGGGTTAGTGGTTTTGGGTTTTAAGTTCTGGGTTCCGGGTGCGTTCTGGATTGCGGCATCGGTGCGCCGTTCCTCCGGCTTCTGACCGCTGGTGTCTGCCGTCTGCCCTCCATCGTCTGTCGTCAGGCCTAACAGATCTCCCGCGAGCTGCTGAATGACGAATTCGTCGTACGGCAAATCGCGATTCAGCGCCGCGACGACCCAGTCGCGGTACTTCCAGATCTGGCGCGGCGCATCGATGCTGTAGCCGTTCGAATCGGCGTAACGCGCGACATCCAGCCACGGCCGCGCCCAGCGCTCGCCGTAATGCGGCGACGCCAGCAGCCGATCGACCACCCGCTCGTAGGCGTCAGCCGATCGGTCGTTCAGGAACGCGGCGACTTCCGCCGGTGTCGGTGGCAGTCCGATCAGATCCAGCGTGACGCGCCGCAATAGGGTGACACGGTCCGCTTCGGGCGCCGGCGCGATCTTTTCGATTTCGAGCCGCGCGAGGATGAAGTGATCGATCGCGTTCTTCGGCCAGTCCGTCCGTTTCACGGCGGGCGGTGCCGGCCGCTGCGGCGCAACAAAAGACCAGTGAACAAACTTGCCGGGTTCCTCGCTGGCCGGGGCGCTCGCACCGTCATCGATCCAGCGTTTGATCGCCGCGATCTGACCCTCGCTCAGCGGCGGTTTTTTGTACGGCATCTGCGGGATGTCGTCGTGCGTGCCGGTCACGACCTGGAATAACATGCTGCGTGCACTGCGGCCCGGGATCACGACCGGCCCGCTTCCGCCGCCTTCCTCGATTCGCGCCGCCGTGTCGAGCCGCAGACCCGCCTCCTGCTTGGACTCGCCGTGGCAGCGCACGCAATGCTGCGTTAGCACCGGTTTGACGTCGTGCAGGTAATTCACCGGCGCGGCGACCCCCGCCGCGGTGGACAGCGCGCCAAAAGTGGACAGCAAGGCAATGCGAACGCTCATTCAGGAAACGGTGGTGGGACCGTGGATGTGGGAATGCGAAGGATGAAGAACCGCCCGGACGAAGTGCAATTCCCAGTTACGCCGAAATTGAAAAACGCCGGGGGGCGCGCGTTTGTGCCAGCCTGGCGTTTCCCTGGGAGCGCGGGCCTCTGGCCCGCAATTGGCTCAAGTGGCTGCGGCTTCCCCGTTTGACAACGCTCAGGGCCCCGAGCCCTGTCGAGGGGCAGCCGCAGATGTTGAGAAAACGAAGTCGGACGATCGGTCACCAGTCAGATCTGCGGCTGGAAGCCGCAGCCACTTCAGGCTGGCCTCTCCACGCTATTCCAACGTCCCCGCGCCGCTCTTCGCTCCGCTCTGCAATGTGAGTGCCACCATCCGCACCTCGGCCACTTGTTTTCCAGCGATTTGCGGCGCGCGCAGCGCCAACTGGCCGCGTCCTTTCTGGAGTCGAAACGTCCCTAGCGCGAGCGGCTTGAATTCCTTCATGAACGACTGGCTGCGCGCGATCACATCCTCGTGATCGTTCAGCGGCGGATCCCAGGCGGTCGTGATTTTGCCCGCGACCTTCGCCCCGTTGAAGCTCAGTTCGAGCGTGGAGCCTACCTCGGGTGCGGGGCACGTATAATACACTTCCGCGAGATAATTGCCCGTTTCGTTCACTTCGATGTCCCACGTCATCGTGTCGTCGGGGCTGCTCCAGCTGGTGAAATAGGAACTGTTCGGGGCGCCGGCGCTGCGCTTGACCGTACCATGCGGCACGCCATCGCGCGCGGGCAGGGGAGCGCGCGGCATTTCCCGGTATCCTACCGGATACGGCCGGTTGTCCATTGCCGCCGCGGCGGCCTTGCCCGCTCTGCCTTCCTTTTTTCCTTCCTTGGACTTCGGCGCTGCCGCCACGGCGCTCGCGCCAAAAACTTCCGTGCGCCAGGCGGCCACGGCTTTGCGCAGCTTCGCCGCGACTTCCGGGTGTTGCGCGCTGACGTCCATCTTCTGGCCGGGATCGGCCACCAGGTCGAAGAGCGCGCCCTCGCGATCGAGCCGGTATTGCTGCGTGCGCACGCTCACATTGCCGTTCTGATGCGAAAAAATCTGCCGGTCGGACCAGCGGCGCGCGCTGCCGAAAAGCAGCGGCGAAATGTCGCGTCCATCGAGCGGCTTGGTGCCAACGCGCTTGACGCCCGCCATCTGCGTGAGCGTCGGCAACAGATCAATCGCGCCCGCGATTTCGCGTACGCTCGTGCCGGGTTTGATTTTTCCAGGCCAGCGGATGAAAAACGGCGAACGGACCCCGCCCTCGTCGGTCGAGCCTTTCGTTCCCTTCATCCCGCCGTTCCAGCGCGTGCTGTTCGGACCGTTGTCCGAAAAATAGATCACGATCGTGTTCTCGGCCAGCCGGAGCTCGTCGAGTTTCCGCAGCACGCGGCCGACGTTGTAGTCGAGATTCTCGGTCATCGCCAAAACGCAGCGGGTGACCTGGATGTTTTCCCTTTCGCCCTCGTTGCCGCGCTGCGGCACCGGCTTGTCCTTGTGGCGGTTCCAGAACTCGTCCGGCACGCACCACGGTGAGTGCGGCGTGTTGTAGGGGACGTAGCAGAAAAAAGGCTTCGCTTTGTTTTTCTCGATGAACTGGAGCGCGTGACTGGTCAGATCGTCGGCAATGTAACCGCTGCCGCGCACCGGCGTGCCGTTGTGCTCGACCAGCGAGTTGAAGTACTCCGCCCAGTGTCCCGAGGTGAAGCCGTAGTATTCCTCGAAGCCGCGCGCATTAGGATGATACGGCCACTGGCTGCCGTTGTGCCATTTGCCGAACGCGCCCGTCGCGTATCCGCCGGCCTTGAACGCATCGGCGATGGTCCTTTCGTCCGTGTTCAGCCGCTCGAGCCCGGTGCTGACGCCGCGCACGCCGCCGCGCGAGTGATAGCGCCCGGTTAGAAACTCGGCCCGCGTCGGCGCGCATACGGAGCACACGAAGAACCGATCCATGACGGCGCCCTGCCGGCCGATCGAGTCGATGTTCGGCGTCTTCACCATCTGGTTTCCGTTCAGGCCGAGATCGCCCCAACCCTCGTCATCGGCGAGCAGGACGACGATGTTCGGTGGCGTGGCGGACGGACCGGCCGCACGGACGGATCCAGCGGCAACCAACAGACCCGCGACAAGGGGCACAAAGGCGAGGAATGGTTTCATGATTCGAAAAATTGGAGGATTTCTTTCGGGGGAAAACGGCGAGCGGTCCGGATAGTTCACGTGCGCCGAACCGAGGCAATCATCGGTGAGACGGTGAAGTGGTGAAACGGTGAGACGCTGAGACGGTGAAGCGGTGAAGCGGTGAAACGGTGAAACGGTGAAACGGTGAAGCGGTGAAGCGGTGAAACGGTGAAGCGGTGAAGCGGTCGATTGGTGCATTGCGTTTTTCCACCGGCTGACCGTTTCACCGATTTACCGGATAACCGATCCCAACCGGCCGGGTTCACGGTTGCCCTTGCCTTTTCGCTTGGTGAGCGAGTCGCCCAATTCTTCGCGCGCTTTCTCCGCCAGTGCGAGTAGCTGTTGCACGATCTGCGGATGCTGCGCGGAAACCTCCTTCGCTTCGCCGACATCGCGGCCGACTTCGTAGAGCTCCGGCTGTGCGATTTTGCTTTGCTCGTATTTCGCCGGAATCCCGCCCGTGCCACCCGGTTTGCCGTTGAGGGTGCGAAACGCGTGCGGCAGGACGAGTTTCCAGCGGCCATCGGCGCTCATGACCGCCTGGAGCTGGTTGTCGGCATACCACGTGAAATAGGCCTCGTGGGGATTCTTCGCGCCCTTGGTGCCGGCGATCAGCGGCCACACATCGAGTCCGTCGATCGGCAGCGGCACCGGTCCGGCGCCGATCAATTTTGCCAGCGTCGGCAGGAGATCGATTGTCATCAGCATCGCGTCGCTGCTCGTGCCCGCGGGCAGCTTTCCCGGCCAGCGCATGATGCACGGGACGCGCGTGCCGCCCTCCCAGGCGGTGCCCTTGCCCTCGCGCAACGGCTTCGCCGAACCGGCGTGCTCGCCGTAGCTGAGCCACGGGCCGTTGTCGCTGGTGAAGATGACGATCGTCTTTTCACCCAGCGCATTCTTCTTCAGCGTCTCGAGCACCTGGCCGACGGACCAGTCGATTTCCTGGATCACGTCGCCGAAAAGCCCGGCGCCCGACTTGCCCTTGAACTTCTCGCTGACGAACAGCGGCACGTGCGGCATCGAGTGGGCGAGGTAATAGAAGAAAGGCCGGCTCTTGTTGCGTTCGATAAATTTTACGGCGCGTTCCGTGTACCACGTCGTGAGATTCGGCTGCTCGGCCGGCGTGACCTCGGCGTCGATGATGGTTTCATTCTCGATCAGCGGCAGCGGCGGGTACGTGCCTTTCTTCGCCTCGGGATGGAAAGGCCACATGTCGTTCGAGTACGGCAGCCCGAGGTACTCGTCGAACCCGTGCCGCGTGGGCAGAAACTGCGGATGGTGGCCGAGGTGCCATTTGCCCGCCATCCCGGTGGCGTAGCCCTTTTCCTTGAAGACCTCGGCGAGCGTACGCTCGGCGGCGCTAATCCCGTGTTTCGCGCCCGGCCCAAGCGCGCCGTGGATGCCGATCCGGTTGTTGTAGCATCCACTCAGCAAGGCGGCTCGTGACGCGGAGCACACCGGCTGCGACACATGGAAATTGGTGAACTTGCGGCCTTCGCGGGCCATTCGATCGAGGTTCGGCGTGGCGTAGGCCTTCGCCCCGAACGGTCCGATGTCGGCATAGCCCATGTCATCGCAGAAAATGACGACCACATTCGGTGGCGATGCCGGCTGGCCGCTGGCGGCAAACGCGAGCGACATCGGAAGCGCGGTACAAATCGCGAATAGGCAGGGGAATCGTTTCATGAGAGATTAAGCGGGGCGGGTCACGACGAAGGCGGGAAGGTTGGCGCTTCGTTCCACCGCGGGGCAAGTCTGCGCATGTTTTGCGCGTTAACCGCTCTTTTTTTTCTTTTTCTTCGCGCCGACTGCCTTCTCGTTCGTCGTCGCCGCGGCCCGGACTTGCGGCACCGCTTCCGGTTGCGCGGCGAGGACGGCGCGAAGTTGCTGCACGATCTCGGGTTTCGCGGCCGCGAGATTTTCCGTTTCGGCGCGATCAGCGACATAGTCATACAACTCGATGTCGGCCGTATTGGCCGGCGCGCCGGGCTTCTTCCATTCGACGAGCCGAAAACGCTCCGTCCGAACCGCGCGACCGATGACCGGTCCGTCGCCGGGCCGGCTTCGCGGGTACGAGTGAAACACCGCTGGCTTCGTCGGCGCCGTCGGATGGCGCAGGGTGGCCACGAAGCTGCGGCCATCGAGTTTCTGCGGCGGACTCGCCGGCGGCAGTCCGGCCAGTTCGACGAGCGTCGAGTATAAGTCGACGGTTTCAACGAGCGCCTTCGTGCGCGAGCCAGGTTTCGTCACGCCGGGGGCGCGTACCACGATCGGAATGTGCGCCGCCTCCTCGTAATTGGTGTGTTTGCACCACTGGCCGTGATCGCCGAGGTGCCAGCCGTGATCACCCCAGACCACCACGATGGTGTTGTCCGCGAACGACAGCCGATCGAGTTCGTCGAGCACGCGGCCGAGTTGCGCGTCCATGTAGCTGACGGCCGCGTTGTATCCATGAATCAATTCACGCTGCTGGTCCGCCGGGATCGGCCCGGTCGGGGGAATGTCGGCATACGTCCGGAGTTCGCCTGACGTCGTCGGCGCGTATGCGGGTGCGCCTTTCGGTGCCGTGGTGGATTCCGAAATTTTCAACGCCGCACGGTTGTACATGTCCCAATATTTCTTCGGTGCGCAGAAGGGCAGGTGCGGCTTGAGGAACCCGACCGCGAGGAAGAACGGCTGCCGCGGATTCTCCCTGGCCGCGCGCAGCCGGCGGATGGCTTCGGTCGCGATCTTGCCGTCCGCGTACGCGTCGTCCGGCACGTCGGCGTTTTCCACCGCGGCACCTTTCGCCTCGCTTGCCTTGGTCGCGTTCTTCGCCGCCGGTCCGCGTGCGTCGCGGCCCGCCGGGGTCACGTAGTTGCCGGTGCTGGGCCGCCAGTGCGGCACGCTCCAGGATGCGGGGTCCTCGTGGTTGCCATGTCCCGTGTGCAGGATCTTGCCCAGCCCCTCGGTCTTCCAGCCCTGTTGCTTGAAGTATTGCGCGACGGTGACGGCATCCGGCGCGGCGACGCGAAAGTGCGTCGGCAGATCGTAGATCCCGAGGCTCGTCGAACGCATCCCGATCATCAGGGCATTGCGCGACGGCGAGCACACGGCCTGGTTGCAATACGCGCTCTCCAGCACCATCCCGCGCGCCGCCAGCCGGTCGATGTTCGGCGACTTGACGGTCTTGTCGCCGTAACAGCCCAGCAGTGGTTTCAGATCATCGACACAGACGAGCAGGACGTTCGGCCTCGCGGCTTGCGCGGCGTGGACGGTGAGCGTGCTGAACAGACCAACGATGAGTGCGGTGAGCGCCATCGGAAACGGGGTTGAGCTCGCACGAACACACCCCGGCCTGCGGCCACCCCTCTCTAGAGGGGATCGCCGGGTTTCGTTCGCGTGGGCTTGGGTTCCCTCTCGAGAGGGGTGGCGCGAAGCGACGGGGTGTGCTGGTGCGGAAACGGAATGTGCGTTGAATGGTAGGTTCATGCTCATTTTCCCTTTCCGCGTTTGCGTGATTTCGAGGCGCCGTCGGCACCACCAAGCGGCGCGGGCAGCGGCACGTAATCGTAGTCAGTGATCATTTTCTCCATCAACGCGAGCCGCAGCTCGCGTTCAACCGCCGCGACGCCCGGTGTGCCGGACAAATTCGTCAGCTCCGAAGGATCGCGTTCCAAATCGTACAACTCGTACACCTCACGCGGGGTTGTGAAGTAGGCGCGACGCAACTCCGGCGCGAGCGTACCCTGCGCGTTTGCCGACACCATTTCCTTCCATGCGGCACCACTGGCCGAGTCGACCGGCCCGTACGGGATCCAGGGCGTGCAGTTGTAGATGAACTTGTAGCGGTCGCTGCGCACGCAGCGGGCGAGATCGAACCCGCTGTTCGACATGTTCACCGTCACCGGCGCGGATCCGTGCGGCCCGCGCTCGGCAAAAATATATTTGCGCGGCGCGCGGGTCTCGCCCCGCAGCAGTCCGAGAAAACTCACGCCCGTGATCCGCGCGGGCGCGGCGACGCCGGCGGCGGCGAGCAGCGTTGGCGCCAGATCCTCGCCGCTCACCAGCGCCCGCGACTCCGTCCCGGGGCGGACCACTCCGGGCCAGCGCACGACAAGCGGCACGTTGAGTCCCGGGTCCGTCAGCGATCCTTTGCCGTGCGGAAACGCCATGCCGTTGTCGCCGGCGAAAACGATCAACGTGTTTTCCGCGAATCCACGCTGCGCGAGCACGTCGAGCACGTCCTTCACCTGGCGGTCGAGGCGATTAACCTCGCCGCAATACGCCGCGAGTTGCTTGCGCATTTCCAGCGTGTCGGGCCAGTGCGGCGGCAGCTTCAGCGAAGCCGGATCCGGTTCGTCGCTCTTCGCATCCCAAGCGTGGTGCGGGTCGCTGAAGTTGACCCACAGGAAAAACGGCTTGTTGGCCGGCTTGCGGCTGAGGAACTCCGCCACGCGCGCCGGCGTCTGCGCGGGCGCGCCGGTCTCGACGTAGTCCATCCGCTCCTTGAAGGTGCGGAGCTTGTGCGCGTCGATGATCCTTGTCGCGTCCGGCGCGCGATCCGGCGCCGAGCCGTCGAGATGATAGCTGCGGCCCAGCACGCCGGTGAAATAGCCGGCCTCGCTGCGCAATGTCTCGGGAAACACGATCTCGTCGCGCGCGAGCGGCGAGGAGAAGCGCGTGATCCGTGCGGCGACCGCTGAGCGTCCGCTCAGGAATCCCGCACGCGACGGCACGCACTGCGGTGCGACCGTGAACAGCCGGTGGAACTTCATGCCCTCGGCCGCGAGCCGATCGATGTTCGGCGTGCGGACGTTGGTGTCGCCGTAGCAACTCAGGAAGGGGTAGCTGTGGTCATCGCTGAGCAGGAATAGGATATTCGGCTTGGATGTCGTGGCGGCCACGGCGCTCGCAGCGAGAGCGAGCACGGGAAGAAGAAAGCGAAGCGTTCTCATGCGAAGTTGGAGCGGAGGTGTTCAATCAGTGAACCCACCGCCCTCGCATCAAGTGCAACCGTGCACCCGAGCGCAACGTTCCGATTTTCCCTGGGAGCGCGGGCAGCCTGTCCGCCGTAGCCTCGGCGAAGGCGGAAGCCTTGGCGAAGGTGGGTCCCCGCCCGCAACCCATGTAGCGGTGAGCGCCAGCGAGCATTCCCCCCCTGTCTCCACGGAGACTGCAAGCGGCGGACGCGGCTCTTTCTCTTAATCGTTCTCGTTCTCCCTCACCCGGTTCCCAGCCGCCGAGAGAAAGAGAACGATAAAGAGAAAGAGAACGAGGAAAGCCGTCCAAGAAATATTCGACTCCACTTTCGGCTCGCTCCGCGCTCGCCGCTACATGGCTGGCTTCGCGTTCCACATTTCCGCGGGCGCGTTGACTGCGAACGCGAATCCCCGAAACCCGAAACTCGAAACCTTCAATCACATCCCCGGGAAGCCGCCCTTCGCGCGCATCGCCTCGAACTCGCGCATCATCTTCTTTCCGCCCGATCCCTTCATCATCTTCATCATCTTCTGCATTTGCTGGAATTGCTTCAGCAGCTGGTTGACTTCGACGATCTTCACCCCGGCTCCATTCGCGATCCGCTGCCGGCGGCTGCCGTTGAGAATTTCCGGCTTTCGGCGCTCCTGCTTCGTCATCGATTTGATGATCGCTTCGGTGCGCGTCATTTGTTTGTCCGCGCCTTCGGGCAGCTGCATTCCGCTCATCCCGGGCATCATTCCCATGATGCTCTGCATCGAGCCGAGTTTCTTCACCTGCTGCATCTGGGCCAGGAAATCCTCGAGGTCGAACTCCGCCTTCCGGAGCTTCTCCGCCATCTTCTCCGTCTCCTTCTCATCGAAGGTCTCCTGCGCTTTTTCCACGAGCGACACGACGTCGCCCATCCCGAGGATGCGTTGCGCAAGTCGATCCGGATGAAACGTCTCGAAGTCGGCCGTCTTCTCGCCGGTGCCGATGAATTTGATCGGCACCCCCGTCACCGCCTTGATTGACAGCGCCGCGCCACCGCGCGTGTCACCGTCGAGCTTGGTCAAAATGAGTCCCGTCAGCCCGAGCGCCTCGTGAAACGCCTTCGCCACGTTCACCGCTTCCTGGCCGAGCGCGCCGTCCGCCACGAGAATCACCTCGTCCGGCTGGATCCGGGCGCGCACGTTTTTCACCTCCTCGATCAGTTCAGGATCGATCTGGAGCCGGCCGGCGGTGTCGAAAATGATGCAATCCGCGGTCGCCGTTTGGGCGGCCTGTAGCGCGGTCGCGCTGATGGCCGGCACGTCCTTCGCGACGCGGTCGGCGTAGAATCCGAGTTCCTCCTGCTTCGCCAGGATCTCGAGCTGGTCGATGGCGGCCGGCCGGTAAACGTCGAGCCCCACGACGAACGGCCGATAGCCGCGCTTTTTCAGCAGCTTGCCGAGCTTCGCGGTCGAGGTCGTCTTGCCCGAGCCGTGCAAACCCACCATCAGGATTTTCAGCGGACGCGCGAGTGAGAGCCCGGTCGCGCCTTCGCCCAGCAGCTTTACCAGCTCGTCGTGGATGATTTTCACGATCTGCTGCCCGGGCGCGATGCCCTTGAGCACGTCCTGACCGATTACCTGCTGCTGGACGCGCTCGACGAATTCGCGTGCGACCTTGAAATGCACGTCGGCCGAGACCAGGGCGGTGCGCACTTCCTTGAGCGTGTCCGCCATGTTCTCCTCGGAGAGCCGGCCGATGCCGCGGAGGTTGCGCAGCGCGGTGCCGAGTTTGTCAGTGAGGGATTCGAACATGAAAAGAAAAGGTGAAGCGACTAACAGACACCAGGGAACACAAATTTTCCAATTTCCTGGGAGCGCGGGCGTCTCGCCCGTGTCGGCGGAAATTGCCCGAAGCATGTAAACACGGGGGATGCCAGGCGGGACACCCGTGCCACTCCAGGCCAAAAAAATAGTGTGGCTTAACCGTTTCCTCTTCTGCGACGCTGGCGGCGTTTATGAACCCTGTTCTCAAGCTTTTGATCGACGGCGGCAGTCTCTCGACCGGCCAGATGGCAAAGGTCGCGGGGCTGACCGAGGCCGAGGTTAATCAGCAACTGGAACAGTTGAAGAAGGAGAAAATCTTCCTCGGCTGGCGTCCGGTGCTCGATCTTTCCCGCGAGGCCGCTGCCGCCGCCGCCGTGCGTGCCGTCATCGAAGTCAAGGTGACGCCGGAGCGGGGCGGGGGATTCAACCGGCTGGCGGAACGGATCGCGCGGTTCGACGACGTCGAGTCCTGCTACCTGATGTCGGGCGGCTACGACCTGCTCGTGTTCGTCAAGGGCGCGTCACTCCAGAAAGTCGCGAGTTTCGTGTCGGAGAAGCTCTCTACCATCGAGGGCGTCCTTTCGACCTCCACCCACTTCATGCTGCGTTGCTACAAGGAGCAGGGCTTCCTGCTCGACGGCGGTGAGGCGCAATCCACCCGGCAGCCGGTCGCGCCGTAACCATCCGAGACCAAGAACACGGTCCAGAGACTAGAGACTAGAGACCAAGGACCAAGGACCAGAGACTAGGGACCAGAGACCACAGACCACAGACAACCGACCACAGATCACAGACCAGTCGCTGAGCATGCTTGAGAGATTTCTGCTCCTTGGTCTTTGGTCCCTAGCCCGCATTTTTCACACTTGAAATGGTCTTCACACATGTCTGACCGCCAACTTCCCAATGTTCCAGCGAGCGCCCCGCGTTCATGCGGGCTAAATGCAAAACCGCATGCCCGCCGGACCGCGCAGAAATCCATTTTGATGAGGCGTGGGCTTGCGGCGTCGCGCGGGGCATGGAATCATCCGCTGCTCCGTCACTCCGCGGGCATGTCGTCCGCCAGCGTTTCAAATCTCCCGGAAACTCCATGCTTACCCTGATCTCCCGGTCCCTCGTTCGTTCGTCGCGCGCCTGCGCTTCATTGCTCCTCGTCCTCGCCGTCATCCTCGCCCCGTCCCTCTCTTCGGCCGCGTCGCCGAATCTGCTGATCTTTTATGCCGACGATTTGGGTTACGGGGAACTCGGGTGCCAGGGCAACCCGCAAATCCCCACGCCGAACATCGATTCCATCGCGAGGAACGGGGTGCGTTTCACGCAGGGTTACGTCGCCGCGACCTACTGCAGCCCGTCGCGCGCCGGACTGATGACGGGACGCTACCCGACGCGGTTCGGCCACGAGTTCAACAGCGTCGCCAATGTCACGGGCCTGCACCTGAAGGAAACGACGCTGGCCGATCGCTTGAAGAAACTCGGCTACGCCACCGCCTGCGTCGGCAAGTGGCACCTCGGCGGCGGGCCGGCCTACCGGCCGACAAAACGCGGGTTCGACGAATTTTACGGGACGCTGGCCAACACGCCGTTCTTTCATCCGACCAATTTCGTGGACTCGCGGATCTCGGACGACGTGCGCCCGGTGACCGATGCGGCGTTCTACACCACCGATGCCTACGCCGAGCGATCGCTGGACTGGCTCGGGCGCAACAAGTCGAAGCCGTGGTTTCTTTATCTACCCTTCAACGCCCAGCACGCGCCGCTGCAGGCGCTGCCGAAGTATCTCGATCGTTTCCCGAAGATCACGGACCAGAAGCGAAAGACGTTTGCGGCGATGATGTCGGCGATGGACGACGCGGTCGGCCGGGTGCTGGCGAAAGTGCGCGAGTTCCGCCAGGAGGAGAACACGCTGGTGTTCTTCATCAGTGACAACGGCGGCCCGACCGAGAGCACGACGTCGCAGAACGGGCCGTTGCGCGGGTTCAAGATGACCACGTTCGAGGGCGGACCACGGGTTCCGTTCATGGTGCAGTGGAAAGGCAGGATTCCGGCGGGAAAAACCTACGATCTGCCGGTCATGAACCTCGACGTGATGCCGACCATTCTGACGGCGGCCGGAAGCCGGATCGATCCGGCGTGGAAACTCGATGGCGTGGATCTGCTGCCATATATCACGGGCGCGAACCGGAACCGGCCGCACGAGACGCTCTATTGGCGATATGGCCCGCAATGGGGCATCCGCCATGGCGACATGAAGCTGGTGGTGTCGCGCGGTGGCGGACCGGAGCCGGAACTTTACGATCTGGCGAAGGACATCGGTGAATCGAAAAACCTCGCCAGTGCCCAGCCCGCCAAGGTGAAGGAACTGCAGGCGCTCTGGTCGAAATGGAGCGCCGAGCAGGCCGAGCCGAGCGCGCCGGATTCGCCCGCCAAGGGAAAAGCGAAGAAGTCAGGCGGGAAGAAAAAGCAGTAGTGCGCCAAGCGGACGGGGACGACGCGCCTCGCCCCCGGACGGATGAAGCGAGGAGTGTTCCCCGACCCAACTCGCTCATGAAAAATCACCCATCCAGAACTGGCGTCGCCTGGCGGCGGATGCTGCTGCTTGCGCTTGCCATCGGTGCCGGCGTGCGTGCCGACCCGCTCGATGACGTCTGGACGAATCCGCCGCCGGCGGCGCGGATCCGGGCGTACTGGTGGTGGCTCAACGGCAACGTCACCAAGGAGGCGATCACGCGCGACCTCGAGCAGATGAAGGCGAAGGGATTCGGCGGCGCATTGATTTGCGACGCGGGTGGGGCGAACCAGCGCGGCAACGCGCAGGTGCCGCATGGCCCGACCTTTTTCTCGCCGGCGTGGCGCGAACTTTACCGGCATGCGCTGCGCGAGGCGGACCGGCTCGGGCTCGAGATGAGCCTGAACATCCAGAGTGGATGGAATCTCGGTGGGCCGATGGTCGCGGCCGATGATGCCCCGAAGAAACTCACGTGGTCGGAAAGGCGCGTGACCGGCGGAGCCCGCGTCACCACGCCGCTGCCGAAGCCGAAGGCGCGGGATAACTTCTATCGCGACCTCTTCGTCCTCGCGTATCGAATAAACCCCGACACGCCCGCCAAGCGCCGGCCGCTGCAATATCTGGAGGAGAAGGCGTTGTTGAAACCGCTGCGGCCGTCGTCCGCACCCGACTCGACGCCGCTGTTCCAGGAGTTTCCCTCCACGCCGGGAGAGGAAGACGTGCGCGCGGTGGAGGTCGTGGATCTCACTGCGAAGCTCGATGCGTCGGGCGCCTTGAACTGGGATGCGCCCGCGGGCGAGTGGCAGGTGCTGCGACTGGGATACACGTTGAACGATCACTGCCGCGTGTCGACGTGCAGCGAGGGCTGGGATGGTTACGCGCTCGATCCTTTCGATGCGGGCGCGTTCCGCCGCTATTGGGACGCGGTGGTCGAGCCGCTGATCGCCGATGCGGGTCCGCTTGCCGGCCGGGCGTTGAAATATCTGCACACCGACAGCTGGGAGGTGGAGGTCGCGAACTGGACGCCGACGTTGCGGGCCGAGTTCCAGGCGCGGCGCGGTTACGATTTGCTGCCATGGCTGCCGGTGATCGCCGGCCGGATTGTGAACGGTCGCGACGAAAGCAACCGGTTCCTCGCGGACTTCCGCCGGACGATGGGCGATCTCGCGCTCGCGAATCACTTCCAGATCTTCCGCGATGGCGCGCACCGGCACGGGTTGCTGATTCATCCCGAATCGGGCGGGCCGCACGCGGTGCCGATCGATGCGCAGCAATGCCTCGGGTTCAACGATGCACCGATGAGCGAATTCTGGGCGACATCGTGGCGGCACCGGATCGGCGATGAAAACCGGTTCTTCGTGAAGCAGCCCGCATCGGCCGCGCACACGTATGGGCGGAAACTCGTGCTCGCGGAAGGGTTCACCACCATCGGGCCGCACTGGCAGGAGACGCTGTGGGACAACCTCAAACCGACGTTCGACAAGGCGATTTGCGAGGGGCTGAACATGCTGGTGTGGCACGCATTCGTCTGCTCGCCCGCGGAGATGGGGCTGCCGGGCCAGCAATATTTCGCCGGCACGCACCTCAATCCCAACGTGACGTGGTGGGGAAAGTCCGGCGCGTTCTTCGCCTATTTGAACCGGTGCCAGGCGCTGATGCAGCAGGGGCTCTTCGTCGCCGATGTGGCGTACTACTACGGCGACCACGTTCCGAATTTCGCGCAGCTGAAGAAATCCGATCCGGCCGGAGTCCTGCCGGGGTACGATTACGACGTGCTGACCGAGGAGGTTTTGCTCACGCGCGCATCGGTTCGCGACGGGCGGATCGTTTTGCCGGATGGCATGAGTTATCGCGTCCTCGTGTTGCCGAATCGCGGCGCCATTTCGCTGCCGGTGCTGCGAAAGCTGCGGGAGTTTGTGGCTGCCGGTGCGACGGTCGTCGGTCCCGCTCCGGTCGCGGCCAGCGGGCGGCAGGACTCGTCCGCTCGCGACGCCGAGGTAAAACAACTCGTCGCGCGGTTGTGGCGCGACGGCGGCATCGAAGCGAAACGCACCGCGCGTGAGACGTTGCTAGCGCAGGGCGTGAGGCCCGACTTCGAATTTTCGGGCGCGAAGCCGGAATCCAATCTCGACGCCATTCACCGTCAGAGCGACGGCGCGGAAATTTATTTTGTCGCGAACCGGCTGCCGCGGGCGGAGCAGGTGAGGGCGACATTTCGGATCGCGGGCCGTGCGCCGGAATTGTGGAACGCGGTCACGGGCGAGCGGCGGTTCGTGGACGATTACGTGGAGCATCACGGGCGCACGACGCTCTGGCTGGACTTCGCACCCTGTGGTTCATGGTTCGTGATCTTCCGCGCTCCGTCGGCGGCGCATCGGGCGACGGACGATGAAAACATCGGCGACTCGTTCACGGCGCGGTTCGAGCTGACCGGCTCGTGGCGGGTGAAATTCGATCCGCGCTGGGGCGGTCCCGAGGCGGTCGAGTTTCCGGAGCTGGTGAGCTGGCCGGCGCGAAACGAGCCCGGCATCAGATTCTACTCCGGGACGGCGGTGTATTCGAAAACCTTCGACTTGCCCGCCGGTGCTTTGCCGCGGGCCCGTGGCGTCCGGTGGATGCTCGACCTCGGCCAGTTGCGCGAAGTCGCCGAGGTGAAGCTGAACGGAAAATCGTGCGGCGTCGTGTGGGCGCCGCCGTTCCGCGTCGATATCACGGAGGTGGTAAAATCCGGCGGCAACCGGCTGGAAATCGAAGTGGTGAACTTCTGGCCCAACCGGATCATCGGTGACCTGTCGCTGCCGGAACCCGAACGCCGGACGCAGACCAACATCCATGAGTTGAAACCGGATACGGCGCTGATGGAATCAGGCCTGCTCGGGCCGGTGCGGCTGGGAACCGTGGAGCGGCGCGAGTGAAAGGCGGCGCGGTTATGCGACAAGGAGGCGTGAGGCACTTGCTGTCATCGGATCAGTATTTCTCTTTCAAAGCTGCAACCGAGTCATTCACGTCGCGAGGCACGACATGATGGACGCAATCAGAAACGCACGCGGCGAACGACTCGACTTCAGCTTTCACCCGGCAGCGGCGGGCACGACGCAGATCGTCGTGATCGGGCACGGCGTGACCGGGCAGAAGGATCGGCCGTTTCTCATCGCACTGGCCGATGGCCTCGCGCAGGCCGGAATTGCGACGCTGCGCGTTTCGTTCTCCGGCAACGGGGGATCGGACGGTCGCTTCATCGATTCGAACATCACCAAGGAGGTTGCCGATCTCGGTTCGGTGCTCGATGCGCTCGCGGGTTTTGATGTCGCCTACGCCGGGCACAGCATGGGCGCCGCCGTGGGCGTGTTGCGGGCGAGCGAGGATCAACGCATCCGCTCCCTGATTTCCCTCGCGGGGATGGTGCACGTGCAGGCGTTTGCCCAGCGGCACTTCGGCGGTCTCACGCCGGATCGGGATCGCATGTGGGACAAGCCCGGATGTGTGCTGTCCACCGCCTACCTCGAGGACCTTCGCCGGATCGACACCGTTGTCGATCGCGCCGGCCGGATTTCCGTCCCCTGGCTGTTCGTACATGGCAACGCGGATACGGTTGTGCCGCTTCAGGACGCGCAGGATGCGTTTGCGCGTGCCCGCGAGCCGAAGGAACTGGTGGTGCTCGAAGGGTGCGATCACATCTGGGAACCGGCATTCACGCCGCGGATGGTGGCGGAGGTGGTCCGGTGGCTGCGGCGGTGATGGCGGTCTGACGGGCGAATTCAGAAAGCGTCGCCCGCCACGCGCGTGTCATCACTCAATCGCGTGCCTCTGCCGCCGCAATCTCCTCCCACGAAGGCGCCCGCCAGAGGAAATACTCCCCGCTGTCTCCGGTAGTACTTCCGCCGCCGCCCACTCTCGCGGCGCCCAGCGCGTTGCCATCGGCGGAGAACGCCAGCGAATTGAGCGTCGATCCTGAAACCCCCAGCGTCAGCAATCGCTCGTAGCTGTCCACGTCCCAAAGCAGGGCTCCCTCCGTTGCACTGCTCCCCGTCGCCAGCCGCCGCGCGTCCGGTGAAAAAGCCGTTGAATGCATCCCCATGAGAACCCCGGAAAGCGTCCTCACTTTTTGCCACGCCACAACGTCCACCACTTGGACGAACCCCTGCCAGCTCGCGGCGGCGAACAGCCGGCCATCCGGGGAAAAACTCGCGCCACGCGGGGCCATCCCGCGGGTGTCCAGCGCGAGCGCCGTTTCGCGGCCGGTGGCGAGTTCGATTCGAATCGCTTTTCCCTCGCCAGGGTCCGACGGAGCCAGCGTTACGACGAAATACCTTCCGTCCGGCGACATCTCGAGCGTGGATCGGCCGGGCGGCAGCTTCCAATCCCGGAATCGTTGGCCGGTCATCACGTCCCACTCTTCGAGCCACCGGTCCCCGCCGACCCGGGTGCGGGCGACCAGCAGCTTTTCGCCCCCACTCAGAAATCGCACTGCGACAAAGTATGTTTCGTCCTCGGCCAGGCTGAGCTCACGCACCATCGTCCGGCGCTCCCAATCCCAGACCCGAATGCGGTCGCTCGCATCCACGGCGGCGACGAGCGGTCGCTCGCCCGCGAGGATCGGCAGTCCGATGTTCCCGATCTCGAGCAACGTTCTCTGCTCCTGGAGATTTTTTCCCCGTCGCTCGGTCACCTGGCCGGCCGCATCGACCGCGATGATCGCCGCTCCACCCTCCGCGAAGCGCCACGCCGCCGGGCCGCCGGAAATTTGGGTGAAGGCATTCGTCTCGCGAGCCGCGGTGCCGTCCCAAAACATGATCGCGCCGTCTTTCCCTCCGCTCACCAGCGTCCGCTGGTCCGGCATCAGCGCCAGGCTGTAAATCTCGCTCGTGTGACCGCGCAACGTGCGCAACAAACTCCGCTGGGCGACGTCCCAGATGCGAATCGTGTGATCGCCGCCGCCCGACGCCAGCGTCTTGCCGTCGGGCCAGAAGATCAGGTGGCTCACGTAGCGCCGATTGCCTTCCAGCCGGCCGACTTCCGCCCCGGAGTTCACATCCCAGAGCCGGATCGCCGATTCCGCGTAGCCCGCCCCGGACGCGAGCATCCGGCCGTCGGGGGAAAACGCCAGCGTCAGGACCTGTTCGTCCGCCGCCAGCGCCGACCAGACCTCGCGGCCGTTCGTCAGATCGACCAGATGGATTTTTCGATCGGCTCCCGAAGTGTAGGCGGCCAGAGTCAGGTCGCGACTGACGGCAAAGGGCAAATAGCGGCGATCCCGGCCGGCCGGCTCCGCCGGAAAACTGGCCAGCTTCGTGCCGTCGGCCACGCGCCACAACGTGATCTCGTTCGGCACGGCATTCGTGGAGGTCACCAGGATTTTGCCATCCACGGAAAAGAACATGCCCTCGCAATTGCGGGTTCCGGGAGTGAATTCCCGCACGACCTGCCGCGTTTCGACATTCCACAACACGACGCGATTATCAGCCGTGTCCCGGCCCGCGATCGCCAGCAGCGGCTCGCGGGGCGAGAAGGCCACGCGGACAGCGGAAATGCCGGCGGGCACGGGAATCTCCTCCCGGGTTTGCAGATTCCAGACGGAGAGTTTGCCGGGGAGCATTTCTCCCGCGGCGAGCCATTTTCCGTCGGCCGACACCGCGACAGAGTTGATGATCGCGCGGTCCTTCACGGCGAGCACCGACAGCGCATCGCTCCGGCAAAACTGCCAGAGGTAACGCCATTCCCAGCCGCGCAGCTCGGTTTCGCCGGGCTGCGGTCGCTGGCGGTTGAGCAATTCCTGAGCGCGCCCGAGATTGTCGGTGGCGAGGGCCTGCTGGAGGAGATTCATGTCGGCGGCATACGCGCGGCGGCGGGCGGCGAGTTCCTGGGTCTCGGCGAGCTGGCGCAGGAAGGACTCGGCCTTCTTGGCCTCGTCGGCGGTTTGGCGGAGGCGCGATTGCTCACGCTCGGCGCGGGTGGCCCGGACCGCCTGCCAGGTGCTCACGGCCGCGCCGAGTATCAGAACCACGGCTACCACGGTGGCGGCGCCAAATGCGAAGCGGTGCCGCTGAACGAGTTTCTGCAGCGTGTACGCCGCGCTGGGCGGTCGGGCGGCGACCGGCTCATGGCGCAGGTGCCGCTGGAGATCCATCGCGAGCCCGTTGGCCGTTTCATAGCGCCGGGTGCGATTCTTCTCGAGGGATTTCATCACGATCCAATCGAGGTCGCCACGAAGCTCGGTGGAAAGGTGCGCGGGCGCTGTGCCGCGGAGTTTCGCGACCGTTGCGCGATCCACGCCGCTGAGAGTGCTGAGGCGGGTCGAGGGCCGCGCGGGCTCGACTTCCCGGATGATCCGGCGGATTTCGTCGAGGCCCGCCTGCTGGAGGCTCTTGGGATCGAAGGGCGGCCGACCCGTGAGCAGCTCGTAGAGCAGCACGCCGAGCGAGTAGATGTCGCTGCGCGTATCGATATCCACGCCGCTCAGCTCCGCCTGTTCGGGGCTCATATAGGCCGGCGTGCCGATGAACTGCGCGAACGCGGTGAACACCGTCGCGTCCGTGAGCCGCCCCTGCGTGGCCTTCGCGATGCCGAAGTCGATCACGACGGGCAGCGGCTTTTCCGCCGTAGCAGCCGAGGTGACGAGGCTGTCTGTGCGTGCGACGTTCTTCTCCGCCTCGTTACCTCGGCTGCTACGACCAAGGCCGTCCACCACAAGGATGTTCGACGGCTTGATGTCGCGATGGATGACTCCCTTTTGATGCGCGTGCTGGATCGCGTTGCAGACCTGGATGAAAAGTTGCAGTCGTCCTTCCGTTGGCAGATTGGCCTCGTCGCAGTAGCGCGTGATCGGAATTCCGCGCACGAGCTCCATCACGAAGTAGGGCCGGCCGGTGCCGGTGGTGCCCGCGTCGAAAACCTTGGCGATGTTGGGATGATCCATCATCGCGAGCGCCTGACGCTCGGCCTCGAAGCGTGCGATCACCTCGCGTGTGTCCATCCCGAGCTTGATCACCTTGAGCGCGACACGACGCCGGACCGGCTCGTTCTGCTCGGCCATCCACACGACGCCACAGCCGCCTTCGCCGATTCGTTCCAGCAGCCGATAACGGTCGATCCGGTCACCGGGCTTTTCGGCGGGAGAGCTGTTCGATGGCGGCGTATCGAAACACGCGGGCGCGCGGCCGTGACCGCGGAGCAACGCCTCCACTCGCGCGCGCTGCGCGGAGTCCCCGTTGCATGCGCGGGCCAGAAACGCCGCGCGATCGGCCTCGGGAACTTCCAACGCCTCGGCAAAGAGATCGTCGTCGCGGTGCATACGGTGGGGCGGGATAGGTTGCGGGAACCGCCTACTGGCGATCGGGAGTAGCGCCGGCATCCTGCCGGCATTTCGCGGAGCCGGCTGCCCCACGGCAGGCTCGGGGCCCTGAGCTCGTCGAACGGGGAAGCCGGCGCTACTTTCAATCGCCTGCAAGCAGGCTCCTACACGGAAGCCTTGCCGGCGCACGTCGCGCCGGCAAGGCCACGGTGGACGCTATTTCTTGGCCACAGACGCTTTCGCCAGTTGGGCCTGGTACTGCGCCAGGAGCTTTCGCACGACGCGGCCGTCGGTAATCTTCACATCGGTCACCCGCCCATCGGTGAAGGCGATCACCAGGGTGTCGAACTCGGGATTCTCCGCATTCGGATTGGCCTGGGAAAACTCGAAGTAGACCCAGAGATCCTTGCCGAGCGTGGCGGACGGGACGCCCAGGGTCTTGCGCACGCTTTCAGACGACGAGCCCGGCGTGAGTTTGAGGATGAAGGGACGGAAGGATTCGGAGGCAAAACTGCACGCGGCAAACGCCACGGTGAGAACGAGCGAACGGACGAGTTGGGATTTCATGTGGGAGGTGGGAACAACCTCCAACGCGACGTTTCTTCCGCGAATCTGACATCGCGGAGGTTTTTTCTGCGAAAAAACCTAAGATTAGTTTTCCGCCTTGGGCGGAAAACTAGCGCAGCCGCTCCATCTCGTTTGTCAGCCAGGCGCGGGCGTAGAGCCAGTCGCGATGCGCGGTGCGCGCGGAGATTCCCAGGACCTCGGCCGCCTGCTCGACCGTGAGTCCGGCGAAGAACCACTGCTGCACGAGCGCGGCCTTGCGCGCATCGTGGGCCTTGAAGTTCTCCAGCGCCTCGTTGAGCAGCAGCAGTTCGACGTCGCTTAATTCCGCGGCCGCGACATCGAAGCCCGTGCGATCGGCGCTGACTTTCTCGAGCCCGCCGCCATGACGCTGCCGTTGTTTGTGGCGCGCCTGGTCGATCAGGATCCGTCGCATTGCCTCGGCGGCGGCCGCAAAAAAATGCGCGCGGTTTTTCCAGTCCGGTTGCGCGTCACCGCCGAGTCGCAGCCAGGCTTCGTGAACGAGCGCGGTGGGCTGGAGCGTCTGGCCCGCGGATTCACGGGCCATCTTGGCGGCCGCCAGTTTGCGCAGTTCGTCGTAGACGAGCGGAAGGATTTGGTCGGCAGCCTGCGCGTCGCCCGATTCGATCCGGTGCAAGAGCAACGTGATTTCGCCCGGCGTCCCGGACGGGCCTCTCGCTTCGCTCGGGTCTGGCGTGGGATTCATCGGTGCGGACCACTGCACCTAGCCGGTCCAGCGCGCGTGAATCAAGCGCCTTCGCCGCTCACGGCCGAAGCGGCTGTGGCCACGGCAGCGAAGACGGGAGCAATGCAAAACCGCAGAGCGGTTTTGCCCTGAGCCGGGAAATCGTGTTAGCGCGCGCCGGCGCACGGCACCACCGAACACACGGTGCGTACGCAGCGGATCAGAGTGTGAAATTTCCCGGCTAGAAGTAGCCGCCCTGGTCGGTGATTTGCCGGACCGACTGGCCTTCCGCCACCCACCCGAAGATCTTCTTTTCATTGCGCAGGATTTCCTCGGCGCGGACCAGCACGTCCACCGCGATGTCGCGCGGCACGCAGACGACGCCATCCACGTCGGCCAGCACGACGTCGCCCGGTTTGATGATCACGTCGCCAATTTTGATCGGCACCTGGTAATGCGTGATCAGGCATCGCCCCAGGCTGCCGTTCGGACTGCGATACTTGTAGTACACCGGAAAATCCTTCTCCCGGATCTGCCGCGTGTCGCGGATGCCGCCATCGAGACAGGCCGCCTTGACACCCTTGCCTGCGGCGGTCGCCGTCATCACGCCGCCCCAGAGCGTTGCCCGCTCGTCGCCGCTCGCATCCCACATCACGAAGCTCTGCGCGTGCATGTGATCGAGCATCTCCGTCCGGAAGGTCATCTCGCCGCTGATCCGAAGGTTGGGCGCGCTCTTCACGGTGAAGGCAATGCCGGCGACCGTGTGTTCGTCGTTGAGAGGACGGAGATAGCCGGGCAGCGCCTGGTCGAGCAGCGCAAACTCCCGCAGCACATCGCTCACCGCCCCGGTGTACAGCTTTTCATAGCGCGCGATCAGTTCCTCGACCGGCACGGCAAAGGGCTTGGTGGAGATCGACTCGCGCTCGGCGATGAGCCGTTCGAGCTTCATCATCTTGACCTCGCGCTGCAGCAGGCCGTTGGAGGAGGATTCGGAATGCGACATGTGAAATGGAGTTGAGGTAAGTTCAGGAGTACGAAATGTGCGCCGTCTGCAGGATGCCCTTCATGTAGCCGATTGCGAACAGCCGGCCGAGGTAGGCGTAGCCGTGCGGGAGATCCTCCTCGCCGGCGAGCGACGGTACGTGGTCGACGCGGATCGGACCGCGGAATCCGATTTCATGATACAGCCGGAGCATCGCCGGCATATCCGTCGGTCCGTCGTCGTGGAAGGTCTCGGTGAAGTCCTCCGCCGTGCCGGCCACGTCCCGAAAATGGACGAACACGATCCGATCGGCGAACCGGCGCGCTGCCGCGGCGACATCGCCGCCCATCAGCCGAAAATTCGCCTGGCAGAACGTAATCCCATGGAAGGGCGAGTCGCTCAGCGCCATTGCCCGCGCGAATGCCTCCGACGAAGTGAAGATGCGGCCGACTCCGCGCAAGGGGGAGAGTGGGGGGTCGTCTGGATGCAGCCCCAGCTTCACGCCCGCGCGCTCCGCCGCGGGCAGCACGGCGCGAAGGAAGTACGCGTAATTGGCCCAGAGCGGCTCCTCCGAGACGCGGTCGTCGTCGGGCACCGGCTGCGGATCGAGCGCCGCGTGCTGGAAGCGATTCGTGATGGCCCCGCCGCGGGCCGGCACGTGCGTGTCCGTGCGGCACCAGCCGATGGTCGCCATGAAGTTGTAGCAGAGCAGCCCGATCCCGAGTTCGCCCAGATTTGCGAGCATCCGCCGGTAAAGCGCGAGGTCCTCGTCCCGGCCGGAGAGTCCCAGTTTGATCCGACGCATCTCGAACTCGTCGCCTTCGAGGCCAATGAGCCTGATTCCGGCGTCGGCGAAATCGCGCTGCACGGCCCGCAGCGCGTCGATGTCCCACGGTGGATTGAGCCCGGTGTCCCGCGGATGGCAGCGGGCGATGGCATGCGTCACGCCGGCCTGCCGCGCGTAGTCCCACGAGCGGTCGCGCCTGGGCGGGAGAAAGTCCGCGAGGATCATGGCGCAACGTGTTCCTGCTTCGTGCGCCGAGGTGAACCCGGAGATGTTGAAATCGAGCATCTCGCATCGGGCAGCTTGAAATCGGGAAGCAGTGCGCCGGCCGTCCCAATGATAGATTTCAGATGCCCGCTGCCCGATTTCACGATGTTTGAGATCCTGCGGTTGCCCCGGGGAAGCACGGCCCCTCACGCGGCGAGATCCTGCCCCTTGATCAGCTGAAGACAGCCGCCGGCGGTGTATTTCACCTGGCGCGTGAGCGCGAGCCGCGCGGTACCCTCGAAGTCCTGTGGGAATCCCAGCAGGGTGATCGCCGCGATGATGCGGCGATCTTCCACGGCCAGCGGCGCGGAAAGCGTGTGGATGTGCGGCTGGAACGAACCATGGTCGAACGAGCAGCCTTCCTTCCGGGCCTCGCGGATCCGCCGCTGCACGTCCGCCCGGTCCTGCAACTTCCAGACTTCCGGCGCCGCGCGGTCGAGGATCTGGGCGATTTCGGCATCCGGCAGCGCGCTCAGGAGCGCGGCCCCACTCGAGCCGATGGCGAGGGATATGACCGAGCCGACGCGGGAGGTGATCGCTGTGCTCTTTGGCGAGGACGCGCTGTAAAGCGTCACCGCATCGTCCCCCTGGCGGACGGTGATTTTCGCCGTGAGCCCGGTGGTCGCGGCCAGCTGGCGCAGCGGTTCCTTCACGGTCTCGATCAGCACCTCGTGTTGCAGCAGCGGCTGCAGCAGCGGAACGAGCGCGAAGGAGAGCTCGAACGTGCCGTCGCGCCGGGCGCTCAGCCAGCGCTCGGCGACGAATGACTTCAGGATCCGGTAGCACGTCGTCGGCGAGATGCCGAGCGACACCGCCAGTGCCTTGCTGGAGACGCCGCCCCGGCTGCGCGCGACCTCGGCAAAAACGCGAATCGCCTTGCACAACACGGGCACGGTGTGGGGCGGCGGTCGGGGAGAAGTGGCTTTGGCGCGCATTCCTGTATTGAAACAGCTCTTGGGGAAAACTGGACGTCGGAATACTCCAGGGCATCGCTGCAGGGGTCAAGCGGCTTTGTCCCAATAATTCAATAGAGAAGAAAAAGGTTTCTGACACACCTTGACCCGGCCGCGTGCCCGGCCGCAACGTTTCACCCGTCCCAGCATGGCCGCCCGGCTGCGTGGCGCTCCCCCGCCGGGAATTTGTTCCCCCTCCTCAACCCCGCCATGAACCTGACCTGTTTCCCCGCCCGCCAGCCCGCCGCGTGGCGAATCCTGCCGCTGCTGACCGTTTCGAGCCTGCTCGCCCAGCCGACGGCGGAGAAGCCGAAGCCCGAAGCGAAGGCCGAAGAGGTCGTCATCATGTCTCCGTTCACCGTTGAGACGAACAAGGATGTCGGCTACGAAGCCAGCCGCACCCTCGCCGGCATGGGGCTGAATACCAAGCTCACCGACCTCGCCGCGGCGGTCTCGGTGGTGACGAACAAGTTCCTCGAGGACACCGCTTCGACGAAGCTCGGCGACGTCCTGGCGTATCAAGCAAACATGGACGTGAAGGGATTCGGCGGCGGCATCTCGGGGGTGACGCCCACCGGGGGCGGCGTGACCGGCGAACCGTCGTTGAGCAACTCCCAGACCGGAGCGCGGGTGCGCGGGCTGGCCGATGCGACGATGGCGCGCAATTTCTACCGGAGCATCATCCCGATGGATGGCTACAACACCGACCGCGTGGAGATGAACCGCGGCGCCAACGCGCTGCTCTTCGGCGTCGGCAGCCCCGCCGGCATCGTCAACACCTCGACCCGCTCGGCGGATCTGCAGCGGCAGCAGGGCGAGGTGGAAGTGATTGGCGGCAGCTACGGGAGCTGGCGCACCACCCTGGACTACAACTTCGTGCCGAGCCGCGGAAATCTCGCGCTGCGGATCGCGGGCGTGAAGGACGACGAAAAATTCCAGCAGGACTTCGCGTTCCGGGACACCGAGCGCAAATATGCGGCGGCGACCTGGGACGTGAAGCCGCTGCGCAACCGCGGTATCATGGAGTCAACTACGCTGAGTGCCTCATACGAACGCGGCCGGATCGTTTCCAACAACCCCCGCGTGCTGCCGCCCTCCGATCGGTTGTCCTCGTGGTTCGACGCGACGATTCCCGACAACCTGAGGGCGCTCGGCGCGCGCGGAAAAGTCACCTACGATCCCGGTGTCGCGAGCGGCATCTTCACGGCCGCGGCGCGCACCGCCACCATCGGCACGGCCGAGAACGTCAATCGCTCCGCCACGTTCATTTTCCAGGATCCCAATTCGAACGCACCGCGCGACAACATCCCGCGTTCACCAAGCGGCCAGACGGTCCTCGGGCGGGCTATGGTTTCGAACAATGTCTACTTCCCATGGTCGGGACTGACCAACACCGCCCAGCACGCCTACTCCCGCGAGATGAGCCGGGTGCGGCAGGACTATGCCTTTCCCGATCAGGCGTTCTACACCGCTGAGAACCTGACGGATCCCTCCGTCTTCAACTTCTTCGACAATTTGCTCGTCGGGCCGAACTCGCGCCAGAAGTCGCGTCTCGAGTCTCTCGACGCCTCGCTGCAGCAGCTGCTGCTGCGTCGCACGGCGGGCGCCGAGTTGTCGTTCAACCGGCAGCGGTGGCGCGAGAGCCTGCAGAACCTGCTGCCAGAAGGCACGCCCTGGATGTCGATCGACGTGAACACGCGGATGTGGACCGGCGAGCCGAACCCGAATTTCGGGCGGCCGTTCATCGCCTCGGCCGGCTCCGCGAGTTTCAACCAGCAGCAAATCGACACGTCGCGCGCGAAGCTGTTCTACGAGTTGAATGTCCAGGAACGGCGATCCGGCTGGATCGGCGGCGTGCTCGGGAAACACGTGTTTTCGCTGCTGGGTCAACGGGAGGAGCTGACCACGCGCACCCACTCGGGTGGCCGGCTGTTTTACACGCCGGACTTCTGGGTCAACGGCAACAACCAGAGCCGGCTGCAGCCCCAGAGCAAGCAGCCGGCGGTGTGGATCTACCTCGGCCCGTCTCTGGCGAATGCCAGCTCACCGGCCGGGGCAGACATCTCCGGGCTGCGCCAGGATCTCATGAGCTTCCACACGGAAGTCGTGGGGCAGGGCGTGGTGCTGACGCGGACGCCCGCGCCGAGTGCCGCCGTCTCGCAGCAGGCTACGTACGCTCCGTTCTACACGCCGATCGATCTGCGGCGTGAAGACGACCGGGTGTCGAACACCGCCGGCTCCGGCGTGCTCAACCGGCGCAAACTCGATTCGCAGGCGTTCGCGCTGCAGAGCAACTGGCTGTGGGATCATCTGGTCTCCACGGTGGGCTGGCGAAAGGAGGAGTCGTCGATCCGCGGCATCAACGCGCCGATCATCGCGAATGGCGAAGGCTATGCGCTGGTCGATGATCCCACGTTCACGCTCGATAATCCGGCCATCGTTCCGCAGCGGTTCCAGGCGACGCTCTTCGCGTGGAGCGTCGTGGCGAAGCTGCCGCAGGCGTGGATGCGCCGGGTGCCGGTGCTCTCCGCGTTCAACGCCTACTACGGCGAATCGGAAAACTTCAGCCCGCCGGCCGGCCGGACCGTGAATGCGTTTGGCGTGGCCTTGCCGCCACCGGCGGGGGTGACGAAGGAGACCGGGTTCTATTTCGAGGCGTTCGACTCGAAGCTCAGCGGGCGGCTGAATTTCTTCGAGACGACGCAGACGGGCAGTTTCAACGGCACCGTCGGCAATCTCGCCGCGCAGGTCGTCTCGCTGCATTCGCAGGCGTACAACGCCGTATTGAATCGCTGGGTACCGGCGGGCCCCGGCGGTTTTCCCGAGAACTACGTCGCACCGCCGCAGGAGTTGCTGAACCTGTTCAACTGGCGGCTGCAAAACGGCACTCCCTCCTCGGTCAATCCCGGCGTGCAGGACACGAGTGACTTTGTGAGCAAGGGGATGGAACTCGAAATCATGTACCGCCCGGTCCGCGGTCTTTCGATCGTGATGAACGTGTCGGAGCAGAAGTCGGTCCGCAGCAATACGGGCGGGGCGACGCGCCGGCTGCTGTTCGACACGGCGTCGGCATCGGGCCAGCCGCTCGCCGTCGAGTGGCTCAAGGACTGGGGCTATCAGATTCCGCTCTCGCAGGCGGCGATTCCGCTGATCGGCAGCCGGACCGAGCCCAACATGTTTGCGGCGACGTTTCAGCGTAATGTGCTGAACCCGT
Organism: Opitutaceae bacterium; assembly: GCA_030648295.1. Lineage (GTDB taxonomy): Bacteria > Verrucomicrobiota > Verrucomicrobiia > Opitutales > Opitutaceae > ER46. Next base: position 147,898 of record JAUSID010000139.1, on the reverse strand, counting down.
TCAACACGGCGGCGGCCGGAGATGGCGCTCCCGTGCACGAGCTCCGCCGCTGGCGCGCGAACTTCGTGGGCAATTACGATCTGCAGGTTGAACGGCTGAAAGGCTGGGGCGTCGGGGCCGGTGTGCGCTGGCTCGACAAGGCCGCGCTCGGGTATCCGGTCGCGAGTTTCCGCGCGGATCTCACGCCGGTGCCGGCGGGCGGAACCACGCTGCCGAGCGACCTTCGGATCTCGGATGTGCGGAATCCGTACTACGGTCCGTCCGAGACCCGGTACGACGCGTGGATTTCCTATCAGACCAAAATCCTGCGCCGCCAATACGGCCTGAAGATTCAGCTCAACGTCCGGAATCTGCTCACGACCGATGAACTCGTGCCGGCCGTGATCAATCCGGACGGTTCGATTCCGGTCTGGTCGATCGCCGAGGGACGGAAATTTACTCTCCTGACGCGGCTCTCCTTCTGAGTCGATGAACGGCATGCGAATCATTCTCGGCCTGACGATGGCATTCGGGTGGGCCGCTGTCTCGGTGCGCGCCGCCGTGGAGCCGGCGTGGGAGCGTTTTCCCGCCGTGGAGGCTAACGTGAAGGACGTGCGCATCGTCCGCGTCGCCTCAGGCCGCACGATTCACCGCTTCTTCGACACGTCGCCGTTCAGCCCGTCCGGCCGGTATCTCGCGCTCTTCCGGTTGCCGCAGGAGAAACGTTCGCCGCAGCCGGGCGAGGTGGGCGAGGTCGTCTTGGTGGATTTGGCGACGGGGAAGGAACGCGTCGTCGCGGAATCCCGCGGCTTCGAGGTGCAACTCGGCGCCAACGTGCAATGGGGAGCCACGGACGCGGACCTGTTCTTCAATGATGTCGATCCGCAAACGTGGCGCGCATTTGCCGTGCACCTCGATCCGCAGACCGGCAGGTCCCGCCGGCTCGAGGGCACCGTCTTCATGGTGTCGCTCGACGGACGGCAACTCGCCTCGTACAATCTGATCCAATCGCCGCGGGCGCAGGTCGGCTATGGCGTGGTCGTGCCGGAGTCGGCGCGGCCGCCGCGCAACATCGGACCGGTGGCCGACGACGGCGTGGAACTCACGGACGTGGCCACAGGCAAGGTTCGGCGCCTCGTTTCGATCCGCGACATCTACGAGCGCACACGGCCGAGCATCGCGATTCCGAATCCCGACGAGTTTGAGTATTATTGTTTTCAGGTGAAATGGAATCCGCAGGGCACCCGGCTGCTCACCACGGTGCAGTGGAGCCCGCGGGTGGATCGGCGCGTCGCCGGCCAGCCGCCGGCGGGGCGTCGCCGGGCCGTGATCACAATGCGGCCGGACGGATCGGAATTGCGGACGGCGATTACGCCCGACCAGTGGGCCCGCGGCGGGCACCACATCAACTGGATGCCGGATGGCGAGCATCTGTCGATGAACCTCAACGTGGACGATCAGCCGGGGCTGGAGTTCATCTCCGTGCGCGCCGACGGCTCCGATCTGAAGGTGCTGTTCAAGCCGGGTTCCGGGCACCCCACGCAGCATCCCGGCGGCCGGCCCTTCGTCATCACCGATGCGTATCCGGATGAGCCCGTGGCAGCGAAGGACGGTACCTCGCCGCTCCGGTTTTTGGATCTGCAGCGCGGCAAGGAGCGGACGATCTTTCAGGTGTTCGTGGCGATGACCGCCGGTGAGTTTCGCGTCGATCCGCATCCGGCTTGGGATCGCAGCGGACGTTATGTGGCGTTCAATGGGTTCGTCGACGGCACCCGCAACGTGTTTGTGGCCGATCTCTCGACGCTGCTCCCAAAATGATCTCTGAGCCCGCTTCAGTACCTGAACGATCCGGGCCTGGTCCAGCGGTTCGACCGCTGGCCGGGGCCGTTCGCCGCGTGATGATCGGGATCGCCGCGTTCATGCTGGCCGCGACCGGCGTGCCGGCGGCGTTTGATCTCGCGTCGCCGCAGCGCGCCGCCGCGGTGCTGGTGCCCGCGAGCGAACCGGAGTGTGTCCGCCTCGCGGCCGAAGACCTGCTGAGTGATGTGCGAAAGATTACCGGGCGAACGTTGACGCTCGTGCGGACACCGGAGGAGCTGGCCGAAGGCGGCGTCGTGCTGGTGTCGGCCAACCAGCCGGAATCGGTCGCCGTGCTCGACACGATCGCGGCCGGCTTCGGCGCGGGACTGAAGGGCCAGTGGGAAGCCTATCGCGTCGAAACCGTCGGCAACCGGCTGATCATCGCCGGCAGCGATGAGCGCGGCACGATGTTCGGGCTGTATGCGTTCATCGAGCAGCACCTCGGCGTCGATCCGCTGTACTTCTGGTCTTCGCGCGAACCGCGCTCGCGCGCTACGCTCGCCTGGCCCGAGGTGAAACTCAGTTCGGGCCCGCCGACGTTTCGTTTCCGGGGCTGGTTCATCAACGACGAGGATTTGCTCACCGAGTGGAAGGAGAGCGGCGGGCCGCGCTATATCGACTATCCCTACTACGCGCAGGTGGTGCCGCGCGAGGTGGTGCGGCACATCGCCGAGGCGCTGGTGCGCAGCCGCTGCAACCTGATCATCCCGGCCAGCTTCGTCGACATCCTGAATCCGCCCGAAGCGGCGCTGATCGAGGAATGCGCGCGCCGTGGCGTGTTCGTGTCGCAGCATCACGTTGAGCCGATGGGCGTGAGTGCGTTCGGCTATTTCAACTATTGGAAGAAGCGCGGCCGGGATTTGAAGTACTCGTACTTCAGTCATCCGGACGAGGTGCGCGAGGTCTGGCGCGTGTACGCCCAAAAATGGGCGGAGTTCCCGAACGTCGTGTGGCAACTCGGACTGCGCGGCATCGCGGACCGGCCGATGTGGATGGCGGATCCGAAGACGCCCCAGTCCGACGCGGATCGCGGACGGTTGATCTCGGAGGCGATGGCCGAGCAGGTGCGGATTCTCGATGAAGTCGCGCCGCGGCAGCCGCGGTTTCAGTCCACGACGCTCTGGGCCGAGGGCTCGACGTTGAACCAGCAGAAGCTGCTCACGATTCCGCGCGATACGATCGTGGTCTTTGCCGACAACTCGCCAGGCTGGAAGTGGCAGCCGGACTTCTATTCCACGCCGCGCAACCCGGCGAACGCCTACGGCGTGTATTATCACCACGCGTTGTGGGGCTGCGGTCCCCACCTCGTGCAAATCGTGTCGCCGCCGAAGACCTTCGAGTGCCTCCAGGCGGCCGTGACGCACGGCGCGGGAAGCTATGTGATCACGAACATCTCCAACATCCGCGAGTTCGTGCTCGGCGTCGACGCGACGGCGAAGATGGCGTGGCGGATGGATGGATACGATCCGGAGGCGTGGCTCTCGCGTTGGGTGGCGGATCGGTTTTCGCGGCGGCAGAAGGAGGTCCTCAACGCGTACCAGATTTACTTCAACTCGTGGCAGATTCACGACGCGCAGCAGGTGCCTTTTCTCATGGACGGGCAGATGATCGGCGGCGGCAATTCGGCCCTCGGGCAGATCGCTAAAAAACTCGCCGCGCGGAATCCAACCACCGGCACCGCCGTGGAAAAAAACCGGCAGGCGCCCGTGCGCACCAGCGGAGCCGCGACGGGTGAGAGCGCGAAGCCGGCCGACGCGTTCTACAAGGGACTGAGCGACATGCATCCGCCGAGTCCCGGCCGTCGCGAGGTGATCCGGCGGCTCGCGCAGCAGCGAGCCGGCTTCGAACTCGTGTTGCTCCATGCCCGCACGTTCGCGGTGGAGTTGCCTGAAACCGAGGCTGCTTTTCTCCGGGACAACCTGGTTCACCAGGGCGCACTGGCGCGCGAGTTCTGCCGCTGGTTCGAGCAGATCGAACTCGCGCACGAAGCGCTGGATCTCGGGAACCTACCGGCGTGTGTCGAAGCGCTGCGAGTGGCCGAGGCGGCGATGGCCGGCATCCCGGCGCTGTCCGAGGCGTACACGCGCGGCCGCTGGGAGAACTGGTACCGCGGAACGAAAAAGATCAACCTGGCCGCCACCTTGAAACGCACGCGTGATGTGCTGCGGCAGGCCGAGTCCCGCGTAACGACGCGCTGACGCTGCCGGAACCTGACGACCCGCGCGAGCATTGCCCCGTTTCGCCCCTTCCACTCAACCTTGTCCCTGGCGCTCACGAACCTCCCTCAATCATCATGAACCGTCCCGACCCTGTGCTCTCCTCCATTTTCCGTCACGGAGCCGTCGCGCTGCTGCTCGCCTGGGCGGCGGCCGCCGGTGCCGCGACCGCGAGCGCGCCCCTCACGCCTCCGGTGCCGACCACCGGCATCGATCTCCCCGTCGTCGGCCAGGTGAAGCCACGGCACGCGAAGGAAATCACTTCCTCTTCATGGTCGATTGGCGGCGAGACGATCGACCGCGATTTCACCGTGTACGAGCACTACCGGAAATACCTCGGTCCCCTCGGCGCCAAAGGCATCCGGGTCCAGGCGGGGTGGGCGAAGTGCGAGCAGCAGCCAGGCGTGTACTCGTGGGGCTGGCTCGACGCGATTGTGACCGATGCCGTCGCCCAGGGCGTGCGGCCGTGGTTGGAATTCAATTACGGCAACACCATCTACAAGGGCGGGGGCGACACCGGGCTGGGCGGCGGTTTCCCCTCGTCGCCCGAGGCGCTGGCGGCGTGGGACAAGTGGGCGCGGGCACTGGTCGAACGCTACCGGGATCGCGTGCACGAGTGGGAGGTCTGGAACGAGCCGGACATCAACCGGCGCGGCACCGCGGGGGTCGACGCCTACATCGATCTCTATACGCGGACGGCGACGATGGTCCGCGAACTCCAGCCCAAGAGCAAACTCTGGGCGCTGGGGCTGGCCGGCGATGTCGCGTACGCCGACAAGTTTATCGCTGGCATGAAAGCCAGGGGAAAGCTCGAGCTGATCGACGCCCTCACGTTTCACGGTTATCCGCGCAACCCGGATGACACCAACACCGCGGACAAGCTTCGCGCCGTGATCGCGAAGCACGGCGCCCGAATTTCCGTTCGGCAGGGCGAGACGGGCGCGCCCTCGAAGTACCAGGAAAATTTCGCGCTCTCGAAGATCAGCTGGACGGAAACCCTGCAGGCCAAATGGGACCTGCGGCGGATGCTCGCGCATCACGCGAAGGACGTGCCGTTCAATCTGTTCACGATTTCGGACATGCACTATACGCAGGCGAGCAACCAGGCCGGTGCCGACGGTGTGTTGCGGATGAACTACAAGGGGCTGCTCGGCACGAATCCCGACCAGACCGTTTCGCACGTGAAGCCGGTCTATTACGCGGCGCAGACGGTGTTCGCGATCTTCGACGACACGGTGAAGCGGATACGCGAGTATCCGTTCACGTCGACGGCGCTGCGGAGCGTGGCGCTGACCGGTTATCGTACGGAAAAAGGCGGGCAGATCGTGACGCTTTGGTTCAATGACGCGCCGCCGGCGCAGGCCAAGGGCGTGACGCTGGCCGACGTGACGCTGCGCGCCGGAAAGTTCACCGAGCCCGTGCTGGTCGACGTGCGCACGAGCACGGTCTACGCGCTGCCGACGGGGATGTGGTCGCAGGCGGCGGCCGGCGTCACGTTTCGGAGCCTGCCGCTCTATGACTCCCCGGTGCTGATTGCGGAGGCGTCGGCCTTGCGAATCGAGCGCAGTCGCTGAGCAAGGCGCGGCCCATGAGTCCGTCGGAAAGTGCCATTGGCCGGCTGCGCACGCAGATCCTGGCGCTGCTGTTCCTTTCGACGGTCATCAACTATATCGACCGGCAGGCGCTTTCCGTGCTGCTGCCCACGCTGCGGAGCGAGTTGTCGCTCTCGAGTGCGCATTACGGGACGATTACGACGGTGTTCCTGCTCGCGTATACGCTGGCGCAGGTGCCGTGCGGGATGTGGATCGACAAGGTGGGAACGCGGCTCGGTTTCATCGTCGCGATCATCGGCTGGTCGATTGCGGCGGCGGCGCATGCGTTCGTGGTCGGGCCGATCAGTCTCGCGGTGGCGCGCGGTTTCCTCGGAGTGACCGAGGCGGGCAACTGGCCGGCAGGCACGAAGGCGGTGGCGAGCTGGTTTCCGCAGAAGCGCCGGGCGTTCGCGATGGCGATCTTCGACAGCGGTTCGGCCGTGGGCGCCGTGATTGCCCCGCCGCTGGTGGCGTTCCTGGCGCTGCGTTATGGGTGGCGCGCGGCCTTCGTGGTCACGGGCGCCCTCGGCTTCCTCTGGCTGGCTGGCTGGCTCCGCGTTTACCACGCGCCGCATCAGCATCCCCGACTGACGCCGTCGCAACGCGACGAGGTCCTGCGGGAGCTCGGGGTGCGCGCGCCGCGGCCCCCTGTATTCGGTGCGGCGCTACGGCGAATCGCCGGCGAGCGGCAGCTGTGGGGCCTGATGGTCACGCGGCTGATGGCGACGCCGGTGTGGTGGTTCTACGTCTTCTGGCTGCCCGATTATCTGAGCAAGGGCCGGGGCTTCTCGCTCAAGGAAATCGGATTTTACGGCTGGATCCCGTACCTGACGGTGGACCTGGGAAAAATGGCGGGCGGGGCGATTTCGGATGCTTTGCTGGCGCGCGGCCGCAGCGCCACCTTCGCGCGCAAGAGCGTAATGGTGGCCGGTGCGCTGGCGATGCTCGGCGGTATCCAGGTGGTGAATGCCTCATCGGCCGCGGCCGCGATCGCCTGGGTGTGCCTGGCGACCTTCGGTTTCGGCATGTGGAGCGCGAACATCCTCGCGTTGCACGCCGACATTTTTCCCGCCGAAACGATGGGGACGGCGATGGGCTCCACGCTGATGGCGGCGAGCCTGAGCGGCGCCGCCTTCACCTTCGCCGTCGGCCAGCTGGTCGACCGCGCCGGTTACCTGCCCGTGTTCTGGACGGTGGGCGTGCTGCCGCTCATCGCGTGTGGCGCCCTGTTTTTCTGGATTGGCCGCGTCGAGCGAATCCGCGATGCCTGAGGCGCCGGTCGGGACTTGCCATGAGACGCCCAACGTTGCCCAGAATCCCCGGCGTGAGCGAAGCGCGCATTCCGTCGGTGGCCCACAAACTCCTGATGTGAACGCCTTCATTCACGACGATTTTCTGCTCTCATCGAAGACGGCGTGCGGGCTCTATCACGAGTTCGCCGCCGGCGCGCCCATCTGTGACTATCACTGTCACCTTGATCCGCGGGACCTCGCGGCGGACCGTCGGTTCGAGAACATCACGCAACTGTGGGTGACCACCGATCCCTACAAGCATCGCGCGATGCGGCTCGCCGGTGTGCCCGAGCGGCTGATCACCGGAAACGCCGCCGAGCGGGAAAAATTCGACGCCTGGGCTGCCGTCGTGCCGCTCACGCTCGGGAACCCGTTGCACCACTGGACGGCGCTCGAGCTGAAACGGTATTTCGATATCGTCCAACCGCTGACGACCGACTCGGCGCCGCGGATCTGGGAAACGTGCCAGGAGCGGTTGCGCGAGCCGGGCTTTACGGCGCGCGGCCTGCTCGCGCGCCGGGCGGTGTCCTGTGTCTGCACGAGCGATCGGCTGCTCGATGACCTGGCACCACATGCGCGCATCGCGGGCGAAGGCGGAGTGACGCGCGTGCTGCCCTCGTTGCGCGCGGACGAGGCCGTGGCAGTGGAGTCGCCCGATTTTCCGAAATGGCTGCAGGCGCTCGCGGCGGCGACGGGAATTCCGATTCGCGATTTCGGTTCGTTTCGCGCGGCGCTGACGCAGAGGTTGGATCACTTCGGGCGGGCCGGCGCTCGGCTTTCCGATCACGGGCTCGATGATTTTTCGTATCTGAGCATCCCGGACGAGGAGGCGGAGACGCGGTTTGGCCGGCGGTTGCGTACGGAAACATTCTCTGCCGACGACGCGGTCCGCCTGCGCTCCGCCATTCTCCGTTTCCTCGGGGTCGAGTATGCGCGGCGCGGCTGGGTCATGCAGCTCCACCTCGGCGCGCGGCGGCGGACCAGTTCGCGGTTGCGACGGCTGGCCGGGCCGGCGGGTGGCTACGCATGCATCGGACAGCCCTGTGACATGCCCAGCCTTTGTGCGTGGTTCGACGATCTGGAACGGGCGGAGGCGCTTCCGCGCACGATTCTGTATCCGCTAAACCCGGCCGATTTCGTGCCGCTGGCGGTGCTCTGCGGTTCGTTTGCCGAAGATGGGGTCGCCGGCAAGCTCCAACTCGGGCCGGCGTGGTGGTTCAACGACCACGCAACCGGCATGCGCGCCCAACTCGATGCGATTGCGAACCACGGCCTGCTCGCAACGTTCATCGGCATGACCACGGACTCACGTAGTTTATTATCCATGACGCGCCATGAATACTTTCGCCGCGTGCTTTGCGAGTGGCTCGGCGCCCAGGTTGCCGCTGGCACGATGCCGGCGGACAGCGGACCGCTTGGCGGATTGGTCCGGGCGCTCTGCTTCGACAACGCCCGCCAGGTTTTGGCCCTTTAACCCCTGTCATCATGAATGAGTCCTGCTTCAACGGGAAGGTCGCGGTCATCACCGGGGCCGGCGGCACCCTTTGCTCCGTCCTGGCGAGGGAACTCGCGCGCCAAGGTGCGAAGCTCGCGCTGCTGGGGCGAACGGGGGCGGCGCTGGAATCCCTGGCGGCCGATATCCGCCAGGACGGCGGGACCGCGCTTCCGCTCGTCTGCGATGTGCTCGATGCCGCCGCGGTGGAGCGCGCCCGCGAGACCGTGGCGCTCGAACTGGGTGCCTGCCAGTTTCTGATCAATGGGGCCGGCGGAAACCAGGCGGATGCGATTACCACGGTGACGGAGTTTTCCGCGCTCGAGTTGTCGCCCGGGAAACCCGCGGGCACACGCGGTTTCTTCGACCTCGATCTGGGCCGCTTCGACGATGTCGTTCGCGTCAATACGCTCGGGACGGTGATTCCGTGCCAGATTTTCGGCCGCGACCTTGCGCGGCGCGGACGCGGTTCGATCCTGAATTTTGCGTCGATGAACAGTTATCGACCGCTCACGCGGGTCCCCGCCTATGCGATGGCCAAGGCTGGGGTCGTGAGTTTCACCCAATGGCTGTCGGTTTACCTGGCTCCGGCGGGCGTTCGCGTGAACGCGGTCGCCCCGGGTTTTTTTGTGAACGAGCGGAGTAGGAAAATCCTGATGACGCCCGACGGAGGCCTCAGCGCGCGCGGTCAGAACGTGTTGGCCCACACGCCGCTGAACCGGTTCGGCGAAGCGCGGGAATTGCTCGGCGCCGCGTGCTGGCTCCTCGACGACACGCGGGCCGGTTTTGTCACCGGGGTGACGCTGCCCGTCGACGGCGGGTTCCTGGCGAGCTCCGGGATCTAGCTAAACCGGGCCTGAACCATATCATCCTTTCAGCACTTCGTTGAGCGATGCAATGCACTGCTCCAGCGCGCAACCGCAGGTGCGTCGCGGCGTCAATTCGCGGATGCTCTGCTCGAGTTTCTCGCGCGATTTCTTCCGCGGCCAGACTTCAAACACAGTCACCAGACGGCGTTTGAGGATGTGGACCAATACGCACCGTGCCATCAACTTAAATTGACGTATTGCGCCCGCCGGTGGATTTTCGCCGGCGTCACGCCATGGGGAAAAGTTTTCACGTCGTTCGTCCGCTCGAACCGCCGCTGGCCGAGGTGGAGGATCGCGTGATGTTCGTGCCCCGCGGGAAAGAGCTGGTGGTGGAAAGACCGGAGCCACGCCTGCTCCTCATATGCGATGGACGGGTGCGGCTGGCGGTCGATGACGTGGAGATCGGTGACATCGGCCCGGGCGATGTTGTTGTCGTGCCCGGGCCGTCGCGGCTGGTCTATCGGGCGGCGCAGAACCGGGCGGTTTCGCGGTTGCACGTTTTCCGAATCCAGTTCGATGGCTCCCAGTTTACATACGATCCCAAGACGAGCTGGCTGATGCGGCTCGGCAGCCGGCACGAGGAGACGGATTTCACCGTTTTTATCCAAAATCATTTCTGTGAGCTGCGACATCTCGTGCGCGGACAGACCGCTGCGATGTACACGCTGCTCGAGGCCATCCGCCAGGATGCCGAAACGGAATCACGCGGTTTCCGGCATCGCGTGAGTGCGCGCACCCGATTGCTCGTCACGCTCATCGGCGAACGGCTGGCGGCGCTCGGCGCCCCCGTGCCCATGCGGGTGGAGCAACCGCGCCCACGCTGGATCACCGAACAGATCAAGGAATACCTTCTCACCCATGCCGCCGAGGCGCTGACGCTGGAGGACGTGGCGCGGCATCTCCGGCTGAGCGCCGAACATATTGCGCGGGTTTTCAAGCGGGAGGAATCCACGACCGTCTTCGACTTCCTGCGCGACATCCGGATTGAGCGGGCGAAAGCACTGCTGGCTTCGTCGTCACTGTCCGTGCACGACATCAGCCGGCAGGCGGGCTACAGTTCGTCCACGCTTTTCTGCCGCAATTTCAAGCGTGTGACCGGGGGCACCCCCGCGGCCTATCGGCAGAAGGGTGGGGGGCGTCGCTCCATTTCGGGCAGCACCATCCGGGCGGCCAATTCCGGGGCGGGCGAACCGCCCGGTGCGCGACGCGAAATCAATTAAAGTCTATTCGTATCATTCGCAGGTGATGACACCCGCGTCGTGTCCGCTATGATGCAGCGGTTCTCTGACCGGTGCGGCCGCACCCCGTTCAAATTCTGCCGCCGGGCTATCGCAGGCCCTTTCAGTGGAATCCCGTCATTCGCGTATGCCCTCTCCCGCAAGGACCAACCGTTTCAGCGCCCCATGAAATCCACCGCAACCATACCTGCCTCGCCCGCCGTCACGATAATGAAGCGCTGCTTTGCGCTGGCCGCGCTCGTGTTCGCCACCATCGCAGCGTACGCCCAAGCATCGTCCACCGGCAGCGTGACGGGCCGGGTGTTGAACGTAACCAGCGGCAGCTTCCTCAACAACGCGCGCGTCGTGGTCGCGGGCACCCGCCTTGAGACGTTCACGAATGAATCGGGCGAGTTCCGGCTCACGGAAGTGCCGGCAGGTGAAGTCCAACTGGCGGTTACCTTCACTGGTCTCCAGCCCCAAACGGCGATGGTGCGCATCGCGGCCGGGGAGGCGGCGACGCAAGACTTCAACCTCACGCGCATCGATGCCGGCAGCGACGTGGGGGTGGTCAAGCTCTCCGAGTTCGTCGTCGCTTCGAGCCGCGAGATGAACGCGGCCGACATCGCGATCAACGAGCAGCGCTACGCGGCGAACATCAAGAACGTGGTCGATGCCGACGCCTTCGGTGACGCCGGCGAGGGCAATCTGGGCGAGTTCATCAAGTTCATCCCGGGTGTGACCGTGAACTACTCGTCGTTCGACGCGCGTTCGATTTCCGTCCGCGGCATGCCCTCCAGCACTACCCCGGTGATGGTCGACGGCAACCGGATGGCCAGCGCCGCTTCGTCCGGGGTGACGCGCGAGGTCGAAGTGGGCGGTTTGACGATGAACAATATTTCGCGCGTGGAAGTCTCGAAGACACCGACTCCGGACTCGCCGGCGGACTCGATGGGCGGCTCCGTCAACGTCGTGAGCAAGGGCGCCTTTGATCGCCTGAGGCCGCAGTTCACGTACCGGGCGAGCGCGATCATGAACAGCAACTGGCTTACGCTGAAGAAAATGCCCGGCGCCCAGCCCAAGTCGACCGGCCGGCGCGTGCTGCCGGGCCTGGATTTTTCCTACATTGCGCCCTTCAGCAAGACGTTCGGCATCACCGTAAACGGCTTCTATACTCAACGCTTCAGCGGGACCCAGATGACCCAGCCGATTTGGCGTCCGATCAACGGCGCCACGTCGAGTTTCGGCACCGCGGAGAATCCGTTTCTCAGCGGGCACACGGTGCGTGATCAGCCCACTTGGTGGCAGCGTTATTCGATCGGGACCACCGCGGACTGGAAGGTGGGGCCGTTCGGCATGCTAAGCGTGAGCACGCAATTCACCACCGCCGCCATGCATCAGGTGATCGAACAATGGACGACGTCGCTGACGGGCACATCGACCACCCGACCGGCGGGATACGACGCCACCTTTGCGCTGAGCGCCCCGGGTGCGGCCTCTTCGGTCTTGTCGACGAACGGCCGGATAAAGACCGATCGCACCTGGCATTCGAGCGTCCAGTACCGGCACAACGGACCGGTGTGGAAGTTCGACGGGGGCGGATTCTATTCCCATTCGACCAACACCTACCGCGACATCGACGACGGTTTCTTCAGCGGGGTGACCACGCGCGTGCGGAGCCTCACGCTCCGTTATGGAGACATCGGCACGGTGCGGAAGGGGCCAGGCACGATTGCGGCGACCACGACGGCGGGCGTGCCCGTCGATCTGTTTTCGCTGGCCCCCTATTCGATTGCCTCGGTGGGCAGCAACCAGCTCAGCAGTGCCGACACCATCGTGGGGGCGCATCTCAACGTCCGCCGCGAATTCAAGCTCGGCGTGCCGATCTACGTCCGCTCCGGCCTCGACGTGCGCCGGCAGGATCGCGACATCCGGCAGATCAATCCCACGTGGACCTTCCTCGGCCCCGATGGCGTGGCCACCACGGCCGACGATCTCAGCTCCCGGTACGACATCATCGACCCGGTGTACTCCTCCGCCAACGCCCCGTTCGATCTGCCGCCCCTCCAGCGGCCCAGCCCGTACAAGCTGTGGCAGCTTTACCAGACCAATCCGGAATACTTCCGTTTCGAGGAGGCCAACTTTATCAACACCAGCAGCGCCGCCTCCCGGAAATTGACGGAGACCGTTTCCGCCGGCTATGTGCGGGGCGACCTCCGGCTGCTCAACCACCGACTGTGGCTTGTCGGCGGCGTCCGTTTCGAACGTACGGAGGACGAGGGCTACGGGCGCTTGAGCGACATCCGCGCAACCTACCAGCAGGATGCCAGCGGTAACTTGATTCGCGATGCGGCCGGGCGTCCGATTCGCGTCTCGACCAATGCCGTGGAGATTGCCCGGCTCCAATACAAAGAGCGGGGCGCGCACGCGACGCGCGCCTACGGCAATTTTTATCCCAGCCTCAACGCGACCTATAACCTCACATCCAACTTCCAGGCGCGGGTCGCATTCGCCCGCACCATCGGTCGCCCGAACCTCAACGAAATCATCCCGAACATCACCATTACAGACCCGGCCAGCGCCGAGGCCAATCGCACGATCACGATCGTCAACACCGGCCTCAAGCCATGGAGCGCCGACAATTTCGACCTCTCACTCGAGTATTACTTCCCCAAGAGCGGGCGCGTGGCGGTTGGCGGATTTCAGAAGAACATCAAGAACTTCTTCGGCACGGTGCGCGTGCCGGCGACGCCCGAGCAACTCGCGGAATTTGGCCTCAACGAGGACTACCTCGATTACGAGATCATCACGAAGCTCAACGTGGGCGACGCCCAGGTCTCCGGCCTCGACTTCGACTACCAGCAGCCGCTCACTTTCCTGCCGCCATGGGCGCGAGGCATTTTGGTTTTCTTCAACGTCACCAAGACCCACCTCGAGGGAAGTTCGACGGCGAACTTCAGCGGCTTCACCCGCGAGAGCACGAACTGGGGCCTCAGCCTGATCCGGCCGCGCTATACCATAAAGCTCACCTGGAACTATCGCGGCCGCCAGCGGCTGGCCGCCATCACCGGGACGGGCGTGCCTCCCGGTTCCTACGTCTACAATCCCGAGTACCTCACGCTGAATGTGAACGCCGAATACCGAATCTCGCGCCGGCTGGCGTTCTGGGCGCTCGCGCGCAACATCGCGAACAGGCCGTTGATCGAGGAGCGCTACGGCTCGATCACACCCACGTACGCGCGGATTTCAAATTACCAAAACCTTGGCTCACAGATCTCCGTGGGCCTCAAGGGTGAGTGGTGAGGGCGATTCCGGAATTTCCCCGGCGGCCGGTGGCCGGCTTCGCGGGCGAATGGGCGGTGGCTGCTGCGTCCGGCCCACCGGTCTCCCTAACAATGCCGGGATCCTCGTCATGAACCGGAACTTCAAGAAACGGACGATGCCGGCGGCGGTTGCCCTCTGGATCGCGGCGTGCGCTGCACCTGCGGTGTGGGCGGCTGAACCCACGGTCAGCGTGTCGGTCGATGGGAGGCAGGTCGTCGGCGCCAACGATCGTTTCTGGGCGAGCGCCGTATTCCATCCGACCGAGTATCTCGATGGCGACTGGGGCCAACAACATCTCGCTTTGCTGCGCGACGGTGGGGTGACGCTGAATTTCGTCCGCATCTACAACCAGCCGGAAGATGCCGCGTATCTCAAGACCGACGGCACGATTGGCTACCGCTGGGATCATTTCGACCGGCGGGCGGATCTGATTCTCGCCCAGGGCTGCCGGCTGCTGGTGGGATTCTATTCGATGCCGCCGCAAATCGCGGCTAGCACCGATACCCACCGGAAGCGGCCGTTTCTCGAGGGGAAGAAGATCTATATTGGGCCGCCGCGGGACTACCGCCAGTGGCAGGAAGCGTGTGCCGATTTCACGCGACACGCGGTTGCCCGCTACGGCGCGGAACGCGTGGCGCAGTGGCGGTTCACCTGTTGGAACGAACCGGATCTGGCGGGCTTTTGGGCGAAGGGCGACCTGCTCGAATACCGCAAGCTGTATGATCATTTCGCGGCGGGCGTGAAGGGCGTGTTCCCGCGCGTGCCGATCGGCGGGCCGGTGCTTTCCGGCACGCATACCTTCCGGCATCCGGAGAATTTCCGCGAGTTTCTGCGCCACGTGACGTCCGGGACGAACCATGCCACGGGGAAAACGGGCACGCCGATCGATTACCTGCCGGTCCATACCTACGGCGGCAGCGGTGCTGCCGGCAGCACCTACAGCAAATTCCCGAGCGTGGACTATATCATGGAACAGCAGCGGCGGCTGGCCGCGATGCGCGACGAGTTTCCGCCGCTGCGAGCGGTGCCGATCGTGGTGCAGGAATGGGGCGTCTCGTCCTCGGGCACCACGGGCATGGACAAGCAGCCGCTGGCGGAGGTGCGCAACACGGCCTACGCCGCCGCTTTCCTCACCACGATGGTGGCGCGGCAACTCGAATGGCGGCGGCGGGACCAACCGCGCGTGGAGGATCTCTTCATTTGCCTCTCGGGCTACGAGATCGAGCGGCGGCGCGACTTCGAAGGCAAACGCACGGTCCAGACGTTGCACGGCTTCGACAAACCGCTTTTGAACGGCTACCGCGCGCTATCGAAGCTCGGCGGCGAACTGGTGGCCTGCCACCTTGAACCGCAGGCAGCGCACCTTTCCGCCGTCGCCGCGCGCGACGGAGCGCAGCAGCTGGCGATCCTCGTGACTCATTTTCGCAACGACCGGCCCGACAATGCCGGTCCGCCCCAGCCGGTAAAAATCGAACTGCATACATCGTGGCGGGCCGGCACGCGCGCGGAGCTGCGGCACTGGCGCGTTGATGCTTCGCACAGCAACGCCTACAGCGAGTTCACGCGTCTCGGCCGGCCCAAGAATCCCACGGCGGAGCAGACTGCGCAGATCAAGCAGCAGATGGGTTTGGCGCTGTTGGAACCGCCGCGGTCCGTCGTGCTCAAGGGGCGGCTCGAGTTGTCGTTCGACCTTCCCTGTAATGCCGTGTCACTGGTGGAACTGGTGAAACAGGACTGAGCCGACATGGCCGACGCGGATGAAACGGAAATGAAGAGACCGCCGCATGAAACCGGGACGACCTGCGATCCGGCGCGCTGGTCGCCGGCGGCTTCGCCGCATGCCGCTTCGCGGCGGCAATTCCTGAGCCGGACCGGCCTCGTCCTGGGCGCCGCCCTTTTGCGCCCGATGGCCGTCGCGGCGGAGGCGGCGGGGGCGGTGGAGGCGGTGGCGCTACGTTCTTCGCGGGAGCTCGCGCTCGCGGCTTTTGCGAAGCACAAGTCGACGCATTCACTGAATCACTACACTGGCATTTTGTCGCTGCAGGCGCTGGCACGACTGGCGGTCGGATTTCGTGACGAAGCGTTGCTCGAACAGGCGCGACAGGAACTGCGGCCGTTCGTGCGGGGCGAGCGGCAGTTCCCCTGCAATTTCCCCAATTATCTTTGCGGGGGAAATGGCACGGCGTTCCTGCTCTGGCAGGGGCACCTTCCCGAGGCGGCAGAAGCCGTGCGGCGTCACGCCGACGAGATTCTGCGGACGGCGCCGCGCTCGCGGGACGGCATCCTGACCCGGCCCGACAAAGCGGGCACCGATGCCATCTTCATCGATGTGGCGTTCGCGATTTGCCCGTTCCTGACATACGCCGGGCTCGCGCTGCGGCAGCCGGACTATTTGGAGGAGGCATTTCAACAGGTGAGCCGGATGATGGTGGTGTTGCGGGATGATGCGAACGGGCTTCTCCACCAGGCCCGGGGGTTCTCGCAGCCCAACCGGATTACGGAGGACCACTGGAGTCGCGGCAACGGCTGGGGCCTGCTCGCGTTGACGGAGCTCATCGATGCGCTTCCGGCCGGCCATCCACGACGGGCGGAAACGGAGCAGCTCGGGAGGGAGCTCGTCGGGGCGTGTCTGCGAGTGCAGGGGCCGGAAGGACTCTGGCATCAGGAGATGACGCAGCTCGAGTCGTATATAGAAACCTCCGGCAGCGGCCTGATTCTTTACGCGCTGGGAATGGGTCTGCTTCACGGGTGGATGCCGGCGCGGCACCGGGTGGCCTTCGACCGCGGGATGGCGGCGTATCGCGGATTCATCGAGCCCGACGGATCGGTGCGCAACACGTGCATTGGTTGCCTGAGCCCCGGCGATGGCACGATGGCCGACTACGTGGCCCGGCCGGCGAAGACCAATGATCCGCATGCGTTCGGGCCGGTGATGCTGGCCTTTGGAACCGCCGCACAGCTGGCGCGCCGGAGTTGATCCGGCCCATGACTTCAAGTATTATGAAGACGAATACAGGGGTGGCTCTTGTGGCTCGCTGGCGTCCCGGCCAGTGGTGGCCGGTTCTCTGCACGCTTTTTCTTGCGAGTCTCGCATCCGCCCGGCGACCTACCGGCATGTGGACTTTATGTGGCTGCGGCATCCTGCCGCAGATGGAGCAATCGAACGAGCGCGACGGAGAGTTCGTGCGAAAAACTGCGGCTGGAAGCCGCAGCTACGCCAGACTGGCCCGCAGGTGGAAGCTGGTTGTCTGCACGCTCTCCCTGGCGAGCCTCGCGTTCGCGCAGCGGCCGACCGGCACGTGGGATGTGTTTGCCCACGGCGCGAAGGGCGACGGGACGACGCTCGACACGGCCGCAATCCAGGCGGCGATCGACGCCTGCCACGCGGCGGGGGGCGGCCGCGTCTACTTGCACAATGGAAAGTTCCGCGCCGGAACGCTGCGCTTCAGGAGCAACGTCATCCTGCACGTCGAAGCCGGCGCTGCGCTGGTCGCGAGCCCAAATCTCGACGACTTCCCCACCACGCCATCGCGCCATCCCTCGTACACCGGTGAGTTAATCACCGGAAAGATGTTCCTCCACGCGGAGGATGCGCACGGGATTGGGATCGCGGGGCGCGGGACCATCGATGGCGGGGGCGACACGTGGGCGAAGGGGCCGTACGGTTCGCCTTCGTTCCACCGCCGGCCGCGGCTGCTCCATTTCGTCGGTTGCGAAAATGTCCAGATCCGCGGCGTCATTTTTCGCAACTCGGCCTCCTGGACCCTCTCCTTTCTGGAATGCCGCGATCTGGTGCTCGATGGTTTCCGAATCGAGAGCCGCGAGAACCCCGACATCGAACAGACGCGCTACGCCCGGGCGCCCGGCCGGAACAACGACGGAATCGATCTCGTCGACTGCCAGGTCGTGCGCGTGTCGAATTGCGCGATCAACAGCGGCGACGACGCCATCGTGTTGAAGAGCTTTTCGCCCGGGGGACTCTGCCGCGACATCACCATCACCAACTGTGTCGTCAGCTCCAACGCCAGTGGCATCAAGATCGGCACGGAGTCGGCCGGTGCGTTCGAGGACATCGTGGTCCAGAACTGCACGATTTACGATACCCGCGGGGCCGGGCTGGCGGTGCTGACCGTCGACGGCGCGCGGATCGAGCGCGTCAGCTTCTCGAACATCTCCCTGCGCAATATCAAGGGCGACGCGATTTTTGTCCGGCTGGGCGCGCGCGACCGGCCGTACCGCAAGGACGCGGTGGTCGGGAAGGCCGGGTTGAAGGACGTCATGTTTTCGCAAATACAGGGCACGCGGATCTCGAGCCTGGGCAGCGGGCTGAGCGGCATCCCGGGGCAGATGCTCGAGAATATCATCCTGCGCGACATCAACCTGGAGTTCACCGGCGGCATCGGACCCGAGGCGGTGAAACGGGTCGTGCCGGAAAACATCAAGGGTTATCCCAGCGGCGGCATGTTCGGCGGGACGCTGCCCGCCTACGGCTTCTACGTCCGCCATGCGAGGAACGTCGTGTTCGAGAACGTGCAGCTGCGTTTCGTCGCGGACGATCACCGGCCGGCCATCATGTGCGATGACGTCGATGGGCTCAGGATCTCCAGGCTCCGCGCTCAGACCATGCCAGGCATCAACGCCCGGCACCTGGTGAACACGCGGCACGTGACGCGATGAGGAAACACGCGATCTCGCGATGAAACGCCCCGGCCTTTTGCTGCTGTTGCAGCTCGGGGCGCTTGTCGCCGGCGTGCTTTCGGCCGCGCCGCAGTTTCGCGACATCCAGATCAGCGACGTGACCGCCCGGGGTTCCCGGCGCGCCGGGCAGATCACCGGGCTGCGGGAGATGCCGATTCGCGACGTATCGCTGCGCAACATCCGGATCAGCGCGAACACGGGCCTTGTGCTCCAGGATGCGGCCGGGATCCGCTTGTCCGATGTTCACATCGAGGCCAGGAGCGGACCGGCGATCAAGGGCGAGAGGGTGGCGCAGATTGAAATCGATGGATTCCGCAGCGCCGCCGCCACGAAGGGCGCCGCCCTGCTGGAGTTCACCGATGTGGCGGATCTATGGATACATGAGGCGCGGGCGCCGGCCGGCACGGGGACGTTTCTCGCCCTTCGTGGAGCCGCCACGCGCGATGTCGTGCTCAAGCAGGTTGATCTCCGCCTGGCCCGCACCCCGGTGATGGCGGGCGAGGGCGCGACCATGGGCGCCGTCCGGCTTGACCCCTGAAACTCTTGGCAACGCTCGGCACCAACGATTCCGACCGGGCGACGTGTTTTGCAAAATCCCGTATGAAACCATTCATCGTCTTCCTGTGGTGGAGCGTGCTCGGTGGAGTAATCGACGTGCCCGGAGGCTGGGTCGCCCGCGCCGCTCCCGTCGCGTCGGCGGCGGAGGAGAAATTCCCCGGCGCGCGAATCACGTTCCATGGCTTCCCGGGCCCGGATCGACCGGCGCAGATGTGGAGCAGTATGTACGTCGCTTCCAACGGGCGCGTCTATATCGGGCTGTGCACCCACGGTGATGCGGCGAGTTTCTACGAGTTTGATCCGGATACGGAGAAGATGCGGCTTCTCGCCAATCTCTCCGAGGTCGCGCGGGAGCGGGGCCGCGGCGTGTGGACGACCGGCAAGATCCATGTGCAGATGCAGGAACTCGACGGGTGGATTTATTTCGGCGCGCTCTGCGAAGACAACGGCCCTCCCGCCATCGATTTCAACAGTTTTGGCGGGGTCCACTGGTACCGGGCGGAGATGGCGACCGGCCGGGTCGAGCAACTCGGGCGGATCACCCGCTACTGGGGCCTGCTCGGGCAGGCCATGGACAAGTCGCGACGCTTGATCTACGGGCTCGCCGAGGATGGGCGGCTCTATCGCTATCATATTGACGACGACTGGACGGAAGATCTCGGGCGCGTCGATGACTGGGACATTTGCCGGACGATTTTCGCCGACGACGAGGGCAATGTGTATGGTTCCTATTCGGGCGGCCATCTTTGGAAGTTGGAGGCGGCGACGGGCCGGATTATCGACCGCGAGTTGCTGCGACTGCCGGTGGTGAACACATCGCGGACGATGGCCAATCCGATGATCGATCGGCGCGGGCAATGGCGGATAATCGAGTGGGATCCGGTGGAGAAAGTCGCCTACGGCATCGTCGGCGGCTCCAATGAATTGTTCCGCTTTGACGTCAACGCGGGTGCCGAGGGCGCCTTCACCATGCTGGGAGAGATGTGCGCTCCGCCGTTTCGCGGCGGCAGTCCCTTCAAGATTCCCGGCGCCACCCTGGCGATGGCGCTCTCGCCGCGGGAACGGAAGATATATTATCTGCCCGTGCTGGAGGGCGACTTCGACTATGGCGCGGTGAAGCTCGATTTGAAGCTGCCGGAGGGAGTGGCACCGGGGCAGCTGCCGCCGCTCTCGTTCATGGTGACGTACGATTTGAACACGGGCCGGCGGCGCGATGTCGGACTGCTGCGTACGGCCGATGGCCGGCACGCCTACGGCATGGGCGGCGCCAAGGTGGACGCCAGGGGCCGAGTCTGGTTCGTCGGCGCCTTCGAGGAGCGGGATCCCGCGCTGGCGGCACGGCCGGGAGTGGGGCGGTTTCCGTATCGCATGGGTCTTGGCTGCTTTCAACCCGCACCATGAACATTGCACGAACCATGAGAACATTGGCGCAATCGAGACTGGTAATCGCGGTGGTGCTGCCGCTGCTCGGTATGGTGACCGCGAGCGGACAACAATGGGTTAACCCGCATTTCGATGCGCATCGCCTGGATTTTCGGGACCTGGGCTACCCCCTGCAGAACCTGATTCCGGCGGATGACAGCCTGATCACGGCGCTGCTCACGCACTCCAACGGATTTGTCTACGGCGCCACGAGCGGCCGTGAGCACTCGTATCTTTTTTTCTACAACCGCTACCTCAACAAGGTCCGGCCGCTCGGCCGGATTGGCGATGCGCGAGGCGTCCACCACGCGCTGCTCGAGGGCCCGGATGGCGCCCTCTATATCGGAACCGGGTTGAATATATTGGCGCCGGTAAGGCTGACGAAGAACTTTCCGGTCGAATACGAGGCCGTCGAAAAGCAGTTGTGGAAGGACATCAAGCGGCCGTTCGAGGGTTACGCGGGCGGTCACCTCTACCGCTACGAGCCCAGGACCGGGGACGCGCGGCGCTATACGAACGAGGATGCCTGTCCGGTCGGGGATCTCGGAATCCCGGTGACGGGGAACAGCGTGTATGCGCTGACCTGGAGCACGGATCGCAAGGTCATCTATGGTATCACCTATCCGGATGCTCATCTCTTCGCCCATGACGTCGCGAACAGGAAGACGCGCGACTTCGGCGAGTTTCTCTCCCGCCGTGTCTATGGCGGGCCGGAGCGTCATTGGCGGAGCGTGCCGCGCGCGCTGTATTGTGATCCGGCCAGCGGTTTCGTCTACACCTCGGGCGACAACGGCTGGTTTGTGCGCTTCGATCCTGGCGCCGGCCGCTTCGAGGCGACGAACATGCGGTTGCCGGGCGAATACTGGGAGGCGTTGAAATCGATCGACTATCCGGTGGTGGAGAGCTTCGTGCGTGATTCGGCCGGGGTGCTTTATGCCGGCACGACGGATGGCATGCTCCTGCGGCTGGATTTGGCCGCGCAGCGGACGCAGGTGCTGGGAAAACCGCGGCTGCACCGGCGCGTCCGTGCGATGGCGGCCGGGCTGGATGACCGCATTTACATGGTCTGTGGCGAGACCGACATGGTCAGCAAGCTCTACCGCTACGATGCGGCGGGTGGGTTCCGGGATCTCGGCACGATGGCGGTGGATCGCAGCCCTTATTACGCCAAACGCGCCTATCGAATCGATGCCATCGCCGTCGGCCCGGATGGCACGGTGTTTCTCGGCGAGAGCGAGCGCAGGGGGAAGCTATACCTCTACACGCCCGGGGCGGATCCATTTCCTGGCGACATGAACCCGACCAATCCCGTCGTGGAGAGAATGCGTCCGGACACCCCGGCGCTTATTCCCGAGGCGCTTTGAGGTTGATGATGTAACGCGGTGTGGCGGTTGGCCGGATGATCGGTGAGTCAGTCGTCGGTGATCAGTGAATCGGTGGAGTCAGGTGGAACCGAGCATTCCCTGCTGTCATCGTCCTGGGCGCCGAGGAGCAGGGAGCAGCGAGAAAGGAGCAGGAAAAAACCAGAGGGCAGAGGTCGGAGGGCAGCGTAGATCCGGCGGGTAGCCGTGACGTTTCAGGATGCGCTTCACCATCACCTTGATTTTCGCGCGCGCACTTTCACGAACGGTTCAGTCGATGGTCACGTTTTTGCGAACCGAGGTAACGAGTTCGGTGGCGATGACGCGAAGTTCCCATCGCCTCCACCGCACTTTCGATGCCGGCGAGGGCATCATAAAAAGTGCGCTCCTCAGAGCAAGCGATCCGATGCTTGCACGGTGCGGAAGCGCGGTGGTTTCGATTTCTTTAGCTGGATGTTTCCTCGCGTAGTGTTAACGGGAGCGTGTCCTGTTGCGGCTGCGCCGCGATCGAAGCGCTGGCCGCGAGAAGAGCCGATTCAAGTTCCCCACGATCTTTCGGCTCGGGCCATGTCAGCGCTCCGCGCCGCAGCAGCGCCGCATTCCCTTTGCCGGCGTTCGCGCCGTTACGCACAAACACGGGCACGAAATGCAGGCGGTCCAACTGCTCGATCGCTCCAGTCCACGTTCCACCTTTTTCAAGGTCGGACGTCACGACCAGCGCGGCGTCAGCCAGTGCGTAGATGAGCTTGTTACGCTGCATCGCATTGCCGACGTTGAAGCCCGCAGCCGGGTCGTAAGGGGAAATGAGCACGAGCCGGCCATCCATCAGTGGCTCCCGATTTTCCCGTGCCAACGCTGCTCGCTCGAGGCTGTCCGCCATCACACCGGCGACATTCCCGCCGGCCTGCAGCGCACCATTCATCGCGGCCCGGTCAATACCCTTGGCTCCGCCGGAAATGATCATGCGCTGCGCTTCCGACGAAACGCGGCCGACATTTTCGGCATAGTTGATCAGTTCATCGTCAATGTGACGTGAACCGACGACAGCCAGTCCGCCTTGCTCGAGGAGCGAAATCGATCCGCAGCCATACAATATCGGGGGAGCGTCTTCTCTGAGCCGGGCCTTGAGTCGTTTCGGATACGTGGAATCGGCACGGCTCACCACCCAGATGGCGCGGGCGTTCCATCGCTCCACCGCTTGACTCAGCAGGAAACCGCGTGCGAGCAACGCCTCCAATCGCGCGCGGAGAAAATGCTGCGCACTGTTCTCCATCGTTTTCTGTTCAGGGCGGTCAACGGTCTTGGCGAACGCCATTTGAAACGGCAGGTGCAACGTCTCAGCCAGTCGCCGGGAGAAATCCGGTACGAGGTTGGGATGACGCCGGGAGGGTATGGCGGTGACCCACGTCGGCCGCGGTTGCGGGTTCCTGAATGTACGATCGGTTTAACCCGCGCGGAGGGGCCGTGCTCAGCAGCCAAACTTTTTCAACACCGCGCGCATGTTTCTTGCGCTCCGCACATAGTCCGGTTCGCGACTATCGCGTTCGACCATGATCCAGCCTTCGTAACGGATGTCTTCGAGAGCCTTGATGACCCCAGCCAGGTCGAGGGCGCCGGTGCCGAGCTCACAGAATTTCTCGCCCGGCGCGTGCTTGTTGTTGATGCGGTGAGCCGGAAGATCCTTCAGATGGATATAACGACAGCGGCGGCCGAGGTCGCGGATGGTCTGCACGGGATCGGAGCCACAAAGGGCGAGGTGTCCGGTGTCGGGGCAGGCGAAAACGCCGGGGCGTTCATCGAGGTAACGCAGGAGATCCTCTCGGGTCTCGACGGCGCCGGGTGCGTCGCGCGTGCCGACGTGCGGATGGACGACGAGGATGATGCGGTGTTCGCCGGCGGCATCGACCCATCGCTGCGTTTCCTCCCTGGCCACGCTGGTGCGGAGAATGCCGGCGCCCGCCGCGGCGGCGTAGGCGATGCCTTCCTTGGGGCTCGCGCCGATGGCAGCGCAAGTGAGGCCCAGCGCCGCACACTTTTCCCGGACTGCGCCCGGAGGATGGCCGATTTCGGCCGGCTTGGCCTCGAATCCGGCGTAGCCCGTTTCTTTCGTGAGCTGCAGGCGGCGGTCGAGGAACGCGGCGTTGTTCCACGCGTGATCCCAATTCCAAAAGTGGTGTCCGATACGCCAGCGCTGGTGCTGAACATTCGGATTTTCCGCCAGGGTGCGAGGAATGCCGGCAAGGGCAACCGTGCTCGCGACCGCTCCACCGATGAAGGTGCGTCGATTGATGCGCTCGGGGTGGGGCGAGGAATTCATCAGAAAAACGGCAGTGGGTCTTAGGGCGGCGCAGCCGCAACCGAAGTAATATGTGTTGTCATCTGCTGCGCCGCGGAGAAGGGAGCAGGGAGCAAGGAGCAGGACCAAACCACCGGATTGCTGAACGAGCAACGATTTGCACGCAGGCCGACAACATTCTCAGGGATAGCAGTGCAAAGGGTCAGTCAACATCACGCGGTCGCGGACCGTAGCCGGCGGCGACGGCGAGCGAGGCCTGGGCAATGAATTCGCGGCGGTTAAGTGGTCGTTTCATAGCAGGGCGGATCGAAACGTCGATCCGGTGTCGGCCCAGCGTTCATCAGGCTTTGGCGGTTCCGCGTGCGCGGCTGGTCGGAAATACGTTCAAGGCTTGCAGCCGGCCACACCTGACGCCGCGCGACACGAGATACTCGCGGCACCGGAAGATCGCATGGCACAACTGCGCATCGACCGCGTTAGGTGATGCGGAATTCACGTGGAAAAGCGCGACCCCGCCGCTCAACGCAGCCACTCCGCAACCGCCTTGTTCAACGCGGCCGTGTCGCCCGGCGGGAGCGAAAGGACTTTCAGCCGCGCCGGGTTCCGCGCGTGGGCCCGCACCATGACCGCGGTTTCCTCGGCGATCTCCGCAGCCTTGGCCGGCGCGCCGCGGCTATCGCGTGGATCGGCGAGCAGCACGTGGCGCGGCGCCACGCACGCCACCAAATCCGGCAGGTCGTAAGCGGTCAGCGCGCCCGGAACCGCTCCCTGGATCCAGGCCGGTGCGTAGCGCTCGGTCATCGCGATCGAATGATAGGACAGCAGCGACTCGATCAGCGCGACCCGGCCGAAGATGCCCTCGATCGCGGCGGTGTGCAGTAACAGCGGGCCGAATACGCCGCGCGCCACGCCGGCGAGGTCGCCGGGCGCGACGCCGAATCGCGCCTGCGCGAACCGCACCGTCCGCATCACGTCCGCCATCTGCCGGCCCAGGATGCTCTTCCCGAGGAGCACGTAGGCATACCAGAGCCGCGGCGGGTTGTCGCCCGGCACGCCGAGGAACCCGGGACCAAGTTCACCGCTGCCAACCACGTCGGGCGCGATCACCGTGCAGCCCTGCTTCACGAGCCACTCCATCTCGCCATCCGGCCCGGCCTGCGCGGCCTTGCCGCCCGGATGCAGGTAGAGCACCACCCGGCCCGACGGCGTTTTCGGCACGAGCGCGACAACGGGCACGGCGTAGCGCTCATCCACCGGCAGCAGGTATTTCTCGAGGTCGTAGCCTTCGCGCTGAATGCGGCCGGAGAAGACCGCGGGCGCGCGCTCCGCCGGCGGCGCATAACCCGCCAGCCGCGCGGCGTCCGCCTTCACGGCGGCAAGGTGCCGCGGCAGGTCGCGGCGCCGCTCGTCGCGTTTTTCGCCGAGCGCGGTCGCCTCGCGCCGGTTGAGGGTGAAAACGCTTTCCCCGCGGAGCGAGGTCGACACCTGGCCGGTCTCGGTGATGCGCAGTTCGTCCGCACTCAGCAGCGCGATGCTCTCGTCGGTGCTGTCGCCCGGGAGTTCGAGGTGTTGGCGGAAAAAGGCATACGTCGCCTCGCGGTTCTTCCGGGTGGACGTGTGCTCCGCATCGTCGACCGTCATCTCGAGCGCATCGGCGCGGCCGAGCGCGGTGAAACCGCGGCGGGCTTCCGCGAACAGCGCCTGCGTGCCCTCGATGCTGAAGATGTCGCGCGTCGTGGCGACAACGAGCGTCGGCTTCGGCGCCCGCGCGAGGACGAAGTCGGGCTGGTCGAAACCCCGCGCAATCCCGCGATGGAAGTTCTGCTCGGGATCCTGCGGTCCGCGCGTCTTCAGCAGCTGCTCGAAGGTCGTGAGATAGTTCTCGGGCGCCGCAGCGCGGATGCGTTCGTCGACGGACGCAATGTAGGCGCTCTGCGTGCCGCCGCCGGAGCGGCCGGTGATGCCGATGCGCGCGGGATCCACTTCAGGCCGCGTCACGAGGTAATCGACGCTGCGAATCCCGTCCCAAATCATGTAGCGCGCCAGCGAGCTGCCGGTGAGGAAGCATTGCGAGCCGGCGCGGGTGTGCTCGCGCGTCGACGAGCCGTTGCCGAAGTCGGAGCGGCCGGTCTGGGCGTTGAAATACTGCAGCCGCTCACCCTGCCCGATCGGATCGAAGGCGAGGACGACGAAACCCTTCTGCACCAGGTTCAGGATCATCGTCTGGTAGGGCGGCGAGCGGAAACTCGAATCGCTATGCCCGCTGCAGTAAATGATCGCCGGGGCCTTGCCGCGCAGCGGCTCAGGGACAAACAGCGCCGCGGTCACGTGCAGGCCCGGCTGCGATTCGTAGACGATCTTCTCGACGCGAAACGCACCTTTGTTCACCGCGCCGAGCACGCGGGGGTTGAGCGGCGTCTTCTCCGGAAACGGCCCCGCGAGTTCGATGATTCTCTCCCGGGCCTCCTGCCGGTAGCGTTCCCAATCGGCGCGCGATTCGAGCCGTGCCACCTTCACCTTCCGCTCCGCCAGCCGCGCAAACGCCTCCCGCGAAAAATCCTGGTAGAGGACGTTCGTCGCATCGGTGTAGTAACCCCAGAAATTGAGCACGCTGGCGTGTTCGGCGGGAGGCGGCGGGGGAGGCAGCGGAGTGGCCATGGGAGGGGGTTAAGTTACGATTGATCCACTTCGCACCATTTAGAGACGATTTGGGGAAATTTGAAATCGAGAATCAGCCATCGAGAATCTGGCATTTCAATGCAGTTTAACGCGACGTGAATGACTCGGGTGAAAGGGTCAGGGGATTGTAGTTCCGAGATTTCAGATGCCCGATGTCCGATGGATGCGCCCCGCGGCCGTGGCACTCAATGTCATGCCGGCGCGATGTTGTTCGCGCTGACGGCGTGGATTGCTTTTCAAAATCTCAGTGCGAAATCCAATAGCGCCCTCGGCGCGGAGGAAAATGGACTTTGCAAGCCAGCGGTCCGCAGCGCGGAACGCTGAGCGTCCGGTCCAAATGATTCGTCACACCGCCTGCGAACCGCCGGCCCGCGTCGAAACCGGCTGGCAGGCGGCCGGGTTTGTCCGCCTGCGGAAAGGTCTCTCCAGACCGCGTCCGCTTCCCGTTTCGCGAAAAGACAAGCTTGAGGTTCCTAAGATTACACTTTAGGAATCTCACAATGCGCTATATTGCCCGAGAACTGGAAGCCACGCTGGTGCGGGCCGCCCGGAGCTTCCCGGCCGTGGTCCTGACGGGTCCGCGCCGCGCGGGCAAGACCTGGCTGCTGCAGCACCTGTTTCCGCAAGCCAGCTATTTTCTGCTGGAGGATCCGGTGGTCGTGGGCCGCTTGCGCGCCGATCCTCAGGGCTTTCTCGATGAACTGCGACCGCCCGTAATCCTCGACGAGGTCCAGAACGTGCCGGAGGTCTTTGCGCTGGTGCGGGCGCGGATCGACGCCCGCCCACGCCCCTTCGGCCAATGGCTGCTGACGGGCTCGCAGGAGGCACCATTGATGCAGGGCGTCAGCGAATCCATGGCCGGCCGGGCGGCCGTGTTGCAATTGCGTCCGCTGTCGACGCGCGAGAACTCCAAGGTGAGCCTGTTGCGCGGTGGCTATCCCGAGGTCGTCGCGCGGCCGTCGGCAGCGCAACTGTGGTTCGCCTCCTACGTGCAAACCTACCTGGAGCGGGACGTGCGTGCCGTCACGGCCGTGCGGGACCTCGCGACCTTCCGGCGTTTCCTCGCGCTGGTCGCCAGCCGGCATGGACAGGTGCTCAACAAGACCGAATTTGCCGCTCCGCTGGGTGTGAGTGTGCCGACCATCGGCCAGTGGCTGGGGGTTTTGGAAACAACGGCGCAAATCCTGATCGTGCCGCCGTTCTACGAGAATCTCGGGAAGCGACTGATCAAGTCACCCAAGGTCTACATCGCGGACGCGGGCCTCGCCTGCCATCTGCTCGGCATCGACACGGCGGCGGAACTCGCCAAGTCCCCGTTTCTCGGGGCGCTGTTCGAGGGCTTCATCGCCGCCGAAATCATCAAGACCCAGGTCCATGCGGGACGTCGGCCGGAACTCTACTATTTTCGCGACGAACAGGGCCTCGAAGTCGATTTCCTGATCCCGGAAAAGAATGGCGGCGTTTCGCTGGTGGAGTGCAAGGCGGGCAAGACTGTGACGCCCGCGATGGCCGCGCCGATGCTGCGGCTCGCGGAGGCGTGGCGAAAGAAGCGCCCGCGAAGCGCGGCAATCCGGCTGTCGCTCGTTCACCAACCCGCGAAAACACCAGTGCCCACGCGGGCTGTGGCCCCCGGCGTGCAAGCGTGGGCCTGGCAGGATTTCCTTCAGCAGCTCTGAAAAGAGACCCATCCTGGCGATGAATCCCGCGATGCCGTCGAAACCGTCGGACTCCGGCCGAATCCTGTTCCGACTGACGGAAGACGCCTTGTTCGTGGCAAACACGGGGCGCCCTTTTTCCCTGCGCGGTCTGGAGGCGGTGGTCTACGGGTGGACAACGAGCAAAGCAGACCATCCGGAATTCGATCTACCGCCTCCCCGCGATTTTCAGGACGAATCCGACGCACGGAGGGAAGTCGATCGTCTCCACAACGAAAAACGGCGCGTTCTTGAGATACCAAACCAACGGGCGAGCGAGATCAGCCAGCAGGCCCAGACAGCCCAGAGTTACGCGGGCCGCGCTCTGCTCGAACTGCTGCAAAACGCGGTGGATGCCAATCGGGACACTCCGATCGGGTACAAAGGCATCGGATTCCGTTCGATCCTCACGTTGGTCGCACGCCCCTTCGTCATGAATTCGCCCGCGACGTTGTCATGGCCTTGCCGGATGAAGGAGCACTGCAAGCGGTGCTTCGAAGAAGGCCACGGATACCCCTCCTCTTGTGGCATAGCTTAACCTCGCCAACCAAGTCATCGAAATCGAGAATTTTGCCCCGGCGGCAATCAGCCCGCCTTACTGAAAGAGAAAATTATGCCGGCTACAATTGATGGGATTCGTGCCTGTGTGTTCGACGCCTATGGAACGCTCTTCGATTTCGCTTCCGCCCCGTTGCATTGTGAAGATGAACTCGGGGAAAAGGTGAAGCCACTGACGGCTCTCTGGCGCGACAAGCAACTGCAATACACCTGGCTTCGCGCGCTTCAGCATCGCCATGCCGATTTTTGGCAGGTCACGGGCGATGCACTCGACTACGCCATGGAGACGCTGGGTCTTGCGTCGCCCGCGCTGCGCGCCCGATTGATGAATCTATATCTCAGCCTCGAGACTTTTCCTGAAGTGCCGGGAGTGCTGCGTCAGCTCAAGGCACGGGGTCTGGTCACGGCAATCCTGTCGAATGGGACTCCGCACATGTTGTCGGCCGCGGTCAATGCGGCAGGGCTGACGCCCCACCTTGACGCGGTGCTCTCGGTCGAGGATGCCGGTGTCTACAAGCCGCATCCCGATGTGTATCAGCTTGCCGTGGACCGGCTCGGCATTCCCGCCGAAGCGATCGCCTTCCAATCGTCAAACGCTTGGGACGCCTACGCCGCGTCGGCCTTCGGCATGCGGGTCGTCTGGTGCAATCGTTACAAGCAGCGACCAGAGCGGCTTCCGGGCAATCCCGATGCCGTGATTCAGTCGCTCGACGAGTTGCCGGCGCTCCTGGGGCGAAATCAGGATTAAGCCGCGTCACCTGAGCGCCTCAACGTCCACAGAGGGAAAGTCGTTCGGGTTCGCAGCTTCGGATAACCGCGCATCATGCCTGCTTCGTGTCGGCGACGGCGGTCTCAATCGCGCCACCGCAACTCGAGCCCGCGCCGGCCGTGCAGCCGAAGCAGTGATCGCCGGTCGCGATCGGCTCGTTTTCCAGCGCCTCGGGCTCGATGTCCCCCAAATACCGCGGCGCGTTCCTTGCGTTGGTTTGAAGGAGCAAGTCGGCAAACCACGCCTCTGATTCCCGGTGGGGATGCCGACCGGCGCCTGGTCTGGTCGGAAATCAAGGCAAACCTCGTGTCGACGGCGAGCATGCTGAACCCGTCTGACTATTCGAGCGCAGAGGCCAACATGTTGGTCGTAACGAATCACACGATTTGTAGGGCTGGCGCTTGTCGCCAGGCCGCACGATCGTTCGATGGTACATTGCGGCCTGCCGATAAACGGCAGCCCTACAACTGCGCGCGCAGCGCGTCACTTTCTTCGAGCGCAGTCTCGAAAAAAGACCGTACTACAATTGTTCGAAACGTGGCCCAAAGATTGGGACGCGGAGTTCACGCTGCTGGCACGCGGAGCATTCCTCGTGGTCCCTGGTCTGAGACGCAGCCTCGCCGCTTGCGCTTAACCATATAAGTCACACTCGACTTCCGGCGGCGAAGGCACCGGACTTTCATCACGTTTCCCCGCGCGGAAAATCTTATGCTCTGCCTGTTTCGTCTGGTGGTGACTCTCAGCTGCCTTGCCGTCTTGGTCGGTTCGGGTGTGCACGCGCAGACGGCTGGTCGTGCCGGCTGGATGCGCGAGGCGCGCTTCGGTGTCATGACGCATTTCCTTCACGACTGGATCATGCGCGGGCAGCGCGATCAGATGACGCCGGAAAACTGGAACACGCTCGTGAGTGGTTTCGATGTCGAGGCGTGCGCCGGCCAGCTGGAGTCTGTGGGCGCCGGCTGCTACATCATCACCATCGGCCAGAATTCCGGTCAATCACGCCGCATGAGGACTACATCGCAGGTGAAGTCTCCGATCCAAAGCTCTGGAACGCGCGGCGCAACTTCGACGGCCGCATCGATGGTGCGCAGCTCCACTTCCTCAGCCATCTCGGCTCCACGTGGGGCCAGGGCTCGCCGCGCTTCGCGACGGCGGAGGCGATGGCGTTCAGCCGCAAAGTGGCGGAAGCCGGCGGCGCCGTGACGTGGGACACGCCGACGCAGAAAAACGGCACGTTCGCGCCCGAGTTTCTCGTCCAGCTCAAAGCCATCGGCGAAGCGATCCGGGCCACGCCGATGAAACCAGATCAGCCGCAAGGGGCGCGGCGCCCGCAGCCGCCGCGAACGACGCCATAGCGCGTACCTCTTACGCGAACGACAACACGGTTGCTGCCGCCCGGTCTGATCGCGCTCGTGTCCGGCTTCGCGCAGATGCCCCGCTCATCCTTGCCGGTAATGATGCCGGTGCGAGTGTCCAAGCGCCGCCAAGCCGGCGTTTGCCCTTATCTCTCCTCCGCGCCCCGACGGATGCCGACCACGCGCCGGCTGGCTGACCGATGCCGCGTTGCTACGCGTCAACCCGGATTCGGCGCTGCGTGAGCCGGGACAGCGCGGTATTGCGCACGCTGTCGACGAGCACCGCGATCAGGATGACGGCGGCGGTGACGACCGGGTAGGCATAAGGGTCCGCATTGAGGATCACCAATCCGGTCTCGATTGACTGAATGAGTACTGCACCCAGTACCGTGCCGGGAAAAACGGCGCCGCGCCCGCCGAACAAGCTCGTACCGCCGAGTACCGCGGCGGCGATCGCCTTGAATTCGTACGCTTCGCCGAATTTCGGCGAAACCGCGCCGAGTTGCGCCAGGGAAAGAATGCCGCCCAACGCCGCGCAGAAGCCGCAGATAATATAAACTGCCGCCAGGATGCGTTGGGTACGAATACCGGCCCGGCGGGCATTCGCGGGATGGTTGCCCACCGCGTAGATTTGTCGCCCAAAAGGCGTATGCATGAGCACCACCTGAGCCGTCAATACGACGGCGCCGAGCACCATGAGCGGCAACGGCACGCCGGCGATCCTGGTGGCCCCAAGTTGCAGGAAGCTGTCGGGCAGGTTCATCGCCCGCGTCTGGGTAATCGTCAGGGCCACGCCACGGCCGATGAACAGCAGCGCCAGCGTGACGATGAACGGCGCGATGCGCAGCCGGGTGACGAAAACGGCGTTCAACGCACCGAATGCCACGCCCACGGCGAGGATCGCACCGAGCGCGAGCGGCAGCGGCTGTCCGCCGACGAGCAGCTTGCCGGCAATCGCGCCGCCGAGGAACATGATGGCCCCGACCGAGAGATCGACGCCCGCGGTGAGCAGCACGAAGGTCATGCCGACCGCGACGATCGCCGTCGGCACCGCCTGGATGAGGACGTTGATCGCGTTGTCGGCGGTGAGAAATTTCGGCGCGAGCGCGCCAAAGAGAAGGACGATGGCGGCAAACAGAATCAGCGGCGCCTGGCGCAGCACCAGGATGCCGGGCGATGAAGGCCGCGGTCTCATGTTTGGGTTTCACGCGGCAGCGCCGCCGTGAGCAGCGTCTCGCGGTTGAATTCTGTCCGGCGAAAATTCCCGCGGATCTCGCCCTGGCTCATCACGAGAATGCGATCGCAAATGCCAATGAGCTCCTCGATCTCGGACGAAATCACGAGGAGACCCGAGCCGCGGTCGGCGAGGTCCAACATCAGTTGATACAAATCGAATTTCGCGCCGACATCGACGCCCCGTGTCGGCTCGTCGAGAATCAGCACCGCCGGCGACATGAGCAGCCATTTTCCGAGCGCGACTTTCTGCTGGTTGCCGCCGCTGAGGGTCTGAACGGGCTGGTCATCGTTCGCTTTCGCCGTGAGCCGGACCGCCTCGCGGATCCTGGAAATGGCCCGCTGCCATCCGGTGCGATCGATGAGTTTGAACTTTCCGCGGGCATGCGAACGCAGGGAGACCAGCGCGAGATTGTCGGCGATGGACGCGTGCAGGCAAAGGCCGTCGTGTCGTCGATCGTCACTGACGAAGGCGAGTCCGTGTTCAATCCGGCGGCGAGCATCAGCATGAGCGAGAGGTTGCCCGGCGATGCTGATTTCCCCCGAGGCATGAGGCTCGAGTCCAAACAGGATGCGGGCGAGTTCGGAGCGGCCGGCTCCCATCAGGCCAAACATGCCAACGACTTCGCCACGGCGCACGGTGAAGTCGATGGCGCGCACGATTCCGGGCTGGCTGACGGCTTTCACTTCGAGCGCCATCTCGCCCGTGGCCGCACCGTGGCGCGTCGGGTAAAGTTGCGTGAGGCTGCGACCCACCATGGCGGAAATGAGCGCGGCCGTGG
The DNA here is from genome assembly GCA_030648295.1 of Opitutaceae bacterium. Lineage (GTDB taxonomy): Bacteria > Verrucomicrobiota > Verrucomicrobiia > Opitutales > Opitutaceae > ER46. The sequence continues at coordinate 114,652 of JAUSID010000139.1, read as the reverse complement.
AAAAGGTGGCGATCGTGCCTTGTGCCACCACCGCGCCATCCCGCAATACCACGACGTCGTGGCAAAGCTGCCGGACGTGTTCGAGGATGTGCGAAATGTAGATCAGGGCGATGCCTTGCGCCTGGAGGCGCCGTAGCAGCGCGAACAGCGCGTCGGTTTCACGCGCACTCAGCGACGTCGTCGGTTCGTCGAGGATGATCAGCCGCGCGTCGACACTGAGGGCCCGCGCGATTTCCACGAGCTGGCATTCGCCGGTCGAGAGTCGTTCCACGGGCGTGTCGGGCGCGAGGTCCAGCCCGACGTCATGAAGCAGTTGCGTGGTCCGCGTGTGGAGTCGGCGCTGCGCGATCCAAGGCGCACCGCCGAGCCGAGGAAACGAGGTGAGAAAGATATTTTCCGCAATCGTCAGGTTCGAAAACAGATTCAAGTCCTGGTGGATGAATGCGACCCCGCGCCGGCTCGCGTCGGTGGGATGGCCGGGCGCGTACGGCTGGCCCGCCAGGACCATCCTCCCGTGGTCCGACCGCAAGTTGCCGCCGAGAATGTTCATCAGCGTCGATTTGCCCGCGCCGTTTTCGCCCACCAGTCCCAGCGTACGCCCCGCTGCGACGGAGAAAGTCACCGCGCGGAGCACCGGCACGCCGCTGAAGTTCTTGTCAATGCCCTGGAATTCGACGGCGGGCGCGGAGGTCATCGATCGGCCGGCCCCAGCCGTGTGCGGAGCGAATCGAGCAAGGCGGCGAGCAGAATCACCACCCCCTTGACGATCGTGAGGGTGAAAAGGGAGAGGCTCAGCAGGTTGAGACTGTTGTCGACGAGCTTGAGGAAAAGCACGCCGAAGAGCGTCCAGAGCACCTTGCCCCGGCCGCCAAACAGGCTCGTACCGCCGATCACCGTGGCGCCGATGACATCCAGCAGTATGCGCTGTCCCAATACAGGTGAGCCGGTCTCGGCCTGCCCGGTGTAGAGAATTGCCGCCACCGCGGCGAGGACGCCGGAGCAAATGTAGGCGCCGAGAATGACACCGTTCACCGGCACCCCCGAGACGCGGGCGGTGCGGGCGTTATGGCCGACGGCGTAAAGCCACCGGCCGAACATCGATCGGCTGAGCATCACGTGAACGCTGATTCCGACGACAAGGGCAATCACCAGGGCGATGGTGGTTTTGCCGCCAAGCGCGTTGAACGCATCGGGCAGCCGGTTGATGGTTTTCGACTGAGTCAGCCAGACCGCCGCGCCGCTCACGCCCATCATCGAGGCGAGCGTCACGATGAACGGCGGCATCCGGAACCGCGTGATCGCGGTGCCGTTGAATCCACCCACCAGGGCGCCGGCGGCCAGCATCACGCCGGCGCCGACCGGCATCGCCATCGGACTGCGCGCGAGCCAGCCGGTGTCGTCGTTCATGGCCAGCGCGCCGGTGATGCTGCAGAGCCCGATGATGGACGTGACCGAAAGGTCGATTCCGCCCGTGATGAGCACGAGCGTCTGGCCGAGCGCGACGACGAACAGCGGGAGCAGCGTCGCGAGCAGATTGCCGGCGTTTTCGAGGGTCAGAAACCCGGGCGTGAACGGCGCGACCACGGCGACGTAGACGACGCACAGCCACAGCACAAAGTAGTCGGAGAACAGGACGCGCGCCGCGGTGGCGCGCCAGGACCGGGCTGTCGCCGCGTCACTCACTTCTTGCTCATTTGCGCGCCCCACATCTGCGCCGCTTTCTGCTGGAGGTTGGCCTGATGAATGACGAACCCCGGATCGCGGATCAGGTCGGGCACCGTCCGGCCCGCGCGCAAGTCGATCACGGCCTGGATGCATTGCGCGGCCTCGAAATACACATCCTGCACGCCGGTCGCGTCGAGGTAGCCGTCCTTGAGCAGTTGATACGCCGTGGCATCCCCGTCGAACCCGCCGAGGATCACATGGCCCGGCATTCCGATCTGGTGATACTTGCCCGCGGTTTTGAGCGCGCTGACGATGCTCGGGAGCAGAAAATCCGAGCTGGTGAAAATGAAGTTGATGTCCGGGCTGGCCTGCAGCGCGTTCACGAGCCCGGCCTGCGCCTTCTCCTGGTTCCATTCGGTCGGAATGCGTGCGACCACCTCGACGACGCTCTCGCTGCCCTTGATCGCTGCGTCGAATCCGTCGCGGCGGCCGATCGCGTTGATGTCCCCGAGATCACCAATGAGAATGGCAGCCTTGTGCTTGCGGCCCGCCTTTTTCGCCTCGCTCACGAGATAGGCGACGGTCTCCCGCGTGAGCGCAAAATTGTCGGCCACCACTGCCACTGACTTCGCGTCGCTCTTGTCGGCGGGACGATTGAACAGGACGATGGGCACGTTCGCCGCGTTGGCGGCCTTGATGATTGGCAGGCACGTCTTGGCGTCTTTCGGCACCAGGATGATGCCGTCGACCTTGCGCGTGATGAAGTTTTTCACCTGGTCGAACTGCCGGTTGGTGTCGCCATCGGACACCGCCTCGAGCATGGTATGGCCGCGCTTCTTCAGATCGGCTTTGATCGCCTCGAAGCCTGCGACCCAATACTCGGTTTGCAGCGTCTCGAACGCGACCCCGATGGTGAGTGGCTTCGCGCCGGCCGTGCCCGCGGAAGTCGTCTCCGATTTCTGGCAGCCAACGAGTCCGGTGCAGGCGGCGAGAAGACAGACGCGGAGGAAAAATTTCATGGGGTGGGTCATTTCGCCGTTCCCGGAGCGGGGAAGTTTTTCGCGGCGTCGTCGAGCACGAGCACCATGTCGGTACCAAAACCGCCATGGATGTGCGGCACGAACTCGCGCGTTCCGGTGTTGTCGAAGGGGCCAATTTTTTCCGCGGCCCCGTTGCGCGGATTGAACCACCACGCGACGACGCGCGGGCCGGAGATTTTCCCCAGGTTCGCCATGAACGTGCGGCCTTGCGCGCTGTAGATGAAGGCATATCCATCGCCGCGTGTCGCCGCGATAAAGTCGGCGCCTTTGAGCGCGTCGACGACGAGCGATTGGTCGGGCACGCGCGAGAGAATCGGCCGCGACTCGATCAGCGCGCGGACATGCCGCATTTGATCAGCGCCCGGGCGGTGAATCGCCTCGTGCCAGTAGAGCAGGGGACCATTGATCGGTTTCCTGCCGGCCGAATACATCTGCCAGACCGAGTGATGGCCATAGGTGTGGCCGCAGGCGCCGGCGAAGACATGCCAGTAGGCGCGCTGGCGCACATGGGCGTCGAACGAGTACCCATTCTCGCGCGCCGCGCGAAAGCCAATCGGGTGATCCTCGTAAAGTGGTTCCCCATCGAGCACCGGCTTCACCGGCGTGCGTTGATAGTCATCGGTGATTCTCTGCCACGTCGTCTTGGTGGCTGCGTTCGTGGATACCGGACTGTGGCCGGTCTGCTGCATGTTGAAGTCGAGCCACGGGTCGCCATGAAACCACGTCGACGACGTCAATCCGCCGCGCGGGTGAAACGTCATCAATAGCGCCGAGTAGTCCTCCTGGCCTGAGACGCCGATGGCGATGCCTTTGGCCATCGCCCGCCAGATCGGTTCGATGCCCTGGGCGGAGCGGTCACCGCCGAGTACCCAAATGATGCCTTTGCCGCGGTAGCGCTCCCCGAGGAACTTTCCATAACGCCCGGCGTTCTCGGCATTGAATACGATCTGCTTGTCTTCCTTGCGCTCGTTCGGCACCCACCGGCCCCACGTCGGTAGAAACCCAATGTAGATCCCGCGGCGGTTCGCTTCGTTGACGATAAAGTCCACATGATCCCAGTAGTCGTAGGCGGCCCCATTTTTCGGGTCGGAGCCCGGAGTGACGGCCGGGCGTCCGGGATCGGTTTCGATGAGCGGGAGGTCGCCATACGCATTCGGATCCGCGAGTCCCTCGAGCTCGGCGAGCGCCACGGCCTGGATCACGGTGTAACGCTGCTTCGCGCGGAGATCCAGGTACTGCACGGCCTGTTCACGGTTCAGCCGGTGAAACAACTCCCAGGCCGTATCGCCGAGATAGAAAAACGGCTTCCCATCGGCGGTAACGAGGAAGCGCTGGTTTTCGCTGACCTTGAGCGCGGGCAGCGCGGTCGCGGCCTGGACCGGCGTGCGGCTGGCGATGGCTCCGATGAGCGCAGCGAGGAGAATGACGCGGCAAGTGAGGTGCATGGGGGTTAAATAGCGTAGCGCAATTCCAACTACCAAGGGAGGGCCGTCAGCGCTTCGCGCAATACGGCGACGCTTTGCTGCGCCCAGCGCATTTCCTTGGCCAGCGTGGCCGTCATGTCCGGTTCGGGCGGCGGCCACAGTTCCACGACGGCGGTGCGGCATCGGCCGTGAGACGCGACGGCCTCGACCACGCGGGCCAGCGGAAGCATGCCGTGCCCCAGCGAGCGCCCGCTCACGCTGAAGCCCATCGCATGCGGCACACGCTGGATCGCGAAGTCCTTGACGTGAAGATTCACACACACGGGCGCGAGCGTCGCGAGAACTTCACCAATGCCTTCGCCGGCGCCGAGCGAATTGGCCGTGTCGAGGCAGATCCCGACATGCTCGCTCGCGATGCCATCGATCAGCTCGCGCAGCGTGCCGCAGGGAAAGCGGTCGTGATTTTCGATTCCGAGCACCAGGTTCGCGGCGCGAAGCGCAGGCAGGGCGTGGCGAATGATACCCGTGACGGTGGTCAGATCGGGCTCGTATTCCTTTGCATCGATGACGAAGCGCAGCAGCCGCGCGTCGAGCCGGCGGGAAATCGCGATATAGCGATCGAGGTGCCCGGCCGTCAGTCCCCGCGCTCCGGTTTCGATCGCGACGGCTTGCGAGTGCGCGCGGGCGCCGAACCGAGCCAGCTCGTTGTCGGCCAGCGCATGCAGGGGCAGGTTATCGCCGAACTGAATCACCGGCACCCGGTGCGCCACCGCGAAATCGAGCAGCGTGTCGGCGGTGAAGGCGGCCGGCGCCGGCGGACTGCCGGCGGCGACGGCCCAACCAAAGGCAAACGAGCTTACGCCGAGTTGCATGGGGTTTCGCGGCGCCAGGTCACCGCGTCGTGATATCGCGGACCTGTTCGCGAATGTCGTCGAGTTCGAAGATTTTCTTCCAGCCCTCGCGGAAGAGGACCGGTTTCGCGCGCTTGCTGATTTTGTAGGCGGCGTCCGAGAACGTGCCGTTCACCTCGCCGAACAGCACCGCAATCTGGATACGCAGGTGGCCGAGGACGAAATCCCGCGCGGCGTCGGCCGGCACGCCTTTCGCCACGATGGTGTCGTAGCCTTCGCGCACCACCTCCATGCAGGTCTGCGCGAGCGTCTCGACCATCGCGGGCTCGAGGATCGCCATCTGTTCCAGGGTGACACGGTGCACGTGCTTGACCGGCGCATACATCGCCGTGGCTACTTTCACCGCCCGCTCGTAATCCGCCTCGGTGCCGCTCATGAGCGCGCAGACAACGGCCTGTTTCGCCGAGATGCCGCCATAGAAGTCACGAAACCCTTTCTCGGTCGGCTCCCAATTGAAGATCGAGGGATGGCAGGGATGAGTGATGACACAGCCGACGTCCGGTCGGGTGGCGATCTGCCCGTCGAGCGGCGCGGCGGGATCGAGCGTGAGCAGCAACGCGCCGGGTTTCATCTGCGGCACCACGTCGCGGGAGATCGCGCCGATCGCCACGTCAGGCACCGCGAGGATGACGACGTCGGCGGACGGCACGGCGGACTCCTGGTCCGACACGGTGACGCCGCGCGACTTCAGGTTCTCGAGGCCCTTCGGCGAAATCTCCAGATAGTGCACCGCATAATCGGCGCATTTGAGAAAATTGTCGGTGAGGCGGCAGCCCATTTTGCCGCCGGCGCCGACGAGTGCGATTGAGGTGGTAGCCATGGAAAGGATCAGGATAGCAGCACGGGTTTGCCGCGCTTGGCGGATTCGTATGCGCCAAACACCAGGCGGACCGTCTGCAGATTGTCGTCGCCCGTGGTCTCGGCGCGACCGCGGCCCTGCAGCGCGGCCAGCAGGTTCGCGTTGCAGGGGACGATACTGGAGTGAACGACGGCGTAGCGCGGGTCGGCCCAGTCGTAATGCGGCGGCGTCACGGTGCGGAGCCGCGTCCCGCGGCGCGTGGTCGTGCGCAATACGCAACCCGGCGACAATTCCACGCTGCCGGTTTCGCCCTCGACGAACACGAGCGTTTCGGGAAACGCGTCGCGCTCGAGCGCATTTCCGGCGTACGCCATGTTCACGGTCACGTGCATGCCGTTGCGCATTTCCATGATGATCGTCGCGACGTCCTCACCTTTGATCGTTTTGTGGACCCGCTGGGTGCGGCAGTAAACCGACTTCGCCTCGCCGAAAAGGAAACGCGCGACGTCGAGCGTGTGACTGCCGACGTCGGTGATGATGAACTGCTCCAGCCCGGCGAGGAACGGCTGATTATCGAAAACCGGGAATCCGGAAATGAAGTCGATCCGGGCGCGGAACGGACGACCGATCGCGTTGCGTTCGAGCTTGGCGGCGAGAGCGCGCAGCGGCGCCTGCCACCTGAAATTTTCGTGGATTAAAAGTGGAGCGCGTCGTGTCTGGCAGAACGAAACCATTGCCTCCGCTTCGCGCCGTGTCGCTGCCATCGGCTTCTGGCAAATCACCGCGGCGCCGTGGCTGGCGGCGAGCCGCGTGAGTTTCGCGTGACGGTCGACATCGGTGATGATGTCGACGAAATCGATTTTCTCCTGCTTCAGCAATTCCGCCGGGTCGTCATAAATCGCGGTGATCCCAAATTCGCGGCCGAGCGCCTCCGCTTTCGCCCGCGTGCGGTTGTAGAGCGCGACGCACTCCACTTCTTTCAGCTCCCGCCATGCGGCCAGCTGGTAGTGCGACCAGAAGCCGGTGCCGAGAATGGCGAAGCGAAGTCGTTTCATGGCGAAAGGTGGAGTTGCCACACGGCGTGCGGCGGGACCAGCGCATGGCCTCCGGAAAAGGGCGCGGCCTCATGACCAAGCGTGCCGGCGGCGCCGCCAAATGGAATCTCGATCGGCACCGCATTTTCATCCTCGTGCGCGACGAGCAAACGGCGGTCGTTTCCCGCCGCTACCAGCAGCGCGTCGACGTTGCGGCCCGGTTCGGTCCCCAAGGTGAAATGCTTCCCCGTGTTGCCGGCGAGAACCCGAAAAAGATGTTCCGCGGGTGTGATGCCGTCCCCGCGCAGAAATCCCCCGGGACCGTGGGTGCGAAAAAAAGTCACGCGGTCGACACCTCCCGCCGCTGCCAGCCGGACGAGACTTCCCAGAACCCAGCGGGCGGCGAATTGGCCGTGCAACCGGCCATCAGTGGAATCGGCCGACGGGCCCAGTACGATCGGCGCGATGGCCACGGGCCGGCCGCCGCCGAGTGCCTGCGCCTGCCGGGCGACAACGCCATGTTGCGAGAGTGTTTCGATCACCGACTGGTCGTCGAAGGTGTGCACCTGCGCGTTGATGCCAAAAGTCGTCCAGTCGTGCTCGCTCCGCGTGGCGGGAGGCTGACGGTTCAGCGCGACAAAATGATTCAACGTTCCGGTGCCGATTGCGGTGAATCCCGCTCCGCGCCATGCCGACACGACTTCGGCGGGCGCACTGTTTCCCTGTTCATCGAAAAGATGGAGGCTGCACTGCGCCGGGAAATTCGACCGCGCCAACACGGTCGACGTTGCACCGCGGAGCGCGACTTCCAGCTCACAGTTGAGCAACTCCGCGTCGGCGCGCGCCCACGCCAGCATTTCCGGCAGCTGCTCGGGAGAAACCTCGATGCGGACATGACTCGGTCGAAGCGCCCGCACGCGTTTGCGCAGGTTTTCGGGAATCGGACCCGGCAGACCAAAGCCAATGCGCGGCAGCCGGGTGGCGATTAGCGCGCGGGAAAGTCGAATGCCGGTTGCCATGACCGGTCGGGTGGGTGGCGTTCCGCGCGCCGTCACGGTGACGGTATGTTCGATCGTTGTGCCGCTCTTCAGTTGATACGGCCGCGGCCAGTCGAGCGGACGGCAATACGTTTTGAACGACGCGTCGGTCCAGTTGCGCTGATCCTCCGTTTCGAAAACCTCGCCCTCCAGGCGAACGCCAACGGTCAAGCCAGGCGCAGCCTCATGCGTGATCGCGCGCACCTCGCGGAATGGCTGGTGCGGCGAGACCGTCTGGGGAAACGCCGTCGCTTCGGTCCGCCCATCCGGATGCTCGATGACGCAGGCGGTGCCGGCGATTTCCGCGGGATGCAGCACGCACAGGCCGGTGCGGTTGGTGGCGAAATCGCGCAGCGCGCAGCCGCTCCAACGGTAGCGGAGCGAACCACCGGCCGTCGCTTCGATGTCCGCATTCCATTCGAGGTCAATGCCCTCACCGGAAACGCGTCCGCTCATGCGGACTCGAGCGATCCCGGCTGATGCGGAGATGTCGGGCGAGGGGACGGTCGGCGACACCGTGGCCCAGTCTGCATCGCGGACGGCGGGATAAATGCCCCGGACAATTTCGTGCCCATGAAAGCGTACGTTGCGAACCATGCCCGTGCCGGGGTCGAGGCGAAAGGCCAGCGGTCCGATGACGAAATCGCGGGCGCGGCTCATCGGTCGTCCAGCAACACCGCGATGTTGCCGTGCAGCGGGTAATCGGCGGAGGCAACGAGCGCGAGAATTCGCGCGGGCCCCTTGTCCAGGGCGCGGCAAACATGCGGCACGCTCGCGTCGAAATAAACCGCATCGCCGGTGCCGAGCTCGATCCGCTCCTTGCCATAAAGAAAGACGCAACGGCCCTCGATCACGTAGTTGAACTCCTGCCCGGGGTGCGACCGCAGCGGAACCTGCGCGGTAGCCGAGGCGAGATCAACGAGCAGCGGCTCCATCAGCTTGCCTTTCTTCAAGTGCGCGAGCAGGTCGACGCGGAATCCGGTGCGACCGCGAAACCTGACCTTGCGGCCGGCGCCGGCCCGCGTGACCACGAGCGGCTGGCGCGCTTCGTCGGCATCGAAAAAACTGCCGAGGGAAACACCGAAGGCCCCCGCGACTTTTTCGAGATTCGCGATATTGATGGGAGTCTTCTGCCGCTCCACCCGGTTGAGATAAGCGTCGGAAAGTCCCGTGCGCCCGGCCAGTTCGCGGAGCGTGACGTGGCTCTCGGCGCGCAACGCGGCGATGCGCCGCGCCACGGTGATCTCGGTCGTGGCGGGCGGGCGTTTGGCGTTTTCGGGGCGGGACATCGAAGCTGCCCTTTAAAATATTTATTGCATATCCGTCAATAACGGCCTGGCCGATCCGCCGTCATGCACCCGCCGCTCCGCTTATCCCGCATGTCGCAGGATTTGCCGCTCAGATTGGGAGTCATCGGGACCGAAGGGCGCGGGATTATGCGGGCGCCGAATTGTGGCGCGCCGAATCGACTCCGCTCGACGTCCCCGCGCTCAACTGTCTGCGTTATTTACCGTCGATTGGCCCATGCGTTCGCTGCTTTCCCTTCTCCTGTTCACGTGTTCCGGCCTCGCCGCCGAGTCTTCCCGCATCCTCCGGCCGCCAGCCGGCGCCCCCTATCCTGCGAGCAAGCTAATCGGCGGCGTGCACATCGACTGGTCGACGCACTCCCGCGGCGCGCCGGGCAGCGACAATTTCATGATGACGTGGGCGGACGACGATCACCAATACGGCATCTGGGGCGATGGCGGGGGCTTCAAGGGAGACAACCAGAAATATCGCGTCAACTTCGGCGTCGCGCGCATTGAGGGCGCGCACCACGCGTTCCAGCCGTTTGACCGGCTCGGCCGCCGCGACAGCGCCGAACACCTTCTTCTGGCATTTCCCCACCAAGTGGATGGATGCCGGTGGGTGGGACCTCAGTTTGAACTTCACCGGTGGCGGCCGCGGCAAGAACAACGACTCGTTCAACACCGTCCGCGTGCGGCTGCTGCCCGCGGATGCGAGTCGCGACGGCGCGAAAAGATAGCGACCAGCCGCTTCCTTGTTGATTGTCCGCTGCACCGAGGCGGGCAGATCCTTCAGCTTCACCCGCGGAATGTAAGCGGGCGCCGGATATTCCGAATAGAGTGCGGCCTCTGTCGCCGTATCGATTACTGCGGTACGTGAATCGCGCAGTACGGTGCCATCCGCGGCGATACGCAGGTGCGGATTCGGTGCGTTGTCGCGTTCGAGCTCCACCTCGTAAAGGGTTTGGCCGTCGCGCAGGGATCGTGCAGGATCGTCGCGATGGTTGCGCACCAAGCCTACGCCGCCGCCGCGAGCTGGGCGAGCGTGGCTGCGCTCGGCAGCTTCTCCACGTTCCAACATGCGTCAATGAGCGCGCGCACCTGCCTGGGCGGCAGCGAAGCCTCCAACAGGTCGGAGACCTTGTCCGTCAGCGCTTCGTCCGTCATCGGATTCTGCGCGCTGCCGACCACGTGCGCGACGAATGTTTCGACCGTGCGTCCATCGCGCAGCGTGAGCTTCACGCCGGCCTGAGTTTCCTTCACCGCCGGGTCGACCGACGCCGACACGCGCTCGCGGAGACGCACCGTCGCGGCGGCACGAACCGCTTCGTCGCTGAACTGGCCCGGTCCAGCGCGGCCCGCGATCAGGGCGATCGCCGCGGCGTGATAGACGCTGAACTTCCCTTCGAGGCCTGAGGCGGGCGTTTTCTTGCCGCCCAATTGCAGCACGCGCGGGTGCACCCGCAGTTCCACCTTCGCGACCTCGTCCGGTTGCAACCCATGCTCGTGGCGCAGCCGAATGCATCCGTCGATGGCCGGGTGGATCACGATGCCGCAGGCGAACGGCAGGTAGGTGTTCAGCGCCGTTTCGAAGCGCACGCCCAGTCCGTCGGTGATGGCAGGCAGATTCTGCTTTGTGCTGAGGGTGTGGGCCCAGCCGGTCTTCGCCTCGAGCATCTGATCGGAGCTCGTGAAGTTGCGCGCCGCCAGCAGGGCCGCGAGCAGTCCGTTCTGGCCGGCGCGGCCGGGATTCAGGCTCTTGTTCATCGAACCGAACGATTCGCGCAAGCCGACCGGCTGCGACGCCGCGAGACCGAGCGCCCACACCATCTGCTGCTCGTTCAACTCGAGCAACCGCCCGGCCGCGGCCGCGGCGCCGATGGCACCGGTCGTGCCCGTGATGTGCCAACCGGCGTCAAAATGTTCTGGATACACCGCGCTCCCCACGCGGAATGCGGTCTCCAGGCCGAGAATCAAGGCATGCAGGAAATCAGCGCCGCTGGTCGCCGGGCGATGTTCCGCCAACGCCAGCGCCGGTGGCACAATCGGGCTCGACGCGTGGATGATGGTGTTCAGGTGCGTGTCGTCGAAGTTTAGAACGTGCGAGCTGATCCCGTTGAGCAGGGTCGCGGTGTTGATGTCCAGCCGCTCGCGCCGGCCCAGCACCTGCGCCTGGGCCGGCCCGGCGAACGGCCCGGTCGCCGCCAGGGCGAAATCGACCGACTCATGCCGGGCGCCGCCCACCGCGACGCCCATGAAGTTGAGCAGCGTGCGGGTCGCTTCCTTGCGCACGTTGACCGGAATCTCGGCGCGGCGCGCCGAGACAAGGTATTGGGCCAGCCGGCGCGTGACCGCCTCGGGCGCCACCGCCGCCACGGCGGGTCCACTCGCGGCGGGCGAACGAAGCCCCATCCCGCCCAAGGCGGCGATGGCCGCCTTGGCCGACGTGCCAACAAAAGCGCGGCGCGAGCAGTTGGGCATGCGCCAACTGTCGATGTTCACGCTCGGAAGGCGAACCGTATCGTCAGCGAAGCGTTGCGCGGCGTGCTTGAACCGCCGCGCCTGACGGTCGCTGTCGATCGATGGCAGAGCTGTGGTCGTCTCGCTCACGGCGGGGTCGTGCAGCGTGAGATCGCTATTCGAGCGAAAGTGAGCGGATCTTGTTCGGCCCGCTTTCCGCGCCGGCAAAATGCACTGGCTAGTCTTTCGCGCGAGCCTCGTTCCGCAGCTTGAAGCCGCTTTGACTGCGGAGCAGAAATGGTGGCGGAGTGTCGGGCGGCAGCGCGTCCAGCGCCATCTGCAGCCGACGCCGGGCCGCGGAAGCGTCCGGCGCCTCAGGCGTATTCAAGGGAGTGCGTTCGTCCGGATCGTTTTGGAGATCGAAGAGCCGGCCGTCGGAATAAAGCTTGTACCGGGTGTCGCGGATGACTCGCGTGTCGTGATACTCGTTCAGGATCCAATCGCGCTTCGCGGCTCCCGGTCTGCCGCGCAGAAAATCAGCGAAGGAATGTCCGTCGACGCGGTGCTCGCGCGACAGCGGAACGCCGGCGAGATCGCACAACGTGGGATAGATATCCGTGAAATCTGCGAGCGGGATTGTCCGGCCGCCGGGAATCTGCTTCGGGCAGTTCGCCAGCAGCACGACGTTGCCGCCGGGTTCACTCAACTGGTACAACGCGCCTTGGACCACGCGTCCGTTTCGTCGGGCTTTGAAGCGCGATTCCGTGCCGTTGTCGCTGGCGACAAAGATGAGCGTGTTCCCCCGCAAGTCCAACCGTTCCACCTCGGCCACGATGTCGCCCACGAGTCGATCCGCGTAGCGCAACATATCCGCGAACATCTCCTGCTCGGAGCGTCCGGCCGCGCGGTGCACCGGAGTCGGAACGACGGGCTTGGTGAAGGTTTCCCCGTGCGTGAGCACCATCGGCAGGTACAGCAGAAAGGGCTGTTCCCGATGACGCCGCAGAAAATCGAGCGCAAACGCGTGCGAAACATCCGGGCCGAACTTGCCCGGGTGCACCTCGCGCTTTCCGTTTCGCAGCAGGACCGGATCCCAGTAGCGACTCTCTATCTTTTGGATATGTGGCAGCGTCTCCTCCACCGATTCACGCCGCACGGCATTCCAGTAACGGTCGAGCTCCGCGCCCCTGACCTGATCGACGTCGACGCTCCCGGGCCAAACCAGGTGTTCCATGAAACCGTGGGCGCGAAGGGCGTCGGGTTCATCATAAAGATTGTTGATCTGCCATTTCCCGGTGATCCCGGTGATGTACCCGGCATCGCGAAAAAGTCGCGGGAAGGCGATTTCGCGACGTGGATCGAGACCGCCCCCGCCGTAGAGGGCGGCATCATGGTGCAGCCGAAACCCGGTGCGATGGGGATAGCGCCCGGTCAGCAGCACGGTTCGGCTGGGTCCGCACACCGGCGGCGTATAGCAGTTCTCGACGCGCACGCCGGACGCAGCGAGCCGGTCGATGTTCGGCGTGCAGTTCTCCTCGCTGCCGTAGCAGCCAAACCACTCCTGCCCGACATTATCGAGCAACAGGAAAATGATGTTCGGCCGCTTCGGCGCGACCGCCGCGAAACAATGCGCGGCGATGCCCAGGCACAGTAGGATCATTACGGCAGCGAAGGGGCGTGTGAGGGTGTTGCGCATGAGAATTCCCATTGCCGGTTGCTCGATTGTGTTGGGACGCCGCGAACCAACCACGCTGGTGAATCGCTGCTTTGCGAATGAACACATCCGTCTTCACCGGGTTTTCTGCAACCCTGGACGCAGGTCGGACCAAACTCGGAGTATCGAATGAACAGGAACCGGAGCGTGTTTTGCGGCGTGATGAACGTATTCGATTCGCCAATCATCCACTCGCAGGGCTATTCGCATTCTTCGTCGGAACAATGACGCCTCATGCGGGCTTCAGGAGCTTGATTCAACCGAATTTCCGTCAGTGGCAAATCCACTGGCAAATACTTTGGCAGATTTTCGTGGTGCGCAGCCGCGCACACTTAATCGAGACGCTTGGTTGTGAGAGCCTCAATGTAGCCGCAGACATAAAGCATCCCCTCGGTAGCCTCGTTCCCGCGCCAGTCTCGTTGGCGCTTGGACGTAATGGCGGGTCACACGCTGCCAAGTCGTTCACGTCGCTCCGTCAGTAAGATAAGATAGCGGGTCTTCATCTCGGCCGAGAGAAAACTGGCTTCGATCCGCGCCGGCCAGCCGGTACACGCGGACGCGAAGCGCGCCCGCGTCTGCTCGATCAGCGCGGCGCGGAGACCGAGCCGCTCGCCGGCCAGGTAGCGCCAGAAATCATTCGCGCGGAGATTGGATTTTTTGCCGCGCAGCGGCAGCGCGAGCTCCTCCCGGCTGCGCGGATTGGGAATCGTGGAATTCAGCAGGTCGTAGGCGGGCGACAGCTCCACCTTGTCATCGCGCGTGATGAGCGACCAGTTCTTGAGGTGCATGTCCTCGTTGCCGGTCAGGAAGGAGCAGAGCAGCCGGTCGAGGAATTTCATCCGCTCCAAAGCCGGGAAGGTGCAGAAGCGGTCGATGATTTCGATCAGCCGCTCCGTGCTGGAATCATATTTCGTATCACGGCTCGCGCCGCTCAACTGCGCAAAATCTTCCACGGGCTGTTTGTTCCAGCCGACGCGGTCGAAGCGGCGGACAAAGTAGGAACGGGTTTGGTCTCCGTTCTGCAGCAGCCCATGCACGGGCACCTCGATTCCCAGCGTGGTGGCGAGCGACATGGTGAGCGCCTCGTTCTCCGGCAGCTCCGCGTAAATGAGATTGGGCGGCTTCACGATATACCGCCCGTCATTGTCGACGATCTCCATGCGGCCTTCGATCGCGCGCAGCACGGTGCTGACTTTCGGCTGCATGCCTTGGATCGACATCTTCACGGCCCGCGCAGCGGCTTCCTCCAGCAACTGCTCCCGCGTGTAGGGCAGTGGCGCCAGGGACTTCAGACGCCGGTCGAGCAGACGCAGGCCCGCCGGTGAATACGGCTCCGGTCCCTCCCAAGGCTCATTCGTGATGAGGCATCTCATGGGGTGGCCTCAATGCGCAGCGATCCGACCACGTCGTGCCCCACGGCCAGCAACTGGCCGAACAGGTCGTTGCGATCCAGTTTACGGAGCCGGAGCAGCGCATCGAGTTGAACGCCTTCGGGCAGCAGCCCCTCGAACGGCGCCGGGAAGCGGGGGAATTCCCAGACCCGCTGGTTGGTCGGCATGGTGAGCGAGACCGGCTCGCCATGAAACGCGGCGTCATACGTGAAGCGATACGAGCCGTCGTCCCGCGCCTCCAGCAGGCCGGCGAGTTGTTTTTGTTGATAGATGCGGGCTAGTTTCATGACGAGCGCTTCCCTCTAGGCCGAATGCGGCGGCGGTGCGGATGCTTCCGGTGGGATCGCGGTGCGTTGGAGCAGCGGGCTGTGCCATTCGACGGTGATATTCAGCACGCGGAAGATCTTCTGGAGTGTGTCCCATTGGACTGACTCCTTGCCGTGCTCCAAATCCCATACGACCGTCTTGCCCACGCCGGCGAGTTTCGCCAGTTGGGCTTGGGTCACACCGGCTTTTTGCCGGTGATTTTGGATCAATTGAGATAAAGGGATCATTGCTGCTTTAGCAGTAAAGAATCGAGTAAAGCTGGCTTTTCAAGCCAAAAGACGAAATATACGGCCATTTGTGCCGCTAAAGCGGTAAATATCGGCGATTATTGGGTGAATCGGCCCACGTCTCCGCGAAAAAGCATTGATTTACCGCTAAAGCGGTAATCGCTTGCCCAAAGCCAAACCGGGGCTGCTCGATTAATGGCAGCGCGATAGACTTCGCGCGGGTGCGCCAGCGCCGCGGTGGCGGTGCCGGAGGTGACCTCGACTTGTTTCAATAACCGCTGTTTCCGGTTGAGGCGGAGCACCCAGAATTTTTCGACCTGAAGTCCCGCGACCGTCGTCGCGAAATGCGCCGCGATCAGGTCCGCCCGGTTCAGCATGGGCGGTGTCGGGCGCTGCGCCGTCATCATCCGTCGCGCGATCTCCGCAATCGCGCCAAGCTGAAGTCCTTTGATTCGGCCGATGCCTTTCATCCGGCGGTAGTCCGCTGCCGACCATGAAATCAGCCCGGCGAGTGAGCCGGCCTCGCCGATCAATCGGGACGCCAGGCCCAGCGCCTGGTCGGCGCGGATGCCGTTTCCCTGAAGAATCATCGCCAGCAGTTCGGTATCGCTGACCGCGTTCACGCCGAAGTTTTCCAGTCGCTGCGGTGGTTGCTCGCTGACTGCCATTGTGAATGACGACCCCATCGTCTCGTCGCCCAAGTCGAACATGAATTGATCCATTTGCGCGGAGCGCAAATGGCGGAGAGGTCGAGATTGGCTCGCTTCGCTCGGGGCTCTGCCCCAAACGGCGCCAAGCCGCCGTTTGCCAATCTACGGCTTGAGACGAGAGTTGAAACCAGCAGCAACCTTTACATTTTGTCCCCATGTCCATGACCGCCGCCCAAATTCTAACCGCAGCGCAGGCTTTGCCGCCGCAAGAGCGCGAGACGCTCTGCACGAAGATCGCGGAATCGCTGGATGCGCCGTTGACGCCAGAGGAACAGGCGTGGGCTGATGTGGCGGAACGCCGGGCGGAAGAGTTGCGCAGTGGAAAAGTGAAAGGCGTCGCCGCCGAAGAAGTTTTTGCGAAGGCGCGACGACGACTCGGATTGTGAGAGCAATTTTTCATCCTGAGGCCGACGAAGAATTCCAGCACGCGATCGGAGACCTACCAGGCTGAATCCGTAGAACTCGGTTTGCGCTTCTACCGCAGCGTGCGCGCAGCGACAGCGAGAATCGAAGGCCATCCGCGGGCCTGGCCGCGGTTGCGCGGCGATGTGCGCAAATGCGTCGTCGAAGACTTTCCCTACAAGTTGCTCTACATTATCGAGCCCGATCGACTCCATGTGGTTGCGCTGATGCACGGAAAGCGAAGACCCGACTATTGGATCGAGCGGTTGAAGTGATGCCACGGAGACAAGAGGGCACTCGGGAGAACTTGGCGAAAGATGGCGGAGAGGGAGGGATTGGCAGCCTCCGGCTGGTGCTTCGCACTCGCGCTTCGCGCGCCCCATCTCCGCGCGCAGACTCGCTCCGTCGAACTTCGTTCTCATCCCTCCCCCGCATCCGCTGCGCGGCTGCGGTTTCGCTTCGCGAAACCCTCCATTTGCGCGGAGCGCAAATGGCGGAGAGGGAGGGATTCGAACCTCACCGGCCCAACAATCGAAAAGCTTCGCTGAGCGTGCTTTTGAGTTGTTACGAGGGATTAGAATAGGATCACAGTGATAACCACTGCCCACCAATTCAATCGAACATTCTTTAGTGGCAAATCCACTGGCAAATTTCCTGGCAAATCTTCGCGGTTGCGCAGCCACAAAGTCGTCCGGTGAGCCGGAGCGCGCCGGAGCATGCAGGGCATTTCTGGCAAGGTTTCAACTTGACGCATAAGAACGTACTGTTTCGGATCCGAAACGTAGATCAGGCCCGTCTGAACCCAACGGGGAGCGAATCTAAATACGCGTATGAGAACCCCATTTTGGCTCTTGTTGGCGGCAACACTCGCCATCAACAATTTGCCGCTGCTTCAGGGCGCTGATACGGCGCAACGGAAAAAAAAGGAAGCCGATTCCGGCCCGCGGCGGGACGACGATGCGCCGAAATTCCGTCCCTCGCGCGCGGTGGACAAAGTGGTGGTGTTCAAGACCACGCCACAGGGCCAGTTGAAGCTGCACTTTTATTTACCGCCGGGCTGGTCCGCCTCCGACCGGCGGCCAGCAATGGTTTTGTGGTTTGGCGGCGGATTCAACCATGGCACGCCATCGCAATTCTTCTGGCAGGCGGATTATTTCGCTTCGCGCGGGCTGGTCACGGTCTGTCCTGAATACCGTGTCAAGGGAACGCACGGCACCCTTATTGACAAATGCGTCGAAGATGCGCGCAGCGCAATGCGCTGGGTCAAGAGCCATGCGGGCGAACTTGGGATTGCCCCGGATAAAGTGATCGCGTCGGGTGGATCGGCGGGAGGTACGTTGTCGCTGCTGGTGGCGCGGGCGACTGGGCCCGATGCAACGGACGACGACGTCAGGCTCTCGCCGCGCCCGTGCGCGCTGGTTCTTTTCAATCCGGCCATGGGAGAGCGCGTGTTGCGTGTCATCGGAAAGGCTGGCGCAAGCGCCGAGCAGGCTTTGGTGAGCGCGCAGGTCATGGAGTTGAACACGCCACAGAAGGATGAGCCGCCGACCATCATGTTCTTCGGAACGGAGGATCGGGAGTTCCTCGAAGTCGCCCGCGAATTCTGCCGTAAAGCAGACGCGCAGGGCACGCGTTGCGAAGTATGGACCGCGGATAAAAACCGGCATGGTTTCTTCAACGGGGCGCCCTGGCACGAAGCCACCGCGCGCAAGGCCGACGAATTCCTCACGTCGCTCGGTTATCTCCAGGGGCCGCCGAAAATCAAGGCCGACCCCGCCGCGGTGTTGATGCGTTTTGATCCCATGGTATCCGCCAATTCCCGCTAATAAATCTGCGGCGAAAGAAGAAACGCGGATCGCGAAAAGAGAAATTTTTCGCGGGTCAAAGTAAATTCACCTGATGAAAACGCACCACGGAATTTGGGCCATCTGTACCGGCGTCTTGCTTTGTTTGACCATCACGGTGGACGCGCTTGCGGCCGACGATCCGATCGACATGCAGCGGGTGCGTGAGCTGCGCGGCCGCGTGCAGAAGGGCGAGAAGTTGTCGGCGAAAGAACAAGCCTATTACGATCGCGGCGTTGAAGCACGGAATGCCCGTCAGAAAGAGCGCGGCCCGCCGCTATCCAAGCAACCGTCCGCGGTTGATGATGAACTCAATCGGGCCACGCGCGAAGTGAAGGGTGGCGCGTCCGAAGTCTTCACGGTTTCCGAAAAGGCCTGCCCGCTGGAAGTCATCGAGGTGCCGACTGCAGACAAGAACAAGGCTCTGGCAGTAGTCCGCAAGCCGCCCGGCCAAGGGCCGTTCCCGGCCATCGTGTTCCTGCACGGCGGATTGGGGCAGCACGACGTGCAAGAGTTGCAGACGGAGTCGCGGAATCAGCCGACTCGGGGCCGGTTTCTCGCCGCCGGGTATGTGGTGGTCAACGCCACGTTCCGCAGCAGGCGGGACGACCCACAGACACGGGATGCGCTCGTCGATTGCCTGGCGATCATCGCGCACGTCAAGAAAATGCCCGAGGTGGACCCGAAGAGCGTGGTCCTTTTTGGCGGCAGCGGTGGCGGCAGTCTGGCGCTGGAGTTGGCCGGTGAAGCGAAGCTCTGCGCCGTTGTGGCAGGCGAGCCGGCAAGCGTGCTATTCACCGGTATGATGACCAAGGATAACCGGGGTTTGATGACGATCATGGAGAACCCGAAGTCCTTCTACACCCCCGAACTCCAGAATTTCACTCGCGCGAAGATTCGCAAGATCGCCTGTCCCGTTCTCATCGTGCACGGTGACCAGCACCCGCTCAAAAAGATCAACCACGAGATCATCATCCCGGAGCTGAAAGTGGCGGAGAAGAATGTCGAGGTGATCATCTACCCAGAGCAGCCGCACGGATTTTACTGGGGCCGTGGCACCCCCGAGGCGGCCCGAAAGTGCTTCAACGACAGTCACGCCTTCATCAAGAAAAACCTGCCGACGCAACCGAAGCCGCTGGACAAGTCGCTGATCAAGCAGGTGTCGGTTGGCCCGGGAGTTGAAAAAGGGAATAAGTAGTGTCTGGCCGGAAATCCCTGTTTTCTTGAGCGGTGCCACTTGTCGCCAGCCGCTATCAAAATCATATTTCCACCAACCAGTTTGAATCTCCGCTTCCAACCATGACTACATATAGCGAGTGTCCCATCCGTCGTAGCCGATGGGAAATCCGGACGGTCGTCGTTTCCGTCCTCGCCTTGGCGGCGATGATTATAGGTAGCTTGGGCCCCGTCCACGCGCAGACTCCGACGGAAAACAACGTGGTCTACGGCATGTACTCTGGGCTCGCGTTGCTGATGGATGTATATCGTCCTGCGCAGTCCAACGGGTTTGGAGTGATTCACATCAAAGGGAGTGGCTGGCAAGCGGGCGGTCCCGGCTATGATGCGCCGCAGTTGAAGCGGGGGACCGGAAACTCGGCGGAGGTGTCGGCGCTGGTCAAGGAGGGGTACAATGTGTTCTGCGTAAACCATCGTGGGTCTTCGGCCTTCCCTTATCCAGCCGCGGTGGAGGACGTGCAGCGGGCGGTGCGTTTCATACGGCACAATGCGCGAGAATACGGCATTGACCCCGACCGGATAGGGGCGATCGGTGGATCTTCTGGTGGGCACCTCGTGAGCATGCTCGGTGTGCTTGATGGGCATGGTGATTCCAAGGCTGCAAATCCCATCGAGCGGGAAAGTGCGAAGGTGCAGACGGTCGTCGCGCGCGCAACTCCCAGCGACCTTCGCCTGATGCCGCAAGTGCCGCAAGTGGTGAAATTCGTCGGCATGCCGATGGATGAAGATCCCGCGTCGCCCGCCAACCGACGTTATTGCGAGGTGTCCCCATTCACCTACGTGTCCGCGGATGACCCTGCATTCCTGCTGGTGCATGGCGACGCGGACACGACCGTTCCGTTCGCGCAGGCGGAACTTTTCGAGCGCGTTCTGCGGAAGTCCGGCGTTGAGGCCAAGCTGGTGCGGATTGAGGGAGGAACACACGGTCCGACGTTTGGGGATCCGGAGCGGGCGCGTCTTTACGCACGTGAGAGCGTACAGTGGTTCAATCGACACCTGCCGCGTGCGCAACCGCCGCCTCGGACAGCGGTGGTGCCCAACGCATTGGTCAGCGAAGCGGGGGCCGACCCAATCGACATGCAGAAGGTCAGAGAAATCCGACAGAAAACCCGGAGCGGCCAGCCCGTGACGCCGGAGGAGAAAGCATATTTGGATCGGGCGATGGCAGCGCGCGGCGGCGGAGAGGCAAAGGGCGCGAAACAATAGGAAATCGTCGCCATGAATCATAGACACGGCTTCAAAATTGTCATTGGGTCAGCCGCCCTGCTGATCGCCATGACGTTCGGTGCCGTCCGCGCCGCCGACGAACCGATCGACCTCCAGAAGTCCAGGGAGATCCGTCAGAAATCGAAAAGTGGCAAGCCGCTCACGCCCGAGGAAAAGATATATTTGGATCGGGCAATGGCCGCGCGTGGCGGCGAAAAAGCGCAAAGTCCCAAGCACACCACCGCGCCGAAGGACGATCCCGGCAAGCCGTTTCGTGGCTTTGTGCCTCTAACGGACATGAACTCGACCGAGCGCTACAAAGGCGAAGACGGCGGGCTATATGGTGGCGGCCGGAACGGGCCGTCCGATGTGCATCTGCGGGCCGCGATGGCGGAAGCCGCCAAGATCCAACCGCTCGACACCTCGGGCAGGCCGTCTGCGAGCGGAAAGATCGTCATGATTACCCACGGGATGTCGAACACCACCCAGGAGTCGCAGACCTTCATCGAGGTAGCCAACGCCGATCGGCGCAAAAACCCCGCCTTGGTCCTCGTCGACTGTGCCATCGGCGGCGCCGACGCGGCTCGGTGGGTGTCCGGTGAATTGCGTGGCACCCAATTATGGCAAACGGTCGATGAGCGCATTCAATTGGCCGGTGTTTCACCGCTCCAGGTGCAGGCCGCGTGGGTCAAGCACGCGCGAGCCATGCCGTCGGAACTCGGCGAATTTCCCGGGCACGCACAGGTGTTGAAGGACGATATGGCGCAGGTTCTCCAACTGCTCAGGCAGCGGTTCCCGAACCTGCGGATCGCGTATCTCTCCAGCCGGACCTACGCCGGTTACGCCCGCGGCCCGTTGAATCCGGAACCCTACGCCTACGAGAGCGCCTTCACCATCCGCTGGCTTATCCAAGACCAAATCGGAGGCAACGCGGCACTCCGTTATACCGAGGGCAAGGCTCCGCTGTTGTTGTGGGGGCCGTATCTGTGGGCTGACGGTGAGAAAGGCCGGAAGTTTGACGAGTTGGTGTGGAAGCGGGAGGACGCCAATACCGGCGGCACCCACCTCTCGGAACTCGGCCGGCGCAAAGTGGCTGATCAGTTGATCAAATTTCTAACCACCGATCCGACCGCCCGGCCATGGTTTGTCGGGAAAGCCGCGCGGTAGAACCATGGGATGCCGCCGCGATTTGGACTTTTGCCATCCCCGTTCAATCATGATCAAGCTGGAACGATGCAGTCGGAGCGCATTCCACCGATGCAATCGAATCTACTGAATGGTGGTGTGCGTTGCTCCTCAACGCCCTTGGACTGTTCACTCGAAAAAAGCGGCTTGAGGAGCAAGCCGCGCCACCTCCCCTGCATGGCTCCGGCTAAGATCCATGTCCTTCTGTTTTCGATTGTCGTGACTGTCCTTTCCCACGGCAAGGACGACAAGCGGCCAAACGTCGTCATGATCATGGTCGATGACATGGGCTTCTCGGACATCGGCTGCTATGGCGGGGAAATCGCGACACCCAATTTGGATCGGCTCGCCAGGAATGGGCTTCGGTTCAGCCGGTTTCATAATACCGCCAAATGTTTTCCGTCCCGCGCCTGCCTTTTGACGGGCCAGTATGCGCAACGGGTCGGCATGGGCGACAAGCCGTTGTCGTTCACCAACGCGGTCACCGTCGCTGAAGTCCTGCAAAATTCGGGCTACCGCACGTTGATGACCGGGAAGCACCACGGTGAGGAAAACCCGGTCCGGTTCGGGTTCGATCGATATTGGGGACTGATGGATGGTGCCTCCAATCATTTCAATCCCGGCAAGCGGCGCGCCGGCGAACCCGTGCCGGCAAACAAGCAGGGCAATTTCGGAGAACGGAAGTGGGGCATCGACCATGAGATCCGGACGCCCTACACGCCCGAGGAAGGGGATTTCTATTCCACCGACTATTTCACCAACCATGCGATTGGTTTTCTCGATCAGTATAAAGGCGAATCAAAGCCATTCTTTCTCTATGTGGCCTACACCGCTCCACATGACCCGCTGATGGCGTGGCCGGCCGACATCAAAAAATACATCGGCAGCTATATGGAAGGATACGAGTCGATTCGCCGCAAACGTTACGAGCGGCAGGTGGAGATGGGAATGCTCGATCGCACCTATCCGCTGTCCGCACCCACTTACGAAGACTGGGCGAAGCTCTTCGCGGAGGAAAAGGCGGCACGGGATGCAATCATGGCCACCTACGCCGCGATGATTGATCGGGTGGACCAGAATATCGGCCGGCTGCTGGGCAAGCTGGAGGAACTCGGCCAGCTCGCAAACACGATAATCCTCTTCATGTCGGACAACGGCGCGCAATCACAGTCCGATCCCCAATCCTGGCTTTGGGCGAGGGGCAAGGAATCGGATCCGTCGCTGCCGATCGGGAGCGTCGGGCGGTGGACTTCGTTGAACCTCTCCTGGGCGAATGTGAGCAACACGCCCTTTCGCTTGTACAAAGCGGACAGTCACGAGGGAGGAATTGCCACTCCGCTGATTGTATCGTGGAAGGACAAGATTCGGCAGCCGGGGCGCATCACCGCCTTTCCCGCCCATCTCATCGACATCATGCCGACCCTTCTGCACCTCATCGGAGCGTCCTACCCGACCCACAACCGAAAAGGAGAGGAGGTCGAAGCGATGGATGGAATCAATCTTGCGCCATTGTTCGATCACCGCCTTCCGGTCCGGGGAAAGCCGCTCTATTGGCAGTGGGCCAATGGCAAAGCCATCCGGAAGGACAACTGGAAATTGGTGTCGGACAACAACGAGCCTTGGGAGCTTTACGATGTCTCCCATGATCAGACGGAAACCGACAACGTGATCGACGAGTATCCGCGCGTCGCTGAAGAATTGAAACGCGAATGGCAGATGTGGATTGGCGAAACCAAGGCTCGCGAATCGACGCGGAAACCGTCGCTGACCGGCAGCCGCTGAGCAGGCACCCGGATTCGACCAGCACTGCCGCCCCCCGCTGCCAATCGTCATGCGCTACAAGGAACGCCACCTGATTGCCACTCCGGCGAAGGCCTCCGATGATCTCTGGGTATTGATCGGGCGCGTCTACCTGAATTACATTGTCTTTTTGCAAGAGCAACTGGAGGCCGATGGGCTGGCGGAACATATTCGGCCGGGCATGGGCCATTTGCTCTTTGCTCTTTTCACCGAAGATAATTTGACCTTGCGCGATCTTACGGCGCGGACCGGCCTGGCTCCATCATCGGTAACCGAGACCGTCCAAGGCCTGGAACGCGAGGGACTCATATCGCGCGTGCGGGACGCAGTGGACAAG
Source organism: Opitutaceae bacterium (assembly GCA_030648295.1). GTDB lineage: Bacteria > Verrucomicrobiota > Verrucomicrobiia > Opitutales > Opitutaceae > ER46. The sequence goes on along the minus strand of JAUSID010000139.1, from coordinate 90,617 downwards.
CGGGCCGTGCGAATCAGCCTGACGCGAAAAGCGCGGAGCCTCGAGCCGCGCTGCCAGGCGGTCGCAGCGCAGATGCGGGAGGTGTTGGAGCACGGATTCACGCCGGTTGCTGCGCGCCGGCTGCGCGGCGATCTCTCCCGCGTCATCCACAACTTGCACGAGCACCTGAAACCTGCAGACCCCGAACCATGAAATTCGATTGCACGAAACTCGTTTCGGCTACCTCCCTGGTGTGCCTGGGCTGGTTAGAGCTGGCGTTCGCGCAGCCCAGTGGCAAGGAAGCGGACCCGCCGCGACTCGAACCGGCGATCGAGCTTTCACCCTTTGTCGTCGATGAAAAACCCGGACAAGGCTACTACGCCTCGCAGACGCTCGCAGGCGGGCGCCTGCGCCAGGATATCAAGGATATCGGCTCATCCATTCAGGTCGTGACGAAGGAACTCATGGACGATCTCGGAGTCACCGGGGTGGAGGAGCTTTTCCAATATACGACCAGCACGGAAGTCGGCGGTATCCTCGGCAATTTCACCGGTTCGAACGACGCGAGCGCCCGCGGCGATGCGAACATCGATGATGCGCGGCGCGATCCGGACGGGACAACGCGCATCCGCGGACTCGCCGCGCCGGATCGCGCGCGCGATTTTTTCAAGACCGACATTCCCTTCGATTCCTACAACACCGATCGGGTCGATATCAATCGCGGTGCCAATTCGTTCCTTTTTGGCCTGGGCTCGCCCGCCGGGCTGACGAACCAAGGCCTGATCAAGGCGCGCTTCCGCGACACGAACGAGGTGAGCACCCGCATCGCCAGCGGCGGCAAAAATCCCTCCTACCGCGGTTCGTTCAATCTGAATCGTGTCCTGATCAAGGATACACTGGCGATTCACGGTGCGGTTCTGCTGGACCGCACCCAATACCGGCAACAGCCGACCTACAAGGACGATGCTCGCCAGTATGGCGCCGTCGCCTACCGGCCGTTCAAGAACCAGGACACGGTCATCACCGCGCATGTGGAAAATGGCCGGATTCGCGGCAACGCTCCGGGCGTGCTGCTGCCGAAGCAGAACCTGGACACATTCTTCGATTACGCGCCGGTCGCCCGGCTCTCGATTGATCCCTACGCCAACCTGCAGCGGTTCGGCAACGTCAATGGCCCGACGCAAGTGCAGTGGAATGCCCTTTCGGCCGCCGAAAAGCTGAAATTTCGGGTGAGAGATACGGTCACGCCGACCAGCATGGGCAACGCGAACTGGGGCAACGGCTCCTATGGCCTGGTCTACGACGGTTCCACCGGCGCACGGCCGGCGTTTGCCTACACGGCACAGTATCGCGCCAACGACTACGCGGTGGGCGATCCTTTTTTTAATCCCACCCGGGTCGCGCGGGCGGCGCCGTTCAATACGTATCCGAACAACCGGAGCCAGATCAACGGTGTCGGCTGGCTGGTGCAGGGATTCACCGATCTGAAAACGTTCGACTTCAGCAAGCAAAATCTCGGTTGGGCCAATGATTACTACACGCGCGATTTTGTGAACTACAACGTAGGCCTCACGCAGGTGCTCTGGGACGGCCGGGCCGGTTTCGATGTCGCGTACGACTATCAGGACCTGTTCAAGCGGGATTTCACGGCCTTCGAGATCGGCACGGCCAGGATCTACTTCGACATGAACGAGACGCTCTTCCTGCCGAGCGATCCGAATTACCGCACGTCCGGAGTCGTGGCGGCGATGCCCAATCCCAATTACGGGCGTCCCTTCGTTATCACGGAGGCCACCCCGCGAACCTACGACACCCAGCGGGAAGCCGCGCGGTTCACGGGTTTCATCAAATTCGATTTCGCCGAAAAAACCAAAGCCCGCCAGTGGCTCGGCAAACTGCTCGGCCGCCATACGCTGACCGGCCTGGCGGACAAATCGACCTTCGACGAAAAGCAGATTTCATATAGCCTGAGCTCATTCGGCGACCCCGAGCCCGCGCTGCACATTGGCCCCCCCAACGCCCGCCTGGCGAACGGCAATGCGCGGCGCGTGCAGCTCATGAGCTACATCGGACCGGCCCAATTGGATGCGTTCACCAATCCGAATTTCAAGCTGGGCGACTTTGTCCTCACGCCGGCCAAGTACCAATTGGGGCTGCCGGCCGATTATTCGATTCAAAAGCTGAGCTGGAATCTGGGGCCGGATGTCACGGCCGCGAATCTGGGGCAAGCTTCGGTCGTCAACGGCAACGAGGGCTTTGTCCTGGGCACCTTCACGCCGAGGTATGTGCCGAGCAGCAATTATCGCCTGCAACAGACGAAGGTCACCTCGTTCGCCGTCAACGGTCAGTCGTTTTTCTGGGATCGCTTGCTGGTCGTCAATACCGGCTATCGCCAGGACACGGTCAAGACGTGGCTCAACACTCAGGCCCCCTTGCTTGGCCCGGATGAAATTCCCGACGTCTCCCCCGAGGGATTTAGTCTCGAGAACGGCAGCTTCCTGAAGATCAAGAGCAGTGTTTTCGGCTATGGCGGCGTGCTGAACTGGCCGAGTCAGCTGATCAAGCTGCCCTGGGGCGGCAACCTCGCGCTTCATTACAACACGAGCGAAAATTTCGTTCCCGCGACCGACCGCGTCGATCAATTTCACCGCCCCTTGTCGTCGCCATCGGGCCGAAGCAAAGACTATGGCGTGAGCGTTTTTCTCTGGGACAACAAAGTCGTTGCGCGCTTCAACTGGTATAATTCCAGGCTCGCCGGCGCGACCTCCAATGTGTCCCAGCTTTTCAACCAGATGTTCGGCAATATTTTCCAGCACCATGGGTTCCTGAATGCTGACATCCTGCGAGTGGATGCGAACAACGACGGTGCGATCGACGATGCCGTCAAGAACCAGATTGCCGTCAACGCCGCGACCGGACTCACCCCCGACGGCCTCACGCGCGATCAGGCGGCAGCGCGGTTTTATCCGAACCTGACGAAAGCGCGAGCAGCGCGGGCCAGCATGGAATCATATCTCACCGACGAGCTGAAAACCGCGTATAATTTCAAGGTGTTGGCCGATGGCAGCAACACGATTTTGGGAGACCCTCGCGGCGTTTCCGACACCAATGACATCGAGGCGAAAGGCTTCGAGGCAGAGCTTACCTTCAATCCCACGCCGAACTGGCGGATCGCGTTCAATGCCGCCCGGCAAGAGACGATTCTGACCGACATCGCGCCGGGCCTGACCGACGTGATAGAGAAAACCTGGCTGCCGCATCTCACTCAGTACGGCGACCTTGATTGGGATTTGCCAGTTGGGCCGGTGAATGGCGTTACCATCAACCAGCAGGTCGCCGTCCGATTCGTCGATTACTTCGCGGTCAAAGGCCAGGAAGGGCGGCCGCAGATTGAACAGCGTAAATGGCGGCTGAACATGGTTACGCGCTATAGTTTCAGCGAAGGCCGGCTGAAAGGATTCTCGATCGGCGGCGCCCTCCGTTGGGAAGATCGTTTTGCGAACGGATATCCCATCTATACCGACCCAAATGGTGTCGTGCTTCCGGATATCTCGAAGCCTTATTTTTCAGAGGCAACCACGAGCTGTGATCTGATGTTTGGCTATCGCCGGCGGATTATGGGGAACAAGGACTGGACGGCACAACTCAACGCCCGGAACCTTCAAAACTGGTCCGGCGACCGGGTGAGCGTCATTAGCCGTCAGCCCGACGGCTCGATCGCGCGGGTGCGATTCGATCCGGCGTTGGAAATTCTCCTCACCAACACATTTCGGTTTTGATGAATAGCACGACGCGCAGGAAAAGCTTCGAGCGGTTCGAGCGCGTCAGCTCCCGTTTGCGCGAACAAATCGGATTGCCGAAAAGTGGCGCCGAGTGGTCAACGGCTTATTCGAAAAGCTCTCCAGAATTTTGCCCCAATGAATCCGACCCAACCCACTGCGCACGTTGCCTCCCGCCCGCCCATGTTTAAATGGGCTTCCTCGTCGCGGCAGCCGAACCGGCTGATCGCTTTTCTCGGGTTGGCTTGCCTTGCCTGGTCAGCCCACGCCGCTGCGACTTCCCGCCCCAATTTCCTGCTCATTATTGCCGACGACTGCACCTACAGCGACCTCGGCGTCTACGGCGGCCAGGGCCGGACCCCGCACCTCGACCGACTCGCGGGCGAAGGCATGAAGTTTACCCGGTGCTTTCAAGCGGCGGCGATGTGTTCGCCGACGCGACACGCTCTCTACACGGGTTTGTATCCGGTGAAATCGGGTGCCTACCCCAACCATACGATGGCGTACGAGTGGGTGAAGAGCATCGCGAGCTATCTGCAGCCGGCCGGCTATCGCACGTATCTCTCCGGCAAGACTCATATTAATCCGTTGTCCGTATTTCCGTTTCAATACTCCGCTCGGGCCGACGACGGAAACCCGGATCCAGAGGCGTTTGACCGGGCGCTCACGGACGCCGCCAAGACCGGCTCTCCCTTTTTGTTCATTGCCGCATCGCACGAACCACATGGTCCATGGGACAAGGGTGATCCGAGCAAATATCCGCCGGCCTCCCTGCAACTGCCTCCCATCTGGGCCGACACGCCGGAAACGCGCGAAGCATTTTCGCGATACCTGGCCGAGATCACTTATTTCGATTCCCAAGTCGGCGAATTTTTAGGCCTGCTCGAGCGGCATGGCCAGCGCGACAACACGCTGGTCATCGTAGTGAGCGAGCAGGGAAACTCATTCCCTTTTGCCAAGTGGACCTGTTATGAAGCGGGCTTGCAAAGCGGCTGCCTCGTTCGGTGGCCCGGCCGCATCAAGTCCCGCGCCGTGAGCGATGCCCTGGTCGAGTACGTGGATGTTGTTCCCACGTTCCTGGAAGCGGCCGGACTCCCGCGTCCCGACATTCTCGACGGGCGCTCGTTCCTGCCCGTGCTCACCGGCGCCACCCGCACCCATAAGACGCACGTCTTTGGCCTTCAAACCAGCCGCGGGATCGTAAACGGCTCCGACCATTACGGTATTCGCAGCGTGCGCGACACGCGTTATCGCTATATCCGCAATTTTTCAGCGGAGGTGACATTTCAGAACGGCGCGACGAAGGGCGCCGTGTTCCGGAGCTGGGAGAAAAGCGCGTCGGCCGGCAACAAGCGCGCCGCACTTCTGGTCCATGATTACCAGCATCGGCCGGCGGAGGAACTCTACGACTGTGAAGCCGATCCGTGGAATCGCGTGAATCTGATCAACAATCCAAGACTTTCCCCCGTGCGCGACGCGCTGCGGACCCGGCTCGATGCCTGGATGAAACAGCAGGGCGACGAGGGCGACGCCACGGAGATGAAGGCGCTCGAACGCATGCCCAAGCGCATCCAATATACAGGCGCGCTTGTGCCGCAGGGCAAGAAGAAGACCGAGGATTGAGAAACCCACGATGAAGACGATTCTCTTTTTGATGTTGATCGCCGCTGCGGCGGCCGCAGACCGGCCGAATATCATTATCATTTTGGCCGACGACATGGGCTACTCGGATATCGGCTGCTACGGCTCCGAAATTCGGACGCCCAATCTGGATTCGCTTGCGGCACGCGGCGCACGTTTTTCCCAGTTCTACACGACACCGAAGTGTTATCCTTCCCGCGCCTCGCTGCTGACCGGGTTGTATCCGCACCAAGCGGGCATGGGCAGCAGTCCGCTGACGTTCACGCACTGCGTGACGATCGCGGAAGTCCTCCGGGCGGCGGACTATCACACGTGGATGGTCGGCAAGTGGCATGGGGAGGATCTGCCGGTCAACCGCGGGTTCGAGCGGTATTTTGGACTCAACGACGGCGCGGCGAATCACTTTAATCCGGGCCGCCAGCGCCCCGGGGAACCGCCACCGGCTTTCGAAAGGGGGCCTCACAAGTGGGCGATCGACGGCCGGGTGTTTATACCTTATACACCTGACGATCCCAAATTCTATAGCACAGATACCTATACTGACTATGCCTTACGGTATCTCTCCGAGCAAAAGGACGCCAAGCCATTCCTTCTTTATGTGGCATACACCGCACCGCATTACCCGCTCCAGGCATGGCCGGAAGATATAGCCAAATACCGCGGCAAATATATGATGGGTTGGGACCAGGTCAGGCTCGCCCGCCATGACCGCCAGACCAGCATGAAGTTGTTTACACGGCCATTCCCGTTGGCACCACGCGGCAATAGCGCGTTTGGCTTCCCGCTGCGAGGCCCTGGACCGTGGTTGTCCCGTTTCGCGGACGCGGAAGGCAGTATTCTGCCTTGGGACGACGTCACCGAACACGACGATTGGGATCTCAAGATATCCGTCTATGCGGCGATGGTGGACCGCGTCGACCAGAATATTGGCCGGCTGCTGGTCAAATTGCGCGAGCTGAAGAAAGAGGAAAACACGCTGATTATTTTTCTTTCCGACAACGGGGCCTGTGCCGGTATTCATCATCATGGCACCCGGTCCGGCGATGCCTCGCTGACCGGCCCCGGTCCAATGGAGTCGTTTCACACCTACGATGCGCCGTGGGCCGACGCCAGCAACACGCCATTCTATGGATACAAGGACACGTGCTATGAAGGCGGCATTGCCACTCCGGCGGTGTTCTGCTGGCCGCGCGGCATTCGGCCGCAAGGCATAAAACATGACGTTTGCCACGTCATGGATATCATGCCGACGTGCCTGGAACTGGCCGGTGCGCAGTATCCTAAAACCTTCCGGGAGCAGTCAGTTCATCCGTTCGAAGGTACCTCCCTGGTGGCTATATTACAGGGCCAGCGTCCCGTTGTCCGCGACACGATATTCTGGGAATATCATAAGGATCGTGCCGTGCGGCAGGGCAATTGGAAGCTCGTCTCGTTACCCGACAAGCCGTGGGAACTCTATGACCTGGGGACCGACCGCGCCGAACAACACAACCTCGCCCACACCCGGCCCGAACTCGTACGGGATCTTTCAACCCGATGGGCGACATGGGCCAGGCGAGTGGGCGTCGAATTGAACTGGGTGAAGAAAACGAACGCGAAGTGATGTCGTGACCTGATGTGGCATCGTCAACGACCCCGAATACTTGGGCGTTTGCAGCGTGCCCAACGAGCGGTACCAGGCCGACTACGAGGAACGCGTCCGCGCCCGCGAAATCCGGCGCCAGATGATCAAAGGCGAAGAGATTTCCGCGGAAGAAAAAGCATGCCTCGATCGCTATCAGGCAAAGAAGGGCCCGCCGCCAACACCAACCGACTCGACCGGCCTAATTCCGGTGACGGAACTCGGCACGGGAACTGCGCCGGTGTCGCCCTTGGCGGAGGAAATGGGCTCCGCCACGACGCACGCTGCACCGCCCCGCAATCTCGGCCGGACGGTTTCATCGTGTCGCGTTTTCGCCGTTGGGAAACACAGTGGTTGTGAGCCACACGAACCAGCGATCCTTCCATGCAGATACCGGCAGGCCACGCTCGCGGATACCGAACCCGTGTCTGCCGGTCGCGTAGAGGTGCAGTTCCACCGGAACTTTGGCTCGAAGCAAGGCCAGCGAGAAGCGGAGGCTATGTTCGGCCGAAAGGTTGTCATCGGCGGCATGCACCAGAAACGTGGGCGAGGCGCGGGGCTTTGCGCGCATGTCTGGCGAAAACTCGTCCAGCAGTTCCTGCGGTGCGTCCGGGCCGAGCATGGATGCGATCAGTCCCGGTCCTCTCGACGCGTGGAGAGACAGCGAGATGAGCGGGTACACTGGCGTGATGAAGTCGGGCCGGCAGCTCTCCCGTTCCACAGGATCCGCGGCCTGCGGGTTGCCCGTGTCGAAGAGCGTCCCCGCCAGGGCTGCCAGATAACCTCCCGCCGAAAAGCCCATTACGCCGATCCGGTCCGACGCCAGATTCCACTCCCCCGCCCGGTGGCGGATCAAACGGATCGCGCGCTGCACGTCGAGAACCGCGCCGTTCCGAACGTATACCTGCGCTTCCCGATCGGGCATGCGGTACTTGAGCACGATGCCCGCGATTCCCTTTGCAGCCAGCCACCGCGCCACATCATGGCCCTCCTTGTCGATTGCGAGGTGGCTGAAAGCTCCGCCCGGACAAAGAAGAACTGCCGTCCGGACGCGCTGCCCATTATCCGGCAGGTAAACCGTCATCGATGGTTTCGTAACGCCTTTGACGGAGCGGTCGCGAACCGTAGCCGTACCGTCGGTGATAGGCCGGTTCTCATATTCCTCCTTGAGCGTGCTGCGCTCGGAGCCGGGCGCGGTGCCGGACCAAAGCGCGATTTCTTCAGGCTCCGCCGCTGATGCCATGCCTGCCATTGCGAGCACGACCGTCGCGAGCGCGACACCGCGCATTCGATTCGTTGCGATCATCGACTTTTCCACGCCCGCCCTCATCATAGGATCCTGGTAAGTGATTTTGTTCAGCCGACGAATAGCTCTGCGAAAGACGACCGCAAGCCGTTTCGCAGGCATCGCGGTCAGCACCCGGGTGAACCGAGTAACTCCTCGGATCATACAGGGAAATGCGGCGATAACCGTCGCGCGCCCCATTATAGCGTCCCGGAATGACGAGATAAGAATTGCTCACGTTCTTCACGTCATTCCGTTGTTCCATTGTTCCGTCCGACCCGCAGAGCGTTGTTTCCTCCGGGCCAGACGATCAGGCTAAACGGCGCAGCCTTGACACGCCAATCGTGCGCTGATTTGATTCGCATACGAAACACACTCGCGCGGGCTCCTTGAGTGTCTTGCGCGGCTACCCCTGTCGTCATGAATCGCCATGTTTCAAAGTACAGGGCTTTCCCTGGTTTTGCGGTGAGAGTGCGTGAATGGGTTTCCCGCTTCGAACGGCACGGTCGCATGCTGTACCGGCTGCCCTGTGTCGCCATCCTGGGCGCAACCCTCCTATCGGCCCTGGCCATGCGCGCCAACGCCCAATCGGCGGAGCCGGGTTCCCTTGCGGCGTCGGTTGGTGGTATGCTGCGCGGCCGCGTCTCCAACCTCGCGACGGGTGAATACCTGGAAGGTGCCACGGTCAGCGTCGTGGGCACCAGCCAGGTGGCGTATACGTCAAAGGAGGGCACCTATGTTCTGTCCCATCTTCCTCTCGGACCGCTTTCGGTCCGGGCAACGTATCCTGGGCTCGACGTCGGCACCGCGGACGTAGATCTGGCGCGCGCTCCCGCCAGCGTCCATGATTTCCGGTTGACCTCTGGCGTCTATGTCCTGCCAGAACTTACGATTGCCGGCACGCGCGAAGGCAATGCGGCCGCTATCGCACGACAGGAGCGTGAAATCTCCGTCGTGAACGTCGTGGCCGCCGATGCCTTCGGCTCCATCGCCAACGGGAATATCGGGGCGTTCATGCAACGGTTGCCTGGTGTGGCTGTTACGACGAGCACTGTCGAAATTCAGAATATCAGCCTGCGCGGCATGTCGCCTGACTTCACCGTGTTGAACATGGACGGAACTCCCATTGCCAGCGCGAGCGAAGCTCGCGCGCAGGTTGTGGGCGGCATCCCGGCCGATTTCATCGAGAGTGTCGAAATCGTGAAAACACCATCCGCCGACATGTCCGCGGATTCCCTCGGTGGCACCGTCAATCTGAAGACCAGGAGTGCTTTTGATCGCGCGGGTCGGCATATCAGTCTTAGCGCCGCCGCCGCATACAACACGACGTATGGCAGGAAACTCGATCCTACGTATGGCGAGTACTTGTTTCCGTCCTTCAAGCTCCAGTACAGCGACACCCTGAGCGTCCTCGGCGGGAAGCAAAACCTTGGCGTCACTTTCGTCGCCAACAACGAGGTGTATGGCTTGGTTCGCGCGACCGTGTTTGCGGTTTTTCAACCCAATTGGAACTACATCAGTCCCTCGCGTCCGCTGCGGGTGAATTACACCAGCCATCAATTCCATCGTCAGGAACGCGCGGGAGCGAACATGCGCGTCGATTATAAACTCTCCGAAGGCTCACGCGTGTCATTCACCGCGGGTTTCACGCGCCTCGTGGAAAACATGGAACGGCTCCAGCCGACCTTCATGAACAATGCCGTGCCCAATCTGACGCGCTCGTCCGAGGATGTCTGGGTGTTCGATCGGGCGCGCTATGGTGCCGTCCATGATCTCGTGTATCGGCCTACGGATACATGGCGCTGGAGCCTTCAGGGCGCTCATGATTGGACGGGATCGCGCGTGAAGGTCAGCTGGGATCTCACTTATTCCACCTCGGAACGGTATGACATTCGACGCGGCGCGACAGTGCAAACCCTGGACGACATCGCGTTCATCTGGGATCGCACGAATCGCGATTTTCCCACGCTGGTGCAGACAGGTGGGCGCGATTACCGCACAAACACATTCAATAACGCGCAACTCACTCCGGCGGCCGAGCATCGCCGAACGACCAACGAGATTCCGGGCGCACGACTCACCCTCGAGCGGCCTTTTGAACTCCTGCGCATTCCAACGCTGCTCAAGACCGGATTTCAGATTCGGCACGACCGTCGCATGGACCACCGCGAGCGAACCAATCAGGGCCGGGCGATTGGATCGAATTTTAGCACCTATGTGGATCGTAACTTCACGTTTGACTGGGTCGGGAGCCGCTACCCGCATTCGAACGTAATCGATACGGCCCGATTCTTTCGCGACGCGGGTTATCGCTATATACCGGAGGGGATTGGTGGCCGGCCGGGCCTGAAGTTCTCATTTCACCCGGATCTCGTCACGCTGAACGCGGACCAAACCGTCGTAAATGGCCTGCGCGACTCCTATTGGACGCGGGAGACAATTCCCGCGGCGTTTGTGCAGGGCGTATTCCGGTTGACCGACACCTTGCGCACGACGGCGGGGCTCCGTTACGAGCGAACCGACGTGGCGGTGAAAACTCCTTCCGATATCGCGTCGGCCGCGACACCCGAGATTCGCTACGGCTCATACCGGGAGTTTGATTCAGGATATAAGAACTGGTTTCCGAATTTGCAATTTCGGTATGAACCATGGAAACGCCTCCTCTTCCGGGCGGCATATTCGACCACCATTGGCCGGCCCGCGATCGCGGACCTGACTACCAGCTTCGTCCAAAACGACACAAATGCGACCGTGACGTTCGCCAATCCTGGCCTAAAACCGCAACGCTCGCAAAATTATGACCTGAGTGCGGAGTACTATTTCGAGCCGGTGGGCGTCGTCTCGGTGTCCGTCTTCAGAAAGTCGATAAAGAATTACGTCACCACCACGGCCTTCACGATATCGGGCAAAGAATTTGGCCTCGACCTGGAGGAATTCGCGGGCTGGCAAGGGATCACCAAAATGAATTCTGGAACTGCGCGCGTGGATGGCGTCGAGTTCAATTACACTCAGCAATTCACATTCCTGCCGGGGGTATTCAAGGGGTTTGGCGTGTTCTTCAACTGGACCGCGCTTTCGACACGAGGTAATTATGGAGCCCTCGGCAATGTCAAACTGCCGTTCAAAAACGCCCTCGTTGATTTCAATCCGCAGACGGGCAATGCCGGGCTGTCCTACGCCTACGGCCGCTGGGACGTCCGGCTCGATTGGAATTTCGCTGATACGTACTTGGACCGTCTGGATTTGAACGACCCATCAGGTAGTGTCTTTTTTGGCCGGCGGACGCAGATCGACGCTTTCTTGAAATACAAGCTCAGCCGAAAGCTGCAGTTGTTCATGGATGCCGTGAATCTTGGCCCATCCCACCGCACCAACTATACGGGCCGGGCGACCGAAGACCGCCGCGCCCAAACGCACGGTTGGTCCACCGTCGTCACGGCGGGGGTCAAGGCGAGCCTCTGAACGTGCCACTGGTTGGCGAACGAACGACTTCGCGTCGCGGCCCATCGCATGAATCCGGCCGTCGCATCCGCGCGGCTCTGTCGCGCGTAATCAACAACCTGCATGAGCACCTCAAGCCCGATGACACCTGATGAACACATTTCGATGTCGGAGACGCACTCCAGCAAGACCATCCATGATCGCAACGGCATGAACCTCGAACGACTCACTAGGAACTCAACAAATCGAGCCGCGGCGCCTCTGACGCGCGTTGTGCTCGTCGCCGCAACACTTGCCGCGGTGGCGCTCGGCGGACAGGGCAGCGTTATCGCGCAGGAAAACCCCGCGGAAATAGAGCGCGCCCGTGCCCTACGGATGAAGTTGCAGAAGGGTGAAGCGCTGACCGACGACGAACAGGCCGAGGTCGAGGAGCGCAATCGTGCGCGCGAACTGCGCCACAGCCGCCAGAAGGGCGAAACGCTGACCGCCGACGAACAAGCCTACCTCGACCGCTATCAGGGAAAAAAAGGGCCGGTACCGCCCCCGCGCGACTTTACCGGAATGATTCCGCTCACGGAGCTTGGCGCGCAAACCTACAAGGGAGAAGACGGCGGATTGTATGGCGGCGGCCGGAACGAACCGCCCGCCCCGCATCGTGCGGCCGCGGAACGCGAACTGGCCAGGATTACACCGCTCGACTCGGAGGGTCGGCCAGCGAAGGACGGCAAAATTGTTTTCCTCTCCATCGGCATGTCGAACGCGTCGGTCGAGTTCGCGCAGTTCGAGGATTTCGCCAAAGTCGATCCACGAAAATCACCGCACGTCGTCGTCGTCAATGGCGCGCAATCCGGCCGCGCAGCGTCCATCTGGGTGGATCGCGAAATGGGCCTAAGTCCGTGGCGCGTGGTCGAGGAACGGCTGAAGTTGGCCGGTGTGACGACCAGGCAGGTGCAGGTGGCCTGGATCAAGCACGCGCAGGGCAATCCACGCCAGCTCGGCGAATTTCCGGCGCACGCGCGCGTGCTGGCGGACAACACCATCAAGACGCTGCATCTCCTGCGCGAGCGACATCCCAACTGCCGCGTTGTCTATCTCGCGAGTCGGATCTACGCCGGCTACGCGCTGACCCCGCAAAATCCCGAGCCGTATGCGTACGAGGGGGCTTTCGCGATGCGCTGGATCATCCAGGCGCAGATGAAGGGCGATCCTCAACTAAACTTTGACCCGGCGAAAGGGGCCGTCAAAGCGCCTGCGGTGGTTTGGGGCCCGTATCTTTGGACCGACGGCGTCAAGCCGCGTGCCGATGGGCTTGTCTGGCTGCGCGAGGATTTGCGGCCAGATGACGGTTCCCATCCGAGCGGACCTCCGGCGCAGGAAATGGAGAAGGCGCGGTATCGGTCCGACGGTGACGCGTTCAACTTCACCGGCAACGATTCCGGCCGCCGCAAGGTCGCGCAGCTGCTTCTCGACTTCGTGCACCACAATCCTTTGGCCGCGCGCTGGTATCTCAAACCAACCGAGCAATAGACCCGCGCGGGGTTTCGTAACGTAACCATCGGTAATCTCAGAGACTTTCCGTCTCATCATGAGCATGAGACTTTCCATTTCATCGTAAATGCGCGCGACCGTATCGACAAACTCGATATGAAACTGCGAATGCCGCTGATTTGCCTCCTCGTTGCCTGCGCCGGTCTGGGCATCGATATCATGCTGGCGGCGGATGCGGCGCGCAGGAAGCAGGCCGAGGACGGCGCAAGGCCCCCGCCGGATGATGACCGAGCGCACGTCCCACCCTCGCGCTGGCGGAGCGGCGGCGGAGAATCTGGCCGGAGTGCTTCCCTGACGGACCAGCGATCGAACGGCGAAATATCGAATCGTTTTTCACAAATATCCGGCGCAAAAGGGGCGGCTCAAAAGGCACAAAAGGGCGAATTATGACGAGACTCAGAACGTTACTGCTCGGGACCGGCCTGGCAGCGAGCCTTCCGCACGTTGTGGCAGCGGCCGAGGCCGCCAGCACTGCGGCGCTAAAGCCATCCATCTCCGAGGTGGCCAGCCCGCTCGTCGTCATCCACGCGCCCACCAGCGACGGTCAACGGGCGACAGCAATTGTTCGTAGTCCGCCGGGTAAGGGGCCGTATCCGGCAATCATATTTCTGCACGGTGGTTTTCAAAAGCTGACCCTGGATACTTTGAGAAAGGATGTGCTCCTCCAGCCCACCCTCACCCAGGCGCGATTCCTGGCCGCGGGCTACGTGACGATGGCCGCGACCTTTCGCTCGCGACGCGACGACCCGCAGACCCGCGATGCGTTGATCGACTGTCTGGCGATTATCGATTACGTGAAGAAGCGTCCGGAGGTGGACCCGAAAAACGTGGTTGTATTCGGCGCAAGTGGCGGCGGCAGCCTTGCGCTGGAGCTGGCCGGAGCGGCAGACGTTTGCGCGGTAGCGGCTGGCGAACCGGCAACGTTGTTTTACACGGGGATGCTGACCAAAGAACGGAAGGACCTAAAGGAATTAAGAAACCACAAGCGTTATTACACACCTGATTTGCGTAAATTCACCGAGGCCAAAATAGATCGAATCAAGCGACCGATTCTTATCGTGCGTAGCGATGTTCACGATGTGAACCAGCTAAATAACGAGGACGTGATTCCAGCGATAAAAGCGGCCGGCAAGAGCATCGAGACGATTCTTTATCCCGGACATGGACATGGGTTTTACAACGGATACAATCTCGAGGTCGGAGAAACCGTGTTCCGTGATCTTGCTCGGTTCTTCTCGCGCCATCTTTCCACCCAGCCCACACCTATCGATCGCAAATTAATCAAGCTGGAGCCCATCGTTCACCCCGGTCCGCGCGTGGAACGCGCTCGGGACCCTGCGTTGGACACCACCCGCGAGCCCGTGAGGAGCGAAAAGAAGAACCCATGACGGCAAGCGCTTGTTTCATGCGCTTCATACAACTTTTCCTATGACGACACAGACGACGAAGTTTTTGATCGTGTGCTGCATCAACGCACTTGTTCCATTGATTGCCTGCGCAGCGGAACCGGCCGCGCAGTTTTTGAGACCCGTTGTCTCCGAAGAAGCGTGCCCGCTGGTCGTAATCGAGGCGCCAACCCGGGACAACCATAAGGCGACCGCGGTCATCCGCACGCCCCCGGGCAATGACCGGCGGCCAGCCATTGTCTTTCTTCACGGCGGGCTCGGGTCCCTTAAACTGGACGTTTTGAAGAAGGACGTGCTGTTCCAGCCAAACCAGTGTCGCTTTCTCGCGGCCGGCTACGTCACCGTGGCGGCGACATTTCGGCCGCGAAGTGAGGATCCGCAGACCCGTGATGCCTTGATCGACTGTCTAGCGGTGATCGACTACGTGAAAAAGCTGCCACGCGTGGATCCGAAGAGTGTGGTGGTCTTTGGCGGCAGCGGCGGCGGCAGTCTCGCCATGGAACTGGCCGGCGAGACGGAACTTTGCGCCGTCGCCGGTGGCGAGCCCGCGAATGTGCTTTTTACCGGCATGATGAACAAGGAACAGCGGGATCCAAATGAGCTGATGGACGAGCCAAGAAAACACTACACGCCTGAGCTCCGGAAGTTAACGGAAGCCAAAATCAGCAAAATCAATTGTCCCGTGCTGATCGTTCACAGCAATCTGCATCCGATTAACAACATTAACAATGAGATTGTCATTCCGGCCATGAGAGCGGCCGGTAAATACTACGAGATTATCTTTTTTCCGGAACAGCAGCATGGTTTTTACAACGGCTATGTCCACGCCGTTGGTATGAAGGTTTACGATACGTTGTCTTCTTTTTATTTGCGCCACATTGCGACCAAGCCAAAGCCGATTGACAGCTCACTGATCAAGTTCGAGCCAGTCGTGCATCCCGGGCCGCGCGTGGAGCGGGATCCAAGTGCCAAAGCCAAGCGCGCGGCGATTTATGAGAAAGCGAAGCAGCGAGAAAAAGCGGCGCCGCAGGTTCCCAAGAATTGAACGAATCATGATTTTGCGGCTCATGAACCGTGTTGCCATCAATTTGGCTGGCACGTTACGAGAAGTGATCCAGGCGGCGTGCCGTATTAGTATACGTATTGAGGAAAGCGGACATGGTGCCCCGCCGGTTGTTGTAGGTCTTACGGGAAGCGCGCCCGAATTCGAAATAGGCGACGAGGCGGGCCGAAGTGAGTTCCGCCACCGTAGCGACCGGGATACGCTTCGAAATCCGTTCCATTTCGCGTTCCAGCCGCACGAAATAGGACTCAGAAATCAGGTCTTGCTCGAATTCGTGTTTCTTGGCGGCGACGTATTCCGTTGCCCCGTCCGCGAGGGGTTTTTGGCAGACTGGCTCGCGGTAGTTGGCGAGCGCGAAATCGACATAAAACGAAAGCGATTGCGGTTTGCCGGCCAGACGGCGAACAACCGCCTCGCATTCATGAAGCTCGTCTTCCGTTAGCCGGGTTACGGTCGGACGAACTCCCGTCTCGCCCTGCACGCGCTTAATTTCGAGCGTATCGGCTTCAACTTTCGCCTCGGCATAGGTCGGAAAGTTTTGGCGAATGCGTTTGCTGTGCGACCAGCCGGAGGCTTGGCGGTTTTCCAGAGCTGGCCTGCCATCCGTAGCCCGACCGCCGGCGGACGTTAAAGCCCACCTTCGCCAAGCCTACGGTGGGCAGCCTCCGCCAATGGACGGATGCTCGAATGAAAAATCTGGCCTGCCAGCCGTAGGCTTGGCGGAGGCTGGCGGAGAGGGAGGGATTCGAACCCTCGGTAGCCTTTCGACTACACGTGATTTCCAATCACGCACATTCGACCACTCTGCCACCTCTCCGGGTGATGCCGTGCCGAGCCCGGAACAGGCGCGGCTAGCAGGCGAAGCGGACAAGAAATGCCACCGCTCGTTGCGGGTCAACTCACGAATTCAGAACCACTCAGAGGGCGAATCGGAACTTTCCCGACCCAATTTCAGCGTCAAGTCGCACTCTCGTCCGCTTGCGGTTGCGCTTCTAACCCGAGACGATGTCGGAGTTTTTGGAAAACCGACTTGCAGCGTCATTACCGGCTGCCAACCCTGCGAGGGATTTTCTCTTCCAGCCCACCCGCCGATATGGTCACCGCGAATACAGAGCTCGGGTATAACAGCAAAGTGGAAGGGAGCGTCGTGGTTTCGCGCGCCGATGCCGTCATCAACTGGATCCGCACCAATTCGATGTGGCCGATGCCGATGGGACTTGCCTGTTGCGCCATCGAACTGATGGCCGTTGGCAGCGCCCGGTTCGACATCGCCCGGTTTGGCGCGGAAGTGATGCGGTTCTCGCCCCGGCAATCCGACTGCATGATCGTGGCCGGGAGCGTAACCTACAAGATGGCGCCGCAGATCCGCCGGATTTACGACCAGATGGGATCTCCGAAATGGGTCATCGCCATGGGCGCGTGCGCCAGCTCGGGCGGGATGTATCGCAGCTATGCCCACATGCAGGGGGTCGATCGGATTATTCCGGTGGATGTATATGTCAGCGGCTGTCCGCCCCGGCCGGAAGCGTTGCTGGACGGGTTGATGAAGCTTCAGGCCAAGGTGAAACGCGAGCCGTCGGCCAGGCGGCTGATGTCGGCTTAGGAATTTGGCGGGCGCGACACACCCATCCGATGAAACATTCGAACCTTTCCGCCGCGTGCTCGCACGCCGCTCCGCCAAATTCCTTAGCCGGCGCTGCGCGCCGGGAGGAGCTTAAGGCCCAGCGCAGTGGGCTCGAAGCACGGTAGCTCGCCCATGACACCTGGCGATGAACAAGGCGGCGCGGCGAGCGCGTCGAATTGTCCACTGGCGGCGGACGAAGTGGCTGGCTTTTTGCGCGGCATCAACCTGGGGGCGACCGAGCGGCCGAGCGGGGATCATCCGGCGGTGAACGTCGCCGCTGCGGACATCCCGGCGGTGCTGCGCGCCCTGCGCGACCATTACGCGTTTGATCTGCTGATGGACATCACGGCGGTTGACTGGGCTGAGGGAGTGTCGCCGCGGTTCACGGTCGTTTATCACCTGCTGTCGACGACGCGGACCGGCAGCTACGTGCGCGTGGCGGCCAATTGTGTGAGCGACCCGGAGCCGTCGGTTCCGAGCGTGGTGAGCGTCTGGCCGGGCGCCAACTGGCACGAGCGCGAGTGCTTCGACATGTTTGGGATCAAGTTCGAAGGCCACCCCGACCTCCGCCGGATTCTGATGTGGGACAGTTATCCCTACCATCCATTGCGGAAGGAGTTTCCGCTCGCGGGGATCGAGGTGCCGCTGCCGGGCGAGGACGTGCAGATCGAAACCGGCGCGAAAGTGATCTCGGCGCCGATGGCCGGCGGCCCATTCGTCGCCAGTCCGGGCGAAATCAACCTGACCGAAGCCGAACCGCGCGCGAAGGACGAGAGCTGGAGCGATCGCCGGCCGCAACCGGGCCAGAGCGAACTGAAGCAGGTGAAGGAGTGAATACAAAGGACCAAGAGACCAAGGGACTAAAAGACCAAGGGACCACGGAACTTCCGAAGTCCTTTTGTCCCTTCGTCCTTTAGTCCCTTAGTCCTCATCGAATGCCCACCGAACACACTTTTCCTGACGCGGCGGCAAAGGCGTCGTCCGCCGCCGAGGCGGTGCCGGAGTTCCAGACCGAGAAGATGTCGCTTTCGATGGGGCCGTCGCATCCGTCCACGCATGGCGTGCTCCGGTTGCAGATGGAACTCGACGGCGAGATCCTGACCAAGGCGGATCCAGTCATTGGATACCTGCATCGCGGCGACGAGAAGATCGCCGAGAACATGACCTACAACCAGTTCGTGCCCTACACGGACCGGCTGGATTATCTCGCCCCGCTGGCGAACAACATGGCGTATGCCATCGCGGTGGAGCGGCTGGCGAAGCTGGAGGTGCCGCCGCGCTGCCAGGCCATCCGCGTGATTACGGCCGAGATGGCGCGGATTTCGTCGCACCTGATGGGGCTGGGCGCGTTCGGTCTCGATGTCGGCGCGTGGACGGTCCTGCTGTATACGCTCAACGAGCGCGAAAAACTCTACCGGCTGTTCGAGGAACTCACGGGAGCGCGCTTCACCACGAGTTACACGCGGATTGGCGGTGTGACCCGCGACGTGCCGGAAGGCTGGCTCGGCCGCGTGAACGCATTCTGCGATCAGTTCCTGCCCATCCTCGAGGAAACGCTCGCGCTGCTGACGCGAAACAAGATCTTCATGGATCGCACGGTCGGCATCGGCGTGATCTCGAAGGAGGACGCGCTGGCGTATGGCATCACGGGCCCGAACCTGCGCGGCTCGGGCGTCGGTCTGGATCTGCGGAAGGACAAGCCGTATTCAGGGTATCAGAATTACGAATTCGACGTGCCGGTGGGGACCAAGGGCGATTGCTACGATCGCTATCTCGTCCGTGGCGAGGAAATGCGGCAGGCGGTCCGGATCATCAAGCAGGTGGTCGCGAAGTTTCCCGATGGACCATGGTTCGCCGTCGACGCCAAGAAGATCTTCAATCCGCCGAAGGACAAGGTGCTGACGTCGATGGAGGAATTGATCCAACACTTCATGCTCGTGACCGAAGGTCCGCAGATTCCGCCGGGCGAGGTGTACTTCGAGGCGGAGAATCCGAAGGGGATCCTGGGATTCTACGTGGTGAGCAAGGGCGGCGGCGTGCCGTGGCGGCTGAAGATCCGCGCCCCGTCGTTCTGCAATCTTTCCATCCTGCCGAAGCTCTGCGTCGGCAACCTCATCTCCGACGTCGTCGCGATCCTGGGCTCGCTCGACTTCGTCATGGGCGAATGCGATCGGTGAGAACCAGCTCCCGCGAATCACGCGAATGAACCCGAATCAACCAGCCAGTGCGTGTCATCCTGAGCGCAGCGAAGGATCCAGCCGCGCGTGTGCAGGGTTCCATCCGGTTGGATCCTTCGCTTCGCTCAGGATGACAGGCGGTGTATCCGTTTTCGCGTCCATTCGCGTCATTCGCGGGCGATCCGGTTCTTGTTTTTCCGCTCGATGAATCTCAAACCCGAAACGCTCCGTCGGATCGACGAGGTGATTCCGCATTATCCGGTGAAACGGAGTGCGGTCCTGCCGCTGCTGCACCTGATCCAGGAGGACGTCGGCTACATCCCGCCGGAGGCCACCGAGTGGGTCGCGCAGAAACTCGAGTTGCAGCCGATCAACGTATATGAGGTCGTCACCTTCTACCCCATGTTCCGGCAGAAGCCGATCGGCCGTCGTCACATCAGGGTGTGCCGCACGCTGTCGTGCGCACTGATGGGCGGTTACAAGGCGTGCGAGACGTTCGAGAAGGAATTCGACACCCACCGCGGCGAGGTCTCGCCCGATGGCGAGGTCACGATCGAGTTCGTCGAATGCCTCGCCAGCTGTGGCACCGCGCCCGTCGTGATGATCGACGACGCGCTGCATGAGAAAGTCGATCCCGCGAAAGCGAAGGAGCTCAGCGCTCAAATCAAGCAGCAGGCCGGCCAGCGGCGCTAGAATCCGCAATCCGCAGCTGAAAACCGCCAAAATTTTGAACCGCGAATCAACGCCAATGGACGCTAATCCGAACCAATCACTCTCCGAGCGATTGTCGGCTTTTAGGGTCTTACCCGGATCGAACGTCGAGTCGGCTGTGATTCGCGTTCATTCGCGTGCATTCGCGGTTAACTCCTCAGTTCGCGTCCATTCGCGGTTAACTCCTCCGCGTCGATTCGCGGTCAACTCTTTCGCGCTCAGTCGCGGTTAAAAAATTCGCGTCCATGGCTGCTCCCGAACAACGCCGGATCATCTTCAAGCACATCGACGAGCCAGGGTACACGAACGACCTCGCGTGTTACCAGCGCAACGGCGGTTACGCGATGTTGAAGAAGGCCGTGACGATGGCTCCGCAGGCGATCATCGACGAGGTGAAGAAGTCGGGGCTGCGCGGCCGCGGCGGCGCGGGTTTCCCGTGCGGTGTGAAGTGGGGACTCGTCGACCGCAGGAGCGGCAAGCCGATTTACCTCGTCGTCAACGCGGACGAATCGGAGCCCGGCACGTTCAAGGATCGCTACATCATCCACCAGGATCCGCACCAGCTGATCGAGGGGATCATGATCACCTGCTTCGGGAACAACGTGAAGCTGGCGTACATTTACATCCGCGGCGAATTCCCCGAGGGCGCGCGGATCCTCGAGCGCGCCATCGCCGAGGCGCGCGGGGCGAATTTCTGCGGGCCGAACATCCTCGGCACGAACTACGGCTGCGAAATCTACATTCACCGCGGCGCCGGCGCCTACATCTGCGGTGAGGAAACGGGATTGATCGAGTCGCTCGAGGGCAAGCGGCCGTATCCCCGAATCAAGCCGCCGTATTTCCCCGCCGTGCTCGGGCTCTACCAATGCCCGACGATCGTGAACAACGTGGAGACGCTGTGCCACGTGAAGCACATCCTCGAGATGGGCGGCGACAACTTCGCGAAGATCGGCACGCCGAATAACACCGGCACCCGCATCCTCTGCGTCAGCGGCCACGTGCGGAAACCCGGCTATTACGAGTACGAGGTCGGGAAGATCACGATGGGCCAGCTGCTCTACGAGGTGTGCGGCGGTCCGCTGCCGGGCCGGAAGTTCAAGGCGGTGATCCCTGGCGGCTCGTCGGCGAAGGTGCTGAAATTCGGCGAGACGTTCACGTTGAAAAACAAGGACGGCACCACGCGCACGCTGACGGTCGAGGACATCCCGATGGACTTCGACACCATGGCGGCCTGCGGCACGATGGGCGGCTCGGGCGGTGTGATCGTGATGGACGACTCGGTCAACATGGTCGAGGCACTCGGCAACATCAACGCGTTCTACGCGCACGAGAGCTGCGGCCAGTGCACCCCCTGTCGCGAAGGTTCGCTCTGGATGAAGAAGATCACGCACCGGATGGTGCATGACGGCGCGCGCTCGGAGGACGGCGTGCTGCTCAAGAGTGTTGCGGATCAAATTGCCGGCCGGACGATCTGCGCGTTTGGCGAGGCGTGCTCCTGGCCGACGCAGAGCTTCGTCACGAAGTTCAGCGACGAATTCAAAGCGTACCCCGAAGCGAAAAAAGCGAAGCCCGATGGCTCGCTCGAACTAATCTGATCCCTCCCGCGAATCACGCGAATGAACGCAGATTTCCCAATCCGATCCACCGATTGTCATCCTGAGCGGAGCGAAGGAGCCACTGCGGCCGGTGTAGCGGAACGCGTGAGCGTTTCGCCAATGGGCATTCCGAAAGGCGAAACGCTCACGCGTTCCGCTACCAAGAGTATTTTCGTGTGCTCCGTGTGTTTCGTGGGCCAATCCAATTTCTGAGATGATCGCCGCTCCCAAACCCGACCTCGTCACCGTCAACATCGACGGCCGGGAAATCGCCGTGCCCAAGGGCACGAACGTGATTGAGGCCGCGCGGCTGGCCGGGGTCGACGTTCCGTATTACTGCTACCACCCGAAGCTGACGGTGGTCGGTAACTGCCGGATGTGCCTGATCGAAATGGGCATGCCCGCCGTCGATCCCGCGACGAAGGCGCCGATCATGGATCCGGCGACGGGGAAGCAGAAGATCAACTGGATCCCGCGCCCGCAGATCGGCTGTGCGACGAACGCGGCGCCGGGGCTGCACATCCGGACGAACACGCCGCAGATCAAGGACTGCCGCGAGGGCGTGATGGAATTCCTGCTCATCAATCATCCGCTCGACTGCCCGATTTGCGATCAAGCGGGCGAGTGCAAGCTCCAGGAGCAGGCGACCGGCTACGGCCGCGGTTACTCGCGGTTCATCGAGCAGAAGAACGTCAAGCCGAAGCGCACGCAGCTCGGGCCGCGCGTGACGCTCGACGACGAGCGCTGCATCCTTTGTTCGCGGTGCATCCGTTTCTGCAAGGAGATCGTCAGGGACGACGTGCTCGGATTCATCGACCGCGGCAGCTACTCGACGCTGACGTGCCACCCGGGCAGGATGCTGACGAACAACTACTCGCTCAACACGGTCGACATCTGCCCGGTCGGCGCGCTCACGAGCACGGATTTCCGGTTCAAGATGCGGGTCTGGTTTCTCAAGCAGACGAACAGCATCGACACCGAGTCGAGCGTCGGGGCGAACACCGTGGTCTGGTCGCGCGAGGGTATCATTTATCGCATTACGCCGCGGCGGAACGACATGGTGAACGACACGTGGGTGAGTGACAGCGCACGTGAGCTCTACAAGCCGGTGCGGGCCGCGGATCGGCTGACCGCGATCAAGATCGGCAATGTCGACAGCACGCTCGACGCGGCGGTGAAGGCCGCGGCGGATTTGTTGCGGGCGAACGCCGGCGCGATCGCCGTGGTCGGTTCCGGCCGCAGCTCCGTCGAGGAGCAGTTCCTGACCCGCAAGCTGGCCGAGGTTGTGAAGGCTTCGATCCACTTCGTCAGCCGGGTGGCAGCCGGCGATGGCATCCTCATCTCGTCGGATCGGAATCCAAATACGCGCGGCGCGCTGGTAACCGGCCTGATTTCCCGGTTCGAACACGCAGGCAGCGCGGGCGTTCGGCCCGCATCCGCGGAAAAGGCGGGCAAGATGCCCGCGCTCCCGGGGGGCGTGGTGACGGGGGCGCTTTCCGAGCTGGCGGCACGCATCGACGCGGGAACGATCAAAGCGGTCGTCTCGATCAACGAGGATCTGGTTGCGGCCGACTTGACGCCGGCGCAGCTCGCGAAGGTCGCCGTGATCCATGTGGGCACGCATGCGAACGCGACGAGCGCGGCGGCGAAGGTCGTCATCCCGACGACGACCGTGTTCGAGAAGAACGGCACATTCGTGAACCAGCAGTTCCGGATTCAGAAATTCTACAAGGCGGTGCCCGGCCCGGCGGGTGCGGTGGACGATTTGATCGCACTCGAGCGGTTGGGAACGGCGCTCGGCGCGGCGGCCGCCGCGACGGAGGTGAATGCGCTCTGGACCACGCTCGCGGCGGAAGTCCCGGCACTGCGCACGATGACGTTCGCGAACATCCCGGACACGGGCCTGCTCCTCGATGCCACGCCGTGGACCGGCTTGCACTTCATCGAAGGCGAGACGCTGCATTACAAACCGGCCGCCGCCGCCGCGGCCAAAGCATGAGTGCGATCCTTCAATCCATCGTGGCATCAGCCGAGCCACTGCGGCCGTCCGAACCCGTAGCAGCCGAGGTAACGAGGCTGGTCCGCGCCGTATCAGCGGAGGTAACGATGCTGGCCCATTGCGTACCAGCCGGGCAAGGTAACGAGGCTGGTGGACCAGCGCCTAACTGGCCCAGCCTCTTCACTTCCTGTCCAGAACTGATCGAAGAACCTGCCATACTCTAACCCCTTCCATGCGTTCACTCTCCCTCTACGGCTTCGGCATGTTTTTCGTTCTTGCCGGTGCGGCGCTGTTCGCGCTGTCGCTGCGCAAGCCGAAGCCGCTCCCGCCAACAGCGAAGAAATCCGCGGTGCGCGAAGAGGCCGCGCTCCAGGCGGAATCGAAAAAACTGCGGATCGCCGCGGGCGTGACCGCCGGGATCGGCGTGCTGTTGCTGCTGATCGCGATTTCCTGAAATGGTCGAGTTCTACAACCAACTCCATCCGGTCGTGCAGGGCGTGCTGAAGGGGCTTGCCGTGATCATGGTCATATTTCCGCTGGGCGGGGTATGCTCGATGGCGGAACGCAAGGTGTCGGCGTGGATTCAGGGCCGGCCCGGACCGAATCGCGCGATCGTGCCATGGGCCGCGTGGATTCCGGTGCTCGGCCCGTTCCTGCAACGGCTGGGGCTTTTCCACGTCATGGCCGACGGCGGGAAGATGCTGTTCAAGGAAGATCCGCTGCCGGGCCACGTGAACAAATTCTACTTCGTCCTCGCGCCCATCGTCGCGATGATCCCGGCGCTGACGACCGTGACGGCGGTCCCGTTCGGCGCTTATCTGGACGAGGCTGGACGGGTGATTCCGCTCGGGCTGGCCAACGTCGACATCGGGCTGCTCGCCGTTTTCGCCGTGTCATCGCTCGGCGTTTACTCGCTGATCCTGGCCGGCTGGGCCTCGAACTCGAAGTATCCGTTTCTTGGGGGCGTGCGCGCGTCGGCACAGCTCATCTCGTATGAATTGTCGATGACGCTCTCCGTGATCCCGGTCTTCATGTGGATCAACGCGCCGGGTCGGGAAAGCACGATGGGACTCGGTCGCGTGGTCGAATTCCAGAGCGGAGCCTGGGAAGGTTTTACCTCGGCGAGCTGGGGCGGGCTGTGGTTCGTCTTCGTCATGCCCGTTTCGGCGTTCATCTTCATCACGGCGTTGTTCGCCGAGACCAACCGGCAGCCGTTCGACATGCCGGAGAGCGAGGCCGACCTCGTGGGTGGTTTTCACACCGAATACGGCGCGTTCAAGTGGGGGCTGTTTTTTGTCGCGGAGTATGCGCACATGATCGTCGGCTCCGGCGTATTCACGCTGCTGTTCTTCGGCGGCTGGAACCCGCTGCCCTGGATCCCGCTCGCGAAACTGGTCGCGTGGCTCGGCGTCAGCAGCCCGATCCTCGTCGGCATCCTCTCGATCACCATCTTTCTCGCGAAGGTCCTTTTCCTGATTTTCTTCTTCATGTGGGTGCGCTGGACAGTGCCGCGCTTCCGCTACGACCAGGTGATGGAGATCGGCTGGAAGAAGCTCCTCCCGCTCGCGATCGCCAACCTGTTGTTTTACGCGTTTGAAATCGGCGCCCTCCAGACGGCCCAGCCCTGGTGGGTGCATGCGGCAATCGGTGTCGCCACGCTGCTCGCGCTGGTGTTTGTGGTCATGCGACCGGAACAGAAACTCGCCGCCTAACCGCCATGGCCATCATTCCTCTCGAAAGAAAACCGCTCACCTTCGTCGAGCGCACCTATGTCCCGAATATCATGGCGGGGCTGAAGACGACGTGGAAGCACTTCGTGCGGCCGAAGGAGACGATGGAATATCCGGAAGAAAGGCCGGCGATTCCGCCCAATTACCGCGGCGTGCCCACATTGGTGAAGGATCCGAACGGCCGCGAAAAGTGCGTCTCGTGCCAGTTGTGCGAATTTGTGTGCCCACCCAAGGCCATCCGCATCACTCCGGGCGAGATTCCGCCCGACGCTCCGAACGGCCACGTCGAGCGCGCGCCCCAGGCGTTCGATATCGACATGCTGCGTTGCATCTACTGCGGCATGTGCGAGGAGGTCTGCCCGGAGGAGGCGATTTTTCTCCAACAGCAGTATTCGATGACCGGCTACACGCGCGAGGAGATGGTGAACAACAAGGCGCGGCTCTATGAACTCGGCGGCACGCTGCCGGACGAGCATTTCAAATGGGACAAGAAGAAGGCCGCCGAGGAGCACGGCAACGACCGGCACTGAGCCAGAAGCCAGAGGCCAGAAGCCAGCATGAATAATTACGAGTTTCATCCCGCACGTTTGTTGTCCCGGATCTTTTTTTCCGGTCGCTGTCGTTCGCGTTGCGAATTTCGGCCTCTGACTGGCTTCCGGCTTCCGGCTTCTGGCTTCTGATCCCATGGGTCCCTTCCTCTTCCTCTTCTTTGCCATCTTCACCGTCGTTTGTGCGATCGGGGTCGTGGTGAACAAGAATGCGGTCAACGCGGCGATGTCGCTCCTGCTCTCGCTGGTCGGCGTCGCCGGGCTGTTCGTCGGGCTCGAGGCCTACCTCCTGGCTTTCCTGCTGCTGCTGGTATACGCGGGCGCGATCGTCGCGCTCTTCCTCTTCATCGTCATGCTGCTCGACATGAAGGGCGACGATCGGCCGCGGCTCGCGGCCGTCCCGATGCTGGCGCGAATCGTGGCGGTTGCGCTGGTCGCGGCCGGCGTGGTGTCCTTCATCGCGCGGGGCCACCTGCCTTCGCCGCCGGTGCAGGTCGAGCCGGCGATCGGCAGCGACCTCAAGGTTTACGCGTACCAACTGTTCACCACCTACCTGCTGCCGGTGCAGATCCTCGGCTTCCTCCTCCTCATTGCCATGCTCGGCGTGATTGTGCTCAGCAAGCGATTCGAAGGGATGGACGACATCAAATGATGACACCGGACCTCAATTCCTACCTGGTGATCAGCGTGCTCCTGTTCGCCATCGGGCTGATCGGCGTCCTGATTCGCCGCAACACCCTGGTCGTATTCATGTGCCTCGAATTGATGCTCGTCGCCGCGACCCTGGCCCTGGTCGCCTTCTCGCGTTACAACGGCACGATGGACGGCAACGTATTCGTTTTCTTCATCCTGACGGTCGCGGCCGCGGAGGTTGCGGTCGGCCTGGCCATCATTGTCGCGCTCTTCCGCCGCCGGATGACGATCCAGCTGGACGAACTCAACACGCTGAAGAACTAAGATGCGCCGTTCATTCCAAGTAGGAGCCTGCTTGCCCGTTCGACAAGCTCAGGGCCCTGAGCCTGCCGAAGGGCAGGCGATTTCCTCCAGGCATCGCGCGCAAGCGCGCTCCTACAGGTTGGCATGACGATGCTTCAATACGCCGTCTTCATTCTGGTCCTGCCGCTCGTCTCGGCGGCGATCATCGCGCTGTTCCTGCGCCGCGCCGGCAGCATCGCGGCGGCCGTTTCGGTCGTGACCGCCGCGATCATCGCCGTCGTCGCCGTCATCCTCGCCCTGCATCGCGAACGTTTCGAGGCGTCGATGGAGTGGCTGCGGCTCGGTGATTTCGTGCTCAAGCTCGGGATCAAGTTCGACGATCTTGCCGCCCTCATGCTCGTGATCGTCGGCGTGGTCGGGCTGTGCATCCATGTGTTCTCGCTTGGCTACATGCACGAGGACGGCGCGCGCGGACGCTACTTCGGCGGGTTGTCGGTATTCATGTTTTCGATGCTCGGCATCGTCCTCGCCGACAATCTTTTCATGATGTTCATCTACTGGGAGCTGGTGGGTTTCAGCTCCTGGCTGCTGATCAACCATTACCTCAACCGGCAGTCCGCGGCCGACGCGGCGAAAAAGGCGTTCATCGTGAACCGGGTCGGCGACTTCGGTTTCCTGCTCGGGATCATCTGGTGTTACGCGTACTTTGGCACGACGAACCTCACGGAGCTCGCCAGCCTCGTCGGCGGCACGGCCGGCAAGGTCGTGCCGACCGCGATTCCGCTGCTGCTGTTCTGCGGCGCGGTGGGCAAGTCGGCGCAGCTGCCGCTCCACGTGTGGCTGCCCGATGCGATGGAAGGCCCGACCCCCGTTTCCGCGTTGATCCACGCGGCGACGATGGTGGCCGCGGGTATTTACATGCTGTGCCGGATCGAGCCACTGATGGTTCCGGATGCGTTCACGGTCATCATGTGGATCGGCACGATCACGGCGGTCTACGCGGCGCTTTGCGCGATCGTGCAGAGCGACATCAAGAAGGTGCTCGCTTACTCCACGCTCTCGCAGCTCGGGTACATGGTCGCGGCCTTCGGACTCGGGCCGCTCGCGCTGTCGCACGACATGGGCGGGACGGCGCACACCGCGCTGGTTCGCGCCGGCGTCGGCGCCGCGATGTTCCACCTGATGACCCACGCGTTTTTCAAGGCGCTGCTGTTCCTTGGTTCCGGCTCGGTCATTCACGCATGCCATCATGAGCAGGATATTTTCCGGATGGGCGGGTTGAGAAAAAAACTGCCGCTGACGTTCTTCACCTTCACCGTCGGCGTCCTGGCCCTCATCGGCACGCCGTTCCTCGCCGGCTTTTTCTCGAAGGATGCCATCCTTTATCTCGCCTACATGAAGAACGCACCGGTGTTCGCGATCCTCGCGTTCACCGCGATTCTCACCGCGTTCTACATGGTGCGGCTGTGGATCCTCGTCTTTTCCGGCGCGCCGCGGAGCGACGAGGCGGACCACGCGCACGAGGGCGGCATCGCGCTCACCGCGCCGCTGGTCGTGCTGGCACTCCTGTCCATCATCGGAGGCTACGGGTGGTTCTATGGCGGGGCATTCGGCGGTGCGTTCGGTGGCGTGCTCGATCTCGTGCCGCACGCGAGCGGCTCGGCCGGGACCATCGTGCTGATCACGAGCGTTGTCGTGTTGGTGGTCGGCGCGGCCTCGGCGTTCTTCGTGTACAAGCCGGCGCCCGCGGATCCGCTGGCGGCGAAATCTCCCGTCCTGTTCGGGGCGTTGCGTGCGGCGTGGGCGTCGTTCGACCGCGCGTACGATTACTACGTTGAAAAGGTGCAGCAGCGGTTCGCGATGCTGCTCAATTTCATCGAGCAGATTTTCCTCGCCGGATTGATCGTGCGCGGATTCGCCGGCGTCGTCGGGTTGTTCGGGCTCGGCGCGCGCGCCCTGCATGTCGGCAACCTCAACGCCTACGTCTACTGGTTCCTGATCGGAGTCGTGGGGCTATGGGCCTTCGCCAGCGGCGTGCTGACGTTCTAGCCCGCATTTTTCTCACCTTCATCATGCCATCCCGTCCTCCATTCTCGTCGTTCCCGGCTGCGGTCGCCGCAGCTTGCGAGCTCATGCGGACTAAGGTGGCCGGAGTTCGTAGCAGCCGAGGTGACGAGGCTGGAATTTCCCGATGAGCAACCTGACCTTCGATCCTCTGCTCATTGCCATTGCGACGCCGCTTGCACTGGCGCTGCTCATCGCGCTTGGACTGCCCAAACGCTGGTCCGTCCGGCTGGCGTACGTGGCCTTCGCCGTCCCGCTGCTGATGGGGCTGCACACGTGGTACCACTTCGCGGGCGCGCCGCAGAGTGAAGGCTACGTCTTCCTGACGCGCTATTCGACCGGCCTCGATGGCGAAAACAGCCTCGGCATCAGCCTGAAACTGGGGCTCAACGGCATCTCGATGCCGCTGTTCCTGATGGCGGGAATCGTGGGATTCGCGGCCGGACTCTTCGCGCTCCAGTCGCAGGCCGAGCGGCTGAAAATCTACCTCATGCTCCTGCTCATCATGCAGGGTGGGTTGATGGGCGTGTTCGCGAGCGTCGACGTCTTCTTCCTGTACTTCTTCCACGAACTGGCGCTGATCCCGACCTTCATCATGGTCGGCGTGTGGGGCGGCCGCGACCGCAGCTACGCCGCGATGAAGATGACCATCTACCTCACGCTCGGCGCGATGATTTCGCTCGTGGGCCTGATTGCGCTCTACGTGCAGAGCGGCGCGAACACCTTCGACCTGATCGCGTTGAAGCGACACCTCGCCGCGAATCCCCTGAGCGTCACGTTGCAGCAGAATATTTTCGGGCTGCTCATGTTCGGATTCGGCATCCTGGTTTCGCTGTGGCCGCTGCACACCTGGGCGCCGCTCGGCTACGGCGCCGCGCCGAGTTCCAACGCCATGCTCCACGCCGGCGTGCTGAAGAAATTCGGACTCTACGGCCTGATTCAGGTCGGCTTGCCGCTGCTGCCCGCCGGGGCGACGCATTGGGCCATGCCGCTGGCCTGGCTCGCCGTCATCGGCAACGTCATCGTCGTGGGCTTCATCACGATTGCGCAGCGCGACCTGAAACAGATGATTGGATACAGCTCGGTCATGCACATGGGCTACGCCTTCCTCGGGCTCGCCGCGGGCTCGGCGCTCGGCATCGGCGGTGTCGTGCTGATGATGGTGGCGCACGGGCTGTCGGTGGCGCTGATGTTCCTGCTCGCGACCAGCGTGCACCACCGCACCCACACGTTTGCCATGGACGAGATGGGCGGGCTCGCGCAAACGGCGCCGGTGCTCGCCGCGCTCTTCGTCGCCGGCACGTTCGCGAGCATCGGGCTGCCGGGCTTCGCCAACTTCTGGGGCGAGCTCGCGATTTTCGTCGCCCTGTGGAAATTCTCGCCGCTCATCACTGCGCTGGCGGTCAGCGGTGTGATCATCTCGGCCATCTACGGGCTGCGTTCCGCCGCGCGCGTTTTCTTCGGGCCGCCGAGCGAACATTTCGCCGAGGTCGCGGCCAGGCACCCACCGGTCGATCTGCGCTGGGCGGAAAAAATCCCGGCCCTGCTCCTGCTCGCGGCGCTTTTCGCCATCGGGCTCTGGCCCAAGTCGCTGTCGGATCCCATCCAGGGCGCCCTGACGACACGGCCGGCGATTGCGCGCACGATCAACGCTGATGGTTTCCGCGTCGTTGCGCCGGCACCGGCGACATTGCGCCTCGCCGAATCGAATTCGAAAGCCAGATGAACCTCGAGGCCGTCAAGTTTGCCGCCGCCGACAACCTTTGGAGCGCCATCGCGCCGGAGCTCATCCTGGGCTGCATGGCGCTGCTGTTGCTCGTGCTCGAGATTGTGCTGCCCAAACGGCACCATGGGCTCATCCCCGACGTCGCGACCGCGGGTGTGCTCGGCACGCTGCTCGGGCTGATCTGGAATTGGAACTCCGCCACACTCGGAGCCGAGACCTTCAACGGACTGTTGCAGCACAGCGTGGGCGGGCAGCTGATGCGCGCGTTCTTCCTGCTCTCGGCCCTGCTCACGTGCGGGCTCGCGCGCGTGAGCATGGCACGGCGGCCGTTCCCGCGCGTCGAGTTCTATCACGTGCTGCTGATTGTCACGGCGGCGATGATGCTGCTGGCGCAATCGACCCACCTGCTGATGCTGTTCGTCGCGCTGGAGACGCTCACGATCGGCTTGTACATCCTCGTGAGCTACTACCGCACGAGCACGGCGTCGCTCGAGGCCGGGCTGAAGTACCTCGTGATGGGTGCGCTGAGCTCCGGGCTGCTGCTCTTCGGGATCGTGCTGCTCTACGGCGTGGCCGGAAACCCGACGCTGCCCGCGCACACGGAGAACTCGATGCAGTATGCCGAACTCGCGCAGTTCCTGGTCGCGAATCAGAACAGTTTCCTCGCCGCTCTCGGCATCGTGCTCGTGCTGGCGGGCGTCGCATTCAAGATCGCGGCGTTCCCGTTTCAAATCTGGGTCCCCGACGTCTACCAGGGCGCTCCAACTCCGGTGACGGCGTTTCTCGCCGTGGCCTCGAAGGGCGCCGGTTTCGCGCTGCTGCTCGGCCTTTGCGGCCCGAACGGGCCGTTCGCCAGCTACAGCTGGCTTGTCACGCCGATCCTCACCGCGATGGCGGCTGCGACGATCCTCTTCGGCAACATCGCCGCCCTCACGCAGCACAACGTGAAGCGGTTGATCGGACTTTCCGGCGTTGCCCACGCCGGCTTCCTGCTGTTGGGGGTCGCCGCCTCGCGGACCTCCCCGATGGCGATCGGCGCGATTTATTTCTACCTCTTCGCCTATCTCATCGCCTCGTTCGCGGTGTTCGGCGTGATGACGCACCTCGCGGGCGCGGACGACGCGGATCAGGAACTCGATCACTACGCCGGACTGGCGAAGGAGAGCCCGTTTCTCGCGACCGTGCTCGCGGTCGGGCTCGGCTCGCTCGCCGGGATCCCGCCCCTGGCGGGATTCATGGGCAAACTTTTCATCTTCATCTCGGCGTATCAGTCCGGCGCCCGCTGGCTGCTGGCGATCGCAGCCGTGGGCGTCGTGATCTCGATTTACTACTACTTCGGCTGGATCAAGGCGGCCTTCTTCGAAACGTGGTCTCCTCCGGTCGACGCTGCCGGTCCGATTCGCCCCGTGCGCACCCCGGTGGGATTTTTCGCCGGTCTCACGCTCGGCGTGCTGGCCCTGGCATCCGTCGCGCTCGGGTTTTACCAGGGCCCATTTGGCGACTGGCTGACGATGAGGTAGCAGCCGGGATTCGCCCGGCTGCTAACGAAGCCGGACTCATGCGGACGAAGCACGTCCCTGCTCTGAAAACGAACACACTGAAAGGTGGAGCGCGCTGCCCATTCGACGGTCCTGAAAGCAATGCGGGCGAGACGCCCGCGCTCCCAGGACGCGATCGTTCGATTACTTCTGCGGCTGGAAGCCGCAGCCACGGCAAGACGCTGCGCCGCTCGAAAGTGGCCAGCCGCGTCACAGAGACGCGGAAGAAGAAGGCCAGAGACGCGAAGCATCACTCATTCCCGGGTGGCATTGGATTGGCCCTGCTCCCTGCTCCCTTCTCCGCGGCGCAAGTCATGATTACGAGCAGGACCTCATTGCGCCTGCGCCGCAAAGGAAAGGCTACACCGACTCGAGCAGCTTGTTCAGCCGGGCCACCATCGCGGTGGTATCGTCGAGCAGCCCGGCGCTGATCAGGGCGTTGTCGAGCAGTTGCTCGGCGACCAGCTTCGCCTTCTCCGGCTGCGCCGTGTGCGTCTCGAACAGTCGCTTGATCACGGCGTGCCGCGGATTAAATTCGAGGTTCACGCGCAACGGCGCGTCCGCGCCTTCGCGATTCATCGCCTTCATCAGCCTTCGCATGTGCGGCGACGTCATCTTGTCGGCGTTCAGCGCCAGCACGGGTGAGTCGACGAGCCGGTCGCTCGCCTTCACCTCGGCCACGCGCTCACCGAGCGTCTGCTTCAGCCACTCGGTTATTTTCTTGGTGTCATCGGAATTCAGTGCGCCCTCGGGTTTCGGCAGATCGGACAATTTCACGTCGGCGTGATCCGCGGCGGTGATTTTCTTGCCGTCGAACTCGCGGACATTGTTCATCACGTATTCGTCCACCGGCTCGTAGCAGAACAGCACTTCGAGGTTCCGCGCCTTGAACCCTTCGAGGTACGGGCCCGCCTCGATGGAGGCGCGGTTCGGGCCCATCAGATAATAGATTTCCTTTTGGTCGGCCCCCATTCGCGAAACGTATTCCGTCAGCGAGGTCGTCTTGCCTTTCTCCGTCAGCGACGATTCGAACCGGAGCAGTTTGACGAGCTGATCCTTGTGGGCGAAATCGAGCGCCGCGCCCTCCTTCAGGAAGTGGCCGAACTCCGCGTAGAATTCGGCGTATCCGTCCGGCCGATTCTTCGCCTCCTCTCCGAGGAACTTCAAGAAGCGCTTCGAGATGACCTTGTTCAGCTTCTCGACCAGCGCCTTGTCCTGCATCGTCTCGCGCGAGATGTTCAGCGGCAGGTCCTCGCTGTCGACGACGCCCTTCAGGAAACGCAGCCACTCCGGCAGGAGATTCTTCGGTTTCGCATCGATCTGGACCTTGCGGCAGTAGAGCGCCACCGCCGGCTCGAGCCGCGAGAACCCGAGCTTTTCCGTATTCTCCTTCGGCACGAACAGCAGCGCGTTGATCGCGAGCGGCGCGTCGGCGGTGAAATGCAGCCGCAATCGTGGCTCGTCGAACGCGTGCGCCTGGAACTTGTAGAACGCGGTGTACTCCTCCTCCTTCACCTCGTTCTTGTTGCGCAGCCACAATGCCTGGACGGTGTTGACGCGTTTTCCGTTCAGGTTGATCGGGAAGGACACGAATGCGCTATAACGTTCGAGGATTTCCTTGATCTTCCAGTCCTGCGCAAACTCCGAGCACTCGTCCTTCAACTCGATGACAACTTTCGCCCCGCGCCGTTCGCCCTCGCTCTCCTCGATCTCGTAGCTGCCGGAGCCGTCGCTCGTCCACACGTGACCAGGTTCGCTCGCGCGCCACGAATGGGTGTACACCTTGACGCGTTTCCCGACCATGAACGCCGAGTAGAAGCCGACGCCGAACTGGCCGATCAGACTGGCATTTTTCTGCGCGCCTTCACCGAGCGCCTTCAAGAACGCCTTCGAACCGGAATGCGCGATCGTCCCGAGGTTCTCCACCAGCTCGGCCTGCGTCATGCCGATGCCGAAATCCTGAATCGTGATCGTCTTCGCCTTGTCGTCGGTGGTGACGTTGATTTCGAGGTCGAGCTTGTCGTCGAAGATTTCCTTTTCCGTCAGCTGGAGGTGCCGCAGCTTCTCGAGCGCATCGGATGCGTTCGAAATCAGCTCGCGAACGAAGATTTCCTTCTCCGTGTAGAGCGAGTGGATGACGATATCGAGCAGTTGCTTGATCTCGGCTTGGAACTCGAATTTCTGCGGCGTGGAAGTGGACATGGAAGGAAGACGGGAAGATGCGGAAGACTTGGAAGACGGGGAAGACGGGGAAGACGCGGAAGACTTGGGAGACGCGGAAGACTCGGAAGACTCGGAAGACTGAGACGGGTGACGGGAGAGCCCGGTAGTTTAGCAGCTCCGGCGAAAAATCAAGAAGGCCCGCATGAACTCGAAAAGAGCTGCGACGGCCGGCATCGTGGCCGGAGACGAAGGAACACGGAATGGCACGCCGGCGATGAAAAATGCGGGCTATCGCTGATCCGTCTCGTCCTCCTCGATGGGCTCGACGTGGGCGAGATGGTGGTCGGGTTTCGCCGTCGGGCCCCGGATCACGCGATAGATGCAAAAGATGAAAAGCCCGGTCACGAACCCGACCGAAAGCACGAGATTGATCCAGCCACCGGCAGTCATGGAGTGGGTGAGTTGCGCGGGCGCGGCGGGTTCGTTTCCCAGCGCTTGCCCGCAATGTTGATGAGCAGCAGGGCGAAGCCAGTGACGATGACAATAAACGCGACCGTCAGCCGCGCCACCCAGCTCGGATGCTGGCCAATGAGATCCTCCACATATCCGCTCGGCTTGAACTCCGGGGTGGCGAAGGAAAAATTCCAGCCCGCGACGTTTTTGAGCACCCACATGACGAACACGCCGATGAGAAAGGTGGGCGTGATGTATTTCAGGACGAATTTGTAGAAATTCGGCACGCGCATTTCGGCTCCCTCGTGCATCAGCGCCCAGCCGCGTTCAACACCGATGCCCCAGCCGAAAATCACCACGAGGATCGTGGCCTGCACAAACAGCATCAGCGTGCCGACCCAAAAATCCATCGTGTCCATCGCCTTCAAGTCCTTGGAAAAATACCAGACGAAGAGCGTGCCAATCCCCGTCACGAATCCGAGCAGTGCCACCGAGGCCTTGCGTCCGATCCCGAGTCCCTCCTCGAGAAACGCGATTCCAGGCTGCAACATCGAGAGCGAACTCGTGATGGCGGCGAGGAAAAGCAGGATGAAGAAAATCGACGCGAAGAGATGTCCGGCCGGCATCCGCACGAACACCTCGGGCAGGACGTTGAAGCCGAGGGCGAACGTGCCCTGTCCAACGATCCCGGCGGTGCCGAGAAACATGAACGCCGCCGGCACCGTGATCAGGCCGCCGAGGCCCACTTCGCAGAATTCGTTGGCCGCGGACGCCGTGAGCCCGGAAAGCACGACATCATCCTGCGATTTGAGATAGCTCGCGTAAGTGATGATGACGCCAAATCCAACCGACAGCGAAAAAAAGATCTGGCCGGCGGCAGCGAGCCACAGTTCGGGGTTCTTCAGCCCTTTCGCGACGTCGCCTGGATTCCACAGATAGCCGAGTCCGGTGAGTACATTTTGATCCGGCTTGGCCGGATCCGGTGTCCCGAGCGTCATCACGCGGATGAGGATGATGATGGCGATGAAGATGAGCGCCGGCATCGCATACGTGCAGACTTTCTCGATGCCTTTCGAGATGCCGCGATAGATGAAGTAGAAGTTCAGCACGTACACGATCAGGACGAAGATGCCGACGTCGCGCAGGCTGAACCGAAGGGCAACGCCATCCTGGCCTGCGCCGGTGAACTGCGCGAAGAAGTCGCCGAAGTTTTTCCCGCCGACGCTGAGCGTGCCGAGCAAGGCGTTCACCGCGTAGCCGAGGCACCAGGCTTCGACATACACGTAATACATGTAGATCACCACCGGCGTGAAGAACCCGATTACGCCGAGGTACCGCGCCCATGGTTTCTTTAACAACGCGTGGAAAATCCCGGCGGTGGAGTGATATCCCTGCCGGCCGCCTTCCCGTCCGAGCGACCATTCCACCCAGCCGATGGGAATGCCGATGAGCAGCAGCGCGGCAAAGTAGGCGATCATGAACGCGCCGCCGCCATATTGGGCAGCGAGCCCGGGAAATCGCAGAAAGTTTCCCAATCCGACCGCGCTGCCCGCCACCGCAAGGATTACACCGAGCCGTGAACTCCAGGCTTCCTGATGTGGGGTATCTGCCATGCGCAGCGCAGGTTGGCGACGCCCTCCGTCCGCGCAACGGCGAAATGGTCGGGGTGAAGAACGCGAGACTGGGAAGAACGCGAGACTGGGAAGACGCGGAAGACGTGGGAAGACGGGAAGACGGGAAGACGCAGAAGACGCAGAAGACGCGGAAGACGGGAAGACGGGAAGACAGGAAGACCCGGAAGACAGGAAAGAGCGGAACGCCCTTGGGAGCGCGGGCGTCTCGCCCGCCAATGCTATTCAGGAACCAATTCTCCTCCGATATAAGGTGCGGCGGCAACTCCCTCGCCGGCCCGCCATGGGACTCACAGGCCGCCCGATTCGGCCCAGCCTTCGGGGAGCCGCTCGATCCGCACGCGACGCAGTCGTTCGTTCGTGACATCGACCGCCATGATTCGGTGGTCGCCGACGGTGAAGGTCTCGCCGCGGCGCAGGGCATGGCCGCGATGGCGTTCCACCCAGCCCGCGACGGTTTCGCGCGGCTGCCATTCGAACAACCAGCCGGTCTCCGCCTGGAGCTCGCGCATGCTGAAAAGTCCGCTCACCACAATCGCGGTATCGCTGTGCTCGAACACGGGCCCGTGGCCGAGGTCGAGTTCGTCGCGAATGTCGCCGACGATCTCCTCCAGCACGTCCTCGAAGCTTACCAGCCCCACCGTCGCTTCACGCTCGTCGAGCACGATCGCCAGGTGTACGCGGGAGGTGCGGAACAACTCGATCATCGTGTGAATCGGCGTGCGCAGCGTAAACGTCAGCGCCGGCCGGATCAGCGGCTCGAACGGTGCATCGGGCCCGAGCGCCTGGATCTGCCAGAGCCACTCGCGCACGAGCAGGATTCCCTTCACGTCGTCGAGCGAGCCGGTGCAAACGGGGAAGCGGCTGAACCCGCTGGTCTGCGCCACGCGGAGGTTTTCGGCCCACGGTTTGTCCAGCCACAGCGCCACGATTTGGTCGCGCGGCCGCATGACCTGCTGCGCCGTGGTCGAGCGCAGCCGGACGGAACGCACCATCAGCCGGTTGATCAGCGCATCGCCGGGATGGGAGTGACGCGCATGGCTGAAAACATGTTCGAGCTCCTCCGCGGTGAAGGCGTGCTCGCCTTCGCTTGCCGGCTCGAGCCCGCCCCAGCGCAGGAAGCGGTTGGCCGCGCCATTCAAGAGCCAGATGAACGGATAGAACACCCAGTAAAAAATCATCAGCGGCGCGGCGGCGTTCAGTGACACCGATTTCGGCCGTTGGATCGCGAGCGACTTGGGCGCCAGTTCTCCAAGCACGATGTGCAGAAACGTGATCACCGTGAAGGCCACCGCGAACCCGATCGACTTGGTGACATCGGGATCGACGACACCGAGGCGGTGAAGCAGCGGCTCGATCCGATGGCCCACGAACGGCTCGCCCAGCCACCCCAAGCCCAGGCTGGCGAGCGTGATTCCGAGCTGGGTGGCCGAAAGCGCCGCGTCGAGATGCTCCGTGGCCTTGAGCGCGTATTTCACCCGCCAGCCGCCGGTTTTTTGCAGTGGCCGCAGCTGGCTCGTGCGGACCTTCACCAGCGCGAACTCGGCCGCCACGAAGAAGCCGTTCGCGGCGACCAGCGCGAGCACGACGAAAATCTCGAACGCGATGGTCAGCGCTTCCCTCATCCCTGCGTTTCAGAAAGGGCACTCACAACGCAGGATGCTGAAGCACGTAATGGCACACACAACAGATTTTGCGGCACGCGACAGGGGCGTCGTTGCCGGGGGTGAAGGGGCGCACGTTCAATCGATTTCCGCGCTGCGCGAAATGCCGCCAAAAGTAATCGTATCCAACTTCAACGCCGTCCCGTCGACGATCGCGAATTCCACCTCGAACTTTTCCGTGCGCCAGAGGTAGTCGCGCCGCGAGTTGTCCCACACCGAAAACGCCGCATCGCCGCTGGCGCGAATCTTCTGCCAGCCGGAAACCTGTTCCACCTTGCGTATCTTGGTCGTGACGCTCGACACCCGGCCAAACGATTTCAGCAGATGCAGCTTCAGTTCGTCCGGCGTTTCCGCGGCGGCGCGCGCAATGAGCCGGTCCGTGATCGTCGGCGTGACCCGTGCGACCAGCGGTGGCGCCGGGGACACGGCCTTGTCCGGCGGTGGGGGTGGCGGACGCACTTCCTCGCGGTAAATGTTATAGCGAAGGGGTTCACCGCGGCTCACCTCGGCGACGACCTGTTCGCGCAACGGCGCGGGCAACTGCTGGAGCGGCACGACGCGGATCTGGGTGGAGTCCGAGAGCGTAGCCGTACCCTTTTCGAGCGACGCGCCAAGCACCTTGGCATTCTTGAACACGCCTCCGCTGGCCAGCCGGATTTCGGGCTGAACAATTCCGATGACGCGGCCGCGCTCCGGCGTAGCGGCGCCAACGACCAGTGCCGAAACGAGAAGAAGAAATGGAATACGCATCACGCCCAACAATAGGTCCTCGCGGCGCAACTGCAACCGGCGGACGAGATCGTCCTGGGGAGTGCGTTCGTCCTGGGAGCGCGGGCGTCCCCGCCCGCAATGTGGCTGCGGCTTCCAGCCGCAGATGGGATCGGAAGTGCGCTCGAAAGTCACTGCGGCAGGATGCCGCAGCCACAACGGACAAGTCGGTGGCACCGACACCGCGGATGCGCTCCTCCGGGCTCGTAATTTCGGGCCAGAGGCCCGCGCTCCCAGGAAAGGCTTTCGCTTGCGCTAGTCCCGCGGTGCCACCGTCAGTCGACCCAAGCTCGCCACTCGATTAAACCACCGCCACGGCCGCCGCTGCCAGCGGCGGCAAATCGCGGCGCCGACGGGTGGTATCAAATTTGGCAGCCCGGCCGAGTATTCGTAACGCCTTGCACGGTCTTTGGTCACCAACGCACGCTCGGTGCCGTCGCCCGCCAGCTGAAGCGGCATCAATGTCACCGGGCAGACCACCGGCAGCGCCTCGACGGCGGCGTTTTCGTGGCGAACCAGGTGCGTGTTCATTGCGCCGCGCGCTTGCGGCCGCCCCGCTTTTTGCAGCAACATGCCAATACCATCCCGGCGGTCACCCGGATATTTCTCGGCCTGTGCGGCCACCCGGAATGGCGCGGCATCGCACTCGATCAAGCCTGCCAGCCACATTGCCAGTCGCAATGATCGCGGCGTGAAGGTGTGGAAATGAATGTCCACCCGCTGCTCGCGGTGGAGTTGTTCGAGGTAGTGGGCATGCGCTTCCTCGCGCTGCTTCGCCTCGTCTTGCGGGGGACAGCCCGGACGCAGGCGCTTCCAGTCAGCGTGGAAAATGAAATCGTCGATATGGTCGGCGGAATCGGCGGCCGTGGTTGCATTGAAAAAATCCTCCACCAGGTGCCGGGGTGGGGTCACCGGGCGGCCCGCGTCGAACGTGTAACGCTTGTCCGGCACGACGAGATAAAGCCATCCGCCCGGCCGGAGGACACGGTGCCATTCCCAAATCGCGCCCAGTGGATTCGGCAGATGTTCCAGGACGTGCGAGGAGCACAGGTAATCGAGGGTGTCGTCTGGAACGGGCAGCGCCACCGCGTCGGCGAGGAAATCGGCGCGGCCGCTGCTGCCGGCGAAGACGGCGACACTGTCGGTGAAATAGGGCGAGAGTCCCGGCACGGGATTTGAATGCGCGCCGATTTCCAATCCGCGCGCCGTCGGTGCCAGGTTCTCCAGCAACGCCCCGAGCGGGCTCCTTCTGCCACCGGCAAAGATGGCGCGGGTGCTCGCGATCGGCTCCGACCGCGTGCCGTCATGCCTCCGCGCCCGGATGTGCACGCCGGCTGTGCCGCCGTGCCGCTCCGGGAACCGGCAGCCGTTGATCAGGAAGCCCGTGCGAGCCGCGGCATCGATTCCCTGCGCAGCGGCGACATCAGTCCGCGGATACAGATTCGATGTTTCGCCGAGCTGGCGGTCGTCGATCCAGGCTTCGATGGCGGCAATTTTGCCCTGCTCGGTGCCCAGCCAGATCCAACCGTGGACGAGAAAGCACCATGGGTCCACCGGCTGGGTGGGCGAGGGTTCGTCGATGTGAGCAGGCATCAGGATTCGCAGACGGCCATCTCATGGTTTGGCATGAACGTCAAAGCCCGCGGCACACGCTGACCAATTGCCGATCGCGCCGGCTATCGGACCACGCGATAGTCACGCAGCTCCTCGAACCAGACTTCACCGCTGACGGGACGATTGGCGGGACGAGACATCGAACCTCAGGCACGCGCTGCGATGCCTGTCGAGGTCCATGGCAATCCTCGACGCCAAACCCGCCATTCCGTCTGAAAAACGTTAACGCGTGTGACGTTTCGTTCTCCTCGGGAATGGAGGGCCGGCCTCCGTGCCGACCGCGAAGACCGGTCGGGCGAGTGTCGTCCCTCCAAGTATGAGGCGCAGTCCGTTTATGGCCGCAATTTGCGCAGCGGCGTCAGTGTGACCGGCCCGAGCAGCCCGGACGGCGTCAGCGGCCAGTTCGAGGCATCGAACGGCTTGTAATTGATGTTCACGAAATTGATCTCGCGCATGATTTTCCACGGCACTTTTCGCTGATCGAGATCACGGATCC
Organism: Opitutaceae bacterium; assembly: GCA_030648295.1. Lineage (GTDB taxonomy): Bacteria > Verrucomicrobiota > Verrucomicrobiia > Opitutales > Opitutaceae > ER46. The sequence continues at coordinate 49,417 of JAUSID010000139.1, read as the reverse complement.
GGTTCGCGGCCAGGTTCGTGACGGCGAGTTCGAGGACGTTGCGACCCGGTTTGAGGAATTCGCCGACGCGCACGCGAAACGGAATGCTCCATGCCGTCGTGACGTCGCGGCCGTTTACGGTGACGCGCGCACTCTCGCGCACGTCGCCCAGATCGAGCAGCCAGTCGTCGGCCCGCATCACCGGCGCATCGAACTCGATCCGATACGTCGCGGTTCCGCCGAACCGTTGGGCTTCGTCGCCGCCGAGATCGGTCCACGATTTCAGCTCGGTCGTCTGGAGCTCCGGCGGCAGTTCCGGTCCACCCTTGGCGAACGTGATCGTCCATTTGCCTCCGAGCGGAACTGCCGGACCCGCGGTCTCGCGATACGGCCATGGTGAACGCGGCGGCGCCGCGGTCCGCGACGTGCGGACAATCAGCGACTCGCCGGGCGCGAGTTGAAGATAAACCTGGATTTTCCCGCCGGTTCCCTGACGCTGCGCCGCCGCGCCGCTGGCGCCGGTCAGCGGATCGAGGATTGCCGCCACGCGCGCGGAGACGCCGAGCGTCGCCCAGCCGTTGAATGGTGCGCCTGTGAGATTCGCGAAGAAATAATCCGCACCGCTGGCCGTGCCGCGGCGGATGAAATTGATTCCGGCCTCGGCGATTGATTCGCGCGGTACGGTCTTCGTTGCAAGCGCGGCGGAAATATCCGTCTGCACCATGGCGCGACTGCCCAATCCGGCGAGCGCCTGCTTGAACTCCGCGCGCCGGCGCTCGAGCCGGCCGTACCCCGGTACATCCTCCGGTAGTTTCTCGAAAATCACCGTGGCGCCACCCTGCGCCAGCGCGGCGATTTTCCGGATCGTACCGACCGGCATCCGGCGGGCAGCCGGTACGACGAGCACCTTGTAACGCGCGCCGGCCGTCGCGAGTTCGCCGCGCTCCACCCGCGTCGCGCCGAGTTGCGCATCCGAGACGTAGTCGAAGCTGTAGCCTCGCTCCATCAGCGCGCGTGCGATTTTTCCGACCGGCTGCTCGGTCAGCCATTTCACGTCGTGCACGCCGAGCATCTTCATCAGCCCGTCGGCGTTTTCCCACACGTCGGCCAGCGGCCAGTAGAGCAGGATGTCGTTGTCGGGTTTGCCGCGCTGGAGAACGGACTGGATGCGCGCGACATAGTGGTTGAGCGCGCTAAAATCATCCCACCAGGTGTTGTTGGGATTGAACTGGGTCGCCGCGTAAAACAGCCAGCCGGGCCACGGCACATCCGGCGGCGAATAGACGGTGCCGTGATAGAACACGTGGTTGATCCCGTCGGCGAAAATTCGATCGAGCTCCGGCTTCACATGGGCGAGCGACACCTTCCAGTGATCGCGCAGCCACGTCGCACTCTCGCTCGAGGACAGGTTGTGGCCGACGACGTGCCCGGCCGAGGAAGCCATCCGCACCACGAGGGACTCGGGCAGATCCTGATCGTGGCGCACTTCGTCCGGGTTTCGTCGCATCCCCGGAATCGGAAAGGGCGTCGAGCCAAAAATCTCCGTCTCGGCCACGTCCGCGTTGGCATACAGGTCGAGCAGGTTGGCGGGGGCGCCGTGCGATTGGTTGCGCACGATGAAACCGCGTTCGTGCGACCACGCGACCCACGTGCGCAGATATTCAAGGTGCAGCTGCGCGAGGGTCTCGCGGTAGTCGCTCTTGATTCGCGCGAGGGTCTCGCGGTCGACCGTCCTCACCTCCGCCGCGTTGCGCGCCAGCAATTCGCTCGCGAACTGGTTCACGTCGTAGCCATGCATCGCGCGAAAAACTTCGGGCAGTTTCGGCGTCCAACTGGCGGCGAAATATTCGAACGAGTCGTGGAACTGGCCGCGCACGAGTCCGCGCGGAAATGAAGCGAAGACTTTCCCGAACGGCGCGAGATAGCGTTGCAACGCCTCGGCCGAATACGGATCAACGACGAGCCCTTCGTCGCCGGGTGCGGCGCGCTTGACCATCATCCGCGTGGATTCGCCGGCGAGCTGGCCGTCCTTGAGTGCGGCACGTTGCAGGGCGTGCGCCGGATCAATCCACGGGCCGCCAAACGGCCAGCCGGTGCCGGTCGCCATGTCGACGCCGAGCCCGAGCCGTTGTCCCTCGCGCCCGACATGCTCGAGCATCTGCATCCATTTCGGCGTGAGAAATTCGACGGTGCGTTCCTCGTAGCCGCGGGCGCCATAGATCGGCGTAATCTCCATGCCGCCGAGTCCGGCCGCCGCGAGTTTCTCCATTTGCGCCGTGAGCCCCGCCTGATCGACGGCGCTGCCCGGCCACCACCAGCGGGTCCACGGTTTGTTCTCGCGCGTGATCTCGGGCCAGCCAACCGGGGCCTCGGCAGAGGAGGGGCCTGTTGCATTCGCATCGATGCCAGCGGCCGTGACGGAGGCAAAGGGAACAAGGAGCGCGAGCAGGAGGCATGGGGTGCGCATGAGGTCGATTAGAGTAGGGCGCGCGAAATACGCGACAACCGACACGCGCGCCGGACAGTTTGGGCCGGCCTTCTTTCCACTCCCCTCTTGAAACCGGCCACGGCGCTCGTAACGTGCGCGCATGATCGTCGAAGCTCTTCGCACGCTGAACCACGCGGCGCCGTTCCGACCGTATGTGATTCGAATGGCAAGCGGCGAGAAATACCGCGTCCTCCATCCTGACTTCATCTCGATTTCACCGCGTGGCTCCCAAATCGTGCTATTCGACGAGACGGAGCGCATGCACATGCTCAGCCCGCTGCTGATGGAAGCCGCGACTCCGGCTAACGGAAATGGCGCTCACAAATCGCGTCGCAAACGCGCCGGTTAATCGGAGTTGAGTCGGCGCAAACCATCGCCGCCCAGCCACCGCGCCATTTTATCCAGCCGACGGTCGGCGGCGCGCGGTCTCGTTTTTCCGCCTTTTCTCGGGAGGTGGGTTGCACAACGCTTCGCGGCCAGCACACACTGCCTGCAACCAATGGCATCGTCTCCCGCCCTGAAGCCGACGCAAGCGCCCGTCCGCAACTACTATCTTGCGCTGGCCCAACTCGCGAACGTCGGCGCCAGCCACGAAAGCGCCGTGCGCGAGGCCTTCCACGCGTTGATCGAACACGCCGAGCCCAAGGACTGGCACCTCGTGCGCGAATACTCCGTGTCTCGCAAGGGAGCGGCCGCCCTCCGGCTCGACGCCGTCCTCCTCGATTCCTACCGGATCCCGCACGGCGTCATCGAGGCGAAGGACGACGCGGACAACCTGGCGGACGAGATGCGCGCGAAGCTCAAGCTCGGCTACCCAGCGAAAAACACACTCTTCTGGCAGCCCCGCCGTGCGATTCTGGTGCAGGATGGGAAGGTCGCGCTCGACTACTTTCTCGACACCAAACCTGAGCAGCTCTGCGAAGTCGTCGCGCGGTTCCTCGCCTACACCGAGCCGGTGATTGCCGACTGGGAGCGCGCGACGGAGGAGTTTCGCGAACGCGTCGCCGAGCTGGGCCGCAGCGTCCGCGAAGTCATCCAGCGGGCCCGCGGCACGGTCGGCAGCCTGCCCAACAAGAAGTTCGTCGCGGCCTTCAACGACTTCGCCGCGCTCTGCCGCTCCGCGATCAATCCCTCGCTGGCCGACTCCGCCATCGAGGAGATGCTGATCCAGCACCTGCTCACGGCGCGTCTCTTTGGCTCGGTGTTCGACAATCCCGAGTTCACCCGCCGCAACGTCGTCGCCGTGGAAATCGAAAAGGTGATCGACGCGCTTGCGTCGGGCCACTTTTCGCGCGCCGAGTTTCTGAAGAAGCTCGACCGGTTCTACCTCGCCATCGAGTCGGCCGCGAAGCTGATCGAGGATTTTTCGGAGAAGCAGAAGTTCCTGAACACGGTTTACGAGAAATTCTTCCAGGGCTTTGCGGTGAAGGTGGCCGACACGATGGGCATCGTCTACACGCCTCCGTCGATCGTCCGGTTCATGATCGCGAGCATCCGCGAGCTGCTGCAAAGGGAGTTCGGCAAGGAACTCGGCGACACCGGCGTGCACTTCCTCGATCCGTTCACCGGCACGGGCAACTTCGTCGTCCACCTCATGCGCGAGCTGCCGACGCCGGCGCTGAAGAAGAAGTATTTCACCGAGCTGTGGGCCAACGAGATCATGCTGCTGCCCTATTACATCGCGGCGCAGAATATCGAGCACGAGCTCTTCGCGCGGACGGGCACCTACGAGCCCTTCCCGGGCCTCTGCCTGGTCGACACGTTCGAGCTGGCCGAGCCGCACGATCAGGTGGAGATGGAGTTTCTCAGCGCCAAGAACACCGAGCGCGTCAACGCGCAGAAGAAGGCGCCGATCCGCGTCATCCTCGGCAACCCGCCCTACAACGCGAACCAGCAGGACGAGAACGACAATAACAAGAACCGGAAATACCCGCGGCTGGATCAGCGCATTAAGAACACCTACGCCGCTGATTCCAAGGCGACGCTGCTCAACAAACTCAGCGATCCTTACATCAAAGCGCTCGCGTGGGCGAGCGACCGGATCGGCGACGAGGGGATCGTCGCCTACGTGACCAACAGCGGCTACCTCGACGGCATCGCGACCGACGGCGTGCGCCACCATCTCGCGCGCGATTTCGACGCCATCTACCTTGTCGATCTCGGAGGCAACGTCCGGAAGAACCCGAAACTCTCTGGCACGACACACAACGTTTTTGGCATTCAAGTTGGGGTTAGCATCGCGCTTTTCGTTCGCCACAAGCAGAAGGAGCTGAAGAAGCGGAAGGCCGTCATTCGCTACGTCGCCGTCGGCGAGGACTGGCGGAAGGAGCGCAAATGGAAATGGCTCGAGGAGAAACAAAGCGTCGAGGGCGTAAAGTGGCGGATGCTCAAACCCGACGAGCGGCACACATGGTTGCACGACGAAGAGAGCGCAGGCTTTGGGAAACTTCTTCCCATGGGCAGCAAGGAGACCAAAGCAATCGACAGTCTCGACGCCCACGCAATTTTTCGCACTTACTCCCTCGGCGTTTCAACAAATCGCGATTCCGTCGTTTATGATTTCGACCGCGAGCGTTTGGCGACGCGGGTCGAGCAGTTCGCGGACGACTACAACTCCGAGGTATCGCGCTGGCAGCGGAAGAAGCCGTCGACGATTGAGCTCGATGGATTCTTGAAAACGGAACGAATAAAGTGGAGCCGCAATCTCAAGAGCGAACTCAAACGCGAGAAATTTTTCGAATTCGATAAGACAAAGATCCGGCAAGTGCTCTATCGGCCGTTCACTCGCAGATTTCTTTACCTCGACGATGTGGCCGTTGATGAGCCGGCGCGGTCGCGAGTTTTCTCACCCGAATCGATTGAACACGCACCCGCGATTTCGCTGAGCGATATCGGCCACCGGGCACAGTTTGCTGCGATGATGATCGACGGAGTCTACGACCTTCATCTCTGCGCGAGTTCGGACGCATTCCAAAGTTTTCCGCTCTATACCTACGACGCCGACGGCGGGCACCGGCGGGACAATGTCACCGATTGGGCGCTGGCGCAGTTCCAGACGCGCTATCCCGGCGTGAAGCTCACCAAGCGCGACATCTTCCACTTCATTTACGCGGTGCTCCACCATCCGGCCTACCGCGAGAAATATGCCGCGAACCTCCGCCGCGAATTGCCGCGCATCCCCTTCGCGCCCGATTTCGCCGCTTTCGCCAAGGCCGGCGAGAAACTCGCCGCCCTCCACACCGGCTACGAGTCGCAGAAGGAATGCAAACTGAAGCGAGTCGAGACGCCCGGCGTGAAGCCCGACTGGCGCGTGGAGCGGATGAAATTATCCAAGGACAAGACCGCACTGATCTACAACGACTGGCTCATGCTCGAAGGCATCCCGGCGGCCGCGCATGGCTACCGGCTCGGCAACCGCAGTGCACTCGACTGGGTAATCGATCAATACCGCGTCGAGCGCGACGCCACCGGTGAAATCACGAGCGATCCGAACCGGGCCGACGACGAGGAATATATCATCCGGCTGATCGGTCAGGTGATCACGGTGAGCGTCGAAACGATGAAGGTCGTTGCCGCGCTGCCTGCGCTGGATCCCGCCGCGAACGCAACGGAGCGTGGGACGGCACCAGTTTACACCCAGGCCGACCTCGACGCGGCTCACATCTATGCGAAGGAGGAACCGGCGACGGACGCGAACTGGAGCCCTGACACCGACGGCGTGCCGGCGCGGGATTCAGATTGGCGTGGCGCCGGGTCAGCCCGAAAGCCGGCCGGCTCCGAACCCATCCCGGAAAGCTGATTCCGTTTTTCCGCCACAGTGTAAAAGTCCGGAGCTACCCGCCGAGATACGTCGCCCGCAGCCGCGGATCGGCGCGCAGCTGCTTGCTCTCGCCTTTCATGACCACGTGGCCGGTTTCCAGCACATATCCATATGTCGAGATCTCCAGCGCCAGGTTCGCATTCTGTTCGACGAGCAGGATAGTGATGCCCTGGGTTTTGTTGATCTCGACGATCTTCTCGAAAATCGTGCTGATCAGCCGGGGGGCGATGCCGAGCGACGGCTCGTCGAGCATCAGGAATTTCGGGCGGCTCATCAGCGCGCGGCCAATCGCGAGCATCTGCTGCTCGCCGCCGGAAAGCGTTCCCGCCGTCTGCCGCAGCCGCTCCTTCAGCCGTGGGAAAATGCTGAATACGTACTCGCGTGTCGCCGCGTTCGCCTGGACGTCCTTCTGGAGGAACGCGCCCATCGCGAGATTTTCCTCCACGGTCAGGTTGGCGAAAATCATCCGGCCCTCCGGCACGTGGCAGACGCCGCGCGCGACGATTTGGTGCGCGGGGAGCGCCGAGATGTCCTCGCCCAGGAATGCGATCCGGCCCGTTCGCGCGCGCAGCAATCCGGAAATGGTCCACAACGTGGTCGTCTTCCCCGCGCCATTGCCGCCAATCAGCGTGACGATGGCGCGCTCGGGAATCTCGAACGAGACGCCGTTCAGCGCGGCAATCGCACCGTAGGAGACGTGGAGATCGGAGACGCTCAGCATCGCGAAAACATTTCGCATCCCGGAAACCGGAAACCGGAGACCGGATTCAAAACCCCGCGCAGCGCGTTTTGAAAAGTGGCCGTTGTCATGTGGCGGCCGAGGGGCTTTCGGGTGTTAATTTTCCAGCCTGGCGCCGCCGCTGCAATCGCGCTCCGGTATCCGGTTTCCGGTATCCGGTTTCCCCAAAATCCGAAATCCGCAATCCGAAATCCGAAATTCATCCGTGGTGCGTGATCGCGTGCTCTTCGCCGAGATACGCCTCGATCACCTTCGGGTCGCGCTGGATTTCGGCGGGCGGGCCCTCCGCAATCTTCACCCCATAATCCAGCACCGCGATTCGCTGGCAGCAGCTCATGACCACACGCATCGAGTGCTCGACCAGCAGGACCGAGAGGCTGAACTGCCGCTGGATTTGCTGGATGAGCCGGACAAGCTCGACCTTCTCGCTCGGATTCATCCCCGCCGCCGGCTCGTCGAGGAGCAGCAACTTTGGCCGCGTCGCCAGGCCACGCACGATCTCGAGCCGCCGCTGTTCGCCGTACGGCAGGCTTCGCGCGGGCGCATCCCGAAAACGGCGCAGGTCGAAAATCTCGAGCAGCTCTTCCGCGCGCCGTTCGATCGCCGCCTCGTCCTCGCGAAACGAGCGCCACCGCAGCAGCGCCTGGATCGGGCGCGTGCCGCGGTGGAGATTGCAGGCGACGCGGACGTTGTCGAAGACCGACATCGAGCCAAAGAGCCGGATATTCTGAAAGGTGCGGGCGATGCCCAGGCCCGCGATCTCGCTCACGCGCAGCCGCGCGAGCGATCGGCCGCCGAAGCGGATCGCTCCCTCAGTCGGCTGGTAGACGCCGGTAATCAGGTTGAAGACCGTGGTTTTCCCGGCGCCGTTCGGCCCAATCAATCCGCAGAGTTCGCCTTCGTTCACCACGAAATCGACGCCGTTGACCGCGGTCAGCCCGCCGAACCGGATCGTGACTTTGTCGAGTTGCAGCAGCGCGGGCATCAGGTCGAAGGCGGAAGATCCACGTGCGGGTCGATCTCGAGATCGCGCACGCCGCGGCGGAGCCGCATCTTTTCGGTGTGGGTCCGGATTTGATCCTTCAGTTGGTTCGCGCGCGGCACGGCGTGAAGCACGAATTGCGGCGTCGTGCGGTCGGCCGTCACGAGCGCGATGTCGCCGCAACCGACGAGCCGCAGCCAGAACGGCTCGACCACCGAGTAATCGCGGACTCGATACAGCTCGAGCTCATTGGTCCGGCGGGAGAGCAGGCCAGTGGTGATCTTCACGCGCTCGGAGGTCACCTCGTAACGCTGGCACTTCGTCGCCACCCAGCGGCTCAGCGCCCAGAGCAGCGGCACGATCAGGCCAAGCAGGATGAGTGGAGTCTGCTGGCTGGCCGGCACGAGAAAATAGGCCGCGATCACGCCGGCGGCCAGCAGCAGGCAGAAAAAGTACACCCCGAAATTGGTCCATTGCGAGGGGTGGCCGCGCCAGAGCGGAGTCTCGGCGGGTTGCGGCGCATCGGGCAGGTCGGGCGTTGGATTCATGAGGGTGGGGCGTTTCTCTTTCGTGAAGGCAGCAGCCCGAAGTTAAACAGACCTTGCGGGCGCACAAGCATCAGCACGATTAGCAGCAGCGAGTAGATGATCATCCGATACTCGGCGACTGGCCGCAGCAATTCCGGCAGCAGCGTCAGCAGGATGGCCGCGAGGATCACACCGAGGGTGTTGCCCATGCCGCCGAGGATCACCATCACGACGATTTCGATGCTCTTGGTGAAATCGAATCCGGTGGGCGTGATGGTGAGCTTGAAATGGCCGTAGAGCCCGCCGGCGATCCCGGCGAAAAACGCACCGATCACGAATGCGACGATCTTGTAGCGGGTGGTGTTGAGTCCCACCGACTCACTCGCGATTTCGTCATCATGCGTGGCGAGAAACCCGCGGCCATACGTCGAGTGCACCAGGCAGGTCACGACGAAGATGGTCAGGGCGACGAACGCGAGCACCCAGAAAATCGTGGTGAGGCCAGGAATCCCATTCAGCCCGAGTGCGCCGCCGACGAATTCGAGGTTCTGGAAAATCACCCGGATGATTTCGCCGAATCCCAGCGTCACGAGCGCGAGATAATCGCCCCTCAGCCGCAGCGACGGCACCCCGACCACCAGTCCCGCGAGCGCCGCAGACAGGCCGCCCGCAATCAGCGCGCCGAGAAACAACGTTCCCTGCTGCCACGCGGTGCCGCCGCTCTCACCAAACCATCGCGGTGCCGCCGCCATGGAAACCGCGGCGGCGGCGTACGCGCCGACCGACATGAAACCGGCATGGCCGAGGGAAAACTGGCCGGTGTAGCCATTCACCAGGTTGAGCGACACCGCGAGAATCACGTTGATCCCGATTCCGGTGAGCACGTCGAGGTGGTACGGATCGATCCGGTCGGAAAAATGCTGCACACCCAATGCAAGCGCCAGGGCGGCGAGCAGGAAGAGGTGCGGGCGCGGCATCAGACTTTCTCGATGCTGAATTTGCCGAGCAGGCCGGCGGGGCGGAAGAGCAGGATGATGATCAGGATCGCGAAGGCGATGGCGTCCTTGTAGGTCGACCACTGGCTGCCGCCGACGAACGTTTCAACCGTGCCGAGGATCAGCCCGCCCAGCGCCGCGCCGGGGATGTTCCCGATGCCGCCGAGAATCGCGGCGATGAACGCCTTCAGCCCCGGCACCACTCCCATCAGCGGATCAATCGAGGGATAGTTGAGCGCGTAGAGGATGCCGCCGGCGGCCGCGAGGGCGGAGCCGAGCGCGAAGGTGAACGAAACCACGATGTCGTTGTTCACGCCGACGAGCTGCGCCGCCTTCGGGTTCAGCGACACCGCGCGCATCGCCATGCCCATCTTGGTCCGGTAGACGATGAACTCCAGGCCGAGCATCAGGAGCAGCGCGACCACAATTACGAGAATCTCCTTGGTGGAAATCACGAGCGTGCCGAACTGGAACGTTTTCACCGGGAACAGCGCCGGGAAGTTGCGCGGCGCCGCGCCGAAGAAAACCTGGCCGCTGTATTCGAGCAGCAGCGACACGCCGATGGCCGTGATGAGGACATTCAGGGTGGGGCCGCTCCGGAGCCGGCGGTACGCCAGCCGCTCGATCACCACGCCGAGGATCGCACAGCCGATCATGCTGGCCGCCAGCGCGAGCAATCCGCCCCACAGCGTGCCCTCCGGAACCACCTTGCCGATGTAGTAGCCGATGAACGCGCCGACCATGAACACGTCGGAATGCGCGAAATTGATGAACCGCAGCACGCCGTACACCATCGTGTACCCGAGCGCGATCAGCGCATAAATCGCCCCGAGCGACAGGCCGTTGAGAAGTTGCTGGAGAAATTCGGACACGCTCAGGCCGCAAATGGGTTGGAAATGTCGTTCATCACCACGGAGCGGACATTGAATCCGCTTGCGATTGCGCGGAATCAAAACCGCAGAATTTTACAGGAGGTAACGGAGGAAACAGAGAAAAGGAGGGCTGGTGTTCCCGACGCATGCTCTCCGTTGTCTCTGTTGCCTCCTGTTCAATGATTTGGTTGGCAGCGTGATTTCCGTCGATGAGATTTGCGGCCTAGGGTTCCACCGTTTCGACCAGCTCGAACTTTCCGTTCTTCACCGTGAGGATCACCGCGGCCTTGGTGGCATTGCGCTTCGCATCGAGCGTCGTGAGACCGCTGACGGCGCGAAAATTTTTCGTCGCGGCGATCGCATCGCGCAGCCTGGCGCTTTCCGTCGTGCCGGCCCGCTTGATCGCGTCGGCCAGCACCATCACGGAATCGTAGCCGAGCGCGGCCATGGCGTCGGGCTGCTCGCCGCCCCACCGCGCTTGGTAGCGTTTGACGAAACCCTGGGCCTCGGGCGTCGGAATCACCGGCGCAAAATGGGTTGAATAATACGTGCCCTCGACGGCGGTGCCGCCGATTTCAATCAGCTCCGGCGCTTCCCAGCCGTCGCCGCCAAACACCGGAAACTTGATGCCGAGGTCACGCGCCTGTTTGCAGATCAGCGCCGCCTCGGTGTAGTAGCCCGACGCGAGGAGCGCGTCCGGGGCAGTGGCTTTGATCGCCGTGAGCTGCGCCTTGAAGTCCTTGTCGCCCTCCTGATACTTCTGGTCGGCGACGATTTTGCCGCCGGCGGCGACGAACGGCTCCCGGAAATATTTGGACAGCCCGACGCTGTAGGGCGACGACACGGACGTGAGAATGGCGACTTTCTGCGCCTTCATCGTCTGGCGGGCGAACTTCGCCAGCGCCGCGCCCTGAAAAGGATCGATGAAGCAGACGCGGAAAACGTAATTCCCCATTTCCGTCACGCGGGGGTTGGTCGCCGAGGGCGAGATCATCGGGATGCGCGCCTGCTGCGCGATGGGGGCCGCCTCGAGCGAGCGGCTCGATGCGACCTCGCCGAGAATGGCGATGACCTTTTCCCGCGAAATCAGCTTCTTGACGATGGTTGCGGACTCGCCGGCCTTCGACTGGTTGTCCTCCGTGATGAGCTGGAGTTTTTTCCCGAGCACGCCGCCGGCGGCGTTTACCTCTTCGACCGCGAGCTGAGTTCCCTTGTGCGATGCCTGGCCAAACGCGGCTTCCTTGCCCGTGAGCGAGGCGAACTCACCTACTTTGATCACATCCTGCGCGACGGCGGCACCAGCCATGGCGGCGAACGCGAGGACAGAAAAAAGAAACCGGGGGAGGGGGAATCGCATGGTTGGGAAAGGGGGGTGGAGGCGCAGACAACGGGAGCAGCGCGGCGTTTTCAATCCCCGTATTGGGGCGGGGCGCATGATTCAATCCTGGTGCAGCCCAACCAGCCAAAACAACGGACGAGACACAGAGAACACTGAGGTCGGTCCAGAGGTCACACCAACCGGCCTTGCTCCGTGTCCTCCGTTTTCCTCTGTCTGACTCGGCGTCTGTAGAGACCAACATGTTTGTCATAACTGACACTCTAAGACCAGAAGCTTTACAGGAGGAAACGGAGACAACGGAGAGCACGGGCACCGCAGTTTCTCCGTTACCTCCTGTAAGAAGGCTTGGAGGGCGGCTGCTCGCCGCAGGCGAATCTCTTTTTCCGAGCGCAGTCGCGGGAAAAGGCCGTTCACTATCCGTGAATATGCACGCAAGCCGCGAGCATGAGTTAACCGCAAAGAACCTACCGCGGCCCGTGGCCGCAACCAAAGGGTCGGCCAAGACATTTTACCGCAGATGCGCCGGAGGCGCACAAGTAACGCAGCTTTGCCCGCCTCTGGCGGGATGGCGCAGATGGTCGGAGATTCCCTGCCTTTATCCGCGTTATCTGCGTAATCTACGGTGAATGGATTGAAAAGATCGTCGCAGTCCGCGTGCATTTTCAGGGATAGCGGAGAGCGCAGAGAAACTGCTCCTTTGCGTTCCTTGCACTGCTATCCCTGAGAATGTTGTCGGCCTGCGTGCAGATCGTTGCTCGTTCAGCAATCCGGTGGTTTGGTCCTGCTCCTTGCTCCCTGCTCCCTTCTCCGCGGCGCAGCAGGCGACAACACATATTACTTCGGTTGCGGCTGCGCCGCCCCAAAGTCCTTCGCGGCTTCGCGTGAGCTCTGCCTTGTTCGCCTGGGCAAAAAAAGGAGTCACGGCCTGTGGCCGCAACCAAACGGATTTAGCCGCAAGAGAACGCAAAGAGCGCAAGAATCGAACTCATCTTTGTAGTGCTAACAGGAGATGAAAGCGAACCTCCAACCCTTTGCACAGGAGGTCGCAGAGGCAGCAGAGAGAAAACCAACGAGCCCAAATCCAGATCCCTTCCGATCTCTGCTACCTCTGCTTCCTCCTGTAAAATTCTTCCGTTTCGTTTGGAACTGTGCGCCGCAGGCGAACCTCTTGTTCCGAACGCAGTCTCGGAAAAAGGCCGTTCATTGCGGTTAAATCCATCTCCATTCGGTTGCGGCTGCGCCGCCCTGCGTTCTTTGCGGCTAAATCCATCTCCCTTCCGTTGCGGCTGCGCCGGCCTCTTTCGAGCTTCCCGTCTCGCAAGCGGACCGGTTTGCTTGTCCGCGGTGAACACCTTCGACCGGCATCTGCTGCGCGAGTGGCTCCAGATCCTCGGGCTCGTGCTCGCGGCGACCTGCGGGCTCATGCTGCTGCAGGTTTTGTACGACGATTTCCGCGGCCTGCGCGAACTTGGCGCGCGCGGTTCGGTGTTCTGGCTATACGTCGCGGTGACCCTGCCGAGCTTTCTCACCGTCGTCCTGCCACTGGCGCTGCTCGTTTCCGTGCTCTACGTGCTCGGAAAATTTCACCGGGCGAACGAGCTGACCGCGATGCGGGCGGCCGGCGTCGGGTTCATGCGGCTCACGGCGCCGATCTGGTTCATGGGCGTGCTTTGCTGCGGGCTGGCGTGGTGGCTCAACACCACCATCGTGCCGTGGTCCGTCGAGCGTTCGCGTTCGATCCGCGACGAGCTGCAAATCATGCAGGAGTCGACCTCGCTGCCGCAGGATCGCGTCGGTGCGGTCTACAGCGTGGCGTTCGACAACCGGCTCGCGCGCCGGATGTGGTTTTTCAACCGCTACAGCAAATTCACGCAGGGCGGTAAATACCCGGCGGGCCGCGGGTACGGCGTCTCGGTTTCCGAACTCGACGCCAAACGCCACGAACACTCCCGGATCGTCGCCGCCGAGGCGGCATTTGATCCCGTGCGCCGCGGCTGGACTTTTCGCCAGGGCCGCGATCTCACCTTCAATCCCGAGACTGGCGAGCTGACCGGCTCCAAGCACTTCGACGAAAAAATCGTCCCGCATTACCGGGAGGAGCCCGATCTGATGCTCCTGATCGACCGCAAGCCCTCGCACCTGTCGCTGCACGAACTGCGCGAGCTGATCGCGTATCTGGAGATTGAGCACAGCCCCAAGACGGTCGGCTACGCGGTCCGGTACTACTCGCTGATCGCCGCGGCGCTCGGACCGCTGATTGTGATCGCCATCGCGATTCCGTTCGCGGTGTCGGGCGTCCGGGTGAACCCGGCGGTGGGGGTGTCGAAGTCGATCGGGCTCTTCTTCCTTTATTATATCCTGATGAACCTCGGCACCACGCTCGCGACCAAGGAAGTGATCGAACCCCTGACCGCGGCGTGGCTGCCCAACGCGGGGATGGCGTTGCTGGCGGTATGGCTGTTCGTCCGGCTCCGGTAGCCCGCATTGCCGCCGTCTTCCCGGCCGCCGGCGAGTTCGGGATCTTCAGGCCGGGACCCGGCGATCGCAGATCTCGCGATCATGCGGGCTAAGTCGGGTCCATGTCTGGTGCGATCCTGGCCCAGCCTCGGGCCAGAATCTTTGTAACTTCCCGGCGGGTAGTCGTGTTGTTCCTGCATGTCCGCCGGCTTGATTTCGCTTTTTGTCCCAATCGCCCGCCCTTCGCGCTTCGTCGCAAACTTTGGGCGGCTGGTCGCAAACGCGTTCTCTTTTTCGCCCGCCGGCGTTCTGTCCCCTCTCGTTCGTAGTTATCAGTTGTGTTGTGTGGCCGGGCCGTTGTGGGCCCGGCCACATTTTTTTTCCTGCGGCCGGGCATCGCCCGCTTGCGTAACCGCCCCCGATTTTGTCCCATGAGCAGCTCCCTTACATCACAACTGACCGCTATGAACCCAGCTCCTGCCGTTGCCCGAACGGCTTCAGTCGCGTTGGTCTCCCACAAGACCTCGAAAACGAAGTGGTTCGTACTCGGAGGCATCGTCCTTTTGGTCGGCCTTGGTGTCGCCGCGTACATGAAACGGAAGACCGCGGCCCAGGTCACCACCGTCTCAATCGACAAGGCGGTGGTTAAGACCATCACCCAGATCGTCTCCGCCACCGGAAAGGTGCAGCCCGAGGTGGAGGTGAAGATCGCCCCGGAAGTGTCCGGCGAGGTGGTCAGGCTCGGCTTCCGCGAAGGTGCCTCGGTGAAGAAGGGCGAGCTGCTCGTGAGCATCAAACCCGATTTTTACCAGGCCCAGGTCGAGCAGCAGGAGGCGAACCTCGTCGCGGCCAGGGCCGGCGCGGTCCAGGCGAAGGCCCAGCTGATGAAGGCGCAGGAGGATCTCAAGCGCAGCGACGATCTTTTCCAGAAGAAGCTGGTCTCCGATGCCGATTTCACCACCGCCCGAACCGCGGTGGAAGTGGCGCAGGCGAACCATGACAACGCGATGGCCCAGATTCGGCGTACGGAGGGTTCGCTCAATCAGGCCAAGGATCAGCTGATCAAGACGGAGATCTTCGCGCCGATCGACGGCAAGATCAGTTCGCTCAGCACCGAGGTGGGAGAACGCGTCGCCGGCACCGGCTCCTACGGTGGCGCCGAGGTCATGCGCGTGGCCGACCTCGACAACATGGAGGTGCGCGTGAACATCAACGAGAACGACATCGTCAACGTGAAGGTGGGCGACAAGGCGAAGATCACGATCGATGCATTTCCGAATCGGAAGTTCGACGGCGTGGTGAAGGAGATTGGCTCCGCCGCACGCGTGAGCGGCATGAACACGCAGGACGAGGTCACGAACTTCCTGGTCAAGATCCGGATCGTGGAAAAGGAGCATTCCCTGCGGCCGGGCATGAGCGCCAACGCCGATATTGAAACCAAGACGGTGGAGAACGTGGTCGCGGTCCCCATTCAGAGTGTCACCGTGCGCACGCGCCAGGGCAGCAAGACGATGGACCAGCTCGCCACCGACCGGGAGAAAAAGGCGAAGGAAACAAAGGGGGAGGGCGCCGCGACCGCCGTGAATGTCGCGCAGCAAAAAGCCGCCGACCGCGCCGATCGCGAGAGCCTTCAGCGCGTGGTGTTCGTGCGGCAGGGCGACACGGTCAAGATGGTCACGGTCGAAACCGGCCTTCAAGATACGAGCCACATTGAAATCAAGTCGGGCCTTAAATCGGGCGACGAGGTCGTCAGCGGCAGCTTCGGCGTGATCACGCGGACGCTGAAGGACGGCATGAAGGTCCAGCTCGAGAAACCGAAGAAGAAAGACGACAAGAAGTAAAAGCAATGGGGGGAAGCAGGATTGAGTGAAAGCCGCGGCGCCGTCAGTTTCAGGCTGCTCACTTCGGTTTCCTTCTCCCTTCTCTCTTTCCCTTTCTCCCTTCTCCTGCATCTGCTCCTCTCATGACGCCTCCTTCCCCGTCCATCCTTGCGGCACGACGTCCGACCCGGCCACGCGGCGACCTCGTTATTGAAATCGAGGGCGTCACCAAGCTCTACAAGATGGGCTCGGAAGTCATCCACGCGTTGCGCGGCGTGGCGGTGAACATCCACGGCAACGAATACATCGCGATCATGGGGCCGTCGGGTTCCGGCAAGTCGACGCTGATGAACATGCTGGGCTGCCTCGATACGCCGACGGCGGGCCGCTATGAATTCAACGGCAAGAATGTAGCCACGATGGTCGACGACGAGCTGGCCGAGATTCGCAATCGCGAGATCGGTTTCGTCTTCCAGACGTTCAACCTGCTGCCGCGCTCGAACGCGCTGCACAACGTGGAGCTGCCGCTGATTTACGCCGGCCTGCCCAAGGGCGAGCGGCTGGAGATGGCACGCCGCGCGCTGGAGAACGTCGGCCTCGGCGAACGCATGAACCATCGGCCGAACGAACTCTCCGGCGGCCAGCGGCAACGCGTCGCGATCGCGCGCGCGCTGGTGAACAATCCCTCGATCATCCTGGCGGACGAACCCACCGGCAACCTCGACTCGAAAACGGGCGAGGAAATCATGGAGCTCTTCGAGCGGCTCTACGATCAGGGCAACACGATCATCGTGGTCACGCATGAAGAGGATATCGCACGGCACGCCCGCCGGATCATCCGGCTCCGCGACGGATTGATCGAGAGCGACGCCGCGAACGAGTAGCCCGCATGGTTCACCCGTTTTCTGCCGTCCATGTTCGAGCATCCATCCAAATCGTGGGGTTATGTCGGGGGCGCGCAGGCCATGCGGGCTAAAAGCAAAATGCGCCGGAGGCGCACAAGCCGCCGCGGTTTACCCGCCTTCGGCGGGTTTTGCCTTGGCCGGGAAATCCTGAAGCGGTTGAGAGGGCAAAGTACACGCGAATGCGCGGCAGCTCCGGCACGCGCCGGCGGGTGAGATTTCCCGGCCGATGAAACGCACGCTCTACGAGGTTTCCGAGGCCATCCGGATCGCGTTCGCGCAAATCCGCGCGAACACGCTGCGGTCGGCGCTGACGGCACTCGGAGTGATCATCGGCATCGTGGCCGTCACCCTGATGGGGACCGCGATACTCGGGATTGATGCGGGGGTGGAGCGCAGCCTGGCCGGGTTCGGCGACGACGTGCTGTACGTGACGAAGTGGCCGTGGCGCGACGTCTCGGACTGGTGGAATTTCAGAAACCGGCGCGACATCGAGGCCGAGAATGCCGGGCCGATCAACGAGTGGATCGCAGAGCACCCCGATCGCGCGCTGAAGCTGGCGGTGCCGTCGGTCGACTGGGGGGCCTCGGTCCTGCGCGGTGAGTACCGCGTCAACAGCATCCGGATTGTCGGCACGACCGCCGACCTCGGGCGTATTGTTCGTTCTGATATGAAGGAGGGGCGGTTCTTCACCGAGATTGAAGCGCGGGGCGGGCGAAACGTCGTGGTGATCGGGTTCGACGTCGCCGACGCACTGTTTCCGAACGATTCCCCGATCGACAAGACCGTGCGGATTCGCAGCCAGCAATACACCGTGGTGGGCGTCGCCGCCCGCCAGGGCAGTTTCCTCGGGTTGTTCAGCTGGGATTCCCAAGTCATCATGCCGCTCGCGGCCTTTGCGCGCTCGTTCCCGATCCGCTGGGCCCACCCGGAGATTCGCGTGCAGTTCGACATCGGCCGGACGGACGAGGCGAAGGACGATCTGCGCGGCATCATGCGGCGGCTGCGGCGGCTCGGTCCGGAAAAGAAGGATGATTTCGAAATCAACAGCCAGCAGATCATCCGGCAGCAGCTTGATCCGATTAAGCAGAAAATCGCGCTCGGCGGGCTGTTCATCACCGGGCTCGCGCTTTTTGTCGGTGCAATCGGGATCATGAACATCACCTACGTGAGCGTGAAGGAGCGGACGAAGGAAATCGGAACGCGCAAGGCGCTCGGCGCGCGACGGCGCACCATCCTCCTCCAGTTCCTGATCGAGGCGATCAGCATCTGCGTCCTTGGCGGCGCCGGCGGGCTGGCCGCGGCGGGCGCGCTCTCCTATGCGGCCGGGACTCTCTTTCCGTCCTTCCCGCTGGTGTTCTCCGCCAGCCTTGTGGCGCTCGGGCTCGGGATTTCCTTCTTCACCGGAATCTTCAGCGGCTTCGCCCCCGCCTGGCAGGCCAGCAAACTGGATCCCGTTGTGGCTTTGCGCTACGAGTGATTTTCAACCGCTAATCAACGCTAATGGACGCCAATTCGGACATCCGTTCCACGGCTCTTACCATTTCAAACCGGCTGGATTTCCCGCCGGCGTCGGGCGTCTCGATAGCCGATTGCTTCGCGTCCATTCGCGTTCATTCGCGGTTTTCTTCCCGATGCTCGTAATCGAAATCCTGCGCCTCGCGTTTGCCTCCCTGACGTCGAATAAGCTGCGCTCCAGCCTGACGATCCTGGGCATTGCCGTCGGCGTGTTCTCCGTCATTGGCGTGATGACGTTGATCAACGGGATGCGCAGCTCGATCGAAACCGGGCTGAATGTGCTCGGGGCAAACAGCTTTCAGATCAGCAAGTATCCGCCGATTAATTTTTCGGATCCGTGGATGCGGTTCCGGAACCGGCGTGACGTCACGTACGTGGTTGCCTCGCGCTTCAAGGAAATGATGGAGGAGACTGCGCGTGTGAACCTCCAGCTCGGCCGCGGCGGCAAGGTCGTCGTGTTCCGCGATCGCCGGACGAATCCGAACGTGAGCCTGCGCGGCACTGACGAAAATTTCGTCACCGCGTTCAACTACGACGTCGCGCTTGGCCGCAATCTGGGGCCGGACGATGTCGAGTATGCGCGGCCCGTCTGCATCATCGGCTTCGACGTCGCCCAGAAAGTATTTCCCGACGAGAACGCGCTCGGCCAACTCGTGCGGATCGACGGACAGAATTACACGGTCGTGGGAGTCATGGCCTCGAAAGGCACGTCCTTCGGCGCGAGCCAGGACAACCTTGTGATTACGCCGATCACGCGCTGGCTGACCATTTACGGCCGGCAGTGGCGCTCGATCAGCATCAACGTGCAGGCCCCGAGCCAGGCGGAACTGGCCGACACGCAGGAGAAGGCGATCGGCACGATGCGGCTCGTGCGCGGCTTGAAGCCGGAGGACGTGAACGACTTCGAGGTGTTTTCCAACGAGTCGTTGATCGAGGCCTTCAACAGCATTGCAGATGTCGTCGCGACCGGCGCGCTGATCATCAGCGCGATCGCGCTGCTGGCATCCGGAGTCGGCGTGATGAACATCATGCTCGTGAGCGTGACCGAGCGCACGAAGGAGATTGGCATTCGCAAGAGCATCGGCGCGAAGAAGCGCAACATCATGCTTCAATTCCTGGCCGAAGCCGTCGCGCTCTCTTTGATCGGGGGCGTGGCCGGCGTGGCGATCGGCGTTGGCGGCGGCAACGCCGTGGCGATGGCGATGAACACCGCGATCACATTCCCCTGGCTCTGGACCGGGATCGGACTGCTCGTGTGCGGCGGGATCGGAATCATCTTCGGTTTGTATCCCGCGTGGAAAGCGGCCGCCCTCGATCCGATCGAGGCGTTGCGGTACGAGTAGGTGGCGCGCCAGTCGCGCCCCTGGTTGCGCGTCGAGCGCGCAACCTACCCTGACCCGCGGTGATTGTGTGGCACCACCGTTGGTGGGACGCACGCCGTTGCGGGCGAGACGCCCGCGCTCCCAGGTCTCACGGCACGTCGTAGATTTCCAGCAGGGCGACGCCCTCGGCGCCGCTGCGCGATTTCACCTCGACGGTGTACGCGCCGGGCGGAAGCGAAACCAGGATCGCGGCATCGCCGCTTCCTTTGGCAAATTGAAACCCGCCAACCACCGTCGCGGCATTCGCCGCGGCCATCGTGTCCGCTTCGCCCGGCGGTTGCGTGCTCGACGCGACCACCGTGCTGCCGGCGTAAACGGTCAGCATCGGATCGGACAATGCGCCGGCCACGCCGAAACCAGCGAGGCTCGGGCCGGCGGCGCGGAGCAGCAGCCGCTGATGCGCCCCGCCCTGCACCACGAAACCGCCGATGAGCACCCGGTCACCGGTGCCGACGCGGGCGCGAGTGGAGAGGTTCACGGTGCGGCCCGAGGTATCGAGCTCGTATAACTCGGCCAGCCCCACCCCCGCGTCGTCGCCACTGCTCGTCACCTGCACGGTGTGCCCGCCGGCCGGCAGGTCGGCCGTCAGCGCGGAGTCGCCGCCAGCAACGAGTGGAAACGCACCGACCGCCTTGAAGACACCCGGCAGCTGCGCGGCATCGGACGCCGACTGCCAGCCGCGGTTGCGATACAGCTCGCGGCCATCGGCGCCCACGACGCTGACCTGGGGGTCGGTGATTGTCCCCGCGGTTCCGAACGCGGCCAGACCCGGGCCGATCCCGCGCACCAGGTAGCGTTTCGTGGGGGCGTCGGCGATGACCACGCCGGCAATCAACGCATCGTCACTGGCGCCGATGGGTCCCGAGGTGGAAAGATTGACGAGCCGCGATCTCGGTGTGAGCGGCGAGGAGTTCGTTCCGCCCGCAGCCGAACTCCACGGACTGCCGGGAAAGACATCTTCCAGCGCGGCATTGTAACTCCGCACGTGAACGTTTGCAGGCGCTTGCAACCTTAGCGGCGTTTCGCTGAACCGCGCGTTCGCGGCGATCCCGCCGCCGAATGCGCGCGGATCGGAACCATCGAGCGTGTAAGCGAGCAAGGCGCCGGCCGGGGCCGTGAAGGTGAGAATCCCGGCCGACTCCGTTTTCGCGGGCGGCGGGACAAACTGCCGGTCGATCCACGCGGCGCGTTGCGTGAGCCACGTGTTCAGTCGCGCGATCTCACCCACAAATCCCATGCCGGTGGGACTGACATTGTCCACCCAGCGAGCGGCATCGCGTGCGGCCGCCTCGGCGGTTACCGCCGCGGCGAGATTCCCGACCAGCCGAAGCAGCGCGGTGGTGGAGAACTCGCCCGACCTCAGTGACTGCCAGCGATCGATCCATGCCTGCATGAACTCCGGATCACGCGCCATCACGCCGTACCAGCCGTGGTCCCACAAATCAACCGGTCCGCCATCCCACTCCTCCGGGCTGCGGGTGCGCGGATCGTACGAACCGAGCGCGCGGTCGAAATCCCAGACCGGACCGGCCACCAGTTTCCCGCCGCGATCCTTGTGGAAATAAAACGAATGCGTCAGTCCATCGATGTTGGCGCTGAATACCTGGAGCAGGTGATAATCGATCCACGACGGCAGATCGACGTAGTTGGTGTAGCTGCGATCGCGCCAGCTGGACTCGCGGCCGGCGAACAGCGCGTTCTCCATCGTCTGCACATAGCCGCGGATGTAATCGCGCTGCGCCGGCGGCAGCCGTTCGGCCTTCGGCGAGACCACGACCACGGCGGCGCTGTCGAGACTCGGAATGCCGCGGTCGGTGATGAAAGTGAAGTCATCCTCGCCGGGGACATCGATCTTCAGGAGATATCCGCCGGTGATGTCGCCGGGAGCGTCGGGCGGGAGTTCGGCGAGGTTGAGCCGCTCGCGGCTGATCTTCACCCGCTCGGTCAGGAGCGAAACTCCGGCATAGTCGGCGGCCTCCAGTGTGCCGCTGCCGTCGTAGTAAACCTCGACGAAACGGCTTTGCGGCGCCCAGCGGCCAATCCGGTTGCTCAGCGTGTAGACGAACGCATTGCGGACATATGCGCGATCATAACTCCATGGCGCCACGATGGCCCAGGAATCCGACGGGGCCAGGCCCAGGAGCGGCTCGCGGTTTTCACCTCCGGCTGGGCCGAGCAGTTCGACGTTGTAACCTTTCTTGGCATACAAAGCAGAGCTGTTGCCGCGAATGCGGAGCATCCCGGCCGACGCGGTCACGGGCGGGTTCATCAGCGCTGCCGGAGTCGGGCCCGGATCGAAGACATGAACCCAGCCGGGGAAACGCGTGCCATTTTCCTCGAGATCGCCGTAGCCATGCATCGCCACCACCACGGCTGGTAGCGCGCTGCGCGCGGTCACGGATTCCTGCTTCAGGTAATGGACGGTGCGCGACGCGCCCTGCTTTTGATCGTCGGAAGAAAAGATCGCGGCGCGGATAATGATCGATTGATCGATCCGGAGTGGCGCCAGATAGAGCGGCGACGCTGCGGTGGGCTCGATCGCGTCCAGCGCGCCCCGGCCCGACACGGGCACCGCCACATACCGGATGTGCTCGTCACCCACGGCGCCGCCCAGCGCGAGTTCGAACGTTCCGGTGAACGGGCCGCTGCGGCGCGAAAATTCCACGCGGCGGCTGATCGGCGCTGCGTCGGCCCCGGTGTTCGCCGTCCAGGGGGTCGCGCGCTCGAGGTAAGCCATCCCGGCGGCACCGGCGAGCGCGTGCGGCTGGCCATAGGACACGTCGGGACATTGCGGAGGGAATTTCGGCGTGAACTCCGTGGATGCGGAAATTCCATCCGGCGCGATCAACGCCAGGTACTCGCCGTCCGCGTCCAGGCTGAAATTAGTGTGGAGTGGATTGGCCGGATCGCGGCGGTCCCTGCCCGAGGCAAACACGACGAGATAGCTGTTTGCCGGGAGCGACACGTCGGGGAAGGCCCACTTCGTCTTCTTCGTCGGATTGTCCGTCAGGTGCCAGCCGGCGAGGCTGATTGGGGCCGCGGTGGGATTGTGGATTTCGATCCAATCCGACATGGCGCGCTCTTCATCGGCGAGCGTCTGCGAGTTCGCGGCCATGAACTCGGAAATCACCGGTTGCGCCGGCGCGGCGAGGGTCGCGCTGAGCGCCAGGACGGCAAGGCGGGAGACGGAGCGGAAAGCTGTTTTCATGGGGACGGGGGGTTGCCACCGTCTAACGCGCAAACGGGGCCGCGTTTCTGATCACGGTCAGCGCATCGCGGCGGAAAAAATATTCACGACGCGGATGATCGTTTTTCGCCGCGCTTTACGCACTGGTCGGTGTAGTTCCTGTGAACACCGCGCCATCAGTTCCCAGCCCTCGCATTCCGCCACCCGCCACGGCCGCGCCGGCCTGCTCCACGCGGCCGGGGCGGGGTGGGGATGGAGACCGGGTCCAGCTGACGCGCTTCGAGTTCAAGTACGTCGTATCCGAGTCGGCCGCCCGTTCGATGCGGCAATTCGTCCGCTGCCATCTGCGGCCGGACGAATTCTCCGCCGGCCGGCCGGAATACGCGTATGCGGTGCACACGCTGTATCTGGATTCACCGCGGCTGAGCCTTTACCAGGCGACGAACACGGGGGAGAAAAACCGGTTCAAGCTGCGCGTGCGTTTCTACGATGACGGCCCGGGCGCGCCCGCTTTTTTCGAAATCAAGCGGCGCCGCAACGATGGCATCGAGAAGCACCGCGCGTGCGTCCGCCGCGAGGCGGTGCGGCCGCTGCTGCGCGGTGAATGGCCCGCGCTGCGCCACTTGCGGCGGCCCGACGTCCGCCAGTTGGGCGCCTTGCAGGAGTTCCACCTGCTGATGCAGCGGCTCCCCGCCACCCCGCGCTCGCACGTCGCGTACCAGCGCGAGGCCTGGATGAGCCCGGTGGATAATTCGATGCGCGTGACCTTCGATCGCCAGGTACAATGCGAACCGCAGTTCGAACCCGACATCGCCGCCCGTATTGGGGAAGCGGTGACGGCCTTCCCGAATCAGGTCATCCTGGAGCTGAAATTCACCGGCCGGCTGCCGCACTGGTGCCTCGACCTCGTGCGGGTATTCAATCTCGTGCGCCGCAGCGCGGCGAAGTACGCCGAGGGCGTGGCGCTGATGGGCGAGGACCGGATTTCCAATTGCGGTGTCGCGCTTCGCGTGCCCGATGCGGACGTCGGACTCCGCGTGCCCGATCGCGTGCCCGGGCCGGAATACGATCCCGGCTTTGGGCCCGGGACGATCACGGTCGGCTTCTGAGCGCCACCCCGGGTTTCGGACCCCGGTTCCCGGTGACATCTTGCCATGCGTGTCGAGGCCGCGAGCGCGACCGGGAAACGCCGGGGCTCAGTAATCGCGAAACGGCCCTCGGGGTTCGCTCGCGTCCATCTCGGCGCGCCACTTTTCCCAGCTCGCCTTCAGTTTCGCCGCCATCTCGGGTTTCGATTTGGAGAGGTCGTTTTTCTCCGCGCGATCGGTCGCGAGGTCGAACAGCCCGGTGCCTTTTTGCGACTGGACCCATTTCCACTGGCCGACGCGCGCGGCGCGATCACCGCGGCGCTGCCAGTACATCTCGGTGCGCGGCGACGGTTTTTCGCCCCGAAGAACCGGCATGAGATCGAACCCGTCGAGCTTGACGCCGGCCGGTGGCCGCGCGCCCGCGGCCGCCACGAAGGTCGGCAGGAGCTCGAGCGAGGTGAGAAATTCGCCGGTGACTTTTCCGGCCGGCAGTCGCGCCGGCCACTTCGCGATGAAGGGAACACTCAAGCCGCCTTCCCACATGTCGCCCTTCGCCCCGCGCAGCGGCGCGTTGCCGCCGTTGCCGCTGCCACCATTGTCGCTGTGAAAAATGACGATCGTGTCGCGCTCTTCGCCCCGCACGCGAATCTGATCGAGGATCCGGCCGATTGATTCGTCCATGCACGTGACGGCACCGAGATAGCGCGCAAGTTTTTCCGGCAGACCCTTGGCCAGATACGGCTGGGCGTATTCATTCGGCACCTGGACGCCGGCGCCTTCCTTGCGGCCGTCGGCCCGCTTCACTCCAGTGAACGACGAGGCGCCGTGGGGCGCATTGAAACAGAGGTAAAGCATCCATGGCTTTCCCGCGGGCGCCGAGTTGATGAACCGCAGCGCCTCGCGTTGGAAAAGATGCGTGGCGTACATGCCTTTGTCGGCCTGGCTGCGGGCATTGCCCGAGAACATCGAGTGCACGCCGTAGCGTTCATGCGTGTAATAATCGACGCCGTTGTTGCCGTGGCCGTAGAAGAAATCGAATCCGCGCTGGAGCGGCAGATAGCGGCGCGCCTGGCCCATGTCCCATTTGCCTACCATGCCGGTGCGATAGCCGGCTGCTTTCAACGCGTCGCCGATCGTCTTCTCGCGCGGGTCGAGCCCGAGCGTCATCTCAGGCGAGACGGCGTACTCCTCCGGTGAGTAGAGATGGCCGAAATTAACCATGTCGTTGCGGACCATGTCATACAGCCCGTTTCGCTGCGGATACCGGCCGGTGAGAATGCTGCCGCGTGACGGCGTACACGCGGGCCACGTCACATAGTAGTGCGTCGCGCGCACGCCCTCGCTGGCGAGCTTGTCCAGGTTTGGCGTCTGGATGTCCTTGGTGCCGATGCAGCCGAGATCCGGCCAGCCCTGGTCATCGCTCACAATCAGGAGGACATTGGGCTTGGCGGGTGCCGCGCCGAACAGCGGTGCAGCGAGCGACGCGAGGAGGAGGAGGAATAGCCGGGGTTTCATGCAGATGGGGCGGGGTGACGCAAAGGCAGGTCTTTGCGATGAACGACATGGGCGCTGATTTCAAGATCGGGAGAAATCGCGCGGTGGCTGGCCTGCTTGCATGGCCCCGACTCGGGCCGAATGGGTATTTGTAGAATCATCGGCTGGAAGCCGATGCCACTCCCAAGCCATCGCTCATCCACGCGGGATGGCATTTTTTCTTCCGTGAGCGGCCGAACCCGCTACTCCTTACGCCGGCGTGCGTGGTTTTCGGCCATCGCCGCGCATTTCCCCGAAACTTTGCGCCTCTTCCGCTCCCTCTCGCCCGTCAGTATTGCCGTCGTTGTCATGACCCTTCGCTCCTCCCTTTTGTCACCCCGCCGCATCTCCCGCCGACTGGCGACCTTCGCCTTGCTCTCCGCCACCGCCACGCTGCTCGGCGCTGCGACGCCTCGGAAAGCAAAAGCCGTCTCCGCCTCGCCGCTGGCCGAATGGGTCGAGCCTGACTTCCCGTTCTTCTCCTCAATCCTCGACGCCGGACCCGCGCCGGCCGGCAAAACGGAGAAGAATCTCACGCCCCGCGCGCTGGTCGTGAATCTCGGTCGCGACTGCTGGGTCGCATTCGACACGGACATGTTGCGCGTCGCCGCGGTATGGCGCGGCAAGGGCATAACGCCGAAGGCGCTCGCGCCCGGCTCCTATCACGATCTCGCGCGGAAAACGCCCGGCGGACAGTTCCCCGCGCCCGAGCCGGATGGCAAGGTGTGGCTGAGCAATGGGATTTACCCCGGCTGGCAAACCGGCGCGCAACTCTCGCTCGACGATCCGCGCGAGCCCGCGCCGAGCCCGGAGGAAATTGGCCGCGGCCCGATTCCGGAGTCGATGGGCCGGTTTGATGCCGTCCGGCTCGTGAAGGGTGGTGTGGTTTTTGAATACACCGCCGGAGGCGCCAGGGTGCGCGAGTGGATCACGCTCTCCGAAGGCGCCGGTGAACCGGTGATCGAACGGCAGATTGAAGTTGGCACATCGACGAAGCCGCTGCTGCTTGCGCTCGGAGTCAAAGCCAGCGGTGCGTCGCTCTCGCTCGGAGCCAGCTCGACGGCCGCCGCCGAACTCACGGAGCAAGGGTTCGTAGCGACCGTGCGCGTTCCCGCCCATTCCGCTCCGATTGCGTTCGCGGTCGGCATCGCAGCTGGCGGTTCGGCGCCGGCAATCAAGCCGCGTCCATTGCCGGCGGGAAAGTCCGCGGCGCGCTGGCCGCAGGAGGTCACCACGACGATCAAGCGGTCCACGGTGAAGGACGCCTATGTCGTCGATGCCATCATGCTGCCGGTCGACAACCCATGGCGGCGCGCGGTCCGGATCGGCGACATCCAATTCCTCAAGGACGGCACGGGGGTCGGGGTCACGCTCGATGGCGACGTCTGGATGATTCGCGGGTTGCACGACGCGACCGGCCAGATCAGGTGGCGGCGCTTCGCGTCGGGCCTGCACGAGCCGATGACGCTCGCGATTCGCGACGAGGAAATCTTCGCGTTCGACAAGAACGGCATCTGGCGGCTGCGCGACACGAATGGCGACGGCGAGGCGGAGGTGCACGAGCTGTTCTCCAATGCGTTCGCGCAGACGGCGGACATGCGCGAGTTCCCGTCGAACATCCGGCTCGCGCCTGGCGGCGAGTTCATCATCGCCAAGGGCGGGCAGCAGGCGGTCACGCTCGGCAAGCACAATGGCAGTGTCCTGCGCATCTCCGCCGATGGACGAAAGGCGACGGTGCTGGGTTATGGGTTTCGCCAGCCGAACATCGGCGTGAACATCCGGACCGGGCTCGTGACGTCGAGTGATCAGCAGGGCCAGTATATCCCGTCGACGCCGCTGCACATCGTGCGCGACCGGCAGTTCTACGGTTATCTCGGCAGCTTCGAGGAACGCGAAAAATATCCGGCGCCGATTGCCGAGCCGCTGACGTGGATTCCGCATGCGGTGAATGCGTCGGCGACGACGCAGGTGTGGCTGTTCGGCGCGCGCATGGGCCCGCTGAACGGCCAGATGGTACACATCGGTTTCAACAAGCCCGAATTGTTTCGCGTTCTGTTCAACGAGCGCGGCCGCCGGCCTCAGGCCGCGGTGGTGAGCATCACACGCGCATTCGATTTCCCGACGCTCAACGGCTCGGTCAACCCGGCGGACGGCCAGCTTTACATCGCCGGCTTCCAGGTGCTCGGCTGGGGCAACATCGTCGACACGGTCGCGGGGCTTGGCCGCGTGCGCTACACCGGCGCGCCCGTCACGCTGCCGCGCGAGATTGCCGCGATGGACAAGGGCGTGCTCCTGCGTTTCGACGTGCCGCTCGATCCGAAGCTCGCGGCGGACGCATCGAGGTACTCGCTCCAGAGCTGGGCCTACCAGCGGACCTACAAGTATGGCTCGGCCCAATACAAGGCCGACGGCGCACCCGGCCAGGATCCGCTGCCCGTCAGCAGCGCATATCTATCGAAGGATGGCCGCAGCGTGTTTGTCGCGGTCCCGGGCATGAAGCCGGTGATGCAACTTCGCGTCGGCTGGTCGCTCGCGACCGCGGACGGCCAGAAGTTCGAGGAGAACGGCTATCTCACTCCGTACGATCTGACGAAATTCAATCCCAAGGCGGAGGGCTTCGGCGACATCCAAATCGATCTGACGCCTCGCACGGTCGTGGCGCAGGCGAGCGCGCCGGCGAGTTTGGACGAAGGCCGGCGGCTGGCGCAGTTGTTCGCGTGCGTGGCGTGTCACGCCGCCGACGCGAGCGGCGGGATCGCGAAAGCCGGCCCGCCCTGGATGGGGCTGTTCGGCAAGGAGCGGCCGGTGGCGGTCGCGGGCAAAATCGTCAAGACGAAGGCGGATGAAAGGTACATCCGCGAATCGATCCTCGAGCCGACGGCGAAAATCGCCGCTGGCTTTGAGAAGGGCGAATACGCGATGCCGAGCTACGCCGGCGTGGTGAACGACACCCAAATCGAGTCGCTCATCCTCTACATCAAGAGCCTGCAATAAGGTTTCGCGCCGTTGGCGATGGTCTCGATTTCAAACCCCGGAATCTTACAGGAGGTAACGGAGGCAACGGAGATCGAGCTGGCGTGAGGAACCGTCCTCGCTCGAATTGGCGATTGTTGGAATTCGGCACGGTGTCTTGACCTGCAAATATGGTATTCAGCGCTCTTGTTTTCCGGACCGGCGACTGGAAAACCGAATGAATGCACCCGTTGTTTCTGAAAGCGGACGGTTTGACCGAAAGCATCATTGGCGCGGCGATCGAGGTTCACCGCGACAAAGGCCCTGGCTTAATTGAGCCGATTTACGAGTGGTGTTTTCTCTGCGAGCTTCAGCTTCGCAACCTTGCGACGAAGAGCCAACGATTGGTCGAAATCACATACAAAGGTTTCGTGCGGAGAGAGCCGCTGCGTTTCGACGTGTTGATCGATGATTGTGTGTTGGTCGAAGCAAAGTCTGTTTCCGAGATTCTACCCATCCACAAGGCGCAGCTTTTGAGCTACATGAAGCTGCTCGACGTCCCTGTCGGCCTAGTAATCAATTTCAATGTAAGCAAACTGACGGATGGCCTTAGCCGACTGATCTTGCCCGGCGCGAATCGGTAACTCGCCGGATCAAAACCTGCTCTCTCCGTTTCCTCAGTTACCTCCTGTAAAATGGTTTGTTTGCTTTTCCGTTCGGCCCAAAAGATTCCGATTATCGTACTGTCCGCAATTGCACGCTGTCGACGAGGCGATCCTGGGCGAGGATGTCGGTGGCGATGATCAGCTTGTCGCCCGGCACGATGCGGCCGTCGCGCTGGAGCAGCGCGATCGCGTTTTCGATCGTGGCATTGGGCTCGGAGGCGAGCGGCATGAGGAAGGGCTCGACCGCGCGCAGGATCCGCAGCTGCCGAAACACCTCGGCGGACGGCGTGAACGCGAGGATGGGCGAATGGGCGGGCCGCAACAACGCGAGCCCCTGGGCCATGAATCCATGGCGCGTGAACGTGACTAGTTTCGAGCGCGGCAATTCGTTGGCGAGGACCACGGCGGAGTGGAGGACCTTCATCCGCTCGCCGGTGAACGTCGCCGGCTCCTTCCAGTCATCGTCCGCCTCCTGCTCGATCCGGCGTGCGATCACGTCGAGCATCCGCACGCATTCCAGCGGGTATTTGCCGATGGTGGTTTCGCCGGAGAGCATCACGCAGTCCGCGAGCTCGTAGACCGCGTTCGCGACATCGGTGATCTCCGCGCGCGTCGGCACCGGTTGCGAGATCATCGATTCGAGCATGTGCGTCGCGACGATCACGGGGCGACCCTGGGCAAGGCAGCTGCGGACGGCGCGACGCTGGATGACGGGCAGCTCCTCGAACGGACACTCGATGCCGAGATCGCCGCGTGCCACCATCAGCCCGTCGCATGCGGCCACGATTTCGTTGAGGTTGGTGATGGCGGACTGGTCCTCGATCTTGGCGATGATTCGAACCTTCGATTTTTTCTCCTCGAGGAACACGCGGAGCAGCTCGATATCCTTCGCTTCGCGGACGAACGACAGGGCGATGAAGTCGATTCCCTCCTCGAGTCCGACGGTGGTGTCGCCGCGATCCTTCTCGGTGAAGGACGGCAGGTTCACCTTTACGCCAGGCAGGTTGATGTGCCGGCGCGATTTCAACTCGCCCGGGATCAGCACCCGGCAGCGGATTCGAGCCTCGTCCTTCGCCAGCACCTCCAGCCGCAGCAACCCGTTGTCGACGAGCACGGTGTCGCCCACCGCGATGTCGTTGACGAGGTCCTTGTAATTGACGTCGACGGAGCGGACCTCCTGCGCGCTGCCGGCTCCCTCCGTCCCGCCGCCAGGTTTGACGGTGAAGTCGAAAATCTCCCCGGCCTTGAGCTCGATGGGGACGCTGAGATCGCCCGTACGAATCTCGGGACCCTTGATATCCATCATGATCGCGACGTCGCGGCCCGCCCGCTGGCTGACGGAACGAATCCGCCGGATGACCTGGCGGGTCCAATCGTGCGAAGCATGCGCCATGTTGAGCCGGATGATATCGGCGCCGGCGCGAATGAGCTTTTCCAGCATCGCCTCGCTTTCGGTCGCCGGGCCGAGCGTGAAGATGATCTTGGTACGGCGAAATTGTTCAGTGACGCTCATGGGAAGCGGTCTTGGTGCCGGAAACAGGAGGCGCGCGCAAGCGCCACCGGCGGGCGTTTCTTGGCAAACGGTGCGCGATTTTGGGGTCGGAAGCACCCGTGCCCGGTCGCACCGAGCACGGGCGAGCCGAAACGGTCCGCCTGTATTTAGCGACGAGCGACCGAACAGGCGCTGGGTGGGATAGCCGGGCTCGCAATCGGTTGACGCCGCCGGTGGCGCTCCGCTGCATTGCCGCCGCCGTCGCGGCGTTCACCACGGATGAAAATACGGAAGCGCATTGGAATCGTACTGCTCGGCTGCATGGCACTCGGCGCCGGCGTGTATGCGGTCGCGCGACTCCGCGCGAAACCCGCGCCAGCCCATCCTTGGTTCAAGGCGCGGAGCGGTGAACACCGGCCGCTCGTGTTCGCGCATCAGGGCGGGCAGAATCTATACCCAAGCAATACCCTGCTGGCCTTTCAACGGGCGGCGGAAATGGGCGCGGATGTGCTCGACGCCGACATGCACGTGACACGCGACGGCGTGCTCGTGTTGATGCACGATCAGACGGTGAATCGGACCACCGACGGCAAGGGCGCGATTCGCGACCTGACGTTCGAGGAAATCAGAAAACTCGACGCCGGCTACAGGTTCACCACCGACCGGGGCGCGACGTATCCGTATCGTGGGCGCGGGTTGACGGTGCCCACAGTCGAGGAGTTGTTTCGCGCGTTTCCGGACAAACGGTTCGGGGTCGAGATTAAGCAGACGACCGCGACGGCCGTGCAGACGTTCTGCGACGTGATTCGGCGGCATCACCTGGAGCACACGGTGCTCGTCAGCAGTTTTGCCCAGGAAAACATGGTTGCGTTTCGTCGTGCATGTCCGGAGGCCGCCACTTCGGCCACCGAACGCGAAGCCAGGGTATTCGTCATCCTGAGCACGCTCGGGTTGAGCGATGCGTACACGCCGGATTTTTATTCGCTCCAGGTGCCGGAAAGGAGCGGCTCGATTCACATCCTGACGCCGCGATTCGTCCGCCATGCGCACGAACGCAACCTCGCCGTGCAGCCGTGGACCATCAACCGGCCCGATGACTTGAAACGAATGCTCGCGCTCGGCGTCGACGGCATCAACACGGATAACCCTGACCGGTTGCTGGAACTGTTGAAATCACAGGGGCGTTCTGGGTTTTGAGTTCTGGGTTTTGGGTTCTGAGTTTTGGGTTTCGCGTTTGGTGTTCGGCCCCGCCCTCTGTTGTCCGTCATCTGCCTGCTGACCTCTGACATCTGACGTCTGACATCTGACATCTGTCCTCCCGCCCGCCACTCATCACTTGTCACTCGTCACGTCCGTCGGCATGGTGCGCCCGTCGCCACCACAACCCCGCCTCCATGACACACTGCAGTCTGCCGCAGCGCCGGCTTTGGCCGCGCCTTGTTCTTTCCACCATGTGGCTCGCCGCCGCTTTGCTCCACGCTCAACCGGTGGCCGAGGGCACCATCCAGGGTCGCGTCTACAACCCGGTTGCGAAGGAGTATGTCCGCAACGCCGAGGTGCGGCTTCAGGGCACCAACCAAGTCGCCTACACCGAGAGCGATGGCTCGTTCCAATTCACGCACGTGGTGCCGGGCGAGGCGACGATCGCGGTGATCTACACCGGGTACAACACCGTGAACCAAACGTTCACCGTCACCGCGGGCCAGGCCGCGGTGCGCGAGATCGATCTCATCAGCACGGCCGGCGCGCCGCCGGTAAAAGCCGACGATGGCACGATTCGATTGCAGGCCTTCACCGTATCGAGCGAACGCGAGGGCAACGCGAAGGCGATCATGGATCAACGCCGCAACATGGACATCACGACGTCGGTTTCGTCTGACATCTTCGGTGACATCACGGATGGCAACGTCGGCGAGTTCCTGAAGTATCTTCCCGGTGTCGATGTCGACTATGTCGAGTCCGAGGCGCGCGGGCCGCGGCTCGGCGGCATGGAGGGGCAGTATGTCGGAGTTGCGCTGGATGGCATCCGCACGGCCAGTGCCGATTCCAACCGTGGCGGCGGCGAGGCATCGCGCGCCACGAGCTTCGAGAGCATGTTGATCACGGGCGTGGAATCGATCGAGATCAGCCGCACGACGAGCGCCGAGTCGGATGCGGACTCGCCCTCCGGCACAATCAACATGAAGACGCGCCGCGCATTCGACCGGAAAGGGCGGCGCATCGGCTTCAACTTCAGCCTCAACTTCAACGCGGAGGAGTTTCACCTGCACAAGACGCTTGGGCCGAGCGAAAATCTCGCCTACAAGTTCAAGCCGAACGGCTCGCTGGAGTACTCCGAGTCGTTCCTGGATCAGCGGCTCGGCGTCATGCTGAGCGCGAGTCGCGCGAATTCGTACACCGAGCAATATTCGTTCGTGCAGGATTACAACCGCAACGCGACGGCCGCCGATCCGCGCCCGATGGTCATCCGGCAGATCGATTTCAAGGACGGTCCGAAAGTGATCTTCAAGGAGGCGCTTTCACTCACGGCGGACTTCAGAGCCACCCGCCGGCTCACGCTCTCGCTCAATGCGATCTACACCTACATCGAAGGCGAGTTCTGGAATCGCAACTTCACATTCGTGGCGGCCAACAGCAACGCCAACGTGAACAACGGCCGCTCACGGGTCGGCGGCGACGGACGGCTGACCATCAGCACCAATCGCGCGACAAACAATACCGTGCCGGCGGTCAACAACGGCGGCGGCACGTCGGCGGCGGAGACCATGACGCGCACCTTTTCTCCGAAGTTCGAATACAAGCTCGACCGGATCACCTTCGACGGGGCAATCGCGTTTTCACGCTCGGTGAACAAATACGTCTCGCTCAACCGCGGCTTCTCCCGCGCGGAAGCCCTGTCCGCCCCGGGTGACTGGACGGCGACGCGTCCGAGCCTCGACTCGCACGAGTGGACGATTAATCAGACGTCGGGTGCGGACTGGCTGGACCTCAGGAATTTTACCGGGGGCACGCGCGTGGAAAGCACCGACAGCAAGTGGGCCACGGAAATCTGGAGCGGCCAGGCGAACGCCCGCTGGGTGCTGCCGTTCCTGCGCAATTTCCCGACGGTGGTGAAATTCGGCGGGAAATGGAACGAGGAGTCCCGGAAGAACTACGCCATCACGCCGTGGAATCTGTGGCGCTATATCGGGCCCGGTGGCGACGTGATGACGGGAGCCAACGCGACGACCGGCGTGCCGACTATCACGACGAGCGGCAACTGGGCGAACCTCGGTTTCATCGCCCCGCATCCGTTCGAGACGGGGACGACCAACGCACTCACGTTTTCCAACATCAATGGCGTGCAGGGCAACCTGCCGCGCGCCGACCGTCTGCGCATTGGGCAGTTGTTCATCGAGCACCCGGAGCTGTTCGTCCGCACGGCTACGCCGGACAATTTCTATTCGGCGTTCGTCGGCAACCGGCGCGATTTCCGGCAGACGGTCACCGCCGGTTACACCCAGGCGGATGTAAGCGTGACGCCGAAGCTCACGTTGCGTGGCGGGGTGCGCGTGGAAGAAACGAAAAACCGGTTCATGGAGTTTGATCCGCGGTTTCGCAGCGAGATTATCGCCGCCGGCTATCCGACCAACGCCGCGGGCCGCGCGACGACGTTCGATGGACTGCGCTACCAGTTCTTCAGCCAGCCGCGCGTCGCGCGTGCGTCTGAATATTATAACGTGTTTCCGTCAGTGCTCGCGAAATACAAGCTCGCCGCGAACTTTGAGTTCCAGGCCGGATTCAACCAGGCGATCTCGCGGCCGCCGATCGACAGCCTCACCGGTCTCTGGAACATTTTGGAGGACGCGCAGCGGGTGGATTCGCCGAATGCCAGCCTGAAGCCGGAGTACTCCAAGAATTATCAGACCCGGCTCGCATATTATTTTGGCAACCGATCGCCCGGGCAGCTGACCCTGGCGGTGGCGCAAAACGACAATCGCAACCTGCGCGAGACCCACGACTACACGCCGGAGGAGTTCGGCGTCGAGGACGAGGAGTTCTCGACCTATGTTTTCCGCTCGACGAGGAACAGCGCGGAGCGGCGGCGCTTCCGCAATATGGATCTTTCGTACCATCAGACGCTCGGATTTCTGCCCGAGCTCTTCCGCGGCACGAGCGTGAACGTTTCGTATGCCCGCACCTATGCGAGCCGGCGCCGGAATGGGCTCGCGCCGCACCGGATATCCGGGCGGCTTGGCTACGCGTATCGCCGTTTCAACGGCTCGATTGGCGGCGTCTGGATCGACGAGCGGCCGGACGGAAATTACGGCCGGTTTCGTCAAGCGGTGGCGCAGTTCGACACCTCGCTCAATTGGAAGCTCACCCGAGTGCTGTCGCTTTACATCCAGGGACGGAACATCACGCGGGTGCCGATGCGCTGGTTCGACACCCCGCCCGGGCTCGTCGAAGGCCAGTCACGCACGCTCCGCCAGTATCAGGAGTACGGCGCTAACTGGGTGTTTGGCGTGAAGGGGACGCTGTAAGCGAGCAGGGTGGCAAACCCGAAACCGGGAAACCGGTGGCTATCGCAGTTCGTAAATTTCCAGCACGGCTTCGCCGGTCGAGCCATCGCCACTGCGCAATACGACGGTATAGCTGTTGCCGGCCGCGAGCGTGACGACGACGGCGGCATCCCGGCTGCCAGGCGTCAGCGACAGCGCACCGACGGTCGCGAACTCCGGTTCGAGCGCCGGATCCCATCCGTCATTCGTCGCAATTCTTGTGGCGGTCTGGTCGTACACTTCGAGGACCGGATTCGCCAGCGCCGCACTCACGCCGAAAGCGGCGAGTTGTGGCCCCAGCGCGCGGATCAAAAGCCGCTTGTTCCCGGTGCCGCTCACCATGAAGCCGCCAACCATGACCTGCGAATCCGGGCCGACCACGGCGCGCGCCGACGCGTTCACGAGCTTCGAACTCGCCGAGGCGGCCGGATCATAAATCTCCGCGAGCACGACGCCGCCGGTTGGCGCGGTGACGATCGCGGTGGCCGTGCCCGACCTCGCGGTCAGCACCAGTCCGGCATCGGTGCTGCCCTCGGGCAGCGCAAATGCTCCTGCCGCCGCAAAGTTGGCCGCATCTGATGACTGCCAGTCGTCATTGTCGCCGATTGGCGTCCCGCCGGCATCATAGACCGCCAGTCGCGGGTCAGCCGCGGCATCGGGCACGCCGAAAACCGCCAGCGTCGGGCCGATGGCGCGCAGGAGCACCGCCTTGGGCGCCGTGCTTTGCAGCGCGAAGCCGAGCATGAGACTCCCGCCATTGCCACCGAGCGACGAACGCACCGAAAGGTTGGAGAGAAATGACTCCTGCGGCGGCGGCACGACGATTGGAACCGTCACCGCCAGCGTGAAGCCATCGCTGGTGGCCGCCCCCAGATTGTTCATGACGATCACCGAATAGACGCCGGCGTCGGTGGAACCGGCGCGGGCAATCTCGTAAGTCGCCGCATTCGCCAGCGGGATGGCAAATCCGTCCTTGAGCCATTGATACGTGAACGGCGGCAGCCCCATGGCCGCGGCCGAGAGCGTCACGGCCTGGCCGGCCATGACCATCCCCGAGGTCGCGGTGGCAGTCACACTCACGGCGGTCGGTGCGATCTGCGGCGCGATGAAGTCGATTTCCCATTTGGAAGTGCCGTGCAGATAGAGCCGCGCGGTTTGTCCCGCGAGGCGATCGGTGCCGCCCGGCTCGAGCCCCATCACCTGCGCATAATAGGCGCCGCGGTCGACGAAGTCGGAGCGATCGAGAATCTTGCGCGGCTGGGTCCACCAATCCGGCCGGCTAAGATCGGCATTGAACGAAATATAAACGCCCTCCTGCGACCAGCCCGGCTCACCCGAGGTGTGGTTGAGCAGCATTACATAGCAATTGAGATAGGTGTTCCAGTGTACCGCCGGCCCCCAGAACGCATCGGGGTCGCTCGAACCCCAGGGAATGCTGACGGGAAATATCGGAGTCGTGCGGCCGCCGAGCCCGGCCTCCTGCCATTTGCCGTTGTAATATTTCCAGACCGCGCCCGAAGGATTGCTCCGATCCTCGAAAGCCATCCGCGCGACGCACACGCCCTGGGATTCGGCCGGCCCGCCGTAGTTACCAAAGAAAAAATAGAAATACTTCTGCTGGCGGTCGAGGATCGCCGAAGGATCACCATGACCGCCGGCGAAATACCCGTTTTGCGCCGTCGGGTCGACGGGGTCACCCGAGGTCAGGATGAAGCCGAGGTCGTTCATCGTGTATCCACCATCGAACGACACCGCCGCGCCCACCTTCGGTGCACTCAAGGTGGAGTTGGGAATGAGGTTCACCGGTTCGGCGTGATACCAGCCCCACACCACCCCGTTGCTCTCGGGCCACACCGCTTCCATCCACTTCGGTGAATTGTCCGGCGAGGGGACGAAGGCGCTGCGGGTTTCCCACGGACCGAACTGATCGGGCCCCTGGCTCAGCCACGGCGAACCGTGTGAACCGTACCAATACAGCCGGCCATCCCGCCAGAAAGCCGGGCTGTTGCAGTCCGGCTGCGCGGCCATCGATACTCTACTAACCGTGCGCACACGAACATCTTGCGCTGCGAGTTGGCAGCACAGGATGCTGATGGCGCTGGCAATGATTGGCAGAAAACCTTTTCCCATATGGGGATGAGGACGCTGTCCCGTGGCTGCGGTTTCGTAAGCAACCCGTGAAGGAAACGATCGGCGTTTTTCACCCGGAGGGCACCGACCGCTGCCACTTCATGCGCAGCGGGACGGGCAATCGGCTCGCGCCACGTCACTTTTCTTCCCCAGCAGGTGGCTGGGGCTGGGCCAGCTACGGGCAGACACCGCGGTCGACCAACCCTGCAAATGGAGCCGTCGTGGGTTGCGGACCGCGCCCGCACCTGAACCGCCGCGGTGCCGTCAGTTTACACCGAGTTTTTCCCGGGCGGGCAATTTCGGGAACGAAGCGTGCGGTTCCACCTGATACCAGAACGCGACCGAGGCGATGTCGTCCTGCAGCGGCAGGTAGGCGCGATTCGGCCCCTGCTTCCAGCCCAGCGCCTGCATGGTCACCCGCAGGTCCTGCTCGAAGCGCACGGGATCGACGATATGCCACCGGTAGAGCCCGAAACGCTGCGGCGGCACGTAGGCGGTGTCCGGTGGCAGCACCTGGAGCAGCCCGGCATACGGGCCGCTGAAAGGCTGGTATTTCTTCGTCTCGCGATTTTCGAAATTATATGAGCCGCAGAAGTAGTCCTCCGTGCCGGTGCCGCAAATGGTCGGCCAGTCGCGGTCGCCATCCATATAGAACTTGATTTCGCCTTCGCCCCACCAGCCCGGGCTGCGCGCCTCCCAGGCCATGTAGGTGCCGACGTAGTGGCCGCGGCCCTTCACGCCATCGAGGATCGTGTAGACGTCCTTTTCCCGCAGTGGATTGGTGCGCCGGAACTGCGCGTGGAAATACGCCTCGTCCGCGGGCACGGGCGCGAGCGCGTAATTGATTTGGTAGTACAGCCGCATGTCCTTCGCATCGATGTTTTCCATCGTGATCCGCGCGCGCTGCCGGAACGGCATCGGCCAGTAGCAGTTGAACGCGCTGCCGGGGTTCACCCCGACCGCGAGCGAATTGACCTGCGCGTATTTTCCCCAGCCGCAGGCAAAGAAATCGCCGACCGGACACTCGACCGACGGCTGGGTTTCGCCATCCCAATAGAAGCGCAGGATGGAGTGCCGCCAATTGCCCGTCGGTGTCATCCAGATTTGCTGGATGCAGCCCGGACCGGTGATTTCGCCGAGCGTGAAGGTGGTGCCGGCCTTGATCACGACGGACGGTGAAACTTTCCAGCCCTGGCCAAGATCTCGGGATGCGTTTTTGCCCGTGCCCTCGGTCGCCATGCCGCCCTTGCCCTTTTCGCCGGTGAAGTTTTCCGGGCTGATCGAACGCGACTTTGCGGTGGAGAGCCGCGAAAGGTTGCTGAGCGAGGATCCGAGGCCGTTGAACGGCGCCGGTGATGGCTGGGCGGGCGTCATGGTCGAGGTGATACCGAGGAAGGCGACGCAAGCGAGAGCGCGACAGATTTTCATGGTGGTTGGAGCAAAAGGAACCCGGCGCCGCTCAGGCGCACGGCTGGTACTCGAGGTGCTTGATTTGGATTACACCGGAGCGAACGTCGCAAAACGGTTTGCCTCCACTCACGCCGACGGTGCCGTAGCCGGTGGCGGTCGCGAGGAAGCAGCGAAAATCGCCGCGTACCGAGGGCGACAAGTGCAGTGTCTGCTCGACCGCGTCGTAACGCGCACCGCTGAGCGCCTGCAAGAGGGCGTACGACGACAGGGCCCGGGCGTACCAATGGCCGCACTCGTATTCATCGAACGGATTCCGCACGTCGCCATCATAGCGATCGCGGCAGGTGCGCACGATTTCGAGTCCCTCCTTTACCGCGCCCATGAGCATCAGGTGGGAGGCCACCTGGTATTCGATGCCGGTCCACACCTCGTTGGAATAAACGAACGGCAGCGAAAGCGCGCCACTGTTTGGCCAGGTGCAGAGCAGCAAGCCGCCCTCGGCGCCGGCGGCGTAGCTCGGCCGTTGCGGATTCGCGTGGGCCGAGAGGTCTTTCTTCAGGTTGTGCCGGTGCACCGCGCGCAGGTGACTCGTGACCTGCGCCGGATCGAGCACCTGTCCCACGCCGCACACGAGCGCGAGCCACGCGCCGAGGACGCCGTCGGCAAGGCAGCCGGATCCGTATTGGTATTTCGGGCCCTCCTTTTCGAGCAGCGCCAGCGCCTCGGGCGAGTAGCCGCCCCGCAACTTTTGGTCGTTTTGCGGACTCGGCGCGCGCAGCGTTTTCCACTCGATCTTCTGGATGAAGGTATCGCCCTTGAACAACTCGGTCGCGATTCGTGTTTCGCCCCGCCGGCCAAGCTCCGCGTAAGCCGTCACGTCGTCACCGAGCGCGCGGCCCATCGCGACGGCCGCGCGCAGCGCACCAAGGTAGATGCTCGTGCACATGCCGTCAGGCCCCCAGAATTCGATGTCGTAGGTGTTGTGGTGCGGCTCCTCGAGCCAGCCCTTCCGCGCGGGATCCCAGGTGCTGATGCAGTAGTCCAGGCTCTGCCGCGCCCGCGGCCAGAGCCGGCGGAGCCACCCGGTGTCGCCGCTGATCCGCCAGTCGCGGTGCAGCTTCATAAGGCCGCCGAGTTGCCCATCGGCCGCGGCGTGCATGCGGTGGGGCGTGGGGCGAATCGGCAGCGCCACGCGGAAATTCTGGTGCCCGCGCTCATCCTGTGCCGGGCCGAATTCCGTCTCTCGCATCGTGCGTTCGAGCGCGGGAAAGAGATGCGCGACCGCTTGCGCGTAGTTCCACACGTGCGTGCACGACCCGGCGCAACAGCCGCTGTCGTCGTTGCAGCCTTCCCATGCCCAGAACCGGCCGTCGGCCTGCCGGAGGATCGTGGGCGATTTCAAAATCGTGAGATTGGCCGACACCGCCTCGTTCACTTCCGGGGGCAGGGTGGAATCGTGGAAACACTGCGCGAACTGGTCCGACCGCCGGCGCAAGGCGTCGTATTCGCGAGACCAGTGCCCGGCGACGACCGCAACGTCGGCAAACTTTGCCGCATACCACGGTTGATACGGTTCAATCGCGGACAGCTCCTGCCCGGTTGCGCGCGCGACATCGATCCCGGTACGCAGGTTCGTCCGCGGCACGTGCCACGCGAGCCGCACGACGATCGTCCTGCTCGCCCCGGCCGCGAGCGAGAACGGCACGAACAGCGACGCGCCCGGTGCGGGTGCGCCTCTGGTCACAGGCTCGCGCTCGATACAGACGCCGCTTTCGACGTCCTTCCATGCCATGGTCAGCGGATCAAACCAGCCACCGCGAAACCAGGCATGATTGACCTTCACCGCAGGATCCGCCGTCGCGACGGAAAATGCACCTTCCTCCCATGGCTTGTCCGCCGCTCCGG
Source organism: Opitutaceae bacterium (assembly GCA_030648295.1). GTDB lineage: Bacteria > Verrucomicrobiota > Verrucomicrobiia > Opitutales > Opitutaceae > ER46. Next base: position 8,694 of record JAUSID010000139.1, on the reverse strand, counting down.
CGCCCCACAGGACAAACCCGCCGCGCAGCGGGCGCACCGCGTGGCGCGGGCTCTTTGCCACCGCCATCAGGTTTCTCGCGTGATACGAAAACACCGCCTCAATCGCGGCGCGCGTGACGTTGGTGAATTTGTATTCGAGCGCCGCGACCGGCAGGCTCGAGCTGTCGGCGTCACCGGGCGTGAACGGACTCCATCCCGTCAGCTCCACCTGCACCGGCACGAGTTCGTCGTGCAACGTGACCGTCGCGAACGGAAATCGCGCCGCGAACTCCGCCCGGGCGAAACGCGGCAATCCGAATGACGAGCCGGCAGCGCCGCGCGCGGCGCCACTGCGGCCGAAAAGTTTCCACGCCGGCACCGGACCTTCGAGCACCCGCGCGATTGGAGTCGCACCGCGGATGGCGAGCGCGGCAAACGTGCACGGCTCGTTGAACACGTCCGGCTGGTGGCGCACGGAAACATGCGACATCGCCCCCGTGCCTTCGAGGCACACCATCCCGGCACCGAGCCCGCCGAGAGGAAATGCGATTCGGCTGAGCTGCGCGCCACCATAGGGCGCGTGGTACGGACGACGCGCGCCGTCCGCGGTCGAATTCGCCGGCGTCGCGTTCGCTGCGGCGTCGGCACATGGCGCGAATCTGATCGCGCCAAGCGTGCCGGCGGCGGCGGATAGCTTCAGAAAATTTCGCCGCGGAAGACAGCCGTCAGGCGTGAGGCAGGGCGGCGCGGACTCTTGAGGCTTCGTGAGATGGACGGAATCCACCGGTGTCACGGCTGGATTAGGCCCGGAATGTTGACCCGGCGCATTTGCCCTACTCATCCGGTTCAAGGATTACAGATGATTTTAAATTGCGTCTGATTGCCGTATCCGGAGCTGCGCGAGTCACAGCTGCTCGGGCCGGATGGCACGGCAGATTACGGTCCGCTCGCTGGCTCGTCTGTGCGTATTTTGCCGAGCAACGAGCGGCCTTTGCAGCAACATCGGGCTTTGCGAGGATCACCGGCGACAAACTTACACGCTGTGTGGCACTGAAGCGACAATTTGGGATGCGCAGACATTTGACGATACGCTGGACTGGCTCGGCGAGTTCGTGAAACTCTGGCCGGACCGGCTGGTGCCAGTCCGCGAGGAGCGAAGGGACCAATGCTGAACTCCCGTGAAGCCGCGACGCGACCGGCAACGCCGGCTCGGTTCAGCCGGGTTTGAAACCGATGCAGCGCCTCACCGCCCGAATTCCAGGTAACCAAATCGCGACGGTTGGTGAAAGCCCGGCAGGCGCGTCGGCGACCACGCCACGCCCTCCGCCGGCTGATTCTTGCCGCGGTTGAAACGATAAAAATTCGCGCGCCATACCTCGCCGGGTTTCGGCGCCGGCCAGTCGAGCGCCGTGAACGGAATCACCACCTCCACCTGCCAGAATTCGTCCCGATCGTTCGAGTCGGCCGGAGTGCCGCGCAGCTTGACGGCGCTCTTCATGCCGATCGCGGTGAAGCTCCGGTCGCCGTCGAATTTCCGCGAGACGCCGCGCTCGTCCAACTGGTTGGTGATGATCGCATCGAAGACGCCGCCCAGTGGATTCCACTGTAGTTCGAAGTACCGGGCAAGGTCCTGTGGCGTGAGGAAAAACTCGGCGACTTCCTCCTCCCAGAATTTGCTGTCGCGGGCGGTAAACGTCGCCTGCACATCCGAGTCCGTGCACGTCCAGCCGAGGTAAAGCGCCGTATCATCGTACCAGATGCGGATTGTCGTCGGTTCCCGTTCGCGGGCGGAACCGTCGTTTTTCATGAACGGGCCGAGCTTCGCCGCCTTTGCCCAAACCGGTTCGCGCAACTCTCCGTCGACATCAAGCGTCGCGCGAAGCTTGGGCACGATGATGCGCTGCGGCGCCGGTAGGAGAGTGGGGTCCGTGGTCTTTTCCGTCGCCGACAACGCCGCGGATGTGGCCAGCAACAGGAGGCCGCACGACCTCCGCCCGAACCGACGCATGAAGTTCAAGGTGGGCACAGAATTGAAAGGACGCCTCAGGCATGAGCACGATAGTGACGAGTGACAAGTGACGAGTGACCGCGCCCTGCGCGCGAAATGCGAAACGCGAAACCGGAAACGCATCGTGTTCGCTGCGATCAGCGCGGGATTCGCGTCACGCGACTGCCGAGGGCATCGACCACGGCAAGCCACTCCCCGCCGGCGAGCCGATGCGCGTCCACGTGGTGCATCGCGGCGGCGTTCCAGCCGCTGGACGACGCGCGCACCAGCGATCGTTCCACCGGTTTCTCCGCGTATTCAGTCGCGCTGAGCAGGGTGATTTCAAAGGCGCACACCTGATTGCCGTAGGTGGGCTCGCAATCCTGTGCCAGCCGGAATAGCCGACCGTCGATCAGCAGCGGACGTCCAGCCGGTCGCGCGATGTTCAGATCGTTTTCGACAATTGGGCTGCGCGGATGCTCCACCCATGGTCCGGTCAACTCATCCGCTCGAAACAACCGCAAGGTGGCATTGCCGCGCCCAACGAACAGCCACCAGGCATCGCCGTGGCGCACGACTGTCGGGCTGACGAGCTTGTCGCCCTTCACCACGTCCGCGACACGGTGCCATTCGTCTGGAAACCGAGTCGCGCGGTACAACCGGATCACGTTTTCGGTCGACTCCGGGACCATGTAATAATCATCGCGCCACTTGAACACACACGGGTACGAAAGCACGGCCGGCTCGCGCAGCACGATTCCGCGATACGCCCAATTCAGGCCGTTCGCGCTCTCCGCGTGTCCAATCGCGCCCGTGCCTTGCTGGCTGTTTTTCGCGGTGAAGAACAGGTGATATCGCGATCCCTCGATCGCGAGAAACGGGTGAGCGACGATGTCCAGCGCACCGGCGGTATCCGCCGGCATGAACGCGGGATTTTCCACTCCCGACGCGGGCTGAAGATCAAACGGTGAGGCGCCCGTGTAGACGCCGATGGTCCATACCATGTCGGCGGCGCGTTTGGTCTTCGCTGTCGAGGCCGGCGCGGCGAACGCCCCGCCCGCCGCGGTCATCAGCAGTAAAAGTGCGCTGACCACACGTGGAGCGGCCGCGGGGTTCAACATGGTGCGAGGCTGCCACAAAAATCGCGCGGTTGTCGACTACCACGCGGTGTAGGTATGGTGACGATACTCGACGTTTTGCGACCGGCCCGCCCCGCGATTGGTTTGCCACGGGCCGGGAGTGTCGGCTTGCTCGCGACATGAACCGAGCGAGCGGCCCAGGTGATCCGTCACCGGCGCGATGGACGCGGCGCGCGTTCGTGCGGAACGTCGGGGCCATGGCCGTGGCGTCCGGCATCGTGGCGCCAGCCAGCCGGAGTGGCAGCGCCGGCGGAGCGGGCGGGGCGCGCGGGCCGCGGCCGCGTTACCGCGCTGTGAGTTGGTGGATCACGTTCGACGACCTGGCGTGGCCCAATGCGGACCTGCTGGACGCGATTCGGCGGCGCGCGGATCGGTGCGCGGCCAGCGACGTGAACTGCTGCATCATCTTCGGCGCCCATTTGCGCTGGGATTTCCTTCCCCTGTGGACGCGCCTGCACGATCTGCTGCGCACGATCGCGGAGGAACTGCATCAACGGCAGATTCTCCTGTTCGACCACCATTCGTCCGCGCTGACCCACCGTCCCCGCAATGCGGCCGACGCACTCGGGATCTCGCAACGCAACCGGCACCATGTGCCGTTCTATCCTTCGGCCGAGGCCGCGGCGACCTGGGAGTTCGACGGTTCCCATCTCGACGACTGGCGGATGAGCGACGTGGAAACGGGAAAGCCGGTATACCTGCCCGCGTATGCGGCGGAGCAATACTGCATGAACCACCCCGCGTTTCGCGCGGCCTACAAGCGCTACGTGCGGCAATTGCTGGCTGACACCGGCATCGACGGCCTGATGAGCGACGACGGGATCTTTTATGCCGACTGGCGCGCTTGTGGCTGCGTCCATTGCCGCGAGCGCTTCCGCCGCGAGCATGGGCGCGAGTTGCCGCCCGTTGCCGATGCGGGCTTCTGGGGCAATCGCCGGAGCGAGGCATTTCGCGACTGGATCGAGATGCGGTTTCGCAGCAGCGGCGACTTTGTCATGGGCGTGCGCGAGGTGCTGCCGGCCGGATATCCGCTGCTTACGTGTTGCTCGAGCAGCGACGGTCCGGCGTTGCCCGCCTTCGGCATGAGCTATCAGGATTTCATCCGCAGCTGCGATCACGTGTTGCTGGAAATGGTCGGTTCGACGCCGACGATCGGAGGCACGTGGGACAACCGCATTCCGAGCCAGCTGCTGCATCTCGGCCTCGCGCACGAGCATCGCGTGCCGTGCTTCGGATTGGGATACGGGTTCTTTCCCGACACCGCGTTCTTCACCTGGGCGTTGAACAAATTTCTCGGTTCCGACTGCTGGTTCAGCACGCTGAAGGGACGGCTCGGTGCCTCGGCCGCGGAGCTGGCGGAGCTTGCCGACGACGCCGAACTCGTGGCGGAAGGGTATCGGTGGGAGCGAGCCCACCCGCAGCTGTTCACCGGCGAACCCGACAGCGACATTGCGGTCCTTTTCTCGCGGGCGACGCGCGATTACTACGGCCAGGTCGGTGCCGACTACACCAACGACTATGCGGCCAGCTGCCAGCACTTGATCCGGCAGCGTGTCACCTACGGTGTGACGACAGGAATCCCGCGACTGGGCAAAGTGCGGCGGCTCGTGCTGAGCAGCGTCATATGCCTGGCGGCCGGGGAGCGGCAGGCCCTGACTGCGTTCATGATCGCCGGCGGCACGGTGATCGCAACGGGCCCCTGTGGGTTTTGCGATGGCCGCGCCAATCCGGCGGCGCAACCCTGGCTGCGTGAGTTCGGGCTGGCGGTCGAGTGGTTCGACCCCCCGCGGACCGGTGGCTTTCCACCCTACAAGCACTTCGGGAGCAAAGTTGCCGTCGCGGAATGCCGTGTATCCGAAGCGATGGCACGAGCTCGGCAGGATGGATGGTTCGAGGTTGCGGTGGGCAAGGGCAGGCTTGTTTGGCGACCCGAGCGGATCACGGCGGAGGGCGTCGCCACGTCGGCGACGGCATGGCTGCTGCCGGACGGGCGGACATCGGTAGTGGTGCGGGGGCTTCCGCTCCAATGGCAGTGGCGGCATTTCCGCGACGGTGAGCGCTGGCTGCTGCATGGTCTGCCGGCCAAGGTTGGCACCGTGCTGCACCCGTCGTTGCGCAACCAGATGGGCCGGCAGCCCATCATTGAGAAACTTCAGTTCACGCCGCTCGATGACACAGTGACTGTGGAGTCGGCTGCTCCGCTCGCGCGAGTGACGCTTCACAGCCCTGATCTCGAGGAGCCACGCACCGCGGAGCGAGGTGGCGGTGGCGCCTGGACCCTAAACGTCTCGGGAATCCGCCGGTATTTCGTGGTGGAGTGTGCGGGGTGAGAGCATCACCAGTTTTGGGTTCTGAGTTTTGAGTTCTGGGTCGCGGGGTTCCGACGGTTCGGCTGCTACAGCCGGCCCTAATCGCGGATCGTTTCGTTCGGCTCGTCCCTTGCGCTTCCCGTTACTGCCTCGGTCGCCCGTTTCAGTTTGCCGGTCGACACTGACCTCTGACCTCTGACCTCTGACGTCTGACATCTGACATCTCCTACCTCTCCCGGACCCACTTCGCGTCGAAGATCCAGCCGCGAAAGTACGCGCCGCAGGTCGTGCCAAACACATTGCGGCCAATCTGCTCCGCGCCCCATGGAAACGGCCGGCCCACCTGCGTCGAACGCAGCACCTCCTGGCCGTCAACTCGCACGACGATGTCACCGGTCTCTTCCCAGCCGTAGGCCTCGGGGCGAAACGATGGCAGCTCGAACTCGATCCGATGGCCGCCGGGATTCGGCCGCACCACCCCGGAATTCACCCGCGGCCGCCCGTAGTCCTCGAACACGAACCTCAACCCGCCTTCCGCTGGTTCGACAAAGAGAATGTTGGAATGGTACCGACCTTCACCGCAGACAAACAGCGGTTCGCCTTCGGCGCGCAACTCGGAAGGAAAGATCACGCGCAGCTGCAACACGCCGCCGCGCGGCGCGTAATAGTCGGCGAGCCCCCACTCGATCTCGTCGGGGCGATACAGCCGCTTGTACGCTTTCCGGACCTCCCCCGAAAAGGTCCGGCCGACGGTGCCGCCGGGCGTGATGCCGTCCGGCAGCGGGTCGACCACCGCCTCGAGCGCGCGACCGCCGCTGAACCACACCACCACGGCCGTGCGCTCGCGGAACTCATCCCGCTGCCTCAACCGGTTCCACCCCCCGTGCGAAATCTTCGGATACAGTGAGGGCAGCTGTACGCTCACGGTATGCGTATGATCCCTTTCCCAGCGCAACGGACGTCCCCACTGCGTCGGTGTCAGCCCGCGCGCGTAGCCGAAGCGGATCAATCGCTCGTCCAGGTGCTCGAGCGCGATCCGCTCCTGCGCGCGCGGATCGGAGGACTCCCAGAATATCTCGGTGGTGCCGGGCGGCCGCTGCTTCAACCGGATCTTCAGCACCCGCGGGCCTTCAATCCGCCCCAGCCATCGGCCGACCTCGCCCGCCGCCAGGTAGGGCGCGTCGGCCAGTTTTTGCCAGGTGAGCGCGGCGCTGATGGCGAGCGGCCGGCCGTGATAATCGAAGCTCACCAGCACGCCAACCAACACCGTGACCACACCGGCGACTCCCGCGCCGGCCGCGACGAACCAGCGGCCGGGGCGCACTGGCGTGAGCGGAGTGCGCTCGCCGGCCGCGGAACGTGCGCCCGTCGCCCAGCGCTCCAGGGACAGCATGCCGCCGAGCGCCAGCACCGCGAGCGCGACGGCAAAATCCGCCTCGTAACGCATCGTGGTCGAAAAATAACACAGCACCACCGCCATGACGGGGAGCGCGTAGCCGGCCACGGCGGCGAACACCGCCGAAAGACGCCAGGCTTCGTCACGCTCGCGACGCCACCATGCGAGCGGCAGCGCGAGCAGGAACCAGTAAAACGGAAACGTCGCCGCCAAGCCTGATACCTCCTCCGTGCCGAAGTAGCCCGGAATGTCATCGACCTCGATCGCCTGCGCGTTGGCGAAGGGAAACTCCGGCTGCCAGCCCAGGGCCTGAAAAAAATAAACCGCGAAGTTATGCGGCAAGAATCGCACGCTGAAATGCGTGAGCTTCCCCTCGTGGGCGCCGGACAACTGGTAGTGCTGCCCAAACTCGAACGGGTGGTTGAACCGCACATGATTGTGCGCCATGATCGCCGCACCGCACGCGGCCAGGGGCAGCGCGGCGGCAATCGCCATCCTCCCCCACGACCGGCAGCGCGGCGTTGAAGCCATGTCCACGGCGCCGGGGATACCGGGCGAATTGAGCGGGCGCTGGCGCCACGCCAGCCACAGGGGCGCGAGCAGGAGCGGAGCGGCGACGAGGCAGGTCGGTCGCGAGCCCACCGCGAGGCCGAGGCACAACCCTGCGGCGGCCATCGCCGCCAGCGGCCGCCGGCCGTGGATCGCGCAATATGCCGCGGCCACCGCCAGCATCGAGAACGCAATCCCACCCGCGATCGCCAGCTCCCAGAACATGGGCCGCTGCGCCAGCGTGAGCAGATGCGTGCCGAACCCGATCGCCAGCACCCCCAGCGGTGCCATGGCGATCATGCTGCCGGGAAAATAGCGGCGCCGCAGCGCCAGCCACAGCCCGCTCGCGGTGAGAAACGCCACCGTGGAAAAAACCAGCGTCGCTGCCCCCATCGTCATCTCGCGACCCGTCACCAGTGCGTAGGGCAGCATCAAGGTCAGCGCTGGCGCGGCGCCGAAGTAGATGTAATACCTGCCGCGATACAGCGTGGCGTCGCCCAGCTTGTGCTCGGCGTTCTGGAACGGATCGTAAGGATCCGCGAGTGCCAGCAATTCGGGCCGAGGATCCTTGTCGAGGTGGAGCTGCCCCTTCTTCCAGCCGCGGACGAGCAGCCGGTAGTAATCGGTGTCGCCCCAGTCTTCGAAGCCGTTGTTCACCGCGACCGTCCAGGTATAGAACCAGACGGTGATGGCCAGGGCGGCGGCCACGAGCCCGCGTTCGAGCCAGCGATGAATCGCGCTGCCCCCGCCGCGCGGTTGCCCGATGGGGCGCTGAGTCCCGCTGGAGTGAACGCGCTCCATTTCGATCATCGGGCTGCTTGTGATGCCCCCACCAAGAGCTCAACACCCGCCGTTTGACGAACCAAACCGGCTGGACCACGAAAAACCCGAAAGATACACCAGCATGGGGCGGCTTCGCGAGCTCCCCGCCCGGGGGCAGGTTTCAAGGTCACGTTTCAAGTTTGGCACCGTTACCTGTCTCCTGTCACCTGTCTCCTGCTTCCAGCATGTTTTTCGGAAAGGAACCGGTGGCGAGGGCTTCAGGCTCGGGGCGGCGCGTCCGCCCATCCGACCATCTGATAAAGCGTCCCACTATCCACCGCCCATCGATCACCGGCCCCTCCGCCCTCCGGGCATCCGACTACACCAATCCGCACCTCATGAAGAACCCCCTCACCGTCCTCCTCGCGCTCCTCGCCCTCGGCGCCGGCGCCGCCGCGGCGCTCTCCGCGCGAGACACGCGCCCCAACATCGTTTTCATCATCGCCGACGACATGCATGCCGACATGTTGAACTACACGGCGGCGGGCCGCGGTCGGAACCTCACGCCGCACC
>JAUSID010000252.1 GCA_030648295.1 Opitutaceae bacterium | reverse complement strand
CCTCGGTCCACGACCTGGCGCGCAAGCTCATGCGTTACATCCGTCATCACAACCAACACGCCGCGCCCATCAAATGGGCCTATCGCGACTTCTCGCACAGAATCATCCCTACTTCCGATTCAGCTGTTACAGGCCACTAGTTCGGTCCCTGCCCTGCTGGCCGCCTTGATCCTCCTCTTAACCTCAGGCGCCGCCTTCGCGGGTCCGTTCGTGGGCATCAACTACGGACCGTTTCATGAGAGCGGCGAGTCGCCCGGTACTCCTATACCCGATAGCCAGTTCATATCGGACTTGGGAATCCTTTCAAAGAAGTTCACCCACATTAAGACCTACGGCGACGCGATTTCTCCCGACGCGCCCGCGCACGCCCGCACCCCCTAAGCGACCACGCCGGCTCTCACCTCGCCCGCTCCTCTTTACCTCGCCCGTTATTTTACGGGAGAGGAGGCCGAAGTCGCGGAACGCGACAAGGTAGGTGAGGGTTCTGGATCGCCCGCCAACGCAGCACGAACAAACTTCACTTCTTCTGTTATTCCCGCGCGCGCGATGCCGACGGGAGGCGATCATTCGCGCGGCTCACCGTGATCCGTCCTGCTCGGCAAACAAAATATTGTAGTCTTGGTCGCTCTTAAAGGGCGGAGCAAGATAAATCAGATCGACCATCTCATCGTCGATGTAACCTCGTAGAATGTCGAGGTCGCTACCGTTCTCAACACCCACTACTAACAGCGCGGAGCGCGCATCTTATCACCCACGGGAAGTCCGAACCCTCGTGAGGTTTCGGCCCCCGGAGGGAAATTCAAATCAGACGGTTGGTCAGTTCGACGGCAGGGGGAGGGGAAAGTGGACGCGTTCCTTCGCGACGCTCATCAGTTCGACTTCAGCGCCACCGCGCGCGAACGCTCCAATAATTTCCTCGACCAGCCATTCGGGTGACGACGCGCTGGCGGTGAGGCCCAGCGCGCGCACGCCTTCGAGCATGTCGGGCATCACGTCGGCGATGGAATCGACCAGGAAGGCGCGCGCGCCGCGCATCCGGGCGACTTCGACCAGGCGGTTGGCGTTGGAGCTTTGTTTCGAGCCGACGACCAGCACCGCGTCGCTCACCTGGACGAGTTCTTTGACCGCATTCTGGCGGTTTTGGGTGGCGTAGCAAATGTCGTCGGTCTTGGGCGTGATCATCGCGGGGAAGCGTTCTTTGCGCGCCCCCGCTTCCGCAATTTGTGCCGACGGAGATCATCGGCCCGGCTACGATAAACGTTAGCTCCAGCCAGTCCATCCTTGAGACGCGAGGAGAAGGAAGCGCGTTTGCGCTGCCGGATGTCATGGCAGTTTCGCTTGGGGTCGAGGCGCGATGCGCCACTCGCGATGAATGCGACTCGATACTGCCGCCGATCGTGCGGCGGATTGTGGATGCGGAAAAGGCGACGGTCGCCGCCGACGCGGAAATTTCGACCGATCAAGTCGGAGTCAACCCTGTGTACGGACCCGCTTCTCCACGCCCGAACTCGACTCCCACACCGTCATCGCTCGGATGGAGATTCATAGGAAGAGTGCGGGCGACTGCCGATTCGATCGCGCTGATGGCTCCGGTCGTTGACGCGGGCCTGGCGGCCGGCGCCCCGGAGGTCTGGCGGAGCGGATTCGTGTACCTCGGTCGACAGCAGCACGGCGGATCGGAGTCGGTTGGAAATATCTTTACTCCCGGTCAGAACTTTCCGCTGCCTCCGCAGTACGAAAAGCAAACCCCAGACGTGTACCTTCCGGTGGAGGCAGACGGAAAAGCCGCGGACGAATGCGTGAGGAAAGGTGCTCCGCTCGCGGAGCACGTGGCCGAGGTGCTCGCCCACAAGCTGGGAAGCCACGGCGCCGCCGGATTCGGAGAATACGAGGTGCGCAAGATCGAGCCACAGCCGCAATACGCATCGGCGCCGCCGGCACCCGTAACCGTTCAAGGTTTCTCCGCCAGTACATCGATTGTGGTGAAGACGCGCGAACTGGACAAATTGCCCGCGATTCTTGAAGCCGGCGCCGCTGCTAGTGCTCTACGCGGCCAAATCGGCTACAGCCTCACCGCTGATTGCCGGGCGCGCAAAGACGCGATCGCGCGCGCGCCGAGGCTCAGGACAAGGCTGAAGCGTCAGCGCGCGCATTGCATATGACGCTCGGAAAAGTTTGTCGCGTGGTAGTCGACAGCGACTTCCAGCCGCAATACGTGTACGGCCTCGTCCTCACAGACCCGGATTCGCTTTCGAAGGCTCAGGCCGAGGGCGAATCCATGCGGCGCATCCTCGTGCCAGTGCGAGCAAACGTGACCGTCACCTACCCGCTCGAGTAAGACCTCGGCGCGTCAGGAGAATTGCAACCCCTTCATCGTCGATCACCCGCCCGCTGTCGGCCGCGATCGTCACCTCAACGGCCCTGGAACACCGGCTCGCGCTTCTCGACGAAGGCCTTGCTGGCTTCGCGATGGTCCGCAGTCTGGCCGCAGTGGACGTGGTGGGTCGCCTCGAGGTCGAGACAATCGTCCATCTCGCCGGCCATAGCGCGGTTGAGGTTTTCCTTCATGTAGCGGTAGGCCACCGCCGGGCCCTTGGCGAGGCGCAGCGCGATCTCGCGGGTTTTGGCCTCCAACTTGTCCGGCTCGCACACCCAGTTGGTGAGACCCAGGCGCAGGGCCTCGTCGGCGCTGACCCGGTCGGACAGATAGTACAGCTCGCGCGCCTTGGCGGAACCGACCAGATGGGTCAGGAAATAGCTGCCGCCATAATCGCCGGAGAACCCGACCCGGGCGAAAGCTGTGGTCAGGATCGCGCTACTGGCCATGATCCGCAGGTCGCAGGCCAGCGCCAGGGACAGCCCCGCCCCGGCCGCAGCGCCGGGCAGGGCCGCGATGGTCGGCTTGGGCATCTTGAAGAGCTTGCCCGCCGTGGCGCGCTGATTGACCCGCTGGCGGTGGATGGCGCCGTCGATGGTGCTCTCGCCTACGGTCCCGTCGCCACGCGCGGCCATGCCCTTGACGTCCCCGCCAGCGCAAAATCCCTTGCCGGCGCCGGTGAGAACGATGCACTTCACCGCGCTGTCGAGTTCGGCGGCGGTGAGTTGCCTGGCGAGCGCGTCGGTCATGGCGCCGCTCATGGCGTTGCGCGCTTCCGGCCGGTTCAGGATGAGGGTCAGCACGCCTTCATCCAGCGATGCGAGCAGGTCCGTCGTCCCGGTATCGATCTGTTTGACGCTCATGTCTTCAGTCTCCTTTTGCGGCAGGTGCAGATCGCCCCACCGCCGAACGTTTTAGGTGATGATGCACCCTGGCTGGGGCCGGTGCAGCGATCCGCGCTGGTCCCTGGCTGGGGCCGACTGGTTCTTTAACCCGTTGCGCTCACTGCGCCAAACCATACAAACGCGCAACGTTGCCGCGCGTAATCGCATACCGCTCGGGCGTCGGCACGTCGCGCATGATCTCATCGAGAACCTGCCGCGAGCATGGGAAGGTCGAATCCAGATGCGGATAGTCGCTGCCCCACATCAGGTTTCCGACCCCGACCAGCTCACGCACCAGGACGGCGGCGCGGTCGTCCTCGAAAGTCGCGAGAAACTGCCGGGCCCAGTATTCGCTTGGCCGCAGGTTTAGATAATTCACCGCGGCCGAACGCGCGCGAAAATAACCCTGGTCCAATCGCTCGAGCCAGTTTGCGATCCAGCCGGCGTTGAATTCGGCTACGACAAATTTCAGGTTCGGATGCCGATGCGCGACGCCTTGGCAGATAAGTTCAGTCAGGGTCCGCTGGATCGAAATCGCGGCGCTCGCGTATCCTGCAATCAGATCGATGCGCGGCCGCGTGCCTTGCGAGGACTGCGGTCTGCGCTGGGTGGCATCGGTTCCGATGTGCATACTGAGCGGCAGGCCTGCCTCCTCAGCCATCGCCCAAATTGGCTCATACGCGGGGTCGCGGTACGGACGCTCTTCCGGTGCCGTGCAGGGTATGCACGCGCCGCGAAATCCCATTTTCAGGATGCGCTCCAACTCGGCGGCGCCACGCTCCGGATCGTGTAGAGGAATCAGCGCCAGCGCGATCAGCCGCCCGTTGGAAGCTTTGGAGTAGCCAGCGATCCAGTCATTGTAATTGCGAAAACAGTTGGTCAGCAGGTCGAGGTTTTCGAGCCCGAAAATCGGAAAGAAATAACTCGGATAGAGCACCTCGGCGGCGACCCCGTCGACTTCCTGATCGGCGGCGCGGGCTGCGCCATTGAGAAAGCCCTCCGACAACCCGGCGTATCCGCGCCGGCACAGTTCGCGGAGCTCCGGGCCGGCGAAATTCTCGGGCGCCGGCTTGTGCCCCGGCCGGCGCCGCAGGTCGGCTGCGCGGCCAATGCGCGTCGAGGCGATACCGGCCTTAATCGCGCCGAGCACCCGGCCGCCCCGTGCTGGAATCACCATCGCGTCCACTTCGTCGCCGACACTGGCGATGCGCGGAGCTTCGTTGCCGAAACGCTCGACGAGGCCTGCGAATACTTCGGGGGCTTCGACCACGTGGGAATCGCATGAGATCGGGAGCTGACTTTTGTCCGACACTGGTACCGCTGCCATGGAGGACTCCTGGTTGTGGAAATGCTATTCGCGCGCAGTTTCAACTCCGCCGTCGGCGACCATTCGTCTTGTTCTTTTACGCCGATCACCGCACGGCGATCTTCTCGAGCGACCGCCGATAGCGCTCGTTGCGATAGTTCTCGTGCTCGCGTTGGATCTGCGCGAGCGTGTACTGGCTGATATCAATCTTGTTCAGATCGTCCATCGATAGTTCGCCGAGGTAGCGATAGCCGCCGCGATCCGTAGCCTGGCGCACGTACGCCAGCGAGCCGTTGGGGTCGCCAATGCCACGTTGCCGCGGTAGCCGTAACCCTCGACCATGTTGCGCACGGCGGTGGATTGGAAGCCCGCTCGCCAAAGGAACTTCGGGCTGGCCTTGGCCAGAACTTCCGGACTGACTGTGACCAGGAAGCTCTCCTGTTGCTTCACCCAGGGCTTCACCACGGAATTGGTTATGATGTAGCGCAGCTTATCGGAGCGGTTCACGGCGCCGCCGTGCAGCACCCGACCGTCCATCAGCATGATCACGCCGGCCCTCGCTTCCAGATTGATTGGCGGAGGGATCGCGCCGAATGTCTCGCCGTTACGATATTTCCGGTGGGAGCCGGGGACGATGAGCGTGCCGCCGTTCACCTCGTCCACATCCTGAAGGATGTAGATGGTGTTCACCAGCACCGGCGCCGGCGCCTCGGGGAAGTTGTACGGCGCCATGAACGACTGGTCCTGATGCAGGCCCTGAGGGTAGCAGCCGGGGAAGGAAATGTTCGAGATGAAGCTGAAGTGGTTCCACCCGGCGCCCAGCACTTCATCATTTATTTTCTCGATCAGGGGCCCGGCCTGAACTGCATCGGGGGCGTGCTCCATGCACTTGACGAAGTCGGCGCCCTTGTTCACCAGCGCCCAGACGTGCTGCTGCGCCGGGCTCAGGTGCGCGAGGCCGAGTGCACGCTCGGCGGCCGCCTGCTGGGCGACCCGTTCGTGCAGCCGGGTGCATTGCTCAGGCGAAAGGCCGTTCTCGATCAAGCAGAAGCCCCATTCGTAAAAGTCCTTGCGCAGTTGGCGAAGATCCTTGGTGGCTTGGGGCAACGCGACACTTCGCCAGTGCGGATGCTTGCGCGCGACCGTGGTGTCGTAGTACCAGCCCTTGCCCCACTCCAGCTCATCGCGAGCGGACGGCGGCTTCATCCAGGGGTTGTTCCGAAGCAGCGACCGGTATGGCTCGCCGGACGAGAGGAAATCGCGGTAGGGCGTGAAGGCGTCCGCCGACGCTGCCTCGATGGCCTCGGCGGTGAACTCGTAGGGCGTCCCAGTCGGCACCGCCGCATTACCGTTTGAGGCGCCGGGGGTACTCGTTGACGCGGGTGATGTCCAATCCTCGATTTTCACCACATGCCTCCTGAATCCGACGAACCAAAGTGTATCGCGCTATGCCTGGAGTTGTTGTTTGTAGGCCGGCTTGATTAGCCCCAGCTCGATTATCGTGCGTCCGGTCTCGAACAGCGTGTCATCGATCGCATGGGTCTTGAGACCCAAGTCGTGCCGGGCGCGATCGGAGTAGGCGCGCGGCGCGTCAAAGGGTTTGCCGTGCTTGGCGATAATCTCGTCGTATCCCTTTGGCGCGCCGCCAACCGCGAGATGCGGAAACAGCCGCGCCAGTTGCTCGTGCAGTTCCATCGCGTTCATCTCGCCGGAGCGGTCAGTGGCGGTCAACTGATAGCGCATGCCGTTGGTGCAGCGTTCACTCTCGGCTATCAATGCGTGCGCTTCGCCCACGTCGCGCACATCGACGATGTTCCAAAGATGTTGCCAACCGCGGCCGCACGGCTTTCCCGCGAGCATCCGGCCCAGGAACCAATGCCATGCACCCGCGAGATCATGCGCACGCGACAGCAGCGGCCCCAACACCACCAGCGGACACACGGAGATCACGTCGAAGCGGCCGTCCTCCGCGGCGATGCTACTGGCCATCCGCTCGGTCGCGACTTTGGCCATCGCGTAGGCGACCTCGCCGTTGGTGTCGACGCTCTCGGGCGTCCAGTTCCGGTCGTTGCCGCGGTTGTCCGACGCCCAATCCTTTTCGCTGAAGACATAGCCCGGCGGTGCCGGGTGGGCGATCGCGGAAAAGGAACTGGTATAGATCACGCGCTTGACGGTTCCCGCTTTCTTCACCGAGTTGAGAATATTTCTGGTGCCATTCACCGCACCGTCATACACCTGTCGCGGATTGTTAGCGTTGCCATAGCCCATCGCGCTACCGACGTGGAGCACCGCGCTGCAACCCGCGAACGCTTCATCGTAGCTGCCTTCCACCAGGAGGTTAGCGGTCACGAGTTCGAGGCGTCCGGGATACACGCCGCTGTTCAGCGCGATCAGATGCGCGGTTTTGTCCGGGTTGCTCTGGTCGGTTACGCAGGCGCGTACGCGGTAGCCGCGCTTGATCAAAGCGATGACGACGTGCGACCCGATGTAGCCGGACGCGCCGGTGACTGCGACCGGGCCGTTCGCAGGAGTTATCGCAGACATCCTGCCTGGCCTGTTTCGTTCAACATCCGAATGCTCATGATTTGGCAACGACGGGCAGTATCTCGTGCTGCCGCTGGTACGGGAACACATCCGCGAAACCCGCCAGGGTCTTGAACGTCGCGGGATCGTCGCAATCGTCGGCGAGTTCTCTCGGAAACGAACCCTGAATATCTTCCTGCGAGGTAATCATCGCGTGACGATAGTAGTTCGCCACCGAGATACGCATGCCGGAAATCTTGCGGGGAAAGGCGCCGTGCCAGGTCGCGCCGTGGAAGACGATTACCGACCCTTTCGGCGCTTCCACCGGAACCGCGCGCCGGGTGGCCTCGGGTTGCGTCGGCCGAGAGCCGCTGCGGTGGGATCCGGGAACATAGGCCAGTGCGCCGCCGTCCAGCGTGTAGTCGGTGAGACACCAGTTGGTATTTGCAGTCAGAGCGGTGCGGCCCCACGGCAACGGCACCGCGGTTTGATCGGCATGCAACCCCAGCCCCGGACCGTACCCGTAATCGCCTTGCCACTTCATGAACGAATTGTGGCTGCTGAAACGCGCGGCGCGCTCGCCGATCATGTGGCGCATGAGCGCGAGGGCAACCGGATTGATCGCGAGGTCGCGGAAGACCCGAGCGTGGCGCGCGAGCTGTTGAATCAGGAACTGGTTTGGCGGCCCGCCACCCTCCGAAAGTGGCATCGCGCCGGGAGGAAACTCGAGGCGAGCCTCGGGACCGTTTTCCAGGGTGAATCGGCAGCCGACCATCTTCTCGGCATATTCCAGCAGCAGCCTCACCATCTCGTCGAAGCGCGGCATCGGAAAGCCGTGCACCTCCGGCGGAACCACAGTCAGGCCTTCGACTTCGAGTTCCATCACGTAAGATTCGAGCTTACGTTCGCGGATAACATCGCTGCGCCTGCTCGCTACCGCTCTCATACGCCTGGTCTCCTGTTAGATTGAGATGTTCCGCCGCAACCTCAAACCATGACGATTATAATCGACGATTTATAGTCGTCTATCACCGGCTCGGACCTCCAGCGGGTCTGCCTTCACGAACCTTTAGCCATCAAATGCTCGGTGAACCAGTCCCGCGCCATTTTCCCGCTCTCGCGGTAATTTTTCTCGTAGATGTCGTAATGGGTTCCGGGGAACACGTGATACTTCACGATCGTTGTGCCGGGTATCGCATTTTTCGCGGCCAGGCCGGAATTTTCGCGGCCGCCGTATTCTTCCTGTTCCTGATCGATGATCAGCGTGGGCGCCTTTATGTGCGCCGCGGCGACGCGCGGAAGATAGCGCCACATCGTCCTGAAGTCTCCGATACCCTTGAGCGACGCGGGCTGTTCCTCGGGGCGCGGGAGCGCTTCGATTTCACCTCGAGCCATCGCGCTGGCGAGTTTCTGCACTTGCGGCGCGGGCGTGGCGAAACCGTTTTGCCCCGGCGCCGGTCCCATCCCCGGAACCTGGCTGACGACCGCCTTGATGCGCGGATCGTGTCCCGCCACGTACAGGACATGGCCGCCGCCAAAACTGGATCCCCAGAGGCCGATCCGGGTTGGGTCCACCGCGGGTTCGGCGATCAGGTAATCGAGCGCATTGTTGATGTCCCGATTCTGGTCGATCGGATCGACCACCTCTCTGACCGGCTTTCCTCGAACAGTGATGAACCCATCGGCGTCAACTTGCGGCTGCTCTTCGGGCGTCGCGATTCGAGCGTCGCTCTCGTACCACCCCCGGTAGTCGAACGTCAGGCATACGAATCCGCCTTTGCAAAAAAACGGCGCATAGCTTGAGCTCAGATGAGACTTCGGCCCGGCCCATCCGTGACAGAGCAGAATCGCAGGCCTCTTCTCGCCCTCGCGAAGGTCGTCCGGAAGAAATAGATCCCCGGCCATCCGCGTCCCTTCGCTCCAGATGATAACTTCTTTCTTCATGATCGATGAGCTGCATCCGCCGGCGCCGCAGAAGTTACCTGCCGTGGCGCAACACCGCGCCCGCATGCACGCCGGTATGCTCGCCGTTCAAGACATTGACCTGGCCGTTGACGATGGTGGCCTTGTAGCCGATGGCGCGCTGAATGAAGCGCGGCGCGCCGCCGGGGAAATCGTTCACCAGTTCAGGCTGGCGCTCGGCGACTTTGTCGGCGTCAAACACGTTCACGTCCGCGCGCATCCCAACCGCCAGCGTGCCCCGGTCCTTAAGCCCGATCACGCGGGCGGGCCGGAGGTCATACGCCGGATGGCCTCACTCATCGTGTAAGTGCCGGTCTCTCGCACCCAGTAGGAAAGGACGAAGCTTGGCCAGCCTGCGTCCATGATCTGGGAGACATGCGCGCCGGCGTCGCCCAGGCTCGGAAGGCAGTGCTCGCTCTTAAACAGGTCGCCCAGCGCCTTGAGACTTCGATTGAACATGCGCAGGTTGAACAGCGCCTTGCCCTTGGTCTCCCGCGAGAGGCGCAGGAAGGTTTCCGCCCAATGCTCGCCGGATGCGGCGGACATCGCTTTCAGATTGTTACCCGGCGCGACGGTGTAATCGGGGGAAGCATCCGTGCCCAGATAGAAAACGTGACTCATGTCGATCCAGGTGGAACCCTTGCGCTTGGTTTCTTCGACCAGCCTCGCGCTGAATTGCGGGTCGTCGATCGCTGCGACGCGAGCCGAAAGGCTGCGCTTGCGCAGCTCGTTCCAGGTATCTCCCGCAAAGGGCAGGTTCGATTGCAGGCCGAACATGAAGCCCGAGCCGCGCACCTGCGTGATCGCGGTGATGTCACGCCCGGAGCACAACCGGTCCAGCGCCTCACGCGACTGGACGCCCGAGGTGTCCTCGGGTCCGGCGCCGTAGCTGAACAGGAGGCGGCTCTTGCTGCCGTCCGCGACGGTCTTCATCACATCGAAATTGGCGCCCACCGCCTGCATCAGTGCGTTGCGCGGCGCGACTGCCCGGGCGATCTCGACCAGCTCGGCCGGATCGGCGAAGGTGCCGGGAATCGAGCGTCCGTCGGGCAGCTTGTGGGGCGCATAACGATTGGTTGAGAAGCCCACCGCGCCGCAGTCGATCGACTTGCCGACGATTTCGGCCATCAGCCGCCGTTCAGCGTCCGTGGCCTGCTCCTCGACCGCCCGCTCACCCATGACGTAGTAACGCACCGCGCAGTGGCCCACCATACCAGCCACGTTGATGCCGGGCTTGAGCTGTTCGATCGCATCGAGGTAGCCGCCGTAATCCTCCCAGGTCCACGGCAGCCCGGTCAGAATCGCGTTGCGCGGGATGTCCTCGACGGTCTCCATCATTCCGGCCAGGAGCTCCCGGTCGGTGGGCTTGCACGGCGCGAAGGTGACACCGCAGTTGCCGAGCAGCGCCGTGGTGACCCCGTGCCAGCTGGAAGGCGTGAGATCCTGATCCCAGCCGATCTGGGCATCGAGGTGCGTGTGGATGTCCACAAATCCGGGGGAAACGATCAATCCGTTCGCGTCGATCACCGTCCGCCCGTCGTCGATCTTCCCGCCTATCGCCGAGATTCGCCCGTCGTCGATAGCGAGGTCGCCCGCGAATGGCTCCGCGCCGGTGCCATCTACGATGCTGCCGCCTTTGACTACAATCTCGTGTGACATTGAGATTCTCCTTTGCGACCGAATTGGTAAGTCCGCGGATCGGGGATTCGGCGCCCGCTGCGCAGGCTTCGCCGCCAGCCGGCGGTCTCGTCGCTTGTTGGAACGTATATTCTAAAATATGCGTTCTGGTCAATCGCCATCGGACGCGCGGTACTGGCTGAATTAAGACACTGAGGGTGGGAAATTAAGACAGTTAATGCGATGAATGCTCAAGCGCCTTCATCAGCGGATGTTCGAACGCCACCGGCATCAGCGGCGCTCGCTACTCTCGCCGGCGGGCCTCGGGACTCCAGCACCAGGTTTCACTCCGGCGCGAATTTCGCCCAGCGTGTGATGCGGACGGCTGACGATCTTTCCCTCTACCGGACCTTGCACACCACCCAGGGTGCCGCGGACGCGATAACCCAGCCGGATCTTCAGTTCGTCCGACAGGGAAGCTTCGACTTCCGGATCAAGCGAGAGAAACATGTTTTCCTGCTGGCGGATGAAGAAGCGCGCGAAGTAGCTGAGCAAGACGTGCCTTTTCGCGCGGGAAACATTGGGACCGGTGCCGTGCAAGACGCGCCCATCGAAAACCAGCGCCGTTCCCGCCGGTCCTTCGGCGGCGATCGCTTGACCGAGGTCATTCGGATTTTCGAGCGGCTGAGCCGACTGGTGACTGCGCGGGACCAAACGCGTTCCGCCGTTGTCAGCGGTCACGTCGTCGAGCATCCAGGCGATGTTGGCGACCAGCGCTTCCGGCGTATGGAAGGGCACGTAGCCTTGGTCGCGATGCAGAAGCATCGGCTCGCCGCCCGGTCCCGCGATATTCGCGGTGAGGCTGGACAGAATGAAGTCGGGGCCGAGCAGGTGGGCCATGAACTCGCCCACCAACGGATGCAAAATGAGCTCGCGAAAGACCCGGCCCTTGTTGATCAGGTTCCACACCCGCTGATTGGGTGTGCCCGCGCCGCCGTCGAAAGCGCCGCGCCCGATTTCACCTTCGGCGGCGGCCTGCTCGACCAGCCGTTCGCGCAGCGTCGCGACTTGACCACCGCTGAGGGCGTCCGCGATGAGGCAATAGCCCCACTCGCTGAGATCGCGTTTTGCGTCATTCAAATCGCGGGTTAATTTCGGCAGGGACTTGTCCATCGGGGGGTTACTTTCGCCGGGAGTCGAAATCTGGGATAAAGTTCAAGCGGCTTGGACTTTTGGAACGCATATTCTAAAATTTGTGGTCGGTCAAGAGAATCGAATTTGACAACCTTGGACTCGACGACAACTCGCCAAGCCGGCGCGAAGGGAGTGCCCAGAGGAGTTCGCGGCCATCGCATCCGCGACCCTGAAAAAACCCGGGAACGCCGCCGCGAGATCCTCATGGGCGCGGCGCGCGCGTTTGCGCGCAGTGGATACGATGCGACCAACATGGATCAGATCGCGCACGAGTGCGGCTTGGCAAAGGGCCACATCTATCACTATTTCCTGAGCAAGGAAGAGATATTCACCGAAATACGCGCCGACGCCGTGAACCACGCGATCGAACGGCTCTCGCTGATTGCGCCCTCCGCCGCCGACAATCCGGCACTGGCTCTGCGAAAGGCAATCGCGGCCTTGATCGCGAGGGTCTTCGAACTGCCGGGCAGTTACGAGCCGGTGTTGGCCGATCCGGTGTCGTTAAGCGTGGCCAATCGCAGGCGCATCCGCACCTTGCAGCGGCGTTACGAGCGGATGTTCGCAAGTATCCTGCGCGCTGGAATCGATCAGGGCATTTTCGTCCGCGGTGAGCCAAAGCTCATGATGTTCGTGATCCTGCGCGCCGCCAACACGGTCGCCGGATGGTATCGCGAGGGAGGCAAATGGAAGCCTCAGTGGATTGTTGAGCAGGTCACCGAACAATTGGTCAGGAGCGTCAAAGCATAAGGAGTGGTTGATCGCGCATCTGAAGGCAGGTTGGATTTTCCAGCGGCCGGCGCTTTCAACGATGGCTGGATTTAGAATGAGCCGGAATTGCATTGGCGAATACGCGGCGCACAATACTACTCGGGAGTGTCCAACATGAAATCACCAATTTGCGAAATGCTCGGCATCGATTTTCCGCTGGTGGCGTTCAGCCATTGCCGCGACGTTATAGTCGCGGTGAGCCGCGCCGGATGCTTCGGCGTGCTCGGCGCGACCGGATTCACGCCCGAGCAGCTCGAGCTCGAGTTGAATTGGATCGACGAGCACATCGACGGCAAACCCTACGGCATCGACGTGCTGATCCCCGAAAATCTCTCCATCAAGAACGAGAAGAACGCGACCCGCCGCTCGCTCGCCAACCGGATTCCGCAGCAGCACAAGGATTTCGTGCGCGGCCTGCTCGCCAACTACGGCCTCGAACCGGCGCGTCCGCTCGAGGGGGAGCGGGTCCGCGCCCCGGATGAGCATTTTTCGGTCCAGCAGGAATACGCGCTCAAGCTGATCGAGGTTTCGTTTCATCATCCGGTCAAGTTGATCGCCAACGCGCTTGGCGTGCCGCCGCGCGAGATGCTCGAGATGGGGCGCAAACACGGCGTGCCGGTCGCAGCGCTGGTCGGGGCCCAGGAACACGCCGTGCGCCAGGCGCAGGCGGGCGTCGATATAATCGTCGCGCAGGGCGGGGAGGCCGGCGGGCATTGCGGCGAAGTCTCGACCCTGGTGCTCGTCCCCGAAGTGATTCGCGCGATCAAGCCGATACGCAACGTCCCGGTGCTGGCCGCGGGCGGAATTATGACCGGGCGCCAGATGGCGGCGTGCATGGCGATGGGCGCGGCGGGCGCGTGGACCGGTTCGGTGTGGCTTGCGACCACCGAATCTGAAACCTCGAAAACCTTTCGCGAGAAAATGATCGACGCGCGCTCGCGCGACACCGTCCGCTCCAAGTGCCGGACCGGCAAGCCTTCGCGGCAACTGCGCTCGGCATGGACTGACGCGTGGGAAGGCCCGGACAGCCCGGGCCCGCTGCCGATGCCGCTTCAGGGTCTGGTCAGCGAGCCCGCGTTTGCCGCGATCGAGCGCGCCGCCGAGAAGGGCGATCGCAAGGCGCGCGAGCTGGTCACCTATTTCGTCGGCCAAGGCGTGGGACTGATCGACAGCGTGAAATCGTGCCGCGCGGTGGTGGCGGAATTCATGGAGGAATTCGCCGAGTCGCTGGAGGACATGCGCGCGCTGACCGCGGAATAGTCAGCCGAAAAAGCCGACGCGGAAAGCCGCGGCGGCCGCGCGCTAGGCTTTCAATGCGTACAGCACGGCAAAATCGTCTTCGATCGGAAGCCTGCTGAAGTGGGTGAACCCGGCCTGCTCGGCCAACTCACGCGCCTTGACCTCGCCCATGGCCGCGCCGATCCCCGCGCCGCCGTGTGCTAACGACGTCGTCATGCAGTACATGGTGCTGATCGAGTAAACCATCTTGCCGAGCGGCCGATGGTTTTCCTCCGGTTTCGATGAAACATTGATCTCCTGAACCATATAGGTGCCGCCGGGGGCGAGCGCGCGGCGAATCGCGGTCATCAGGCCAACCGGATCGACCGCATCATGGACGACGTCGAAGGTGGTGACGAAGTCGAATTTCGACTCCGGCAGGGTGGCGCCATTGCTGGCCTCGAAAGTGACCCGGTCGGCGACCTCGGCTGATTGCGCGTTAAGACGCGCCCGCTCGATCGACCGCTCGACCAAGTCGTAGCCGAACACGCGCGCCTTGGGAAAGGCCTGGGCGATCAGGATCGCGGCGCGACCGCCGCCGCATCCAACGTCCACCGCGGTCCCTCCCGCGTTGAGGCGCTCGACTACCTCGGGCAACGCCGCAATCCATTTCTGGATGAGCTTGTACTTGTAACGGGGGAACGAGTTGCGCTCGGACCCCTCGAACATCGATGGCGGGTATTCGGACTGCGCCACGCCCTTGCCGTTGCGGAATGAATCGGCGACCTTCGGCGCCACGGTCATCACGCCCTGCGCCATCTGAAAGTAAGAGCCTGCGAAAAAGGGCGACTCTTCGTCGGCCAGCACCATCGCGTACTCCGGAGTGAGATGATATCGCCGCGTCGGCGGGTCGTACGCAACGTATTGTGCGGCGGCCATCGCGTTCAGCCACTCACGAAGGTAGCGCTCGCTGAGTCCGGTCTTGACCGCCAGCTCGTCGCTGGTTACGGGGCCGGCCGCCTTCATTGCCTTGAACAGTCCCAGCCGGTCGCCGATGAAGCTGAGCGCGCCATGAACGCAGGTGCTCACATCCCCCGCGATCTGCTGCGCGACCCGCTTGGCCTTTTCAAAATCAATTTCTCCCGCCATGATTACCTTCCTGCTCCTTCCCGCATGGACGACGGTACTGGCTGATAGGTTCCCGGTACCACGTTTCGAGCCGGACCGTCAAGCAATAGTCTCTTGTTCGCACTGATTCAGTTTGGGTTGTAGACAAGCTGAATCAGTGCGCCCTTGTTCAGTGAGGTCCTATCCTTTCGGCAATCCCAGCACTCGTTCACCGATGATGTTGTGCTGAATCTGATTGGTCCCGGCGGCGATAGTTATGCCCCGCGCCGCGAGCATCCTCAAGAGCCAGATTCCGTTGTCGATGGCGAACGGCCCATCGTGTCCCAGTTGCGAATAGGGTCCCAAAAGCTCCATCGCGAACAGCTGGATGCGCAAATTCAGCTCGGTGCTGCAGAGCTTCATGATCGATCCTTCGGGACCGGGCGGTAGTCCCTTCAGCCGCCGCGTCAGTTGGCGAAGGCCAGTGTACCTGAGCGCCTGCTGCTCGCAGTGGAAGTCGGCGATCTTCTGGCGCACACTCGCGTCTTCCCACGCCGGACGGCCTCCGCGCTGAACGGTCTGCGCCAGTTTCACCAGCTCGTGGATCTGTCCGCCGCCGCCGCCCCCCGCCACGTTGCGCTCGAACATCAGGGTCGTGATTGCGACCTGCCATCCCTGGTTCTTGTCGCCGACCAGATTTTTCTTCGGCACGCGCAGGTCTTCGAAGAAGACTTCGTTGAAGCCGCGCGCTCCGGTCATTTGCACCAGCGGGCGCACTGTGATTCCGGGGCTACGCATGTCGACCAGCAGGTAGCTTATGCCCTTGTGCTTGGGCGCATCGGGATCGGTGCGGACCAGCAGAAAAATCCAGTCGGAGAACTGTGCGTTGGAAGTCCAGACCTTTTGGCCATTGACGACGAAATCGTCGCCATCTTCGATGGCACGAGTCTGCAGCGACGCGAGATCGGAGCCCGCGCCTGGTTCCGAATATCCCTGGCACCAGATTTCCTCGGCGGTAAGTATTTTCGGAATGTGGCGCTGCTTCTGTTCCTCGGTGCCCCAGTGCATCAGGGTAGGTCCGATTAGTCCCACGCCTGAGCCAATATAGGGCAGCGGCGCATGGACGCGGGCGAGTTCCTGGTGGTAAACGATCGTCTGCAGGATGCCGGCGCCGCGACCGCCGTACTCTTTGGGCCAATCGATTCCGGTCCATCCGCCGGAGGCGAGCTTTTTGAACCACGCTACGTTCCGCTTCCATTGGCCTTCGTCTTCCATCAGAACGCCGAGGCCTTCGTCCTCGCGCTCGGGCTTGTTGTTGTCAAGCCAGGCGCGGAATTCCGCGCGAAACTTTTCGTCTTCGGGGGTGAAGTTAAAATCCATCCGTGTTTTTCTCCGTGCAAACCGGAAACTCCGGCTCATCTACAGCGCTCAGCGGACTTTGTTACGCCAGAATTCGCATAGATGCCAGCCGGAGCGCAAAGTCTGAGCGCAGAAGATCCCGGCCTCGGGCGCGGCCTCTGTCATCACCGCGGTCCGGATGTAAGTCCTGCCCATGAAGCCGCTGTAGTGATGCGGCACGACAGAGCCGGGCTGCCGGAACCCTTAGCGCGGTTTATTTTCGGTTTTGCGCGGCGGCGGGAAAAGCATCCTGGCGATGTTGGCGAGCACGGTGTCGTTAGTGATTCCCATCACCACTCCAGCCCGT
>JAUSID010000242.1 GCA_030648295.1 Opitutaceae bacterium | reverse complement strand
GTTCGACCGGATCAAGGACTTCACCGCCCCGCGCATGAAGCGGCTCCTGATCGTCGAGGACAACGACATCGAGCGGCAGTCCATCGTCGAACTTCTCGGCTACAAAGACATCGAGATGGTGGCCGTCGCCACCGGCGGCGCGGCCCTGGAGGCGATGCTCGACAAGTCGTTCGACTGCGTGGTGCTCGATCTGCGCCTGTCCGACATGACCGGCTTCGACCTGCTGGAGAAAATGCATGCCGAGCCGACCCTGGCGGACCTGCCAGTGGTCGTCTTCACCGGGAAGGAGCTGGACACCGAGGAGCAGGCGCGGCTCAAGGCGATCGCCAAGAGCGTCGTCCTCAAAGACGTCCAGTCACCCGAGCGCCTGCTGGACGAGACCGCCCTCTTCCTCCACCGTGTCATCACCGACCTGCCGGCGGAGAAGCAGAGTATGCTCGAGCAACTGCACGGCTCGAACGAAGTCCTGCGCGGCTGCAAGATACTGGTGGTCGATGACGCCGCGCGCAACATTTTCGCCCTGACCTCCATGCTGGAGAACCAGGAGATGGACGTGATCAGCACGACCAATGGCCGTAGCGCCATCGACATCATCAAGCAGACGCCCGACCTGAGCATGGTTCTCATGGACATCATGATGCCCGAGATGGATGGCTACGAGACAATGCGCGAAATCCGCAGAGCCCCTCAATTCCGCACCCTCCCGATCCTCGCGCTCACGGCGAAAGCCATGAAAGGCGACCGCGAGAGGTGCCTCGACGCCGGCGCGAGCGACTACATCGCCAAACCGGTGAATACCGATCAGCTCCTGTCGCTGATGCGGGTGTGGCTATTCCGATGAACCAACGCACGAAACGCCGGCGCAATTTCCCCCACTTAATTGATTCGCGGCTTATGCCCGAAAAAAAACAACCCTCTTGTGCCGGGCCTTCAGCCCTTGTGTTTTCACGGCATGCATCACCCAGGGCGTTGCCCCATGAGCGCTAACTTAAACGCGATTCTTAGCCAAAATGGCGACTGTTGCCCCCGACAAGCCTGCAATTTCACTCGTATGTTAGCGCGTATGGGGCGTTGCCCTGGGCATACACATGCCGAAGACGATAAGCGCTGAAAGCGCGCTACATGCCGCGTGAAAAGCCCGAATCAATTTCATTCCATGAACTCCGACACAGTCTCCGCGCCAGCCAACGGCCCGCCGTCAGGTCCGCAACCCCAGCATCGCCCCGCGGCACCGGCTCCGGTGTCCGCCTTGCTCGCTAGCCCGATCAACATTCTGATCGTGGACGACGAGCCAAAGAACCTCACCGTGCTCGAAACCGTCCTCGACGATCCCGGCTACCGGCTCGTCCGCGCCGAATCCGCCGACCAGGCGCTGCTCGCGCTCGTGGTGGAGGAATTTGCCCTCCTCATCCTCGACATCCGGATGCCCGGCATGACCGGCTTCGAGCTGGCTCAGATGATCAAGGAGCGGAAGAAAACCGCGCGCGTGCCGATCATCTTCCTCACCGCCTACTACAACGAAGACCAACACGTGCTCGAAGGCTACGACAGCGGTGCGGTAGACTACCTCCACAAGCCGGTGAACCCGGCCATCCTCCGCTCGAAGGTTTCCGTCTTCGCCGAGTTGCACCGCAAGAGCCGCGAGTGCGGGCTGGCCAACCGCGCCCTGCTCGCCGAAGTGATCGAGCGCCGCCGGGCCGAGGCGCAACTGCGCGAACTGGTGGAGGAACTCGAAGCATTTTCCTACACCATCGCCCACGACTTGCGCGCGCCGCTCCGAGCCATGCTGGGTTTTTCCAGTGTGCTCATTGCCGACCATACCGCCCAGCTCGACGACTCCGCCCGCGAATATCTGCGGCGCATCGCCGCGTCAGCCGGCCGCATGGATCTGCTCATCGTGGACGTGCTCAACTACACGAAAGTGGCGCGCGGCGAGTTGGAGCTGCGGTCCGTGGACGTCGAACGATTGCTGCACGACGTCATCGCCACGTATCCCGCGCTGGACCACGCCGGCGCGGGCATCAGCGTCGAGGGTCCGTTGCCCCGCGTGCTGGCGAATGAGGCGGCACTCACCCAAGTGTTTTCCAACCTACTGGAAAACGCGGTGAAGTTCGTCGCGCCCGGCGTGCGGCCGCGCGTGCGCGTGTGGGGCGCGGAGGCCGGCGGAAGGGTGCGGCTGTGGTTTGAGGACAACGGCATCGGCATCCCGAAGGATGCGCAGGCGCGATTGTTCAACATGTTTGTCCGCATGAACCGGGCGGAACGCTACGAAGGCACCGGGATCGGTCTGGCGATCGTGCGTAAGGCCGTCGAACGCATGGGCGGCACGGTCGGCTTGGAATCCGAGGAAGGGA
Source organism: Opitutaceae bacterium (assembly GCA_030648295.1). Classification (GTDB taxonomy): domain Bacteria; phylum Verrucomicrobiota; class Verrucomicrobiia; order Opitutales; family Opitutaceae; genus ER46. Next base: position 2,362 of record JAUSID010000242.1, on the reverse strand, counting down.
AAGGCAGCCGGTTTTGGGTGGAGCTGGAAAAGTGAAAGTCATCATGAGCGCGGCGCCCATTCTCCTGGTGGAGGACGACGAGAACGACGTCTTCTTTTTCGAGCGCGCGCTGAAACGCGCGGGGTGCACTCATCCGGTGCACGTGGCCCGCGATGGAGAGGAAGCCATCGCTTATTTCACGAAGGCGGGCGCTGCAGCCGATCGCGCGTCTCGGCTTCCCTTGCCGTGCCTGACCCTGCTCGACCTCGACTTGCCGCGCATGGCCGGGCTGGAAGTGCTGGAATGGATTCGCGAACACATGGCTGACCTCACCGTGCCCGTCATCGTGCTGACGGCCTCGACCTCGAAACGGGCCATGCGTGAGGCCTATCGCTTGGGAGCGAAATCCTGTCTCCTCAAGCCCTCGCATCCGGACGAGTTGGTGAAACTGGTGCAAGCGCTGAAGGGTTATTGGTCCACCGAGGAGCCGGGCGGACTTCCCAATAATTTCCGTGAACGCTAACACCCTCCCGACGCCGGCCAAGGGCCACGTGGCCACGGCGCTGGCGTCCGCGTTTCACGGCGGTCCGATCAACATCCTGATCGTGGATGATGAGCCGAAAAACCTCACCGTGCTCGAAACCGTGCTGAACGATCCCGGCTACCGGCTGGTCCGCGCCGAATCGTCCGACCAGGCGCTGCTCGCGCTCGTAGTGGAGGAATTCGCCCTCCTCATCCTGGACATCCGGATGCCCGGCATGACCGGTTTCGAGCTGGCCCGGATGATCAAGGAGCGCAAGAAAACCGCCCGGGTGCCGATCATCTTCCTCACCGCCTACTACAACGAAGACCAGCACATGCTTGAAGGCTACGGCACCGGCGCGGTGGACTACCTCCACAAGCCGGTGAACCCGGTCGTCCTCCGCTCGAAGGTCGCCGTCTTCGCCGAGCTGCACCGCAAGAACCGCGAGTGCGGGATGGCCAACCGCGCCCTGCTCGCCGAAATGATCGTGCGCCGTCAGGCCGAGGAAATGCTTCGGACGTTGGCCCGCGGCCTGGTGCAAGTGCAGGAAGACGAGCGCGGGCGCGTGGCCCTCGAATTGCACGATGGCATTACCCAGCTGCTTTGTGCCATCGTCTTCCACAGTCAGACACTATTGCTCAGTCTTACGGCGCGCAACGGGCCTGCAAAACGCGAGGCGAAGAAACTCCGCGAGTTGGCCGGCATGACGGCCGGAGAAGTGGAGCGTATCTCGCATAATCTGCGGCCCAGCGTATTGGACCAGCTGGGTCTGGTCTCCACCCTGCGCGAAACCGGAACGGAGTTCGCGGATCGGACGGGCCTTTCAGTCAATCTGACCTTTGTGGAGTTGACCGCGCGACTGCCCGCCGACACCGAATTTATGCTCTACCGCATCTTTCAGGAAGCCTTAAGGAACGTGGAGAAGCACGCTCACGCCCACCTCATAACCGTGGACCTGACGCAGCAGGACGCCTTCGTGCAGTTGGTGATCAAGGACGACGGGATCGGCTTCGATCTGGATCATCTCCCGGCCAAACGAAAAGGAAAGAGCGGCCTGGGTCTGCTTAGCATGCGCGAGCGGGCGGTCTTTGTGGGCGGCAGCCTCCGGATAAAATCCGCTCCCGGGGCCGGCACGGAAATCGAGGTGCGCATTCCCCTGCCGCCAAATGACACGGTTGTTCGGGCCGCATGAATGATAGCTACCAGCATGAAAACGCGCCCGCAATACACCTCGATGGACCACTCATGATTTTTCTGGCAAATCGATGATCCCTATCACCGACAAATCCCTCGCCGCAATCACCGGGCCGCCGCCAGCACCGCGGCTCCCCGGTGCCGCCGCTCCGGCGTCCGTCGTTCACGACGAACCCATCAATATCCTGATCGTGGACGATGAGCCGAAAAATCTCACGGTGCTCGAAACCGTCCTGGATAACCCCGGCTACCGCGTGGTCCGGGCCGAATCCGCCAACCAGGCGCTGCTCGCGCTCGTCGCGGAGGAATTCGCCCTCCTCATTCTGGACATCCGGATGCCCGGCATGACCGGCTTCGAGTTGGCCCAGATGATCAAGGAGCGCAAAAAAACCGCCCGGGTGCCGATCATCTTCCTCACCGCCTACTACAACGAAGACCAGCACGTGCTGGAAGGCTACGGCTCCGGCGCGGTGGACTACCTCCGCAAGCCGGTGAACCCGGTCGTCCTCCGCTCGAAGGTCGCCATCTTCGCCGAGTTGCACCGCATGAACCGCGAGTGCGGGATGGCCAACCGCGCCCTGCTCGCCGAAATGATCGTGCGCCGTCAGGCCGAGGAAATGCTTCGGACGTTGGCCCGCGGCCTGGTGCAAGTGCAGGAAGACGAGC
>JAUSID010000241.1 GCA_030648295.1 Opitutaceae bacterium | reverse complement strand
AATGCCTACCCATTCGCATCAGGCGCGTCCAAACACCTTGTGGCCTCCTGCTGCCTCTGTGTCCGAGCTCTGTGTCCTCTGTGACCCATGCCTTGGTTCGTCTGGCTATGAAATAACCGTCTTACGGCTGCATCAGATACGCGAACAGGTCGCGGAGCTCCGCGTCGCTCAGCCCGGTGAGCAGCGCTTCCGGCATCAGCGACATGGGGAATGCCTCGAGTTTCTCCACCTCCGCCGCGCGCGTCGTGTGCTTCTGGCCTGCCATGTCCTTCAGGACCACGTTGCCGCCCTCCTGGCTGACGAGCATGCCCATCAGTGTCTGGCCATCCTTGAGCTTCGCGGTGTAGGCGCCGAATCCCTCGCGGATTTCGACGCTCGGATCGAGGACCGCGACGAGCCAGAAATCCGGATTGTTGCGCTCGTAACCGGTGAGGTCCGGACCAATCTGGCCGCCCTCCTTGAAGAGCACGTGACACGCGGCGCAGCGCTGGGTGAAAAGCGTCCTGCCATTCCCCTTGTCGACGCCCGCCACGTTGCCGCCACCGCCGCCGAGCACCGCCTTGATCCGCTTCATCTCCGCCAGCTTTTCCTGGCTGGTCACTTTCACGCCCGCGGACGGCCAGTGTTTCCGCACGAGACGCTCGATTTCGGGATCGCGGTAAAGCGCAATCTGCTGGACGACGTCGGGCGCGACATCCTTCGCGCGAATTTGCCAGCGATCGACTTCCCCGAGAAACAGCTTCGCCCATTCCGGCCGGCTCGCGAGCATCCGGTGGGTGGCGTCCTTGAGTGGCTCGGTTTGCGAGAACCGCGCCTCGTATCCCTTCAACACCGCGGTTGCGAACGCCGGGTCGTTGAGCTTGCCCGCGAGCGGCAGCAGCGCCTGGCGAACGGTCGGATTTCCGCGGCCGTTGAACACCTGGAGGATCGTCGGGACGACGGCTCGGTTCTGCGCGTCGACGAACGCCTGCACCAGCGCGACGCGATTTGCGAGCGGCGCCTTCTCGTCCTTGATGATGGCGAGCGCCTTCTTGACCGCGTCCGCACTTCCGGTCTTCACGGCCAGCGCGAGATCGGTGTCGAGCTTGCTCGCAAGGTGCGCGTTCAGCGCGGTCGCGAGCGACGCGGGCAATTCGGGGATCCGACCACCCTCGAAGGCGGCGGCGAGACCCTCGACCACGAGCGTCCGATCCGCCGGCTGCGGGGCCGCCTCCAGCAGCTTCGTGCACGCTTCGAAATTCTCCCGGCCGCCCGCGGCGGCCCAGCGCTGCGCCAGGTGATGCACACCGTAGTTGCGGGCCAGCCCGTGCCGCCACAATGCGGGCTCCATGAACATCGCGAGCAGCGCCTCGCGCTCCGACTCGGCCTTCGCTTCCAGCGCCCACCACAACATGAGCGGAATCCGTTTGTCCTGCTGATCCGCGTCGCGCTCCATCATCACGCGCGCAATCGCGAGTGATGGCGCCACCGGCAGCCGTCGCATTGTCGCCAACAACTGGGTACGCACCTCGGGCTGCTCCTCGCGCGCGGCGAGTTGCCGCAGCGCACCGGCCAGCGCCGGGCTCACGTCGTGGTCCTCGCCCGCCTGCCGCACGACCCAGCGCCGCACGTAGGGGTCGGGATGTTTCAACAGTTCGGTCGCAAGTTCGTCGTTCAACGCCTCCAGCAGATCGAGCGCGCACACGGCGTCGAACGCGTGCGGATTCGCCGGATCGCGCGCCAGCTTTTCCAGAGCGGGCAACACGCTGCGCTCGCCGCGCCAGTGCAGTTCGAGCGCGGCCTGCCGGCGGAACCAGCGGTTCGAATGCCCGAGATATTTCACCAGCAGGCCGGGCGTCGCCGTGTGCAGGTCGAACACCTCGCGTTTCATGGGGGCGTCCGCCGGCCGGACACGGTAAATCCGGCCGTCCTTCTTGCTCCAGTCGTCCACCGGCCGCACGTGGCTCAGTCGCGTGTCATACCAATCCGCCAGGTAAATTGCGCCGTCCGGCCCGACTTTCACGTCGACGGGCCGGAACCAGCGGTCGCTGCTGGTGAGCAGCGGCGCCTCGTCCTCGGCGCGGAAGGTCGACGTATCCGGAATCAGGCGACTGACGTAGACCATGTTATGGAGGGAATTCGGCCCGATGATTTTTCCGCCCAGCTCGCGCGCCATCAGATCGCCGTCGTAAATGCAGAAAGCCTGGGTAAACCGCTTCCCGTCGCCCTTGGTCACGAGGTGCTCGAAGTAACCGAATGCGTACGGGTTCATGGGCGTGCCGTGTTTGCCGAAGTTTTTCGAACCGGACATGCCCTGGTCGTAATGCATGCCGCGGGTGCCGTTATTCGTGCCGCTGAACACGCGACCCTCCGCGTCGATTTCGCTGCTGAAGGTGTTGCCGCCGCCCTCGGCGAAAATCTCGAAGACCTCCGTTTTCGGATGATAGCGCCAGATATGCTGGCCCTCGAAGCGGACGTTTTTCGTCACGCGGCTGCTCACGTTGCCGGTCGTCGTGCTTCCGACCGCGCCGTAAACCCAGCCGTCGGGCCCGAGTTGCAGGCTGTTCGCCACCGAATGCGTGTCCTCCAGCCCGAACCCGCTGAGGCACACCTTCGGATCCGAATCCGGCACGTCGTCGTCGTTCGCGTCCGGATAGAACAACAGATACGGCGGGTTCAGCACCCAGATGCCGCCGCCACCCTTGATCGCGGCGGTCGCGATGTTCAGGCCGGTGATCACGTCCTTGTGTGATTCGAACACGCCATCGCCGTCCTTGTCCTCGAAGACCGTGATTTTGTCGGCGCCCTTCACCCCGCGCGGGGGCGGCTCCGGCACTTTGTCGAACACCGCGCGCAGGTGCTGGTCGTAGCTCATCACTTTCAACCCGGCGGGAAACTGGTACTGGATGTACTGCGTGACCCACAGCCGGCCGCGCGAATCGAAGCTCATGTACAGCGGCTGCGTGACCGCCGGCTCGGCCGCGACAAGATCGATCGCCAGCCCGTCGCGCATCTTGAACGACTTGAGCGCATCCACCGGCGCCAGCGGCTGCGTATCGTCGCGCAAGGTGCCGCGGCCCCCGTATGTTTCCATGATCTTGCGAACTTCCTCGTTGCCGGCCGGACCGGCCGGATCGGCGGCGAACGCGGTACCGCTCAACACGAGCGCCCGCGCTCCCAGGCCAGCCAGAATGCGTTAATCGAACGGCCGAGCCGTCGAAAAAACAACGAGGACCGAATGGAGAAACAAGGAAGCGACATGGTGAAGAAAAAGGCCGGGGTGAACCTGACTTGAACAACCGCGAGCGAAGTCCGGGGGCAATCGCTAATGAACGCAGTGCGGCGCGGGCGCAACTGAAGTAATACGTGTTGTCGTCTGCCGCGCCGCGGAGAAGGGAGCAGGACCAAACTCGTTCACTGGAGACGCGGCGCCCTCGCCGCGTCCGAAGGCAGAATGTTGTGCTGAAATCCGCGGCCCATTCGACAAGCTCAGGGTCCCGAGCCTGTCGAGGGACGGGGGCGCCGCGGCTCTACCGGTGGGTGAACCGAGCGATCCAGCCTCGTCACCTCGGCTGCTACGAAGTCCGATCGTGCTCGATTGCATAGATCCATCTTCATTCGCGTCCATTCGCGGTTCTCACGTCAGTTCCTCCGAGTGCATGCCTCGATTCGCGTCCATTCGCGTCCATTCGCGGTTGAAATCAGAGTTCAGGGCTTCGCGGTTGGGCGCCAATTGAAGTGGCGGTCGATGAAATTAAAGGTCTCGACGCCGCGAATCTCATGGCCGGAGTTGAAGTACGTGATCTCGGTCTGGCCCGGAATCCCGAGCTTGTCGTAGAGCCGCCGCACCTTCGCGTATTCGAACGAGACCATCTCGTCCGTCCCCACCCCGTCATCGTGTCCGCGTTCGACCATGAACGGTCGCGGCGCGATCATCGCCGCCATCTCGGCGTGGCCGAACGTCATCCCGAGGTTGAAGTCGAACATGTCCGGCTCGGGCGCGAACATGTAGCTGCTGGGCCACGCCATCGTCGCGTTTTTCCAAATCCACTCGTTGAAATCGCCCGACGCGATGGACAGCGCGTAACGGCGCTCCAGCCCCGGCACGCGAATCGCAACCTTGCCGCCCCACGACAACCCGTACAGCCCGATTCGCCTGGGATCGACGAACGGCTGTGTCTCGAGCCAGTCGAGCAGCCGGCCGTGATGCGCAAGGATGAAGGAGAAGACCGAAAGCCCGAGCGGGTTGGCCTTCCGCTGCAGCCGCTTGTAATCCTCCTGCGCGCGCCAGGGAAAATGCGGCACGAACACGACGTACCCGCGATTCACCAGCTGCGTCGCGAACGCCTTGTAGACCCGGTTCGCCCGCGCCTTCGGGTCCTCGTTGATCAAATCCGCGGGCAAACCGCTGAGTCCATGCTGCGCGACAACGACGGGCCGGCGTTCCCCGGCGGCGAGCGCTTTCGGCAGGAGCAGGTATCCCCACAACGTCACCTCGGGCAACGCATCCATCACGACCTCGTATCCGATTGACTCGGCGTGATCGTACAGCACGCGGGTGCGAACATTGAGCGGTGCATCGCGGCGGGGCAGCTGTCCGACGATATCGCGCCAGAGGATTTCGCGCGGTGCCGCCATCGCGCGATCCCACGCCTCGGGCGTGGACAGCTTCGCCGGCTTCCAGAAAAAATCTTCGCGCACGCCACGCGACACCGCGATCAGCCGCTGCGTGTGCTCCTCCAACTGCGCCACCTGCCGCCGCTGCCGGTCGTCCGCGGAAAACGCCCACCGGGAATCCACGTGCATCTCCGCCGCCGGAGCCAGGGTGCGCCGCGGCAGTTTCAATGCCTGCAGCAGCTCGAGAACGCTCGACTCGTCGATGCCGGTGGCAGAATTCGCATGTGCCTTTCGCATCGTCAGCGACGCCGCGAATGGACCGCAGAGCTGGCGCGCGCGATCGAATTCGCGCCTCACGGCGGCGATGTCCGGCGTCGTGATTCGGCCCGCCGCCGCGGAGGCTCGCTGACCCGCCACCGCGGCCGGCGGACCCGATACGACGGGCGCGGCGCTCGGATCGACGATCAGCAAGCGCGGCGAAATCAGGCTGGCAATCTCGGCATCGCCGAACTCGCGCAGCAGCCCGAAGACGTTGCGATAAATCGGTTCGTCCCAGAGTTGCTCCCTCGAGCCGAAGTACCCGCCGACCAGCGCGCCGTCGATGCGCGTATCGATGGCAGCGCTGTGAAACGCGAGCAGACCACCCTCGCCCCAGCCTGCGACCGCGATGGGCACATGCGCCGTCTCGTTTTGCCGGCTGAACCAATCGACAGCGGCGAGCACTTTGTGAACCTCGTAGCCGATGATGTGGCGGCCAAACGTGTACGCCTGCCGGTAAATCCACTCGCGATGCGGCTCGTTCGTGAACCGGTTCAGCATCGAGGACCCGGAAAACTGCGCGCGCCGGTTGATCAGCATCGGGATCAACACCTGGCATCCGTTCTCCGCGAGCCGCCGGGCGAACTGCGCCGCTGCCGGCAGGTCGCCGCCGATTCCGGCGATTTCCTCCGGTGTCTGGTCCGCGTCGGGCAACGCGACCACGCGCGCCACCGGTTTCGTCTTCGGCTCGAGCCAGATGCCTTCCGCGTCGACATCGTCGTAGACGGACCAGCGGACGGCATACGCGGTGAACCGATCGCTCTCGGCGATTCGCGCCGGGACACTCGTCGTGCCGATGTACTGGGGTTCTGGATTCGGCTGGCGTGGTTCCACCGCGCCGATCGCTCGCGCGAACCGCCCCCGGTTCGGCGCGACCGAGCCGGCGAACGCCGTCGCGGACGAGTTGTCGCGCTGCCACTTCGCCCCGCGCGCCGCCATGAACGCGGCGGTTTCGCGATCGAGGTAACGCTCGATTCCGCTGCGCATCTCCTCGGATCGATCCTGATCGCCGGTGAGCAGCGTCGTCCCCGCCAGCGGTCCGGTGTCCGCCGCTCTCGCGGCAATCGCAATGGCCATCGCCGCAAGGAGCGGCTGCCACCGGCGCAATCCTACGCGGATGCGGCACGGCCACCGCAAAACGCGTTTTGCCCCGGACGGGGAGAAACAACGGTTTCCTGGGAGCGCGGGCCTCTGGCCCGCAAAGATCGAGTGGCTGCGGCTTCCCCATTCGGCAGGCCTCTCGGCAAGCTCGAGGCCTCGCTGTCGATGAAGTAATTGGCCGTGAGCCCGTCGCACCGGCTCAGGGCCCCGAGCCGGTCGCGGGGCAGCCGCAGATTCGGTAGG
>JAUSID010000239.1 GCA_030648295.1 Opitutaceae bacterium | reverse complement strand
AAGGGACTAAAGGACTAAGGGACTGGAGAGGCTTCGCCTCAGACCAAGGACCAGAGACCAAAGACCAGAGACTTTTCTTGGGAGCGCGACCCCCCCCCGTCGCAATACTGAAGCGACCGGGGGCGGTCGCGCTCCCATCGGAGTCTTCGATGTCTTCCGCGTCTTCCGCATCTTCCGCGTGTTCCTGCCGCGTCTTCGGAATCGCGTTTGCGCGGCGGCTGGTCATCTAATGGCTGCCCATGAACGTGCATTCATACCTGCGGCCAAGTCTGCTGATGGGCCTGCTCGCCGTTGCGCCGCTGCGCGCGGACGAAGGCATGTGGCTCTACTCGGCCCCGCCCCGCGAACCGATCAAGGCCAGGTATAATTTCGACCTCACCGACGCCTGGCTGGAGCACCTGATGAAGTCATCGGTCCGCTTCAACAGCGGCGGCTCGGGTTCGTTCGTCTCGGCCGATGGGCTGGTGATCACGAATCACCACGTGGGCGCGGACGACCTCCAGAAACTGAGCGACGAGAAGCACGATTACCTGCGCGATGGATTTCATGCACGCACGCCGGCGGAGGAAAAGAAGTGCGTCGATCTCGAATTGAACGTCCTGCAATCGATCGAAGACGTCACCGCGCGCGTGAATGCCGGGGTTCCCGCCGGCGCCATGGGCGAAACGGCGGCGTTGGCGCGACGGAAGATCCTGGCGGAGATCGAGAAGGAGTCACTGGACCAGACCGGCATGCGCAGCGACGTGGTCACGCTTTACCAGGGCGGGGCGTACCATTTGTACCGATATAAGAAATACACGGACATCCGGCTGGTGTTCGCACCGGAGCAACAAATCGCGTTTTTCGGCGGCGACCCGGACAACTTCGAGTTTCCGCGCTACGACCTCGATATCTGTCTTTTCCGCGTGTACGAAAACGGCCGGCCGGCCAAGCTTCAGCACTACCTCAAGTGGTCGGAGGCGGGGACGAAGGAAGGCGAACTGACGTTTGTCTCGGGCCATCCCGGTCGCACCAACCGGCAGTATACGATGGCCGAGCTCGAGTTCCTGCGGGACGTGCAATATCCGTATCTCGTGCCACGGCTCAAGCGGCTCGAAGTGGCGTTGCAGAACTGGAGCGATCGCAGCGAGGAAAACGCGCGACGCGCCAAGGACGACCTGTTCGGGTACCAGAACTCGCGCAAGGTCTATGACGGCCGGCAGAACGGGTTGTACTCGGTTTCAATCATGGGACCGAAGCTGACCGGGGAGAAAGCGTTCCGGCAGCAGATGACGGACCGGCCGGACGCGGCCGAGGTGCGCCGCGCCTACGACCGGATCGCCGAGGCGGTGCGCGATCAGGCGAGGATCTTCAAGGACTACCGGCTGCTCGAAACCGGCGACGCGTTCCTGGGCGATTCGTTCCACCTCGCGCGGAGACTGCTGCGGGCGGCGGAGGAACGCCCGAAGCCAAACGGCGAACGGCTGAAGGAATTCGGCGACGCGCGCCGCGAGTCGCTCGAGCTCGATCTGTTTTCCGACAAGCCGATTTATCCGGATCTCGAGATCCTGAAGATGTCGGACGCACTCACGCTGTTCGCGGAAAACGCCGGCTACCAAAATGCGCTGGTTCAGAACGTCCTCGCGGGCAAATCGCCGCGGGAGCGCGCCGCCGAACTCATTCATGGCACGAAGGTGCGCGAAGTCGCGTTCCGGAAAAAACTCTACGAAGGCGGAACCGCGGCGGTGAACGCGGCGAAGGATCCGATGATTGAACTGGCGCGGCTGGTCGACAGTCCCGCGCGCGCGTTGCGCAAGCAATGGGAGGCAAACGATGAGACGCTCCAGCAGGCGCACAGCGTGATCGAGAAAGCGCGCTTCGCCCTGGAGGGGCCGACCCGCGCGCCCGATGCGACCTTCACGCTCCGGCTCAGCTACGGGCCGGTGAAAGGTTACATCGAGGAGGGAAAGCCGGTTCCCGCCTACACCAACTTTGCCGGGCTTTACGCCCGCAACGCGGAACACAACAACCGGGAGCCATTCAATCTGCCGAAACGATGGTTCGAGAAAAAGTCCGCGCTCAACCTCAGGACGGCGTTCAATTTCGTGCACACGCCGGACATCATCGGCGGCAACAGCGGCAGCCCGGTCGTGAACACCGCGGGCGAATTCGTCGGCATCATCTTCGACGGCAATCTCCAGAGCCTCGTGCTGGATTTCGCCTATGAAGACAGGGTGGCACGGGCGATCAGCGTGGATTGCCGCGCCATGATCGAGGCGATGCGCAAGGTTTACGGCGTCGAACCGCTGGTGAGCGAACTCCTGGCGGGCAAACGATCGTAGCTCGCCGCCGGGCAGGGTGCGCGCTCGTCCGTTCGACGGGCTCAGGGCCCCGAGCGCGAGTCGAGGGGCCGCGCGACGACATTCAGGATGCCGAGGTCGTTGCGCCACGAGGTCGCAACCTACCGCCGGATTTCGTTACGACAGAAGTGTCGGGCTGTACGCCCGGCGCGGGGAACCAGCCGGGGCCATGGCAAGCCCGTTTGCGTCAGCAATGTCCGCCCGGTGCGGGCGTGGTTCTGACTTTCCAGCCGCGAGGCAGATGTTAAGTTCCGCGGTCCAGCGCCACATGCCCGTGCCTTGATGGCCGCGCCTTCGCGATGAATTCCACCGAGCCACCATCGCATCCCAGACGGACTGCCGCCGACGCGGATGCGGTTTCGCCCGCGGGCAACCGCGAGCTCGAGCTGATTAGCGAGAATTTTCCCGAAGGCGCACTGTACCAATACACCCAGAAGGCGGATGGCCGGCAGCTGTTGACGTATCTGGGCCGCGGATTCGAAAGGATTTTCGGCGAACGGCCCGCGGAAATGCCGGCGGACGTCAGCTGGCTCACGGTTCGAATCCATCCCGATGACGAGCCAGGCATGGCGGCAGCCGGCGAAGCATCGCATCGCGAGATGACACGGTTTCAGTGCGAGGTTCGGATTCGCGCGGCCGATGGAACTGAACGCTGGGTGAGTTTCCGCTCCAGCCCCCGCGCGACGGCGGACGGCAGCGTGGTGTGGGACGGCGCGGTCATCGATGTGACGGAGCGCCGCCAGGCCGAGGAAGCCGTGCGCCGGCAGGCCGACTTCCTTGCCGCGCTCAACCAGACGACGCTGGATCTCCTGGGCCGCCGGAAGGTCGCCGAGCTTTTGCATGCACTCGTTGAGCGCGCCGCGACGCTGTTGCGATCTCCGCACGCCGAAATCTCGCTGCTCGAGGGCGACGAGCTGGTCGTTCACGCCTTTTCGGCGGGCCACTCGTATCTGGCGGGCGACCGTGCCCGTCGCAGTGAACGCGTGTTGTCCTGGCGCGCGATCGACACGAAGACGCCGGTCGTGACCGACGACTACGCCAGCGAGGCGGAGAGCCGGCTCATTTATCGCGAGCGGGGTATTCGCAGTGCCGCGGTGTTTCCGATCCTTCGAGGCACGGAGTGCATGGGCGTGCTTGGCCTGGCGCGCGAACAACCGGATATCCCCTTCACGGCGGAGGATGTTCGCGAAGCCACTTTGCTCGCGCGGATGGCCGCGCTCGTATTGCATAACGCCGCGATCCACGAGGAGGCGGTTCACGCGGCCGAGACGCGCACGATCGCGCTGCGGGAGAGCGAGGAAAAGTATCGCGGCGTATTCGACCAGAGCCCGATCGTCATCGGGCTGCTCTCCGTGCCAGAGGGCCGGATCGTCGAATTGAATGCCGCCGCGTGCGAGGCCTTCGGCTACGCCCGCGAGGAGGCACTCGGAAAAACGTCGGTCGAGCTCGGATTGTGGGCGGATCCCGAAACCCGGAATCGTTACCTGGCGGAGCTCCGCGAGAAAGGCTCGGTGCACAACTACGAAGCCGAGATGCGGCGGAAGAACGGCCAGACGTTCACGGTGTTGTACAGCGGCTCGCTGGTGACCATCGCCGGCCACCTCTACAGCCTCAATTCGATCCAGGACATCACGGAGCGAAAGCAATCCGAGGCGGCCCGCGACCGGTCGCTGTCGTTGATGCGGGCGACGCTCGATTCCACCGCCGACGGTATCCTCGTGGTGAATGCGGCCGGCGGCATCGAAACCTACAACCAGAATTTCGCCGCGATGTGGGCGCTGCCGGACGCCGGCAAAACCAACCGGGAAGCGGAAGAACGGGTCATCCGGCAGATTCTCGACCAGCTGGTCGCGCCGGAACTTTTTCTCGCCAGCGTGCGCGATGTCTACTCCGGCTCGGACGACGAAGTGTTCGACTTCCTCGAGTGCAAGGATGGCCGAATCCTCGAGCGCAACTCCCGCCCGCAGCTTGTCGGCAGCCAGATCGTCGGTCGGGTCTGGAGTTTTCGCGACATCACCGATCAGCGGCTGGCGGAGGCCGCCTTGCGCGAAAGCGAGGAACGGTTCCGCGTCCTCGCCAAGGTCGCGCCGGTGGGCATTTTCAGTTCCGACCCGACGGGCCGCTGCATGTTCGTCAACAACCGCTGGTGTGAGCTGGCGGGCATGACGCCGGGCCAGGCGATGGGTGAAGGCTGGAAGGCGGCGGTTCATCCCGACGATCGCGCGGCCGTCGCCGCGGGCTGGGCCGAGGCGGTGCGCACGCACGAATCCTCGACCGCGGAATTTCGTTTCCGGCGGCCCGATGGCGGTGTGAGCTGGCTCGTCGGCCAGTCGCGGGCGCATCACACGGCCGACGGTGCGCTGGCCGGTTACGTCGGCACGATTACGGATGTCACGAGCCTGAAGCGCGCGGAGGAGGAACGGAAAAAAAACGAGGCGCAGTCACGGCAAAGCCGGAAGATGGAGGCGCTCGGCACGCTCGCCGGCGGCATCGCGCACGATTTCAACAATATCCTCACGGGCACGTTTGGGTTCCTCGATCTCGCGCGCCTCGAGCTGCCGGCCGAGCACTCGGCGCACACGTGGCTCGACCGCATCGCCGCATCGTCGCAGCGCGCGCGGGAACTCGTCCGGCAAATCCTGACCTTCAGCCGGAAGAACGAGGGCGAACGCGTGCCGCAGCGGCTGCACGTGGTGATTGGCGAGGCGTTGCGGCTGTTGCGCTCGACGCTGCCGCCCATGGTCGAACTCGAGACCCACATCGCCCCGGATGCGCCGCCCGTGCTGGCCGACGCGACGCAGGTTCACCAAGTCGTGCTCAATCTTTGTACCAACGCGTGGCACGCCATGGGAGCGAAGGATGGAAAGATCGTCGTTTGCCTCGAGGGATACGTCGTGACCGCCGCCGACTCCGCCGCGCACCCCGAGCTGCGGCCGCGCCTCTGGACGCGTCTGACGGTATCGGACAACGGCAGCGGGATGGATCCCGAGACGCTGGAGCAAATCTTCGAGCCGTTTTTCACCACCAAGGAGATGGGCGCCGGCACCGGGCTCGGACTCGCCGTCGTGCACGGGATCGTGAAATCGTACGACGGCACCATCGTCGTGCGGAGTGCGGTCGGAGCCGGTTCCACCTTCGAGCTGTATTTCCCGGTCGCGGTGGCCGAAGTCGAGCGTCCCGCCGTGCCACCGACACCGATGCCTCGCGGCAACGGGGAAAGAATCCTCGTCGTGGACGATGACGCCGTGAGCGGATTCGCGGTCGAGAAATTGATCGAAAGCCTGGGCTACAATGTCAGCCGCTGCACGCGACCGGAGGAGGCGCTGGCGAGATTTGCCGCGGCCCCGCTCAGCTTCGACCTGATCGTGTCGGATCTCGCGATGCCAGGCATGGATGGCGCCGAGCTGATCCGTCATTTGATCCAGATCCGTCCCGAACTACCGGTGCTCATTGTCAGCGGATATCTCGAAACGGCGCGGCAACGGCTGCTGGAGAAATCGCCCGCGCGTGCGATTTTGCGCAAACCGGTGGGCCGCGAGGAGCTCGCCCGGGCGCTGGCGCAGAGTCTGCGGGAAGTGCGGTAGCAAACCGCCAGCCTTGCGGCGGGACCTTGGGGCGGCGACGACCTGTACGCGCGTCATTGGGTAGAGCAGGACTTCGACACGCCCCACCACTACACGAAGTTGACGATTGACGACTTGAAAAAGACGCACGCTCGCTGCCACCCGCGCGAACCCAAGAGTTGAACTGTCCTGCGGCGCGGCTATGGTCCGCGTCATGCCGATGACCCTCAAGGAACTCTACGCCGAGACACGTCAACTGCCTCGTGAGCAAGCCGCCGAGTTGATGGACCTGCTGCTCATCGATACGTTTAGCCAACCCGATCCGGCGGTCGAGGAGGCGTGGGGCCGGGAAATCGACCGACGCCTCGCCGAGATCGAGAGCGGTAAAGTCCAGGGCATTCCAGGCGATCAGGTCATGGCCGAGGTGCGCAAGATCGTCGGTTTGTGATGCGCGCCCGCTTCCATCCGGAGGCAAGTCTCGATTTCAAAAATGCGGCTGCGCGCTACGCTGCCGTCCGGCTGGAACTCGGGCAGGGTTTCTATCGCCACGTCGAGGAACTCATCGCGGAGATTGAGGTAGATCCGACGCTCTTCCGCGTTTACCGGCCGCCGCACGCCCGACGACACTTCCGGCGCCCGTTCCCGTATGCCGTCGTTTACGTCGTGAAGCCTGACCATGTCTGGGTGCTTGCGGTAATGCACTTCAAGCAGCCGCCGAGCTATTGGCTGCACCGGCTCGAACGCTGAGTCTTATCCGCCGGCACCGAAGCCGGCCATGACGCGCGACTTCAGCTGCCAACCGCGGACGTCATTTGACCCACGGCCCGCCTCGGGTTCGGTGTAGGCGATCCCTGACATACGGCGTTCTTTTCCTTTGAATCCGCGCCGGAAACCGCCCATCACTTCCTGCGCTTTTCAGTTTTCGGTCCCCCAACCGAAGCACCCACAAATTTTTCCTGCGTTTACCCACGCGCACCGCTGTTCCCCTATGAGCACCTCCGCTGCTGGTGAGATGAATCCCGCGTCGAAAATCGCCGCCCCGAGAACCATTGCGCCGGTTGAGCCGGGACAGCGTGCGAAGCCAAAGTACCCGGGCATCCGCGTGACCTGCAACGGCAACCAGTTGGTGACGCAGTACGTGGAGACGCGCGTGACCGAGGGCGGCGTGTTCTACCCGATCACGCCATCGACCGAGGGCGGCGAGATTTACCAGGGCTCGTATGCCCAGGGTGAGCTTAACGTCTGGGGCCAGCAGAAGGTGGCGATTGAAACGGAGGGCGAGCACGCGGCGCAGGGGGGCGCGACGGCTTACGCGGTGTGCGGACGTCGCACGGTGAATTTCACCTCCGGCCAGGGGATCGTGTACGCGATGGAGCAGTACTATCACGCACCCGGAAAACTCTCGACCATGGTGCTCGAGGTCGGGGCGCGCGCGCTGACCAAACATGCGCTCAACGTGCACTGCGGCCACGACGATTTCTACGCCGCGCTCGACACCGGGTGGACGATGCTGATCGCGAAGGACGCCCAGCAGGCGGCCGATCAGGGAATCATCCTGCGCAAGGTCAACGAGCAGTCGCTGAATCCCGGGATGAACATCCAGGACGGGATGCTCACGACGCACAGCGAGCGAATGTATCTCGCGCCGGAGGCCGAGTTCCTCCGCGAATTCCTCGGCGCGGCCGACGACATCATCGAGTGCCCCACCCCGGCGCAACACGAGTTGTTCGGCCCAACGCGGCGGCGGGTTCCGCAGATGATGGATCTGCGAAACCCGGTCCTGCTCGGTCCGGTGCAAAACCAGGAGCACCATATGAACGGCGTGGTCGCACGCCGGAATAATTTCAACGAGCACATCCTGCCGATGCTGGAGAAGGCGTATGCCGAGTTTGGCCGGCTCACCGGCCGCCGTTACGGGCTCATTCACGAATACCGGACGGCGGATGCCGACACGGTGTTCGTGTCGCTCGGCTGCGCGGCGGACAACATCGAGGCCGCATGCGATTACCTGCGCGATCAGCGCGCGGCGAAGGTCGGCTCGATCCACATCAATGTCATCCGGCCGTTTCCGGAGGCGGCCGTCATCAACGCGCTGCGGGGAAAGAAGCACATCATCGTGCTCGAGCGCACGGACGAAGGCATGGCTGGCGACAATCCGCTCGCGCGCGACATCCGCGTGGCGCTCGGCAAGGCGAACGAGGTGGCGAAATTCCTCGCCGGGAAAAACCACCTGGGCGCGAACAATGGCAACGGGAACGGCTTGGGCGTCGCGTCGCCGAACGGTTCGATCCCCGCGCTCACGCCCGAGGAAACCCCGCGGCTCTTCCGCGGTGCCTATGGCATCGGCTCACGCGATTTCCGGCCGGAGCACACGCTGGGCGCGTACGAATTCGTCGTGGGCCACACGGCACGCAAGAATGGCGCGACTGCGGGTGACGGAGAAACCTACTTCGTGCTCGGCGTCGATCACCCGTATGCGGTCATCAGCAAGGACACGCCATCGCTGCTGCCGGAAGGGGCGATCGCGGTACGGTTTCACTCGATCGGCGGCTGGGGCATGATCACGACGGGAAAAAACCTTGGCTCAATCATCGGCGACTTCGGCAGCTTCATTTCCGAGCGGAATCCCGCGTACGACGCGGACGGGTTCTTGATCGAGAAGCTGTTCGTGATGGCGAATCCGAAATACGGCTCGGAGAAAAAAGGTGCGCCGACCAACTACTACCTCACCGTCGCGCCCTCGACCATCAAGGTGAACTGCGAGCTGAACCACGTCGACGTGGTGCTCTGCTGCGATCCGAAGGCGTTCACCCACACGAACCCGCTCGAGGGCCTGAAGAAGGGCGGTTCACTGGTGTGGGAATCGAGCGAGTCGCCCGAGGCGGCGTGGGAGCGCGTGCCGGCGAAATACCGCCAGTGGATTCAGGAGAATAATATTCGGATCTTCATCCTGCCGGGCTTCGACATCGCGCGAAAGGCCACGACCCAGACGGAACTCCAGCTGCGCATGCAGGGGAATTCGTTTCTCGGCGCGTTCTTCCGCGTGTCGCCGTTCCTTACAAGCTTCGGGATTTCCGAGGAGCAGTTCCATAAGGTCGTCCACAAGCAGTACGTGAAGAAGTTCGGCCGGTTCGGCGACGCCGTCGTCACCTCGAACATGACGGTGATGACGGAAGGATTCTCGCGCGTCGTGGAGATCAGGTACGGGCGGCAGGACGATCCGGATCGCTCATCGATGCGGAATCCGCTGCTGAAGCCGATCGGCGAACACGCGATTATTCCGACCGCCGGCTGCGCGGCCTCCGGCTGCAGCAGCATCCCCATGCCTGCGGCCCAGGGTGGACGCGCGCCGTTCCAGACGCTGGCGAAGTTTGATTCTGAATACCGCAGCGGGCACGGCTATCACCAACCGGCCGGCGCGCTCGCGTCCGTCGGCGTCATGGGCGCGGGCACCGGCGCGACGCAATCGAAGTATGTCGCCCGCCGCGAGACGCCGGTCTACATCGCCGAAAACTGCACCCAGTGCATGGAGTGCATCACCGCCTGCCCCGACACCGCGCTGCCGAACATGGCGCAGGAGGTCACGACGGTGTTGAAGACGGCGATCAACAATTACGTCACCAACGTCGCGGATCGGCGCGCGTTTGGGGCAGAGCTCACCGCGCTCGAGCAGCGCGCCCGCACCCGGATGAACGAAGCGGTGAAGACGAAAGCGAAACTGCCGTTCAAGGACATCATCCGCGAGGAAGTGACGGCGCTGGCGGGCGTTTCCGATCAGGGCAAGGCGGAGTTTGTCGGCATCATCGCCAAGCTGCCGCTCGCGTACAATAATGTACCCGCCATCTTCCGCTCGCTCGAGGCCAAGCAGCCGGGGGGCGGCGGGCTCTTCTCGATTTTCGTTTCCGATCTCTGCAAGGGCTGCGGCGAGTGCGTGCAGGTCTGCGGCGACCACGATGCGCTGCGGATGACGCGCGAGACCGAGGAGCTCAACGCCGAGCTCACGACCGCGCAGGTGTTCTCCCGGCTGCTGCCGGACACGCCGCAAAAATTCCTCGGGCTCTACAACGACAACGACGCGGCGGCCTCCCGCGAGGCCGCGCTACGCAATCACCTGATGGTTCGCCGGAATTACGAGGCCCTCGTCTCGGGCGACGGCGCGTGCGCCGGCTGCGGGGAAAAGAGCATCCTGCGCGCGGCCGCGAGCGTGACCGAGGCATACATGCGGCCGCTGTATCACCAGAAGGCGGACCGGATCCGCGCGAAGGCGGACCGGCTGGAAAAGGAAGGCGTGGTTCGGCTCGAGGCCGTGAAGGCTCGCAGCGCCGGGGAATATGAACTGTTCCGGAAGACGTTTGCGCATGTCGTCGCGGGGCTCGGCGGAGAGAACGACGAGGACACCGCGAAGCGAATCGCCGCGTATGAGGCGAAGCACGGCGCCATCACCGACGAACAGATCGTCAGCGGGCTGGTCACGGTCCTGCGGCAGGACGCGTTCAATCACAAGGAACTCCAGGCGGTGGATGGCCGGCGCGCGAACGGCATGTCCGTGATGATGATGGGGGCGAGCACAGGCTGTAACACGGTCTACGGCTCCACCCCACCCTCGAACCCGCACCCGTATCCGTGGATGAATTCACTTTTCCAGGACGGCGCGACGATCTCGTGGCTGATGGCGGAGTCGGCGATCATCACGCATGCGCGGCGTTCCGTCGTGCCCGAACGCCTGGCGGACGCGCTGCTGGAACGCGTGGAACAGGTGGCGAGCGAGGCGGATTACTTCACCCTGACGCACCTCGACGATGCGTTGATGACCGAGCAGGAAATCCGCGAACTGCCGAAGATCTGGGTCATCGGCGGCGACGGCGCGCTCGGCGACATCGGATTCCAGAATGTCTCGAAAGTTGTCCTGCAGAACCGGCCGAACGTGAAGATGCTGATGCTCGACACGCAGGTGTACTCGAACACCGGCGGCCAGAACTCCGACTCGTCGACGATGCTCGGCGGCTATGACATGAACCAGTTCGGCGTGGCGTCGCAGGGCAAGCTGATCGAAAAGAAGAACGTGGCCGAGGCGTTCACCAGCGGTCACGGGTCGCCGTTCGTGGCCCAGGTCTCGATGGCGAACGCGGCAAAGTTGTACAAAACGATGCTCGATGGGCTGGAATATCGCGGCACGGCGTTTTTCCAGTGCTACACGACCTGCCAGCCGGAGCACGCGGTCGCGGACAACATGAGCGCGGATCAGGCGAAGATGGTTCGCGACGCGCGCGGCATGCCGGAGTTCGTCTATAATCCGCGCCGGGGCGAGACATCGGCGGAGGCTTTCGATCTCAAGGGCAATCCAACCCCCGAACGCGACTGGTGGCGGACGAAATTCGCGAGCACGGGCGAGGAGTATAACTTCACCGTGGCGCACTGGGCGCTGACCGAGGGCCGGTTCCGGAAGCATGTGAAGGCAATCAAGGACGAGGACGCCGCGAAACTGACGCCGCTCGACGACATGCTGCATTTGATCACGCAGGACGACGTGATTCACCGCCGCGTGTTCGATCCGCGCCACCGCAGCTTCGTGCCGAATTTCGGCTGCACGATCAAAGCCGAGCAGGGCGGAAAGATCAGGTCTTATGCCGTGTCGCGCCAGATGGTGCTCTTCGCCGTCGAGCGGCGGAAGGCGTGGCGCATGCTGCAAAGCAAGGCCGGGATCGTAAGCAAAGACTATCTCGCCCAGAAAGCGCTGCTGGCAAAGATCGACAAAGCCGAGGTGCCGCTCGCCGAGGCGAAGTCGCGGATCCGTGAATTGATCACCGCGGA
>JAUSID010000237.1 GCA_030648295.1 Opitutaceae bacterium | reverse complement strand
CGGCTCGACGATATTCGTGGCATCGAGCCGTCCCCCGAGCCCGACTTCCACCACGGCCACGTCGCAGCGTGCGCGCGCGAAATGGACCAACGCCACCGCAGTCATGAATTAAAAATAGCTCGGACGATCGGCAGCCGTGGCTCCGATGCGAGCGGCAACCGGCTGCAATTCGCGCACGTAGCCGGTTATTTCGTCCTCGGTCAACGGTTGCCGATCCACTTGAACGCGTTCACCCAATCGCACGAGGTGGGGCGAGGTGTAGAGGCCGGTGCGCCGGCCGGTGCCACGCAGAATCGACTCGAGCATGGCAGCGACCGAGCCTTTGCCATTGGTGCCAGCCACGTGCACGCACGGCACGGCCCGCTCGGGATTTCCCAGCGCGTCCACGAACCGGCGCATACGGTCGAGGCCAAGCGTCACACCGCGCGTTTTGAGTCCGATCAAATAATCACGGGCGGCCGCATAGTCGGGAATCGCCAGGCAGCCGGTCATTTGATGTGCAATCCCGCGGTCTTGGCCAGGGCCTCACTCCAGCCGCGGCGCAACGCTGCAACCAAAGGATGTTCGTATGATTTCCACGCGCGAAGCACGGATCGATCATCTGCATCCCACAGTGCGCTGACCGGCGTGACCCCGCGCACCGCGTTGAGCAACACAACGGCGTCCGCCTGCACAAACTCGTCCAAGGACGCCCGGCACGGCTCGGCCTCCAATTCCATATCGAGCACCCACTGGAGGCAGGTTCCCGCCACCGCACCCAACGTTGGATCCGGAAAGCAGAAACGTCCGTCCAAGATCCACGCCACGTTGTGCCGCACCGCCTCCACGACATACTTTCCCTCTCGGGTTAAGAACAGCCCTTCGTCGTCGGCTCCGACACCGCGCCGCCGCAGTTCATGCCCGCCCATGAGGGCATTGGCATAATTGAGACTCTTTGGCCGAGGCAGCCATTCCCCGCTGTCACGGGGGATATTCAGCAGCCGCAAACTCACGCCCTCGGGTGCGGCCGGCGGCGGTAACGGCCGCACGGTGAGCAGTTCGCTCGGCTGATCGTATCCCAGCATGTCCGTTGTCTCCGAGGGTGGTCCGGCGGTGATGGTGTAGCGAAACACGCCCTCGCTCATCCTGTTTTCTCGCAAGAGGAGATGGATCGCATGCCGCAGTCTCGTTTCGTCGCAAACGAGAAACGAAGCCGGCACCTTGATGTGCGCAGTGCCGCAAGCCCCCAACAAGCGCCGACAGTTTCTGTCACAATGGTGTGGATACCCTCCGCTTGTCCGAAAGGTCTCGAAAAAGCCGAGACCATAGAGGACACCATGATCGTCAGCGGGAAGCCGCGCCGCGCTGCTCGGAAGCATTCGTCCGTTCAACCAAACGAGGCGGTCTTTGTTTTCGTCAGCCATATTGTCTGACCGACGCCAGTTCGAGTGCGACCCAGAGGGCCTGCGCCTTCCGCGTGGCCTCGTCGAACTCTCGCTCCGGCTGCGAATCCGCCACAATTCCCGCACCCGCCTGGACGTGGGCCACGCCGGCCTGCACCAACATCGAGCGGATGATGATGTTCATTTCAAGATCGCCGTGGTAGCTAATCCAGCCGAGCGAGCCGGTATAAAATCCGCGGCCCACCGGTTCGAGCTCCTCGATGATTTCCATCGTGCGGATCTTCGGGCAGCCAGTGATCGTGCCACCCGGGAACATCGATTGCAGCAACTCGACCCAGGACTTGCCGGCTGCGAGCCGCCCTTCGACTTCCGACACGAGATGCATCACGTGCGAGTAGCGCTCGATCGTCATGAATTCGCGGACGCGCACGCTGCCCCATTCGACCACGCGACCAATGTCGTTACGAATGAGATCGACCAACATCAAGTGTTCCGCCCGTTCCTTTTCGTTCACCAACAGCTCAGCGGCCAGACACACGTCATGCGCCGGGAGGTCGCCGCGCGGACGCGTTCCCGCGATCGGCCGTGACACCACCGTTCGATCGACCATCCGCACGAGCAACTCGGGCGACCCGCACACGAGTGCAAAATCGGGCAGTCGCAGTAGTCCCATGTAGGGAGAGGGATTCACCCGGCGCACCGACTCGTAAATCACTTCCGCCGCGGCCGGTGCCGGCCGGCTGGTCCGCAGGGAAAGGTTGGTCTGATACGTGTGGCCCGCCGTGATGTAGTCCTGAACCCTTCGCACGGCCTCCTGAAAACCCTCCGCGTTGAAAGAATCCGATGGAATCTCGGTGTGATGGAGAGGCCGCCATTCCGGGATCGGTGCTCGTCCCCCGCCGGCTTTCCATCGTGCATAGGCGTCGAGCGCCATGGCATGTGCGGCATCAAAATGCCCGGTCAAATCGTTGGAATCAGCCGCGCCGACGTTTCTCCAGACAACAATTCCCAGCGTCTGCTCGTCGCGGTCGTAAATGAAGAGTTCTCGCGGCTCCACCATCGCATACAGCGGGAGCGTCAGGTCGCGCTTCGCTTGCCGCGGCAACTGCTCCCACGCGTGCACGAGATCGTAGCCGAACGCACCGATGAACCCGCCGGTCATCGCCGGCCAGCCGTCCGGCACCGGCACGGTGGCCTCGTTGAGCAGCGAGGCGAGAACCTCCAACGGCTTCCCCGCTGTCCAGCCGAGCCGGACCTCTCCGTCGCCCGACCACACCTCGGCACCGTCTTCCCGCCCGAGCACCACGCGCTCGGGCCGATCGCAGAGGTAAGTGTAACGACCGGCCCGACCGCTTTCCAGCAGCACCGATACGGGGTAATCGGCGAATCCCTCCCAAGACTTCGGCAGTGTTTCGCCGCGACGCACCAGCATCGCGGGCAGCCGCGTGAAAGCTTGCCGTCGCCAGTGCTCCCAATCTTCACGGGTTGTCGGTCGACACTGCGACTCCGCACGACGTCCCGATACCATGGGGGAGCAATACCGACCCTTGTTAACAATTGAAGTGTTTTCGGCTGAACAAAGTGTCATATCGTGTTTTTGTGCCGACATGACACGCGATGAGATGGAAATGCGCGGACAACCGCTTGGAGTCTCGGATATGGAATCCTGGCGCAGTCCGCACGGCCGCCGGTTGCCCGCGATCAGCCGGCGCACCCTGATCATGGGTGTGCTGAATGTAACGCCGGATTCCTTCTCTGATGGGGGGCAACTCTCCAGCATTCAGGCGGTCGTCGATCGCGCCGGCGAGATGCTAGCCACCGGTGCGGATGTGCTCGACTTGGGCGGCGAATCCACTCGGCCCGGCGGCCAGCCGGTTTCCGCCACGGAAGAAATGGATCGCGTGCTCCCGGCGCTCGCGGCGTTGCGCCGTGCGTGGCCCGCCGTGCCCATCTCGATCGACACCTACAAGGCGGGTGTCGCGGACGCCGCGATCCGCAGCGGCGCTGATCTCATCAACGATGTCTGGGGACTTACCTCTGGGCTCACTCCCGAATTACGCGAGCGGTGGCGCGATGCCGCGCGCGCGGACGAAACCAGCCCGGCGCTGCCATTACCGCCGATGGCGCAGATGGCCGGTCGGCTCAATTGTCCCGTCATCCTGATGCACAACCGACCCGATCGAGATTATCGCGACTTCTGGGTGGACGTGCTGTTCGATCTCGAACTGAGCCTGACGCTCGCGCGTTGTGCCGGCGTCGCGAAGCACCAGATCTGGCTCGATCCCGGATTCGGCTTCGCCAAGGACGCCGCCCAGAACCTCGAAGTGCTCAAGCGGCTGGAACGGATCGTGTCGCTCGGCTATCCGGTCCTGGTGGGCACCTCTCGAAAATCGACGATCGGCAAGATTCTCGGCACGTCCGTTGAGGATCGGATTGAAGGCACTGCGGCCACGGTGGTGTGGGCAATTCAACAGGGCTGCCACATGGTTCGCGTCCACGACGTTGCGCAGATCGTCCGTTTCGTTCGCACCGCCGACGCCATCAAGGCAGGTACCGAGTTTTCCCTGTGAGCAACACCGACCGAGTCATTCTTCGCGAGCTTGGTTTTTTTGGCCACCACGGCGTCCTGCCCGTCGAGGCGCAGAATGGCCAGCATTTCACGGCCACGGTGGAGCTCGAATTTTCCCTCTCGACCGCCGGGCAGTCCGACCATCTCGACGATACCGTGGACTATCGCGCGGTGCAGGCCGTCGTGCGCGGCGTGATCGAAGGTTCGCGCAAATATCTAATCGAAACCCTGGCCGAACGCGTCGCGGCGGAAATCCTGCACCACTTCCAGCGCGTGGATGCGGTGTGCGTCGAAATCAGCAAGCCGCGCCCGCCGGTCGATTTCCAGTTCGCCGGCGTGTCCGTCCGCATCCGGCGCGAACGTTCGCCGCACCCTCTATGAGCGCAGCGGCACGCGTTCGCCAGGCGTTCATCGGCGCCGGTTCCAATCTCGGCGATCGGCTGGCGACCCTTCAGGGCGCGATCGAGCGACTGCGCGCACACCCTGCGATCGTTGCCGTCGAGCAGTCATCGGTGCTCGAAACCGATCCGGTCGGTTATTTGGACCAACCCGTTTTTCTGAATCTCGTGTTCGGAATCGAAACAACGCTCGAACCGGAAGCCCTCATGCGATCACTCCTCGAAACCGAACAACATTTCGGCCGGGTCCGCACAGTGCGTTGGGGACCGCGCACGCTCGATCTCGACTTGCTGGCATTTGAAGGCGAGACGCGCTCCACTCCGTTCCTGGAATTGCCACATCCGCGACTGTTCGAGCGCGCCTTCGTGACGGTTCCTTTACGCGAAGTGCTCGAATGCGACCGGTTTCGCCGGAGTTGCTGGGACGATTTGCGCGCCAAGCTCAAGGCCCTGCCATCGCTGGACACTCGCGGATAAAACTCAGCAATCTCCCCGACAACCGAGATTTGGTGCCGGAAAATCGGGTTTTGGATGCATAGGTATTCGAAAAAGAAAACATGCTCTTCGCGAAAGTAGCTGAATTGGAGATAGCCCGAAACCTCGCCCTCCCGTTGGAGGGCGAAGCAGCGAAATTCATCCGCCAACGACTCGTTGCTGTGATCGATCCAGCAGAGGATTTGGGACTCGGGGTTCTGAGCCTCGGCTAGGATGGTCTTACGGTAAATACCCAATGCCGCCTTTAGCCGGCTTTTGCTTCGGTCCGTGCGATCAATCGCCTTCAGTTCCATGGATAATATTGAGTTATCCTTTAACCGGCGCGGGCAGCCGCCGTGATAAGCCGCCGCGGATGACGTGATAAGAGGCTCTCGCGCTGCGACCGGTCGCTAACCTGCGCGTAGATCGTCGTGGTCGTGATTGAGCTGTGTCCGAGCAACCGTTGGATGTGACGAAGGTCCACTCCCTGTTCGAGGAGCTGAGTCGCGAGCGTATGCCGGAACATGTGTGGTGTAACCTTACCCGCGCCGCTCGTTAGCGCCGTTTGCTTAATGATAGTTCGAATTGACTGATCGCTTAGGCGCCGCCCGGTTCGATTGTTGAAGAGCAGCGGGAGCTCTGGGTGATGTTTCTGCCTGATCTCGATCCAGCGCCGAAGGGCCTGCCGCAACTGCGTGCTCACGATCGGCACGATCCGTTCCCGGCTGCCCTTACCGTTGACCCGGATCACATCGTCCCCGAGGTCCACAGAGGTGAGCAGCAGGTCTGAAACCTCCGATACCCGCAGTCCGCCGCAAAACAGAATTTCGATCAATGCACGATCCCGGGCCAGTCGGATTAATTCTCGGCGTTTTCGAGATACGGGCGCACGGTAAACCGTAACGAACATGCTTTGGACCGCAGAGTGAGATATCGTCCGCGGAAGCGGCCGGCCCAACTTCACGCCACTGCGCCATTCGACAGCGAGATCGTTACCAATCCGGCCCTCAGCGTGGAGAAACCGCAGAAAGGATTTCACGCAGGCGACGTTACGCCGGATCGTCCGGGGTTTCGCATGAACGCGTGAACGCGCGTAATCGCGCAGCCGGTCACATGTCAGTTCATGCGGTGCCGGCGCGGGACACGTTTGCTTCAAGAACGCGCCAAAGCCGCTCAAGTCCAGGCGGTAGGCCTTGACGGTGTGCCAGCTGTATTTGCGTTCCTCGGCGCAATGTTGAAGGAAGTCGTGAGTTGCTTGTTCGAATGGGTCCATCCTGCCATCCGAGCGACCGCTTGGCATGGCGTCGATGTTAGCCGCAGGTTAACACCACTCCCCCGATGGGATAAAGGATAACTAGAGATTATCCATGGAAGTCCGGCCCGGTTTCAAACCCGACGAATTGAAGGCTCGCTATGACGTGGAGGCCATCAGCGAGGACGATTGGCATTCCTATTCCGGGCGACGGACGGCCACGATCGTAAATGAGCACCTTGCCATATCGAAAGCGAAGTCACGGTTACTTTTGAACGCCGGGGCAGGCGTTCATCAAATCGGTGTCCCACCCTGGGAAGAGGTGGCCGTCGACCTGTTTGTGACGCCGATGCGCGCGCACCGTCGCACCGTTTGTGCGAGCATCGAGGACTTGCCTTTTCCGCCCAATCAATTCGGCGCCGTGGTCTGCGTGGGTGAAGTGCTGGGCTACTGCGATCCCGGGCGCGCAATTGCCGAATTCGGTCGCGTCATCGAACCTCGCGGAGTCTTGGTCTGTGATTTTGGAAACAGTCGAAGCATCCGTCACTGGCTTACACCGACGCACCGCCGGGCGGCAGATCTGACGACCGATATCTACAACGGATCTCCCGAGCGAATCTGGGTCTATGACGGCAACTACGTCCGATCTCTTCTGGCTGCGGCTGGCTTTGAAATCGTCCGTATCCTAGGAACGCATACCTGGTCGGCACTGAGTCGAAAAATAGGTGCCACGTCCGGCACCGCGGTCCGCTGGCAGCGTCGATTGGATTGGATGCCATTTCCCACGGCATGGGCCGATATCATCACGATCGTTGCCTCCCGCTCCGAAGCCGGGCCAGAATTATCACGAACAGCTTCCTCGTCTCCTTCGTATTCTCAGCGAGGCAATAGAGCAATGACGCAGCCAGGATCAAGGGCGTGAACATCCAAAGGCTGTCGATTCTTTTCAGACCCCAAGTCAGTGCCAAGAGGACGGCTATCACGACGACGAGGCGCGGCATTTTGGGCGAGAAAAAGCGGTCGACGATCTCGCGGACGGTCGGCAACTGATTGAGGAAGCGTGGGCGACTCGCGCGCCGGTCATCGCCGAAGGTGCCAAACGTATCGTCGTCGCGAATCGTGGCGACCTGCTCCGAGTAAAGGTCGTTGATCAATCGTTCGCGTAACGCAAACGCATCGGGTACCAGAAAGGGACGGTCCCATCGCAGGTAGTGTTTGAAGTAGATGCATCGCAGGATCGTTCGCATTTCTGAGGCCGTCACGGTCGTCCGTTGCGCCGGGAGCATTACCATCAAATCCGCCGGGTAACTCGTCGCGCCGTCGTATGATTGCAGGATAGGATAGCGATACTTGAATTCAACGGTTCGGAATCCAAGCCGCGTGAAATACTTGATCAGCTTTTTGTCCGACTTCCATTCGTCATCGTGGAACTTTTTTTGCGCTACCTCGAAAGCGATCGTGAAACCCGGTCGATAATTCTGCGCGAGGTAGTCTTCGATGTCGTCGAGTGCATCGCTGGGCACCAAGCCGGTGCGTTTCGGATCCTGGATGCATAGGTATTCGAAGAAGAAGATGTGCTCCTCCCGAAAATAGCTGTATTGGAGATAACCCGAGACGTCGTTCCCGCGCTGCAGGGCGAAACATCGAAACTCGTCTGCCAAGGCCTCGTTGCTGTGATCGATCCAGTAGAGAATCTGGGATTCTGGATTCTGGGCCTCGGGCAGAATGGTCCGTCGATAGATATCCAGCGCAGCGTTAAGCCGGTTTTTCCCGCGGTCCGTGCGCTCGATGGCCCTCAGTTCCATGGATAATCTCTAGTTATCCTCGGTTCGTCAGGGATGCCAAGACTGCATTCTCTGCCCCAGATTTTTCCGGTCTCAAGGATGGTGACGATGTTCTCATACGCCGAGAGTCGATACGTGCGGCTCGTATTCTGGTCAGATGAATCAAGTAGGGAGTCAGGTCGGGACGTTTGTAGTGCACCAGCCGTCCGGGGTCCGCCTTTCGCTTGGATGGTTTCATGAGGATCAAGTCGGGTGACCAAGCATCACGTTTTCTCGCCTCGCTGGTCGTGGTTTTGACCGGGGCGTTGTTGCACCCGCGCCTGCCAGAGTCTCGACCGGAAGCTCAGACCTAACGACGGTTGTGGTGAATTGCCTGAACCCAAGGTTAGGCTTTATCCTGTGACGGTAGGACCTTCTGTCGCGCGGATAACATCGCCTCGCACTTGGCCTGAGCCCCCGACCTGAGTCCCCTCCTGTCGCTCTAGCAGGAAACCGGACCACAGAAACACGGTGGCGAAGATTCCTCGGGTGTGAACGAGTGTTGATCAATGATCGTGCCGTCGGGGCTCGATTTCATTCGCGCGATGACCCAGCCGGCCCACTTCGGTTCGAGTAATTCCTTCGGGCGGGGCGGAATGACAATGAGCGATTGAAAGAGAAGATCGCTCGAACAGAGACGGTCCGCGACGCGCTGAAAATTATCCCGATCGAAGCGCCACATCCCGCTATCGAGAATGAGCATGGTCGGCACATAGCGCGCCCTGCTTTGGGCCAGCGCAATGGCCAGTTCGAGGAGAACAATCGTCTGTTCGGCTCCTGAGAGATCGCGATACGGATATGCTTCGCCACCACCTTTCAGGTCGGCGTAGAGCCATTTTTCGTTCGGGGGATTTTCCTCTTCCTCGTCTTTTGGGCGGTCGCGCAAGTCCAGAGTTTTCACCCAACCCGATCCGGAATGCTGGATCCACTCGAAGAGATTCGGCAATAGTAGGGGATCGATCCCGAGCTGGCGGGCGATCCATTTGGTGTCGTCCATCTCCTCCGCAAGCGAGTCCTCCAATTTTTCGCGCAAGAAAACGAAATGAATGGGCAGCGCCTGCGACGCAGCGGGCGTGGAATTGATGGCGAAACGCAGCTCCTGCGGCTTCAATAGCTGCAGTCGGACATTGTGCTGGTCCGGCATGTGGAGTTGAAGCTCGGCGTCCAGCGGTGAAAATGGCCTGATCCAGCGCCAAAGGTCGCCGGGAGAGGCAAAGCTCGAAATCCACTCGCAGAGTGCGGTCTTTCCCTTGCTGTTCTCACCGACCAAGACGGTCAGCTTGCCGAACCGGAGATTGGAACGAGGCGCAAACAGCGGGCTTTGGTGAAGCGTCAGCTCCTGGAACCAGAATACCGCGAGACCGAGGCCATGCTGCTCGCGAAACATTCGCCCTTCGTGCAGGCCTTTGTAGCTCAGCAAAAGCGGGGCGGGATAGCTCATTCCCCGGTTGGCATCGACGATCCGTCCGTGAATCGCGCACAGCCAGATGGCGTTGCTGGCGGATGCGAGCTGTTCGGCCGAGAGTCCTCCTTGTCCGCGTGGCCCCCCGGACGCCGCACTAAAAATATGCGCTGCCACTCCAGAATCGACGAACTCGTTCGGCTGCGTGTCGGGGCCGATGGTGAGGCGACCGCATTGGGGCATGCTGCAGCGGTGACCGGCGCGCGCGGCCACGAGTCGGCGGGTGGGCGCTGTGAAATCAATCCGCGCGGAGTCCTCGCCGCTGCCTTCTGTTTTTCCTGCTCGGTTCATGCCGGTTTCGCGTTTTCCATGGCCGGGCGACCTCACTTCTCCATCAGGAACGGTAGGCCCTGACACATGATTTCGATGGGGATGATCGATTGCGGAGGTGATTTGAGCGGTTTCCCTTTGGCGATTCGTTTCGCCAGTTTGGCGGCGTCCTCAGTGGTTTGAACCAACACGGCCAGGGGTTCCTTCGGCAGATGGAATGATCCTTTGCACCGCCACTCCCGCTCGTGAATCCAACTGATTTTTCGCGTCTTCGTTTGTTCGAAGCGGACGACGCGCCAAATTTCATCCGATGTGATTTTGAGCCGGCTCGTCTCTTCGTCGGACAGATAAAGCACCGGACGGCATCCGTGCTTGTAGGCAAATTTTTTCGAGATCACGACGCCGTAAGCCTCGTAGCGGGGATCGCCCGGGTCGGCGTTGTCCTTATCGAGAATGAACTTCAGGGCCGGAAACGGCACGTCCATGAAGCACGTCGCCTTGTTTGGTCCTTTGATAAATCCGCCAGATGAGCCGCTACCCCAGATTTTCCCGGTCTCCAAAATGTGCACGAGGTTCTCATACGCCGAGAATTTGTCCGTGCTACTGGTGTTCTTGGTCAGATGAATCAAATAGGGTGTGAGATCGGGCCGTTTGTAGAGCACCAGCCGTCCGGGGTCCGACTTGCGCTTGGAGGGTTTCATAATCGGTAGGTCGGAAGACCGGGCTTCACGCCTTGGCGCCCGCGGCCGGCACCGGGCGCTCCGTGAATTGCTTGAGCCACGTCTGCAGCCGGGTCAGGTCGGCCGCAATCTCGTCCGGCTCGGGCAACGGCACCGGGGCCTCGGTGGGCTGGGAATGCTCGTAACGGGAATACTTGGTCATGAATTCATCGATCAACTGACAATCCTCCACCCTGATTTTCGCGAGCTGGCCGATTTTATTTTGCGTGTGAACCGCCCGCCGAAAGCGGCGCACGACCTCGTTCAACAGCGCGTCCTCGACCAGTCGCTCCACCAGGATGCGCACGTCGCTGCAAATCGCCTTGGCGAAAATATCATACTCCGTCCGGCCGTTCTCCGTGAGAATTTTTCGCGCGCGGGCCAGGCGGTCGTTGAGCAGCCCATTGATGACTTTGTCCGGCTTGCGCGTGATGAACGGCGTCTCGCCCGGCTCGCCGGCGCTCCACGGTTCGCGGTTGACCGCGACGACCCGGGCCGGGAGCGCCGCCGCCTTGGCGCCGTCCTCCAGGTGGGTGAGCATCGAGAGGCGGTGAGTGAACACGATCACCTGGCGTTTTTTCGCGAGCGTGATGACGCGCGCGACGACGCTCTCCTCGAAATCCTGGTCCAGGGATGAAATCGGATCGTCGAAAACGACCGGGGTGTCGGTGTCGATTCCCGCCACGTCGGCGAGAAACGCAGCTAGGGAGACAACGCGGCGCTCGCCTTCACTGAGCACGTCGGCGGTAGCCGCCGGGATCTTCGCGTTTTTCAGCCGGACCTGATGGAACACATGTCCCTTGCTGGTGCGCGTCTGGATCAACTCGACGCGCACGCGGGCGGCGCCGAGCGCTTTCAATTCGTCCTGGAAGCGTTGGATGAAGGCGGCCGAGACCAGGGATTGGGCGAGTTCGGATTTTTTCAGCGACAGCGCGGTGGTGTTGGTGAGGCGGCTCGCTTCGTTCAGGGCCGCGATCTTTTTCAATCGGGCAATCTCGCCGTCGATGCTGGCCATCTGCTCGTTGAGCCATTTCCGAGCTTCCAACTCGCGCACCTGCTTTTCCAAGCCCGTCTTGTCGGTCTTATTCGCGTCGTCATCGAAGCCCTTTGCCTTCGCTTCCAGTTCACCGCTGAGTTTCGCCACATCGGCGATCAATTCCGCCGCGGGGACGGCGGCGATTTGGTCCGCCGCCGTCGCAGTGAGCAGGGCCTCCCGCGTGGTGTCCGCGCCGTCGCGGAACTCCCGCAATTTCTGTGTGACGGTCTCATCATCGAGACCCAAGACCGTGAGCCGGGCCGCGAAATCCTCCGCGGCCGGGACCGCCGGCACTTTCTTGACCAGAGCCGCCAGCGCCGTTTCGGCGTCTTTCGCCAGCAACTCGAGTTCGCCCTTCACGAATTTCTCGAACGACTGGAGCCGAGTCTTGGCGTCGTCGCCGAGCGTCTGCTGGCACAACACGCAGCGCGACTCGTCCGCGACAAAGGGAAAGGGCTTTTCGGGGTAAGCGACCCCGACCGAGTAGGCGCGCGCCTGCTCCCAGAGGAGCTTCCAGCTCGCCAATCCGACGCCGTCAAGGGGTGCGGCGGTAAAGACCTTTTCGGCATCCTCGGAGGCCGCTTTGCGCTTGGCCGCGGCATCGGCTTTTGATTGCAGCAAGGCGCTGACCGCGGCGTCGCTCAATCCATCCCGGAGGGCGTTCAACTCGTAGGAGAACTTGTCGAGCGCCGTCTTGCGGGTGCGGAGCTGCTTGGCTTGTTCGGCGGGATTTTTCGCCGCGACGCGAGCCTGCAAACCTTCCAATTGCTCCTTGTGCGTTGGCAGCCATTCGCAGCGCGTTTTGACATCGATAGCGCTGGTTAACACGCCGATCCGGCCATACCACGCTGCGCCGGTGGTCGTCGTGTATTCCGCTGGCATCACCGGCTGCTTCGACGGCAGCGCGGCAAGGTCGGCTTCGATCAGCTTGTCCACTGCGGCGCAGGCGTCGACGAGCCGCTGAAAGAAAGCGAGTAATGCCGGCTCGAAGGTGACTTCATTCTCGGCGCTGATGTAAACATGTCCGCACTCGGTGTCGTAAATTTCGAGGGCGGCGAGTTCGGCCTGCAATCCATCTGCCGGCCGCCACGCGAGGTCTTTCGCTGCCCCGTCCACGGTATAGCCGATCTTGCAACTCTGGGGCGCCGTCGCCTCGAACACGTTGCCGAAGATCTTGCGGCGATTTTTGCTGCCGCAGGCATTGTTCAGGATGCGGACATAGCTGGATTTGCCCGCACCGGTCCCGCCGTAAACGATCGTCAGCGGCTCGCCGGTGAACGTCAGCGGCGCGCGCGGGTTCAACGCTTCGATACCCTTTACTTCGGAGATCGAATTGAGTCGCAGGGCTCCGCCAGCGGTCCTGGCCGAGAAGGCGGATGCGGGAAGAGAGGGTGCCTTGGGTGGCGAGTGCGGCGTGGCTCCCTGCTGGCGGCACAGGTTTGCCAGCTCCGAGACATCATCCGGGGTCAGGTTCTCCCTCGCGAGTAAACGGCACGCGGCCTCCTGCATCCAAACAGGACGGTCTTGAAACCATTTGATTAAGGTGGCCGCGTCTGGGGTCATGACGCGTCAGAATCGCTCACGGCCTCTGGCAAGTCACCAAGGAATCTGCCGCGGTGCGGCGCCGATAACCCCGCGGGGGGCGGGGAGGTTCAATCACGGACCGGAAGGCAGCGAATATCGGTCTGCAGCGGAGTATGCTGGGGCGGAGTGGCGACTGTGGGCGCGGGTGTTTCGTGCGACGCGAGGGCCGGCGGGGTGGTTTCCGCCGCAGACCGCTCGCGAGCGTGGCCCCTGCGGCACCGTCAAGGACACTACGCCTGCGGCGTTCCTCCTTGACCGCGCCTCCGGGGCGGCGATTCGCCTCGTTGCCGGAGGGTCTCTCCGAAGGGTTTTTTCTATGAATGGATACGCTGCTTTTCCACCTTCGTCGATCGCCCAGCGTAGGCCCTTGCGAAGTTCTTCCGGAAATAACCGGTGGCGGAGAAACTCAAATGATCGTTTCCCCGACGCCAACGCCGTTAGTCGCATTTGCGATGCGATCGATCAGTTCGAGGATCCCCGGGTGCGAGCCCGGTCGCAGCAGACTGCGCAAGATAGCTGCCTCGGGCCACGGACCCATGCCACCAGAGCACGATTGAAAATGGGTGGAAAGCTCCTTGGCTCATTCGTCGAAGATGGCGAGCGACGCTAAAAGCAAATTCCACTCTGATCTGTTCGCGAACGTAGAGCGTCAGGTCGAGGAAGACGCTGCGCGGAAGGAAGCGCGCCGCCGCGCATTGCGTGAGAAGAATCGCGGCCGTATTTTTACCGCATCCCACCGGAAAATGGCGGCGCATCTCATGTGGCGACACAAGAAACACGTGACGAAGGCATACCTGCAGAACTCTTCCGAGCGCGCCAGGGCGAAGTATCGGTGGCTGGTGAATTATCACTCCAAAGCGATTCGCGGTTATCCGAGTGTCTACGACAAGGCGCAGTTCAATCTTCGGCGCTTCCGTCGTTCGGGCGATTGACGAGCTGTGTGAATGCCGGCGATTTCCGCGGCTTTCGGGTCGTCCGAGCCGCTCGCCGAAATCTTGGCTGAAATTGATTACGGCGCCTCACTGATATTATTGCCGCATCGCCCATGCAAAAACGTCCTCCCAGATGTCCTGACCGCTTGGCCCACCGCGCCGTCGCCAGACTTTCAGGCGCCGGCCCATGCCGATGAAAGCAAAGGTCTTCAACCACGGTGTGACTTCGTCCTTGCCGCGGCCACGAGTCAGCGAATAGGCCGCAACCACGAGAATGAGGTTGGCCATATCTACGTTCACGCACTCGGGTGAAGCGTAGATGCAATCAAGCGCCGGCAACCCAAAAAATAATTGATTCGCCACCATTCGTCCGCCGGCGAGGCAGGCGATGAGGGCAAGTTGCCGCGGAGCGAACGGCTCCAAGTAGGTGGCAAACACTGGCCACTCTCTTTTCTGATCGCTGGCGAAGCATATGATCGAGTCATTCGAGTGGGCGACGACGACGATGAGATCGAAGCGTTCGCGGCGTTCGGCAAGCGCTCTCAGCTGCGCGACCAGATCGCTCTCCGTGGTTGCGTTGACGGTGACGACTTGGGCACGGAGGCAGGCAGCACTGAGTTGGTGCGCGAACGAGATTTCATTGCCCAAGGAGAGGCCGTCGGCCTTCAGTTTTTCGGAATCCAGACGGAGGACCAAAATCGAGGGCGGCCTCTTGGGCGCGGACCGCGTTTTCTTCCGTCGACGGATCTTAGTGGCAGACTTTCGCATCGGAAAGGTTTCCGCGCGGGCTTAGCAGTCGCAGGATCGCACGCCGCTGGTGCAGTTCGCACCAGGAAGCGACCTGTTTGTTGTCCGTCATGGTTGCGACGATCTGGTTGTCACCGGGTGCGGTGATCTGCACCTCATCCAGGCGAATCGCCTCCGCTCGCAGCCAAATGTCGACCAGCGATTGGAAATCGAGCGGCGGCTGGTGATCCACGTGATACGCGGCGCGGGTGACCGAGACGCCGCGCAGCGGACAGGTTGGCGTGGGGTTGGTCGCGAAACAACGATCCCGGAAGACCACGATCTGCGGCTTGACCGCCCGGCGTAGTGCCTCGAGTCGATCGCGTCGGTCATTTCGTCCGTCGATGCAGGCGCGGAAACTGAAGTCCGTGGACGAACCATCGGATCGGTGGACGACAAAATGGCGCGTGCGTCCGAATACGGCATCGGTCTCGACGCAGAAATACGCGATGCCGGCTCCGATCTTTTCCATCGCTTCGGGGTGACAGGCCAGCAGGCCGCGAAGCGTGCCGTCGTCGTCGCTGTCAAGCCGAACGCCATCCGCGTAGCACTCCCGGATCTCGCCGAAGAATTTTTTCGCGGCACCCTTCGAGGGGAACGTGCGGCCGGAGATGGCAATCGGTTGGGGCATGCGAATCAGGAGGGCGTTCGGTTGACTACCGTCCGCTCGGGAATTCACAAGGGACTTCCGGATGCTCCGGAACACCTGTGGTGGTGCACTTGGCGCGATCCGGAAGGAAGAATTCTAAGCGGGCGCGCGGCCGAGTTTCTTCAGAATTTCTTTGCCGAGCCCGGCGGGCGCGAGGTTTTGGAGCCCGATGAAGCCAACCGTCGCGCGGATGCCCTCGACGGGAGTGTTGTCGAATCGCGCCGGTAGAATGTATTCGCCGTATTCTTTGAGTGCGCGCGCCAGCGCGGTTCGGCGTTCGTGCCGGGTCCACATTTTCTGCACATAGGCCGCGGAAATAAACATCACGCAGTAGCGGCCACTTTGCCCGTAAACCAAGTCAAAGTGCTCGGCGAGATCCTTGCCCCACAGATCGGCTTGCTCGTCCTTATCGTAAAATACCCGCACCCTGTTCTTGCGCAGATACCGGGCGACCTTCTCGACGTAAACGCGGTCTTCGCCGGCAAACGAAAAAACCACATCGTAGACCGGAATGAGTCTGGCCTTCATCGCACTGGGAATGCCGCCTTCCTTCACGGCCCAATGCGTCCGGTTCATCTCGAAACGGGCGATGTCCAGGCGGCGGGAGAATTCGTCAAGGACGGCCTGAGAAAAACGCCCCTCTTCGGTGAAGCGAAAGGCCACTTCGGTGTCGTCGACGCGGACATGGCTCACGAACCCGTAGCGGACAATATCTGCGGTCGGCCCCTCGGCTCCCTTCTCGTAAAACAAGAGGGTCGGCACCGATTCCAAGAGTTTGAGCGTCGCCGGTTTCTTAAGGTCGATCTGATCGGCCTCCGGCCCGCCGCTGTATTCTTTGAAACGGTCGGCGTCCATCCGCATGAGCTGGTCCGTTTCCCATGCGGTCGAGTCATAGGCGACGATCACGTTATACATGAGCCTCAGTCTCCCAGAGGAAACCGGGGCGTCAATCGCCCGGGCACGAGGCCGGCCGATGGCCTACCAATATAGAAAAACGATGGGTTGACTTAAACGACGTGTCCAGCGTAGCGTGCCGAAATGTCCGATGCGTTCTGGCGCGGGGCGGTGAACCGCAGGGCGAAAAATCTCGCCCTGATGAAACCGTTCTTCGACTTGGAGGCGAACAAGGGCATGCAGGTTGATTTGGATGACTACGACATGCACCTGCTCTGTTCGGTGCTGATGGAGGCGATTATCGCCGAGATGGGAGGGATCACCGCCGGGGCGCCCTATTCGGCCGTGCTCCGGGAATTGTCGAAGGTGGTGCTCAAGGTGAATCCGACGGCCTCCGCGGGCGAAGTCGACCGAATCGCGAGCCACATCATCGATCACCTGAGCAGCGGCCGGGGCCGCGACCACTTCGAGGTCTCCTACCAGATAATTGCCGAGAGCGGCGCGGTCGAAAAACTATCCCACGTCTACCGGCTGTTGGAGCAGCGGTTGTCACCGGAGGATGAATTGGTCTACGTCGCAACCTCCGAGGCCATCCACATCTACCTGAGCGGGCTCGGCCACGAATTGGAGGCCGAGCAGGCCGCGAACGACGCGATCCTGGAGCACTACCTGCGGCGGGGAAAGCACAAGGAGGCCGGCGAGGCCGCGGACATGGAGCGCAAGCGCAGCGTTGAATTGCGGGCGCAGCTCCGGGGGTGGCTGATTGCCGCCGAGCGCAGCTTCGACGAAATTCAATATGCGGCGAAGGTCCTGCCGGAACTGGCGGAGATTCGGCAGCGCGTGGAGGCGCGTGGGCCGGTGGAACAGCGGCAGATCGAGGAGATTCAATCGCGGGCGTTGCAATTGCCGCCGGGTGACGACGGCCGGGTGAATTTGATCAACGCCCGGAAGGCGATCGAGGACGCGTCGTTGGAACATACACGGCTCTTGGCGGAGTTGCAGCGGTGCAGCCGCACGCTGCTCGACTGGCAGTCGCATCATCGCTTTCGGCGGGGAGAAAGCCCGGCGATTCCCGATCCCCTCACGGGTTTCCTGCAGCCTCTCCTCCGGTTGACCCACGCGGAGCTGGCGATCGCGATCCCGCGTTTGTGGCCGCTCTTGCTGCCGCCGCGGCTGCCGGTGGTGCCCGATCTCCCGGCCCTGCTGGACTCGCTGCTGGCCGACACGCGCGAGCCGCACGAGTTGTCGGAGTTGGAGCCGATGCCCGAGAATTGCGAGGAAATCGCCGGCCCGAATCGATTTTCCCCCGAGGTGTGCGCGGCAGCGGACGCGCTATTGGTGACGTTGGGCGATTCCTTCTCGCTCTCCGCCGCGCTCGGTGCGACAGCGGCCAAGTTTGGGCCGAACTCGCCCGAAGTCTCCTACGTCTCAGTGCTCGTGCCCCGGTGGTTTGAGCTGGACGCTGACGACGAGCACATCGCCCGCCCGACCGGCCAGGCGATCTCTGCTGCGGGTTTTTTCGGTGACGAGTTGACGGTGACGAAAGGGACCGCGGCATGACGTCCGAACAAAACGGCGGTATCTACGAGGCGGCCCGGTTGCTGCGGCTCGCCTTGAATGCGCGGGAGACCGTCGCGCGAAGCGCGGACTAC
The DNA here is from genome assembly GCA_030648295.1 of Opitutaceae bacterium. Classification (GTDB taxonomy): domain Bacteria; phylum Verrucomicrobiota; class Verrucomicrobiia; order Opitutales; family Opitutaceae; genus ER46. The sequence continues at coordinate 18,098 of JAUSID010000237.1, read as the reverse complement.
CAGCAGTTGCTCCAGCGCTTTCATACCGACCCGGAATTTCGAGACACCGCGCACCAAATCGCGCGCGGCTTGGATTTGCAGATCATCGAACTGGCGCGGGACATTGGCCTCGCCGTGGTTAACATCGCGGAAGGACCCTACGCTCCGACGCTGGACGATTTTCGGAGCAACCTGCGGGCGCGCGAGCGAATCGTCTACGGTCTCCTGCTCGCGATGCTGACCGCTTACGTTTATCCCAGCCGGCGGGCGGTGGGAGAATTGGATGACAGCTCGGTGGTTTCCATCGAACTGCGGGCGCTCGTTGAATGGGCGTCGACGACCAGCCGGCAGATGAAATCGATCACCAACGCTGAGGACGTTGCCAACGCGGATCTGCGGGCCGGCTTCGAGTCCATCGCGGTCCTCGAACCGTTCGGCGACGGGCAGAACACCCTGCAATATCGGTTTCGTTACGTGCTGAACTGGCTGGCCGATCACGGGCTTTTTCTTCGACGAGAGGAAGGTGGCCGGGAGCTGTGGATCGCGCGGCCGCATTTCCGTGTGCAAGCGCGTTTTCTCATGCTGAGTTCGCACGACCGTCTGATTGAGTTCCTCGGCGCGCGCGTCGACGGCACCTCCAACCCGACCACGTAAATCCATGGCTAAGCTGTTGCGCGTTCATCTCGTTGCCTTGGGTCATCACGAGGCCCGTTTTCATCCGCTGTCACTGCGCTTCGACGGCCAGGGCATTCCCATGGCCAGTGTCGTCAACCTCCGCAACGGCGGGGGTAAAACGTCACTTCTCTCGCTCATCTATGCGGTGTTGCTGCCGGGCAAACTCGACTTCCTCGGCAAGGTCAACGGCAGCAACCGGACGGTGGACGAATACTTCACCCTCGGACGCTTGGGCATCATCGCGTTGGAAATGGAAAGCCAGGTCGGCCGATTTGTTTTGATGCTCGCATGGGTGCGCAAGGATCGGGAGGAGCAGCCGACCTTGTTCTCTTTCCGTTCGGCTGGCGGAGGAATCCCGTTTGATGAGCTGCCGTTACAGGAAATCAGCCCGGCACCGGTGACGACGCTGGGCGACCTCGAACGGTGGTTGAAGGACCGCCACGGACGGGCACCGGCCCAAGTTGATCTGTTCGTGGCGCCGAATTTTCGGGACTGGCACTCGCACTTGAAAAAGGCGCGGGGCGTCGACTCTCACCTCTACCGCAGCCATTTGGCCATGAATCGATCCGAGGGGGCCGTGGACGAGGAATTCAAGTTCACCAAGACGAACGACTTCATCCGGCGGTATCTGGAGTTCGCGATTGAGGCGCCCACCATGGGCCGTGACGGGGAAGATCCCGTCACCGCCAATCTCAATGAGCATCGGCAAAGCCTGACGAAATTGCCGCACTACCAAAAGGAGATCGATTTCATCGACCAGATGCTGCCGCCTTTGCGCGAGCTGGACGGGCACGCGACCCGGCGCAAGACCGCCGACACGGAACGATCGCAGGCGATGTCGGAACTCGGTCTGCTCGCGGAGGGCCTCTCTTTTCTGGAGCGACAATACCGGACGAAACAGGCCGAGCATGAAAGGGAGCACCGGGAGAAAAAATCGACGCGCGACGGTCTGATCGCGCAACGGGACAACGCGCGACGATACGCGAGCGGCTACGACCGGAGGGCGAAGGAACTGCGGATCAGCGAAGCGCGAGTAGTCTACGACGCCGCGAAAGAAGGCGCGCAGTATGCCGCCCAGCAGGCGCATCTGCTGGCCTGCGCCCAGCGGTGGCGGGAGGTCCGGCGTGCGACGGTCCGTTTGAAGGCGCTGACGGAACAGCGCGACCAGCTCCAGAATGATCTGCGGCCCGAACTCCACGAGGTCGAGCGTCGGGCGCTACGCCTCAACGAGGCGTATAACGAGGCGATCTTGGCGGCCGAGTTGGCGCTGGCCGATGCTAAGGACAAGGAAACCGACACGAATTTTCAGCTTGGCCGGCACCGCGGCAAAGCCGCGCTCCTCAAGGATCGCCACGGCAAGATTGGGGAAGAATTGAGTGGCGTGCGCAGTCGCATCGAGTCGGCCAACAAGATGCGCGAGGACTTGCGGGAGAAATCGATTTTGCTGGCGCGCGAGGGTGCGGCGGAGGCGGAGAAGCGACTCGGCGACGAGCAATTTCGCTATAACAATAGCGTCGCGACCTTGCGCCGCGAGGCCGGCGAGGCGCGGGGCCGCGCGAAAGTTCGGCGGGCCGAGTCGAAACGCTTGCTAGACCTTGCCGCCAAAGCGCGCGCCGCCGCGGAGCAGGCAAGCGCCGATTTGCGCCGTTTCGAGGACGCTCGCGCCGCCTGCGCCCTGCTCGAAACCGTGAAACAGGTGCTGGAGGGCGGAGAGTTCGATCCCTTCAATCCCGGTGTCATCGTGGCGCTGCAAGGCCGTGAGCGCACGCTGCGCCAGCAGGAACTCGTGCTCGGGATCGAACGGGCGGAGGACCGCCGTTTGATCGAACGTTACGATCCACAGCACCAGCCGCTTTTTCCGCCCCCGCGGGAAATCGAAAAACTTCTCGTCTGGCTGCGGGAGCAGAACATCCGCGGCGTGATGACGGCATATGAATGGTTGAACGCCAATCTTCCGGGCGAGCAGGCGGAGGCCGCGCGGAGCCGGCTGCGAGCCGATCCCGCGACTTACAGCGGGTTGATCGCCAACACGCAGGCCGACCTCGACGCAGCCGAAGCCGCGTGTGCGCAGTTTGCGGTTTCGCGGCCGGTGAAAATCACGCTCTCGGCCAAACTTCTGTCCTTGAATGCGGCCGAATCGGTGACGGTGTTGCCCGAAAGGTCTGGGTTGTTCAATGCGCGGGCCGCCGTGGGCGAACTCGGGCAGATCAGCGAAAATCAACGGCAGTTGGACGCGGAGGAAGAGGAGTTGGGTCGGCAGGCCGGGTCCTTTGCCGCCGCCGCGACCCAAGTGGAATCTCTTCAGCGCCACTTCTCGGCGGTCTGGGTGGCGGACCGCCAGCGGGCTGTAGCGGAAAATGACGCGCTCGTGCGGCAGCACACCTCCGCCGCCGATGCCGAGCACGCGAGCGCGGAACGGGCCGAGGATGAGGCGCAGCGCGGCGAGCAGGAGGCGGTCACCTTCGAGCAACGGTCAAGCGTGGCCGGCACGCAACTGGCGCAGGTCACCACCTACCGGAACAATTTCGGCAACCACCTCGAATCGTGGCTCCATCAACAGGCGCAAAAAAGCGAGGAATTGACCGCCAATGAGAACGAGCAAAGCGAACTTGCCGCCGTAATTCGCCGGCTCGAGGCGGATCAGCCGACTAATGCCGATCGCCGTCGTCGGGCGGAAATGACGGTATTCGAACACCAGACGGCGAAAACCGCCCTCAAACTGAGTGCCTACCTGCCGGCGAAACCACCGGCGACGGAGCACGGTGACATTGCCGCGGAGGAATTGCCTTTCACGACGGCGCGCGACACCTACGAGCAGAAGCTCCACCATGGCCCGCTCGATCTCCAAATTACCGCCGCGCAGCAAGGCGTCACCGATTGCGAAAACACCTTCAACCGGAGTGCGCGGGGGACGCGCGGGGATGAGGTCGGAGATTTGTCCGAAACTCCGGACCTCGATTTGCAGTCGTCGATCTCCGAAGAGGACGAACGGAAGGCGCGCACGGAGGAGAGCCGCACCGCGGCCGAATTGCAGCGCGTCGAGAAGGACAAGCCGAAGCCGCTGGGAGTGAATGAACGCGCCGACCTCGACCCGGAGCTGCCCAGTCCGGCGACCTCCGAAGTCGCCGACCGTTACCGGGAAGAAAAGATTTCGTTAGGCAAGGCCCTGGACGAACAGGCCGACGCGCTCCGCGAGGTGGTCGCCGAATTGGAGAGCCAGGCCCGCGAAGCGAAGGCGAACGCCGATCAGTATTCCGGCATGGCCGACCTCGTCTTGCCGGGCCGCGCGGAAAACCCCTGCGAGCATTCCGACCTCACTGGACAGCCGGACGGTGATCGCGCGCGGGTCAAGGCGGTCAAGAAGCGGTTTGAAGACGCCAAGAAACTGGCGGAGGAGCTCGGGACCAAGATGGAGGCCATCTTCGACAACAAGATCGACCTCTTGGTGAAGCACGAGAAGTGGGATAATTTCAGTGTCGATATTCGGGACCGGTTCCGCCGTTTCACTCGCAAGGATTATGAGCAGGCGACGACGCAGCACATCCACGATTGCGAGGAGCGGAAGGCCGGAATCGACGCCAAGATGGTCGAAATCGAAAAGCTCCGCGACACCTTGGTCGACAAGTTGTATGAGCGGGCGAACGACGCCATCCGCTCACTGGAACACGCCGCGCGGCTCAGTCGCATGCCGGAGGGCACCGGGGCTTGGTCGGGGCAGCCGTTTCTCAAGGTCCGGATTCCGGCGCGTGGCAATCAAGCCGAACGCCGCGTGCTGCTCGGCCGGTTGATGGATTCGTGGATGGCGCCCGGAAAAAAGGATATGAGCATCCCGCGCGGCGCGGCGCTGGCGCATGACTGCCTGCTCGCCGTGATGAACCAGCGGGAAATCGACATCGAGATTCTGAAACCCGAAGGCACGGTGCCGTCTGCGTGCAATTACCAGCCCGTCACGAAGCTCGCCGCTTTTTCGGGTGGCCAGCGGGTGACGGCCGCCATCCTCCTCTATTGTGTCATTGTCCGGGTGCGATCCGATCAGGGTGATATGCTGACCGATTGCGGTTTTCTCATCCTCGATAATCCTTTCGGCCAGGCGAATCACTTCCCGCTCGTTGATCTGCAATTGAACATGGCGCGGGTGATGGGCGTGCAGCTCATTTATTTCACCGGGATCAACGACCTCGAAGCGCTCGCGTCGTTTCCGCTGCGGTTGCGACTCCGCAACAGCGCACGCAATGGAGCAAACGGCGACCAGTTTGTCCGGCACGAGCCGAATACGGTCGCGGCGGTCAGACTGGGCGAAGTGAACCCCACCAATGGAAACGCGCCTCGTTCTTAACGCCGTCGAGGCCGCGCTCACGGCCGGCCGTAGCCAGGTTGATTCCGAGGCGGTCTTCAATGCCCTCGTAGAGCGGATGCCGCATTTGCGGTCCGATCCGGATCGCTGGGAGCTGTTCGTCGAACTGTTAATCGCCGCTGAGTCCGAAGATCTGATTGTGCTGCCGTCGCGCGATGGGTCGGGTTGGTTGCAGACCGTCACGCCCGCGCGACCGAAATGGATTCGGTTGCCGACCAGGAAGGAACCGAAGGACGGATTCGATCATCGCTCATTTCCGTGGAATCCATCGCTCAGTTTCTTGGGGGGAGAGAGAATCTTGCCGAAGGGTGTCCGTGACGCCGCGCTTTCGATTCAACGTTTCCTCGCCGAGGGTGGAGCTTCACGCTCCCCTGCGCCGATCAAGGAGCGTTCGTTCGACATTTTCGGTGACGAGAAACGGCTGGAGGGACTTCAGCATTCGACGATTCTTTTCGGGACCGGAAGGGTCGGGCTGGAATTGCTGCGTTGCTTCGTCGTCTCACCGACGCCCGTCGCCGAGCGATTCGCCTTGGGAACGGGCATCCTGATTTTGGAAAACGAAGCGACGTTCGATTCGTTTTGCCGGCTCTGCCGTCACAAATCCGTCTTTGGATTGGTGGTCTACGGCCGCGGCCACGAGATCCAAAAATGCGCGGCCTATCTCCGGCGCGAAGCGGACAAAGCGGGTGCGGCGGAAATTTCATATTTCGGCGACGTCGACCGGCGGGGTTTGGAAATCCCGCGGCAGCTTGCGCTGAACGCCGAGATTGGCGCCCGCGTGCGACCGCTCGTCATCGCGTATGAGGCGATCCTGCGCCAGACTCCGGTTTCCACTCAACCGATTCCCGCTTGCTGTGACTGGCTGCCGCCGGAGTTGGCGAGTCGCGCAGCGACCATCGTCCTCGAAAACCGCCGACTCCCCCAGGAGGCGTTCGGCTGGGACGAGATTGCCGTCCTCCACCAACTCGACGTTTTTTTGCGCTAACATGGGAAACAAGACGAACACCGACAATTGGAGCGCCCGCGAAAGGCTTCTTTATCTCGACCGACTGGCCTACTGGCGGGGCTGGGTTCGCCGGGCCGACTTGTCCGAGAAATTTGGCATCTCAGTTCCACAGGCATCGGCTGACATCGCCGAGTATCTGAGGCTGAATCCGCGCGCGCTCCGTTACGACCTGAACAGAAAGCGCTACGTCACTACATCCGCTCTGAAACCGGCTTTCGACGGCGGAAACCTCGACGGGGCAATGCAGCTTTTGGTGGCCGACTCGAACGGACCGGCCGGCCAAGTCGACCGCGTAGCACGTATTGACCTGCCGCATCGCCATGTATCTCCCGAGGCGATCCGGGATCTCGTCCGCGCCGTCTTCGCCGCCAGCTCCATCGATATCTACTACTATTCCATGAGTTCCGGCACGGAGGGCTGGCGGACGGTCAGCCCTCATGCTTTCGCCCACGACGGCTACCGCTGGCACATGCGGGCGTGGGGTCACGATGACCACACGCACAAGGATTTCGTCCTTGGGAGAATTGCTCGGGTTCGTCCGTCAAACCACGCTCCGGCATCAGTGCCGCGGGATGTCGATTGGCACGAGTATGTGAATGTTCGGTTTCAGGCGCACCGGGGGCTTTCGGCTGTTCAACGGGAAGCATTAGAACGCGATTTCGCCATGCGTGATGGTGTCGCGAGCGTCCGCGTCCGAAAAGCGATGCTCCTTTACACGTTGGTCTACTTGGGGCTGGCCGAGCCGGACCCTGTCTCGAAGAGGAGGCTAGCTCTAGTTGGAAAAGCATTGAGGTAAATGGCTACATTAACAACTGATCTACAATTGAATGCATTCTTGCAGATTCGGCTGGTGAAGCTAAGTGCCATATGTAACATCACATCCATGGCGCGTGGTCCCTCGGGCAGAATTGTTGTTTTCCTAGAACCTGCATTGAAGCGGGATCTACATGCTGCACTTGCGGCGGACGACTCGACTCTGAAGGACTGGGTAGAGGCGCAAGCGACGGCGTATCTCGACCAGCGAAGGCAACCCGCATTGCCCGGATTCGCTGGCCGCCTCCCGGACTCGGTCGTCGCCCGGGCGCCTGAGACTCGAAGCGCGGCGGGTGGCCAAGCATAGCTCAGACGATGTCCTATCCACAGATAAAGTCCGCGCTCGGATACGCCGATTCACCGCTCTTCCGTGAAGACGATGGTGAAGGGTTGGTCGCACCTGCCGACCAACACTGGGTGCGGTCTGCTCGGGAGGCCGGTGCTAAAGGAACATACTTTTTCAGGACCTCCCCCGAAAAAACCAGCGTCCGCCCCGCCGTTCACTTGGCGGAAGCCGACACCGTGGATGAAGCCCGGATGATTCACCGCCGGCTGTGGAACCAAGGCATCAACCCCTTTTTGATCGTCGTTCTGCCGAACCAAGTTCGCGTCTTCTCTGCGTTCGCCTATGATCCAACGGACCCGGACGTCGGTTCAATCATTGACGAACCGTTTCACGAAACGACGATCCCTCAGGTAACGGTCGCGCTGGCGGCATTTAGCGCAGACGCGATCGATCGTGGGGAGATCTGGCAAACACAGGCCGAACATTTGGGGTCGGACGGCCGCGTCGATACGACATTACTCGCGAATCTACAGGGACTGAGCTCGGTGCTCCAAAATGAGCATCGCTTGCCGGCGAAGACGGCACACGGCCTAATCGGAAAGTTTGTCTACCTCTCTTACCTTCGCGCCCGTCAGATACTTTCCGACAAATGGCTTCAAGATGAGGCTCAACTAGATTCTACGGCCGTGTTTTCGGGCGAGGTCTTTTCCTCCGGTATCACGCTCGAGAGTTTTCGGAAACTTTCGAAGACCGTAGAAGCGAGGTTTAACGGTAAACTATTCCCGATTCCGTGGGGCAGTCGCCTCGCCCCGCGGGCAGACGCGATCCAAAAAATTGCACAGGTATTTTCCGGCGAGGAGGTCTTGTCCGGCCAGTTGCATTTGCCGTTCACCGCCTACGATTTTTCCTGTATTCCGGTCGAGTTTTTATCGTCGATCTACGAGCAGTTCCTGCATGCTGAACCAGCCGAAAGTGATGCAGGGAAAAGTAAAATCGCGGCGCCAGGGACCGACGCGGGAAATCCGGAGCGCCGCGGCGCACACTACACGCCTGAGCCACTTGCCGACTACCTGATTTCGGAGATCAACAGCGTCCGCCCTCTTAAAGCGGGGATGAAAATATTGGATCCCTGCTCTGGTTCGGGTGTGTTTCTCGTGGTCGCATATCGTCGGCTCGTCGAACTGGAATGCCAACGTCGCCGGTGCCGTTCACTCGCGGCCAGCGAGCTGAAGCTGTTGCTCGAAACGAGCATCTTTGGCGCCGAGCGAAATCTCACCGCATGTCAGATCGCCGGATTCAGCCTCATTCTCGCCCTTCTGAGCTACGTCGATCCGCCAGAACTTCACCGGCGGCCCAATTTCAAATTCCCATCATTGGTTGGGAATAATCTTTTCCCGCAGGATTTTTTTGATCCCAACGGACGCCTGTGGCAGAAAATCGATCAGAACACCGGTGCGCCGATCAAATTCGATTGGATTGCCGGCAATCCGCCGTGGGTCGAACTCGATGCAGACGATCCCAAAGCACAATTTGTCCTGAAATGGTCTGTAAGCCATGCGACAGAATATGGTCTCGCGCGCGCCCGGACCGGCGAGGCGTTCGCATGGCGCGTCATGGATTGTCTAGCCGAGAAAGGTGCCGTCGGATTGATCCTGCACGCGAAATCTCTGACCAACGATCATCTGCGTGAATGGCGGCAGAAGTTTTTCACGAACGTTCACGTGCATCGGCTCACGAACCTGTCGAATCTGGTGTATGTTTTGTTTGCTTCCGCACGACAGCCCGCGACCACGCTCGTTTACACCCATCGAGACCCGAAGGCGGCGACCATGCCCCTGCTTCATTTGGGGCCGTTTGTTGCAAACCAATACTCGTTGAGCGCCAAGAACGGCACCAAGCGGCGAGCTTGGACCGTTGGTTTCTCGGAATCGGAAATCAAATGGGTGCCGGCGAACGACGCCGCCAAAGGCGATGCCTCGGTATGGAAAATGGCCCTCTGGGGCACGGCAAGGGACGCACAATCGATCCAAAAACTAGGGCGCGTTTTTAGCACGAAGTTGGGAAAAATCGCGACTGATCGTGGCTGGCACTTAGGGCTTGGATTGCAACTGCGGGCCGGGGCGGGAAAGAAACCGGACCCGAACGAATACGTTGACGCGCTAGTGGACCTCAAGGTCCTGGACCATTTGGCCCTTGTTAGAGCCGGTCCCACGCTCACGATACGTTCCGAGTTTCTGCGGAATAATGACGTCGGGTGTTATGTGCGCCAGGGGCGCCTGTCGGGTTTGCATCTCACATCAGGCCCGCGGCTTTTTCTCTGGAACGATTTTGCCGCCTACAGCGACAAAAAATTTATCATCTGCCACGATAAGCTCGGACTTAGCGAAGGGACGGCGGCGGAGATGAAGGCCGTGGCAGCCATTTGGAATTCGAGATATGTTTCTTACCTGTTGTTTTTCGTTACGAGCGCGGCCTGGGGTATCGGCATCAGCCAGATCGACAAAGGTGACGCGTTTGAACTTCCGTTTCCGGAATTGACGTCTGAACGCCAGTCCAAGCTCGCCGAGGCATGGGAGGAAGCCGCCGTTCGCGAGCGTGAAGGCGCAAGTTTCACCGACGTTCGGGCGTTGCTCGACAAGCGGGTGGCCGCGGCGCTCGGCATTCCAGCCTCGGTGCAAACGGTGGTCGCGGATTTTTTCAAAACCCGCTATCAACTTACCCAAGGGAAGAGCCCAAAGGAGTTGCGTGAGATGCCGGATGCGTCCGAGTTAGCGATCTATGCAACAAGACTGAGGACCGAACTTGACACTTTTTTGGGCGGCAAGGCGCATCACCGCATCTCTATTATCCACTCGAAGAAAGGGATCAGTGTAACGATTTCACCCGTGCGACAGGCGGAGAAAATTCCGGTTGAAGTAAAACCGGCGTCGGGTGCCGCGGCGACCAGCCTGAATACGTTGCTTCAGGCGGCCGAATCAAAGTTTAGCCAATGGGTGTATGTGAAACGCAGTGTGCGTATGTTCTCCGGAAATACCATTCACCTCATCAAGCCACCCCGTCGGCTGGAGTGGTCTGAAACCCAGGCAATGCTCGACTCGGACGATGTCATCGCGGAGGTTTTGGAAGCGCGTTCGAAACGAACCGCATGACCTCCGGCGGGCCGAGCGATTTGTGGGATTTGTATCTCGATGCGTTCCGGCTTCATTCTCACCAGTTGCTGGCTTGGGCGCATGCGGATGTTCGGAGCCGCCTTCATGCCGATCTCGACGAACCATCCATTACGGGACTGGTAGCCGAGGCCATGAAGGCGCGCCTTAATTCGCATCCAGACACGCCGGACGAATACGACCACTACTGGATCGGCGACCAGGAGCCCATCAGCCCAGCCGGTCAGCTCGGAAACGACCGATTGCGGTTGGACGTAAGCGTAATTCGAACAGGAATTCGCCCGCGGCTCTCCTATATTTTCGAGGGAAAGCGGCTGCGCACGGGCTCATTCACGATCGGAAAATATGTCGGCGCTGGTGGTATCGGCGATTTCATCGAAGGACGATATGGCGTCGATTGCCCTGAAGCTGCGATGGTCGGGTTTATGCAAGACAGGGACGCGGCTTATTGGCACAAAGAGCTGCGACGGGCATACGAGGAGGATATCGCAAGCGGGGCTCCAAGACTTGGCATTGTCCAGCCATTGCGCACCGTCGAAATTCTCAACGAACTTACCGATGAGTTGCAGAGCAACCATTCGCGCAGCAACGGAACTGCGCTGCAGCTGCTCCACATTTTTTTGCCGGCAACTAACTGACTGAGACTCGATCAAAAACGGCCAAATGTTAGGGTGGAGCACTGGCGGGTGCGCGAAAAGTCGGTCGTGAACAGTGGGCTCCAATTTCAAAGGTTCCGCCATGCACGGCCCGTTCCAACAGCTACGCCGTTTCGACTATGATTGCCTGCTTAGGATGGGGATCGCTTGTTTGCGACCCGCGCAACTTACCCTTGCAGGCACCGTGGCGCGACGACGGTCCATTGATCAAGGTCGACTTGGCGGGCGTCGGGATTCCGCAACTGGTCGGAGCGCGGGCATTTTCCTGACCAATCCGACGCCGGCCGGTATTGTCGGCGTCGCCGCGAGAGACCGAGTAAAGTCTTGCCGCGCCAGAGCGCCGGCCGGCTATTTCTTTTTCTTCCGAACTAGCCCCAGCGTTGTCTTGATGTTTTGCACGCTGGGCAGGGAGATCCCCAGGGACTTGGCGATCTCGTTGCCCGTTTTTCCTTCCGCCACAAGCGTCTTCACACTCGCGCGGGTGGCGTCGGTGATCTTGGCGCGTTTCCGACGCTTGGGTGCGACGGCGTTTGCAGCGCCGGGCTTGCGGCCACGGCGTTTGCCGGACGCCGCCTTGACGGCGGTGAGAAAAGAACTCGCATCGTTGAAGCCGTAACGACCGGGGAGCGATGCCAGTTCGCTGCGTAGTTCGGCGGCAATCGAGGCTTCAAGTTCGGTGACCTTGGCTTTTGCGGCGGCGAGTTCCTTGATTTTGTCGGCGACCATGCTTTCGGAGATAACTCGGAGATCAAATGACGCAACCCTGCATTCGGCGGCGGATCGACGGCTTCCCTCCTTCAAAGTCTCGAACTTCGCCGTCGCACCACCTGCCGACTTGAGACGAAACGGAGTCCGCAGTTTTTCGATTTTGCTCTCCGGGCTTCGGCCTACGTTGTGCGATAACGGTGCTTGTCACGTGTGGAACTATGAGTTTGCACCACAACGCCGGCGTCAGTAGCGACATAAATTCAAACGTCTTAGCGAACCGTCCGGCATCGCCAATGAAACGGAAACCAACATCAAAAAAACCATCACCAATGCGTCGTGTGGTGGACTTGTTGACGGGCTTGAAGAAGGCACGTTTGCGAAGCAATTTTGCGTTTTGGATCGGCAAGGAGAAGTATCCTGACTCGGCGGCAAGATCGTCACCGGCGTTACGCGTGCCGACGACGCACACATTCGGCGCATGGAGAATGGACGGAGCTCGGGTGGCCGGCCGGCCTTACCGTGAAATACTGTTCGATCATGGGGCGCTAAAATCCGATTACGACCGCTATCGCGGATCGAAGCGCACAAGTGGTCCGAAGCTAAGACGCACCATGAGCGACGCTCGGTCGGTTGGCTTAGATCGCTTCGTCTTCGCGTATTTGGGAGTTCATGACGCCTACTACGCTAGGTCCGGGACGGTCGACGTGCCCGCATTTGGCGTTTTTATCAAACGTGTGGGCGAGAAATTCCCTCAGTGTCACACGACGCGCCGGGATCTGAATTCACGAGAAGCAGAGCGGCCACCCGACCGGGAATTCCTCCTGCCGGAACATGGGCGTCATTGGGCCGGCCTCCAAGCCACTCATGACCCAAGGCACTTCGGGGATTTCTGGCACTACTGGGGCTCGAAGAAGTATCTCCGCCGGGCGAGCTACGCTCAGGACGCGTGGACTTGGAAAGTGGAGTTTCATTTTCACCGCCGTGTCGAGGTAGCAAACTTCGATGCTCTGATGTGGCCTTATGAATTGCTTGCTCGCTCCAGCGGCAAGAAACGGCGGGCAATTATCGAGGAGCCGGGATTGAGAGAGTTACAAGCACGCTATCCATCCTGCCCGGTGGTGCTTTACCAGTGGTCTGGTAGCACTCCGACCATCTGTCTCATACGCGCCTCGGAAGCCACCGCGCGCTTCTTGCTGGCGACGGGCAAGTATCCGGATACAGATAAGGATGCCGACGCCCTCAAAAGTCATGCGCCTTAAAGCCACACACATCTTCTATCGCCCGAAGGATCCAACGGATTGGACGCCAGTTGCGTTCTTGACCAAACGCATGGGCGTAGCGTCGGATGATTTTTTTCTGGGATTTGAAACCTTCCGGTCGCTGCCCGTCGGACAGGTGAAAGAGCTGGAGCGGCAGCGGCAGGTGAGGCGGATGAATTTCCCATGCGAAGTAGCGCCAGGCCAAGCCCTTTGGCTCACTCCCGAGGACGAGATCGTCGTCGCGAATCAGAACGATCCCATCGGGGATGAAAACAAGTTGGTGTTGGAGACGACGGCTGACTTGTTCATGGATCCGAATTTGCTCGGCAATGGCCAGGGGGCGGCACTCGCGCGCTCGGAAGCGGTCAAGGCGAGTCTGAAGCTGGGGGCGTTCGCCTATGTCTTCGGTGATTATCTAAACTACAAGCGCTATCCGAACAAGACACCGGCGTTTGCTCCCGCGTGGCAAAAAGCCGCGATGCAGACTTCATGCGCCGATCTGAATCAACTCGTGCGTTCGGTGAACGGTGCGCACCGGCTGAAACTTGAGCGCCTCGATGAGCTAGATCATCACCGCTACACTCACATCCAAGAACTAATCCTCGACGGTGAGATTTCGGTTCATTGGGAGATGATCTTTCGGACACACGTGCGTAACCGAGCGATTGATATCATTCACTTGGCGAACGTGAAAGACCTCCGTCTGGTCTACGGCCTTGGTTCGCCTGCCCAGGAAAAGCTTGGACTGAACCCTGGAAAACGCTTCGCGAAGACATTCGACGGATGGATTCGCCCCCTCAGGGAAACCGAAACGCAAGTCTGCGCCTTCACCGAGCAGGCACCCGAACATGCTTTGCTAAAGGCGAGCGCGAAACGAAAGTTGCCGGGTGAGCTGAGAAAACAGTTCGCCGAGATGCCTGAGGTCACCGATTGGCTGACCGATCCGAAGCACATCCAATCGCGGCGCGTCGTCGCGTGCGATGTAGGCGTAGCACACAAGCTCGTGGCGGCTGCCAAGGAGCGCGCCCCGTTGGCGATGTCGCCCGTGCCTTACGAGAATCCATTGGAGGTAGGTGTAGCATTTCGGAAAGGGGACCGAGCGTGGCGCCAATTCCTAGTGTCGCACATTCGAAAATCGTGGGGCTCAAAGAGCGAAGCCATCGCAGAGTCCCTACATGAAACTCGGCAGCGTTGTGCCGACGTCGGGATGCATTGGGTCGGCCGGAACTGACCTCTGTCCCGACACGCTTATGAACGATTCCACCGGACCACACTCTAGGGTGACTGCAAAGGCCGCGTTGGTCATCGCCATCGCTGCATTTCTTCTCGCAGGTTACAACTTTTGGTCGCGTTCGAAACCCAACGCTGCGGCGTCGACTGAGACGAAAGGTGGGCTGTCGGCGCTCGTCGAATCGCGAAGCGGTTTGCTCGAACGCTTGGACCGATCGAACGAATTACATGTAGGCTATGGCGTGTATCCACCTTACACTCAGGAGAACCCGAATACGCACGAGGTGACAGGGTTTAGCGTCGAGGTCATCAACCAAATTGCGGACGAACTGAAATGCAAGGTGAAGTGGCACCGCCTTGACTGGAACACGATGAGTGCGGACCTGAAGCGCGGCGAATTCGACGTGATTGCCGATCCGATATTCCAGACCATCCCGCGCGCGCGCGAATTCGCATTTACGGCGCCCTACGCGTATTTCGCGGATGGCATCGCGGTGGTTCGCCGCACGGACAATCGATTTGACTCGTTTCGGAGTCTTGATCGAACCGGTATTACAATTGCGGTCGGCAAAGGCTGGGCCAGCGAAACGTTGGTGCGCGCACGACTAACGAAGCCGACGATCAACGCGGTTGTGACGAAGGCCGACTTGCTGCAGGTGTTCAACGAGTTAGTGTCTGGTCGGGCCGATGCGGTTATTGCGGACGGCGCGGACGCGGAACGGTTCGTGAAGGAGCAACCGGGCGAGTTCAAAGCTCTTTGGCTGGAGAGCCCGCCCGCATTTATGCCGGCAGGTTTCGCGCTCCGGCCGGATGATCGACGTGGCGCGGAGTTTTTGTCGGTCTGCCTTCGCAATCTTGAAGCCAGCGGAGTGTTGGAGGCGCTCGCGAAGAAACATGGAGTTCGGATCCAAACGAGCGCGCAACGTTGATACGACACCGCGGCGTCCACGAAAGAGCGTGAGCCGGCGTCGTCGCCAAGCGCGATTGCCAACGCCCGAGATTTACGAGGAGGAGTATCGCTATTGGCCGTGGGGAAAGGCGCTTAACTTGGCGGCAAAGTGGGCGGTTCGCTTCGCTCCATCGGGGGGCGTGGTATTGGATTATATGTGCGGCACCGGATACTTGCTGCACCAAATTGCTCGCAAACGAAACGACCTCCGGCTGGTGGGGTGCTCGCTGACGGCGAGCTATGTGCGATATGGCCGGCAGAAATACCCCGAGCTCGAACTAACCTACCGCAATGCGCTTCGCTACAAACCTCGGCGCATGCCGGATTTGGTGCTTTGCACTGCTGGATTGCACCACTTGTCGCCGAACGAACAACCGCGGTTTGTGCGCAAAATTGCCAAGGAGATGGCGCCCAACCGCTGGCTGATTCTCGGTGACGAGGTAATCCGGCCGTATACCACGGAGACGCAGCGCCGTTCGGCGGTGATCGACCTCGCTATGGCGTTGATCCGGCATTTGGTGGCGCAGCGATCACCGCCCGAGGTTATTCAGGCGGCGCTTGATGTGCTCCAGAACGACCTGTTTCAAGCAGGGGAATACAAGACCAGTTTGGCGAACGTTAAACGTCTGCTCGCACCCTATTTTGTCGTGCGGCGTGTAGTCCGCACGTGGCCCAACAGACCCGCACCGTTTGGCGACTATTTGCTGCTGTGCCAGCGCCGGTAGGTTCGCCATGAACTACGATTGGAATTTCTCGCGTCTTGCTCCCTACACGCGCGCGTTTGCATCGGGGACGGCAACTACCCTCACACTCACGTTTTGGGTCGTGGTCCTGGGCACAATCGTAGGCGTCGGCCTTGGGCTAGTGCTCCGCCGGCGTGCAGCGATCTACGCGATGTATCCGATAATCGACGTGATCCGCGCGATTCCGCCCTTGGTGTTATTGCTTTTTTTCTATTTTTTGCTGTCGCGCAATGTCATTGGCCGGACGGTCGACGCTTACTGGGTGTGTGTCATCGGACTGTCGCTAAATCTCGCCGCTTTTGTGGCGGATTTGGTCCGAGCGGCCGTCGCCAACGTCCCCGCTTCGGTGATTGACGCCGGTCTTGCGCTGGGGATGCGACGGCATCAGGTCACGCGACATGTCGTCCTGCCTCATGTGGCTCGCGAACTTTTGCCGAGTTTGACCGCACTTTACATCGGGATGTTAAAGCTCAGCTCGCTCGCCTCGATCATTAACGTGCGCGATGTCGTTTACGCGGCACAAACTGTCATCGCCGATATTTCCCGGTCATTGGAAGCTTGGGTGATTGTCGGGGTGATCTACGTGGTCTTGGTCTTGCCAGCGACTTATGGAGCCCGCCGACTTGAGCGCTGGTCGCGGCGGGGAAGTGAACGGCGATCGGCATGAACGCCACGATAGCCAGCCCCCCGACGGCCGGAGCGCCTCCCGCTTTACGGGTCGAAAAGCTCCGCAAAACCTTCGGTGATCATACGGTATTGCGCGACATATCGTTCGAACTCGCGCAGGGTGAGATCCTCGGCGTCATCGGTCCGAGTGGCGGTGGCAAAACTACCCTTCTCCGGTGTCTAAACTTGTTGGAGGAACCTGATTCCGGGGCTCTTTCCTATTTTGGCGATTTGCGGGTTTCGGTGGGATCCAACGATGCTCCGAAATCTTTGCCGGAAGAAACGCGCACGTTAGTCCGGCGCCAGGTTGGCCTAGTGTTTCAAAACTTCAATCTATGGGATGAACGGACGGTTTTGGAAAACCTTACTCTAGGGCCGACGGTCGTGCAGAGGATCGCGCGCGAGCACGCGTCGGCTGCTGCAATTGAACTTTGCGATCAATTCGGGCTGGCGCGCTATCTATCCCATCGAGTTTGGCAGCTATCCGGGGGACAAAAGCAACGTGTTGCGATAATGCGGGCGCTGATAATGAACCCGCGTTTACTTTTACTGGACGAAGTTACTTCGGCGCTCGATCCCATGCTTGCTGCTGAGGTGCTCAATAGCATTCGAGATCTGCGACGCCAAGGGCGCACCATGATCGTGGTCACGCATCATATGGAGTTTGCTTCGAGTCTCTGCGACCGCTTGATGTTCTTAGACCAAGGAGCTATCGTTCAGCTCGACACGCCGGGCTCGCTGAAAGCAAATCCTCGAACAGATACCGTCAAACGATTCCTGGAGATCCTGCGCTCCACCAACTGAGTCAACCTTTGATAGGGTTACCGTGTGCGGACACGTCCACGAGCCCGCCAACCATCGTCGTTGCGCCGCTCCAGTCGATGTTTCGCGGGTGTGGAGACCCCCGTCCGGACATTTGCTTCACTGTTTAATTGCAATTGGGGCCGGCCGCGTCCGCACCGATCAGGGAGGGCAGCACTCCCGTAAGGGAAGGCTTCGCTTCCCCGTGCGTTTAATTCCGAATTGATTCCGCGAAGCCTGTTCCGTTGTTCCGTTGGACGCACTCGCAGACTTTTTTGGGCTGAGGCTGTTTCGCGGGTGGCGCCGTGTTGGGCGTTCTTGCGTGCGTTGGTTTTCGGGTGCCGCTCCAAACCTTGCTGTAGAAGGGGCGCGTCCGTTTTGGGTCGCGGCTCGGTTGGAGTCGCCGGAGCTCCGCGCGCCGGTCCCTGCGGCGCTTTGCCACGGCTCGTCCGGGCTTGAAGCCCGGCGAGCCTATCTGGGGCTCAGGGCCGCCCCAGCCCCCGGTCTTCCGTTGCAAACGATCACTACTTTCAGACCTCCTGACACAGCGGGGCTCGTTTTTCGCGATTTTCAGAGGGTGGCGCCCGGTTGAACGAGGGACAGGGGGTGCGAACCAAACCTGTCCGCTTTTCCGATGGGGCGGGATAGACGGGGTCCATGCCGGATCCCGAAGGACAGGCCGAGTTGTTTCCGATCCCGAGTCCGCAGCCGGGCTCCGAAGTCATCAATGATCGCTGCATGCTGCGCACCGCGGGCGGTCGCCGAATGGTGATTGTTTCCGGCATCGTGCTGGCGCACTACGCGGT
>JAUSID010000227.1 GCA_030648295.1 Opitutaceae bacterium | reverse complement strand
CGGATGCGGGAAATCCGCACGTCCGGTTTGATGAGCGGGGAGTGGAAACGGAGCGGCTACGCCGCTACCGCGCCACTCCTCGACTCTACCACTTGAAATGGTCTTCACCCGTGTCTGACCGCCAACATCCCAATGTTCCGGTGAGCGCCCCGCGTTCATGCGGGCTAAATGCATTCTGCTGGCCAGCAGAATGCCCTTAGCCGGGAAATCGTGGAGCGCGCGTCGGCGCACGGCACAAGCGAACACACTGTGCGTTCGCAGCGGAGCAGAGTGTGAAATTTCCCGGCTAGAGGCCGAGTTTTGCTTCCGCCGCGGCGATGGCGGCGATGAATGCCTCCGGCGTTGCCGCGTTCAGAAACGTCGCCCGATCACCCGGATCCTTGAGGATCTTGCAGAGCGCGCTCACCACCGCGAGGTAATCGCCCGGCTTCGTCTTTGGCGTGCCGAGCACAAAGAACAGCCGGACAATCTCGCCGTTCGCATCGAACGGAATGCCGGCATCGGCGCGGCCGACGGCCATGACGATCTTCTTCACGTGCTCGGTGCGGGCGTGCGGCAGCGCCACGCTGTTACCGAGCGACGTGGTGTCGAGCCGATCGCGCGCAAGCAGCTCGTCGTAGAAGCCGGGAAAATTTGCGACGTCGGGATGGCCGTCGAGCAGCCGCGCGACCTCGTTGAGGGCGGCGGTCCGCTTCGTGCTCTGCACGTGCAGGGACACGCGCGAAGGATCGAGGAGCGATGTGATTCGGCCAGGCATGCGAAACGGTTGAATCGAAAAGAGAGCGAACGCGCGGCGCGCTTGGCAAGGGCGGAGTTCGCAAGGGCGCGCAAACTTGACGCGAAAACCGGGAAAGCAAAATGGCTTCGTGAGAAAACGTTGCCGGCGTGAATCGGCCACGCTCAAGTGCCGCGCATGAAACGAAGCGTGTTGTCGTGGCTGGTCGCGACCGTGGTGCTGGCTTCAGCGTGCGCGGGCGCGGAGGAGGATTTTTCGCATACGTTGCGGCCGGAGGATTTCGCCGCGGCCGGTCTGGGAAAACTTTCGCCGGCAGAGCGGGCGCGGCTCGATGCGCTGGTGCGCGCGCACCAGTCGGAGACAATCAACCCGCACCCGGCACCCGCACCGGCTCAGGCGCGGTCGCCTGCGCCTCCGGCGTCACCGGCGCCTCCGGTCGCCGCCGCATCGGCACCGCGGCAAGTCACGGTGGCGCCGGGCACTCAGGTGGAGTACAGCGCAACGGAAAGCCGGATGGTTGGAGATTTTCGCGGCTGGGAGTCGAACACCGTCTTCACGCTCGAGAACGGCCAGCGGTGGCGGGTCACGGGCGGCGGCACCTATGCGACCCGGCCGATGCCAGGTCCCGCGGTGAAAATCGTGCCCGGCATATTGGGCAGTTTCTGGATGACGATCGAAGGCGTGAAAACGCGGGTTAAAGTCGCGCCGCTCAATCGGCCCTGACGGTCATGGCGCGGGAAGTCGGGGATTTGCGTCGCACAGGCGGCGGTCGGACTGACCGGCGGCCTCGCGCCGTCCGGCCAAAAATGCATTGAGTCGGGGGACCGGTGTGCGGAGTGTCCCGTATGCAACACGAAAGTGCGGCGTGGCGGACAGGGGCGGGAAGCGTGGCGCTTCCGCCAGCGTGGCTGCGATTCCATCACGGGTCGCGCGTGGCGATATGATCGGGCTTATCCGCCGGGGTTCGCTGGCTGACGCGCGCTGGGCGGATGGTCGGCGGCTTTCGTCCGCGGCCATGATTGGCCTGACAACTTTTGGAATTCTGGCGCTCGAGCTCGGGTTGATCCGCTGGACGTCGTCGCAAGTGCGTGTGTTCGCCTACTTCAACAACCTCGTGCTCATCGGATCGTTCCTGGGCATGGGTGTCGGCGTCGCCCTCGGGCGGCGGTGGCCGGGCCTGGTGCATGCGACGCTGCCCTTGTTGCTGGTGGTGGCGCTGCCGCTGGCGTTCGCCGAGCAATTGTCACTCGTCCAGTTGAAGTTCCCGGATCAGACGGTGTCGCTGTGGGGCGGCGCGCAATTCACCGGCAGCAAGATGTTATTCCTGCGCAGCCTCGCCATATTCCTCGCCTTGTTCTCGGCCATCGTGGCCGTGTTCGTGTGCGCCGGGGCTCCGCTCGGATATCTGTTCAGCCGGATGCCGGCGTTGCGGGCCTACACTGCGGACTTGTGGGGTTCGTTGCTGGGCGTGCTCGCGTTTGCCGCGGCATCGTGGGGCGAGGCGGGGCCGCCGGTGTGGCTGGCATTAGGCACGCTTCCGTTCGCCTGGCTGGCGCGTACCGGGATGGGATGGCTGCTCGCGGCGGGGCTGGTCTGGCTCGGTCATTTTTCCGTCGGGAGCGCGGTGTTTTCGGCTTACAATCGGATCGAGATTACGGAGACGCCATTGTGGCTCGATCTCTCCGTCAACCGCGACTTTCACCAGTGTCTCCACGATTTTTCGGACGGACGCCTGGCGAATCCTGCGCTGAGTGCAGACAATCGGGCTTTTCTACAGGAATTCCGCGATCTCTACGACCTTCCCTTCACGGTGAACCGGCAGCGTGGCACCGCTGTTGTTGTCGGCGCCGGCACGGGCAATGACGTCCAAGCCGCAGTCCGGAACCGATATCGCTCGGTCGTAAGCGTCGATATCGACGGCCGGATTATCGACATTGGCCGCACCCAGCATCCCGAGAAGCCGTATGCAAACGCTTCAGTCGCGGTGGTGGTCGACGACGCGCGTTCGTTCTTCGGCAAATCGCGGGAGCGCTATGACGTCGTGTGTTTCGGATTTCTCGATTCGCATGCGATGAGCTCGGCCATGTCGACGCTGCGGCTGGACAATTACGTCTACACCGAGGATGGCATTCGCTCGGCGTGGAAGCGGG
Organism: Opitutaceae bacterium; assembly: GCA_030648295.1. GTDB lineage: Bacteria > Verrucomicrobiota > Verrucomicrobiia > Opitutales > Opitutaceae > ER46. The sequence goes on along the minus strand of JAUSID010000227.1, from coordinate 1,119 downwards.
TGGCGGAGGGCGGCCATCTTTCGCTCGCGATTTCGTGTGCGCCTGGACGCTGGTTCTTCGAACGGATGTATTGGACGATTGTGCGGGCCACGGGTCACGAACCAATCGCGCTGATCAGTCCGTTACACGGAACGACGGTGACGTTTCTGGTTCCTCGTGAAGGGGCTGTTCTCGACGGGGTGGAATTGGCGCGCCGAAAGGTCGTCGCTTCCATCAGTTCCCCGGGCGAGGTGGTTTCGCCCACCGATGACTGGCCCTTCCTCTACATCCGACCGCGGGTGTTTCCGTGGGGCTATGTGGCGGTGCTCGCGTTCATCGTGATTCTGGCGGGCGTGTCCGTCCGTTACGCTTTTGGCTTGGGCCGCGGCGGCGGCACGTTTGATCCGCCGCTCTTCCTCATGGGCGCGGCGTTCCTGCTCATCGAAACGCGCGGCGTCACGAGCATGTCGCTGCTCTTCGGTTCCACGTGGGTGGTGAATGCGGTGATTTTTGGCGGCATCCTGCTGATGGTGCTGCTCGCCACCGTGGCGGTGCGGCGCTGGCAGTGGACGGACCCGAACGGTTGGTTCTGGGCGTTGTTCGCGGCCGTGGTGTTGCTTTATTTTTTCCCGGTGAGTTGGCTCCAGACGCTGCCGTTCGCGCTCCGCGCGGTGCTAGCGGGAATGCTCACGGGGCTGCCGGTTGGATGCGCCGGCATCATCGTCCCGATGCTGCTCGCGCGTTCGGCCCAACCGGCGGCGTCGCTCGGCTCGAACCTTCTCGGCGCCGTGCTCGGTGGCTGTCTCGAATATTATTCGATGGTCGCCGGCCTGAAATCGACGGCGCTCATGGCGCTCACGCTTTATCTGCTCGCGTTTCTTTTCCTGAAGGCAAAAAGGCGCGCCCCGCAGAGTGCGCCCGTGGAATCAGTTGCTGTAACCGCGTAGCCGGGAAATTTCACCCTCTGCTCCGCGGCGAACGCACCGTGTGTTCGCTTGTGCCGTGCGCCGGCGCGCGCTCCACGATTTCCCGGCTATGGGCATTCTGCTGGCCAGCAGAATGCATTTAGCCCGCATGAACGCGGGGCGCTCGCCGGAACATTGGGATGTTGGCGGTCAGACACGGGTGAAGACCATTTCA
>JAUSID010000226.1 GCA_030648295.1 Opitutaceae bacterium | reverse complement strand
CCCGCGTTCATGCGGGCTAAATGCATTCTGCTGGCCAGCAGAATGCCCTTAGCCGGGAAATCGTGGAGCGCGCGCCGGCGCACGGCGCAAGCCAACACGCTGTGCTTTCGCAGCGGAGCAGAGTGTGAAATTTCCCGGCTACGTGTCGCCGCCTCCGGGCAGCGAAGGGTCCGTCGCGACCAGGGCGGTAAGCAGAACAAGAACTATCACTACGGCGAGCATGGGTGTGGGAATCAGTGGGAGACGCGAGCATGGTAGATTGTTTCCAGGAAAATGGAATGGGCGTTAACCCGATGCCAGTTCACCGTCTCGCCAAAAAAGCGTCCGGCTATACCGTGTTCACCCCGGTCGCCCGGTAAAAGACGCGTAATTTCTTTCCTTTGGCGCCGGGAGCGGGCGACTCGAGCTCAACCCGCCGGAAAAAAGCCCGCCAAATCGGCGGGCTCGAGACAGGCCGGCGGCCAAACGTGCCGCCTCATTTCCTTTCCAGCCGGCGCAAAGTGACGTCGCCGTTCATCGTCGCGACGTTGATCTCGGGCCCGCCGCCATTGAGCGTGCCGGTCACGAGCTTTCCGCCCGTGACGGGAGGAATCGGCGGGGTGGGTGGGCGCGGCGTGCGTTGCGCTTCGGGTGCACGCGCCGGCCGCGGTGTCGGCCCACGCTCGTCGTCGCCGATGCGGGCCGCTTCGGCGCCCTCGCGGGCGGCGTTTGCCGCTTCGCGCAGTGCCTGCGCGGCTTCGCGGGTGACCTCCACCGCGGCACGCGAAGCCTCGCGAATCGCCTCGTGCGCTTCCGGCGGCAATACCGTGGAGCCGTGGGAACGCGAAACGATTCGACGGCCCGGACCAGCCGCGGGGGCGTTCTCCGTCTTGGTCACGAGCGCGGTCTCCTCGAAATCGGTCAGAATGGACCCGTTGTGGGTGCGCAGCCGCAGGTTTGCCTTGGCGTCGGCGGGCACGCGCAGCAGCACCTCGCCGTTCATCGAGGTGAAGGATAGCGGGCGATTATCCTGCAATTGCTGCACCGAGGCGCGAATCTGCCCGTTCATGCTGTTGACCACGGCGCCGCCGGAGATGCCGTCGAGCGTGACGACGCCGTTCGTGCAGGTGATGTCGAGATCGCCGGCGACACCCGCGATGTCGATGCCGCCGCCCCAGGAACTCTGGACGACGACATTCGTGTTGCGCGGCACGCTGACGTTGAAGTCCGCGCGGCCGCCGAAGTGGCCGGTCTCGCTGAGGCTGTCGAGCGTCACGACATTGTCCTTCTCCGTGAGCGTAAAGCCGGACGAGGAGGAGAGGACGCGCAGGCCGTCCTTGCGCGCTTTCCTGGTTATCGGCTGGACCTCGGATTCAACGCTGATCTCGGCCGTATCAACGCCTTTGATGCGGAGATCGCCGCGGGCGAGCTGGATTTTCAGCGTGCCGGGTTTGCCCGGATCGGAGAACTTGATCGTGCTCGTCGTGGCGTCGGCGGCGCGCGACACCGGGAACAGCATCAGCGCAATCGCCGCGGCGAGCAGAAATGAGGGATACAAACGGGAGGATTTCATGAACAGGATGAGAGTTGATGGTTGAGGAATGTGCTCTCGTGCGTCGTGTCCGTTGTGCTGGTTGTGAAAAGTGGGAGTGGCCCGGGCCGCGAAGGTCAGTGGCCGGACGTCAAAACTGGGTGAGCGCGCGGCGGGCGGCATTGCGCACGTTCTCGTCGCTCGCGACGGAAACGGAAATTTTTTCCAGTGCGGGCCGGGCCTCGACGTCGTTGGCGGCGGCGAGGAAATCGATCATCGAGACCTGCACCAGCGGGTTTTGCTCGCGCCCGAGCGAAGCCAGCACGCCGGCGCGGACCACGTCCTGTTCGGCGTGGGGATAGAGCGCTTCGAGCGCGCGCAGCCGAACGTTCGGGCTGGAATCGAATGCCACGGCGCTGATGAGATCGTTAATCGCCCTGTCGCTGGGATTTTCGAGCGTCGCCGAGGACATCACGCCGCGCAGCCGGTCGTTCGCCGGACGCTGCTGCTGCTGCAGGAGCGAGTAACTGACGAGCGTCCCCATGTTCGAGACCTGATCCTGGAGTTGCTTGATCTGTTGCTGGAGGGCCACGGCGTCGGGCGAACTGGTCGCGGGTGCGGGTGCCATCGGCGTAACCTTGCGCCCGGCGAAAAAACCGGCGGCCACCAGCGCGCAGGCCGCCAGCGGTGAAAGCACCCACCGCCACATCGCGGCGCGGCGGACTCGGTATTGCCGCTCCGCTGCCGCCCGGACGCTCTCGGCCGAATGTTTCTCCTCCTCGAGCATGGCGTAGAAATCGCGGCGCAACCGGCCGGAAGGCGGCGCAATCGGCAGCGTGTCGAGCGCCTGCATGGTCTGGCTCAAGCGGGCAAATTCGCGCTGGCAATCCGGACAGCTGGCGAGATGGGCGCGGGCTTCCTCGATTGTGCCGGTCGAGCCGGACGGCACCTGGGTGGCGGACGTCCGACTGTCGAGCAGCTCGGGAAAAATCTGGCGGACGCGTTGGCAGTTCATGGCAGGAAGGGACAAAAGGGACGAAGGGACTAGCCGGGAAATTTCACACTCTGCTGCGCTGCGAACGCACAGTGTGTTCGCTGATGCCGTGCGCCGGCGCGCGCTCCACGATTTCCCGGCTAAGGGCAAAACCGCTCTGCGGTTTTGCGTTTAGCTCGCATGTACGCGGGGCGCTCGGCGGAACATTGGGATGTTGGCGGTCAGACACGGGTGAAGACCATTTCAAAGGTGAAAAATGCGGGCTAAGGGACTAAGGGATCTTTCCCTGGCCCGTTCGGGTTGATTGCAGATTGAAATAGATGTCGCGCAGGGCGTGCATCGCGCGGTGCGCGCGCACCTTGGCGGCGCCGACCGAGCACTCGAGAATGCCGGCGACTTCCGCGAACGAGAGTTCCTGGAATCGGGAAAGCAGCAGTACTTCGCGATCACCGTGATCGAGCCGAGCGAGTGCGGCATGGAGCAGCGCGTGGTCGTCTCGGGTGGTCGCGTGGTGCGCGGCGTGCGGAGCGTCGTCGGCGTGGTCGTGGAGCGCGGATGGATCAATGGCGTGTGGGGCCGCGCTGGCGCGCCGGAAGTGATCCGCGGCGCAGCGGCGCGCGAGATGGTACATCCAGGCGGTGAAACTGCCGTCGTCGCGGTACGTGTGCCGATACTTCAGCATCCGTTGGAACACGATTTGGGAGATATCCTCCGCTGCCGTCCGGTCACCGGTCAGTTTGACCAGGAAACCGAAAAGGCGCCCGTGGTGGCGTTCGAAAAGCTCGCCCAGCGCGTCGAGTTCACCGCCGCGGACGGCGAGCATCAGCGCGTGATCAGGACGTTGTTCGGTGGCGGATTCCACGGTGGTCGCAGCGCGGGCGCGATTAACCATGGGGAGGTTGCCTGGCGCGAGCGGATTTGCCGGCGGCCCCATGACGGCTTCAGCCGGTGGGCGCGGGGCGGGGGAGTGAACGTTGATTTCGTCGAAAGCGGCAATCACGGCGGCAGCGGGACATGGGTGGGTTGTGCCGAAGAGAACCGGCCGGCAATCGAAAGGTTACCTGGAATGTTTGGGTTTTCGCTCGCGAGAACGGAGCTTAGGTTTTCGCTCCAAACCCCATGTACCGCCGGCACTTCCTTCGGGCCGGGCTCCGTTCTCATTTGTGTCCATTCGCGTCCATTCGCGGTTGAACTGGATTGGCCCGGATCCGAAACGGTTCCCGGCTTGCGGTGCGACCGGGCGCAATCTCATTTCGACGCATGCTTTGCCCACTGCGAGTCACCGTAGTCACGCTTGCCGCCGGGGTTGCGACGGTCTCCTTCGCCGCCGATTTTTCGCCGGCGCAGGTGGCGGCCGAGTCGGCCAGGGCCAACGCGCTTTTCGAACGCGCCTGGCAGGATACCGTCGATCGGAATCCGTTTCTTCAGGCGCAGCTCGGCATCAAGAAAGACAACGACAAATGGAGCGACCTGTCGGACGCCCGCGCGCTCGAGGATCTTTCGCGCGCGCTCGAGTTCCTGGCGGAACTAAAGCGCACGATCAACTTTGCCGCGCTCGATCCGCAGACGCAGCTCAGCCACCGCCTTTTCGCCGACGGGATTGAACGCCGGGTGCGGGCATTTCAGTATCGCTTTCACAATTATCCGGTCAGCCAGAACGGCGGGCTCCACACGGGCGTGCCCAATCTGCTCATCAACCTGCACCGGGTGGACGACACGAACGATGCGCGCGCCTATGTGGCACGGTTGCGGGCGGTTGGTCCGCTGTTCGCTCAGCTGATTGAAGGCCTGGAAGCGCGGCGGCAGCGCGGGATCGTTCCGCCACGCTGGGTGTTCCCCTCGGTCCGCGAGTCGATGCGCGGGATGATTTCCGGTGCGCCCTTCGACGACCGCGGACGCGACAACACGATCTGGGCCAACTTCGCCCGGAAGATTGCCGCCTTGAGCGCCGCGGATGAGGCCACGAAGACGAGCCTCCGGAACGACGGGCGCGCCGCGCTGATTGAAATCGTGAAGCCCGCGTACGAGCGGTTGCTCACGGCATGGGACGAAATCGAGCACGCGGCGACCGCCGATGATGGCGCGTGGAAATTTCCCGGCGGAGCGGCGTTTTATCAAAACGCGCTGGCGGATACGACGACGACGGAACTCACCGCGCTGGAGATTCACGATATCGGCCTGCGCGAAGTGGCGCGATTGCACGCCGACATGCGGGCCATCATTGCGCGCGTGGGATTCCGCGCCGCCGGCGGAGCCACGTCGGGCGATGCATTGCAGGCGTTCTTCCGTTTTCTGCGCGAGGATCCGCAATTCTATCTCCCGCCGGCCCCGGACGGCCGCGCCACGTACCTGTCAAAATCAACGGCCATCATCGATACGATGCGGAGCCGGCTCGACGAACTCTTCATCACCAAGCCCAAGGCGGCACTGGAAGTTCGCGCGACCGAGGCTTTCCGCGAGAAGACCGCGCCGAAGGCGTTTTACGAGCGCGGCGCGCCGGATGGATCCCGGCCCGGCGCTTATTATGTCACGCTCTTCAACATGCGCGAGATGCCCACCTACCAGATCGAGGCCATCGCTTATCACGAGGGCATTCCCGGGCATCACATGCAGATCTCGATTGCGCAGGAGTTGCAGGGTGTTCCCGCTTTCCGGCGCTACGCCTCCTACGGGGCGTACATCGAAGGCTGGGGACTTTATTGCGAATTGCTCCCGAAGGAAATCGGGCTCTACCCGGACCCGTATTCGGATTTCGGACGCATCGCGATGGAGCTGTGGCGCGCCGTGCGGCTCGTGGTGGACACCGGCATTCATGCCCGGCGGTGGACACGCCAGCAGGCGGTCGACTATTTCGTCGCCAACACGCCGCAGTCCGAGGCGGAGGTGGGGCGCGAAATCGATCGCTACATCGTGAACCCGGGGCAGGCGACCTCGTATAAAGTTGGGATGCTGAAAATTCTCGAGCTGCGACAGGCGGCGAAGCGCGAACTCGGTCCGAAATTCGATTTGCGCGAGTTCCACGACGTGGTGCTGAAAGACGGCGCCGTGCCGTTGAATATTCTGGAGGAAAATGTGAAGGCTTGGATCGCGCGGAAGAAATCGTGAACGGAAACCAGTCCGATTACCGGCGGAAGAAGTCGGCGGCTTGGATCGTCAAGCCCGGCAGGCACTCCGACGTGAACGACTCGTCCTCATCGATCAGCCGCACGGCTTTCGTCGGATGCTTCGCGAATTCGTAAACGTGAATCTGCCGCAACGTCGGATCGACCAGCCAGTGCTCCTTCACGCCATGGCGGGCATAGACACGTAATTTTGTTTTCTCGAGCGCTGCGGTGCTTGGTGAAAGAACCTCAACCACAAGATCCGGCGCACCGTGGATGCCATCATCCTTGAGGATTGGGAGCCGCGCGTTTGATACGAAAGCCACGTCCGGCTGCACGACATTGTTATCGTCGAGAAACACATCAATCGGCGAAATGTAGACTTCTCCAATCGGAAAGTTCCGCAAGAACCCGCGAAGCATTTCTGCGATGTTGAGCACGATGATTTGGTGAAACCGATTTGGGGCGGGTGACATGAGGTAGAGGTCTCCTTCGACGAGCTGATACCGCGTGCCCTCGGGCGTGGCGCGATAATCCTCGACCGTAAGCGGCTCGGCGCGGACGTGTGCGGGCTCCATGACACGAAAGATGCCGGTGGCGGCTCCAGTGTCAAAAGGTCTGGTTTGCCGGGACCGAAATGCGGGCCGGCTGAAAAGCGCGTTGAGGGCAACGCGCTCCACCTCCCGGAAATGGCGCGCGCGAGCGCGCTGACCTACGACGTCCGCAGCACCGCCCGGACGGGCGAACCGCCGCAGCCGGATTCCCATTGCGGCGCGGGGACGGGCGCATTAGGCCCTCGGTCACTCCAGCCCTCCGCCAACATGCTCAAAGCCGTCATCAAAACCATCGCCCTGCTCGCGATTCTTTTCGTCATGCTATACGTCGGCATGAACAACACGCACGCGATCGATTTCCATTTTCCGGTCGCGGGAACCACGACCAAGACGCCGGTCCACGCGTCGGCCGCCCTGATCTACTTTGCTGTGTTCGCGGTCGGATTGCTGGCCGGGACGATTCTCGCCGTCGGGGGTGGTTCGTCCGGGGGCAAAAAAGCGGCGGCGAAGGACAAATAAGGCCTGGCCATGGCGCCGGTCGAAACGCCATTGGCGCCCGAAGGATTTCGGCCCGGCAGCTGCCGGGGCGGGGAAGGCTTCTTTCGGGTGGCCCAGGATGACGATGACCGCTGGTGGCTGCTTGATCCAGAGGGGCGCTCCTTTTTTTGCCGCGCGGTCAATGGCGTCAACGTCGCCCGGCCCCTGGACGACACGCCACTGCCGCGCGACTCCGCCGCACGATTGCGCGGATGGGGTTTCAGCGCGCTCGGCACGGACTGCGACGACGCTGCGCTGATGGATGGATTCCCGGTCCTGGCCACGATCCAGTTTTCCGCCGCCGGCCCGTTGATCGTCGCGCCCGGCGCGCGGCTGCCGGATGTGTTCGACGCCGACTGGCCCCGGCTCGCGACTGCACGCGCCGCCGAGATCTGCACGCCCCAAACGGCAAACCGCCAGTTGTTGGGGTGGGTGACTGATTCGGCGGCCGCCTGGGCGCAGCCAGCGGGCACCGGCAAACCATCGCTGCTTCAGCTTTGCCTCAGCCTGGAGCCGAACTTCGCCGCTTATCACGCCGCGTGGGAATTCGTCCTCGCGTTGCACGGCGGCCGGCTCGAGCTGCTCGCGCGCGCGTGGGGAATTGCGCTGCCGAACAAGGAAATGGTGCGGGAAATGACGCGCAGTGATTCCGGCATTGCCACGCGCGGATACCTGCGCGACGAGGCGCGCTGGACTCGCGAATACGCGCGGCGGTACTTCACGACCACGGCGAACGCGATCCGGTCCGCGGATCCCAACCACCTCGTGCTCGGCTGCCGGTTCGGCGGCGGTCCCGGCCAGGGCGCGGCAGTCGCGGGCGCCAACGTGCTGGCCGAATGTGTTTATCCGGCCGTCGACATCGCGATGCCGCCCTGGCGGGAGTTGCCGGCCGGCGCAGCGATGCCGGTCCTGGCGGCGGATGTCGATTGGACGGAAGGTGACTTCCAGCGCACGGCCACGGCACGCGATCGACGATTGACCTCGGTTGAACGCATGCTTCGGCGGGCGCGCCTCGCGCTCGAGCGCCTCGCGGCTCACCCGGCCGTCACCGGATACATCTGGCGCGAGTGGGTGGACAGCCCCGCCGATCAACCGCCTTTCGGCCGCGGTCTCGTGCATCTGAATGGCCGGGATGCGCGCGAACACACGGAACTGCTGGCCGATTTCAATCACCGCGCCGAGGCCATCCGCCGCGCGCGCCGACCTGTTTTTCAAACATGAATACCCGCTTCCTCGCCGCCGCCAGCCTCGTGCTGCTGCTCGCCACCGGCTGTGGTCATCTCGACCTCGCCCGCACCAGCGATCCGGATCGGGTGGTCAACGGGACCGTGAGCTTCAACCGGCCGGTCCCGGCCGGCGCGGAGCTGGTGGTGCGAATCATCGAGTCGACGTCGAACCAGCCCGGACCCGCGAATCTCGAGCTGGCGGTCGGCGACCGCGGCCGGCCGGCGCCGGTGGAGCGCGTATTGGGGGAACAGGTACAAGGACTCCCGACGGGCGCGGGTGAACCGGTGACTTTCCGGGTCGAGTTCCAGGCCGACGATGCGCTGTTGCGCCGGGGCGTGAACCTCGAGGCGCGCGTATCCCATGGCGGCCGCGTGCGATTTCGAACTCTGAACGCGCATGTCGTCACCCTCGCATCCCACGCCTATCGGCACGACATCACCGTCGAGTCGATCGACCGATAGCCGGGTTTTTTGCTAACGCGGCCGAAGGCCGCAATCAAAGAGAGTTAGCCGCAAGAGAACGCAAAGAGCGCAGTGAATCGAACTCATCCTTGTGCTCTATGCGTTCTTTCGCGGCTAAATTCAGGACTTTGAAATCGTCGCAAGGATGCACGATCTTGATCGATAGCAGCCCAGCGCGGCACCGCGGCCACAATCACGGCGCCGCCGGCGGTTTCGGCAGCAGCCGCGCCACGACGACCAGCAGCGCCACGACCACGAGCGCCAGCACGCTCCAGAACAACACGCCGCCGCGGGCGCCTTGCAGGGCCGAACGCGCCCAGCCTTCGACGCGGGCTTTCTCTTCCGGGCCGAGCGTGGCGACGTGTTTCTCCGCCGACAGAATCTGCGGCGCCACCAGCGCGACGTCGTAGCGGGCCGCGGGTGTGCGCGGGTTGCCGTAATAGAGCGCCAGTTCCGTCGGATCGGTTTTGAATAACAGCCGGGTCACCGGGTGCACCGCGGTGGCCGCGGCCAGGTTGATGGCGGGATTGTCGCCATTGTCCGTTTCGAGCACCAGCGTGTCGCCGATGGGCGGAAGCGTGATCGCGAGCACGAGCGGGGAACGGTTTCCGGGTGTCGCCCGCCAGTCAGCAACCGCGAGCGCGCGCTCGAAACGTCCGCTCCGCACGTCCTCGATAACTTCATACAGCCGCAGGTGTCGCTCGAAGAGTGGCGTGGTCGTGGTGAGGGTGAGCTGCGTGATCGGCAGACCGGGCCGGGGCAGTTTCAGGTGCCACCGGCTCAACCGTGGCCGCTTCGGATCGTTCGCCGCCGCGATGACCACGGCGACCGAGCGCGAAAGCGCGGGACGTTCAAGGATGAACGGAACCTGCGTACCGTCGCGCAGCAGCCGCAGATCACCGAATTCGCGCTGGGCGCCGGCCAGTACGTCGGGATCGAGTTCGAGCTGTTGGACCCCGGCGGACGCGACGCGGACTGGTTTGCGCAGGTTCCAGTCGCGCGGATCGAGCGGCGCACCAGTCAAAGGTGTGTCGGCGAGCGTATCCGGCCGGCGATAGCTTGGGTTCAGCGCCGGCGCGGACAGCGCGACATCACCCGCCGCCGCCTGCTTCAACGAGTCGCCGACCATGCCGAGATCGTATCGCGGCGCACCGACGTCGGGATTGCCGGTAAGCAACGTGTAGATGCCGGCCGCAGGGGCATGGAAGAGCAGCCAAATCGGACGGTGCGCTGCCTTCACCGCCTCGATCCCGAGCGGTGGGCTGTCGCCATTGTGGATGTGGATCAACAGCTCCCGGGAGGGTGCGGTCATCTCGATCGGCAGGCTCAGTTGCGCGCGGGCCGGAAGATCGTCGATCGCGAGCCGGTAAATGGAGCCGCGAAACAGCGTCCGCTCCACCGCGACGTCGCCGCGGAGTTCGCGCACGCCAATCGTGACGGGCCGCGCGAAGAGCGGCTCACGCGCCGTGAATTCCAGCGTCGAGAGCGGAACGTGCTGCGCCCCGAGGTCCAGCGTGAGCACGCTCTCGCTGGCGAATTCCTCCCGGTTCGTGATGCGTACCGGCAGCGGCAGCGTGGCGCCCGCATCCGCGCCGGCCGCGAACGCAAGCGCCGCCGAGGTGATCGGGATGGGGCGGGTGCGTGAATCGTCCAGCGTCACGCGGAGGTGCGACGTACGCACGGGTTCGAACTTGAGCCGCAGTTCCTCGGCGCCGAACTGGCGGAACAGCGGGATGCCGGTCGCGATTTGGCGCCAGTCCCGACCGTTGGCTGAAACCTCCACGCGCGCGGCTTTCAGAAACGCCGGCGCGGGCGTGACGAGGCTGATTCCAGCCACCGGGGCCTCGTAGCCGGTTTCCAGGTACAGTTGCGTGCTCGACTCCGTCAGCTCCGAGCGGAAGGACCTGGGCGCCCGTCTGGTCGCAGGAGCAGCCGGCGTCGATGGTTGAAGCAAATAGGGTATTTGGGTCGCCGTGCCATCGACCAGCCGAAGATCGCCGAGCCTGGGCTGGGCCACATCGAGCGTGGCCGGCGGCAGCGCGAATTTGACCACGCCCGGTCGGGTGACGGTGAACGGCTGGCGATATTTCCATTCATTCGCCTCCAGCGCGAGCGCCCGGAGGGGCACGAGGACGGCGAGCAGCGCCAGCACCCCGGCTTCGCCGTGATTGCGCCGCGGCGCCGGGGCGGGTTTCGAACGAATCCAATTTCTCATGACGCGCATGGGTCAGGGCTTTTCCTCGCGTTCGCGACCGGGGAGAAACCGCTGATACGCCACGGAAGCGATGATGGCCACGATTGCGACGGCGAACAGCGCGCCGATCCGGTAAAGCGCCTCGAGCCGGGCCAGATCATGCAGGAACAGCTTCAGCAGCGCGATGCCGAGGAGCGCCATGGCGGCATATCGGCCGGCGCGCGTGCGCTTCCAGATGCTGACCAGCAGCAGCGCGAGCGCGAACAGCGACCACGCAATCGTGTAGGTCATGTCGCGCCCGAAGTTGCCGGAGAATTCGAACGTGAGGACCCGGCTGCCGGGAACGCTGAAGAAGTCGGCGATCTCGAGATTGAGGAGCAGGAACGCGAGGACGACGCCGAGCGCATTCAGCAGCGCGGCCGCATTCACCCCGAGCGTTCGACCCCGCGACCCGCCGCTGGTGGTTGGATCCGACGCCAGCAGTCGGGCACCGACGAACAGGCACACCGTGACCAGCCCGTAGCTATAGAGGTACCAGTTGAACACGGGAGTCTCTGCGCGCGCGTGGTATTTGAGCACCGCCGGATTCAACGCCAGCCGGACGAAGGCGGCGACAAGGAGGACGGCGCCCATCCCGCGCAGCCCTGGATGCGGCACGCGCTGGAACAGCCAGAGCAACGCCACACCCTCGAGCGCCCACCCAATGGTGATCCACTGCCGCTCGAACTGGATGGGGAATATCAGGGTGATGAACAGCAGGGCGACGCCGCCATACCACGCGAGTTGGTTGAGCCGGGCGCGTTCGTCGACGGTGCGAAGCCGCAGGATGGCCACGAGGCTGAGCAGCGGAGCGACGGCGAACAGTGCCGGGAGGACCCCCATGAATTCGTTCGGCCACGCGTCGCGCACGACGCGGTAGACCAGCGGAAAATGGAGAACGCCCGCGAGCGCCGCCACCGCCCACGGTCCGGTAAGCGCGGCAAACCGCCGCCGAAACGCGAATGGGTAGGCCATGAACACCGCGGTGAAACCCAGGTACCAGCCGAGCGGAATCCCGGCCGTCACGGTCGAGAAGTGCCGTGCGTGCCAGGCGTATGCCAAAGCCGCGACGCCACCGAGCGCGCACGCCGGCAGCCATTCGATCGCGCTCATGGCCGGCGATTCGACGCCGCTCTTGTCGGATGCGGTGTCGCCGGCCGGTGGCTCGCGAACCAGAATGGCCGCGAGCCCCAGCGTCAAAGCGACGAGCAGCAGCGCGAGTCCGAAAATCGGCGACGGATCGGCCGAACCCACCCGCTGGGTCATCATGATCAGCAGCAAGAACGGCAGCAGCGCGGACATCGCCGGAATTTGCGCGCGCGGATCACCGAACCCATTGCCGGTCGTCTCTCCGTTGGCGGCCCGCATGCGGCCGAGCCGGCGCGCGACGAAAAGCCCGGCGACGAAGAACAGCACGGCGAATCCGCCGATCACGAGGAGAAACTCGCCGCCGCCAGCCGTGCTCACTGGAACGCGCAGGATCCACAATGCCGTTGCGCCGAGCGTCAGGACGAGTACCACCGCCACGGCGGCAAGCGAAGCTGTGGCCATCGCGAGGCCAATCGCGAGCAGGTCGATCAGCAGGATGCACGGCCACAAGGCGAGCGGCACGGGGTCGAGCTTGAACAGCGGACCCAGCATGAGCAGCAGCGTCAGCGGCGGAAAAAGCTGGCTCCACCAGGTCGGCGCCGCATCGGGTCGATGACGCTCGAGCACGAGCGGGAACGCGCTGTGCAGCACCGCGTACACCAGATAGAACGCAAGCGCCCACGGGAGCAGCGGCGCGGTCAGCCATTCGCCCGTCCACGCGGCGAACAGCGCAAAAACCGCGATCCCCGCCGCCAGGTGCAGCTTCGACACCTGTTCGTCGATCCACGCGAGCGCGAGCAGGCCCGCGTCGGCGAGCACGACGAACGTGAACAGCAGCCCCGGCCGCACCGCGATCGTGGCGTAACCGAGAAATGCGGCCGCGAAACCGAGCGCGACGAACGGGAACGCGATTGCGGACCAGAGGATGAACGGGGAAACGAGCGCTGGCTCGGTCGCAGGGCTTTCAACGGGATCCGTCGCCTCTCGCTGAGTCCACTTTCGCGCCACGCCATAGGCGGCGAGAAACAAGGCGCAGAACGACAGGCAGACAATCATCGCCATCGACGCCTTCCACGGCTCAAAGAATTTTCCCGCCCAGCCGATCTGCATGACGATCGTCCCGGCGGCGGCGAGGGCGACGAGGAAATGCCAGCGGCGATACAACGCCACCGCGATCAGACCGACGTCGAGCAGCGCGATGTACCCAAACAGCCCCGGCGGATTGTCCCGTCCCGTTGACAGCAGCACCGGGGTGAGAAATCCGCCCAGCATTCCCAGCACGGCCACGACCTGCGCATCGAGCCGAATCGCGAGTGCGAATGCGGCCGCGGTGATCAGCGCCATCAGCAGGAACGTCGGCAGCGGCCCGAAGAACGCGAAGTGGTAGATTGAGTTGCACGCGAACGTGACGGCGTACAGCACGACGATGCCGGTCGCGCACAGCGTCTGCACCGTGACCGCGTAGCGGGTGCGGTTGATCGTGAGCCCGCCGATGATCAGTCCCAGTCCGAACAGGAATCCGAGCGCCACGCGCACCTCGGGTGGAATCAAATCATGCTCGAAGGAGTATTTGACGAAAAATACCGCGCCGAGAAACGCCGCGGCGCCGCCGAGCCACGCGAACATCTTCGCGCCCATGAACTGTTCCCAATCGATCCGCGGCCTGAGCGGCGAAGGCTCGAGCGTCGGCGGAGTGAGGTGCGGCAACGGCCGCGTGACCGGTGGCAATGCGGGTGGGACAGCGGCCGGATGCGGCTCTGCCTCAAAGTCGGGCGACTTCGCTGGTACCACTGTTTCTTGAACAACCGCTGGCGGCGGCACCGCCAGGGGAACTGGCGCGACCCGTTCCATCGCCGCAGGTGCGGTTGAGACCGGTCGCGCCTCCGGGGACGGTGCGAATGGGGTTGCGCGCAGCTTGTCCCGGAGCGCCTCCAGCTGCCGCTCGAGGTTGGTCAGCTGCCACGCGAGCGCATCATTCTGCTTTCCCAGCGCCAGGATCCGGTAAATGGCCCACGCGGGAAACACCACCAACACCAGCACGAGAAGCACTACGATGAGTTGGACCATGCTGGATGCGGGCTCGGCAGGGTTTCTGGCAACGTGGCTCGACAAACGCAAGCGCCGCCAATCCCCCCGCGACCGTATTCAGACAACTTTGACGCCGGTTGCTCCGCGCCTCGGTGGCACAGGATGCTGCCACCGAACTACCCGCTGGCTGGGTCTATTCTCTCGCCGGACCCGCCGTCGCCGCGGCACCCAGCCGCTTTGCCAGCGCCAAAGCGTCGTTCTCCTGGCCCGCGGGCACGGGCACGCGGACGGTGACCTTGGGACGGGGACCGTGGTACGGGGACAAATCTTCAGGCTACCGCACGTCGAGGGCGGAGTCGCCGATTGTCAGCCTGTCGGTTCTGCCATCGGCCCGTTTGATCGTGAGCGTGCCACCGCGGCAACCATGCACCCGATCCGCAGGATGAATTGGGTGAGCGGCAGTTGCGCCATTGATTTATTCGAGGTTGCGCCAATCCGAAATCCGCAATCCGCAATCCGAAATTGAATCAGGAGCTCTGGTCGTAAATCTCGGGGGTGATGACCGCCTCGAGCGGCCGGTCCTCGATGTAGGCGTGGAGATTCTTCAATGCGAACGCGCCGGCATCCGGGTACCGATCGATGGTTGGACCGGCGATATGCGGAGTGAGCCCGACGCGCGGCAGCGAGCGAAAGCCGTTGCTGCCCGGCAGCGGTTCGGTGGTGAAGACATCAAGCCCGATGCTGATCTTGCCTTCCCGCGCGACCCGGAGCAACGCGGCCTCGTCCACCACGGCGCCACGTCCCACGTTTACAAATACGCCGCCCGGACGGATCAGCCGCAACAGCCGTTCCGTGACGATTCCGGTGGTGGCCGGAATCAACGGCGCCAGTTCGACGATGATCTCATTACCGGCAAAAAGCGCCTCGAGTGATGCTGCCCGCTCGACGCCATAGGCATTGGCCAGCTCCGCCGTCAGGTCCGGTGCCAGCGCGGTAATCGGGCAGCTCCAGGGCTTGAGCAGCCGCACAAGCTCGCGTGCGACCGGGCCGAACCCGTGGATGCCGACGCTCCGGCAGAAGAGTGACCGTGCGTCGGTCAGCCCGTTTTTCCATGCGGTGACCCCGGGCTGGTGCATGGTGATCGCCCAGTGCGGCGCGTTGCGCAGGCAGCCGAGGACGTGAAACAGGGCGGCCTCCGCGACGGTGCGCGCGATCGATCCGCCCCAGTTGGTGACCTGAAGGCCGCGCTCGAGGTGCGCGCGGGTGATCAGCCGTTTGACCGAGCCGGTGAGGTAGCAGACATAGCGCAGCCGCGGCGGCAACGCGTCGAGCAGCGGGGGCGTACCCCAGCAACCGAGCAGGATATCCGGATTGGCCGACGCGAGTTCACGCGTGAGCGCGGCCTGGTCGAGTTTGCTGGAGTCGACGAGCCGGAACTCCGGGGCGAGCGCGCGCAGTTGCGAGATGAGCGGTTCGGGCAGGAATTCGCGCATCTCCGCCGAGGTGAGAACAGCGAGCAGGGAGGAGACGCGGGGCATGGGTGAAGCGACTAAAGGACGAAGGGACCAAGGGACTGAGGGACCAGAGACCCGATCGTCGAGTCGTTGGTCTCTTGGGTTTTCATTCGGGCGGTAGACATTCGAGGATTTCGGCGTGACCGGCCGCGGGCAAAAATTTCACCGGCCCGAGTGCGGCCGGCAGAAAGACTTTGTCATACGTGCGGAGGTGGTGCGTTTCGCCACCCGCCTCGGCAGTCACCGCGCCACTGGTCACGATGGCGATCACGGCGCTGTTTTCATCCTTAAACACGGGGCCTCCGAGGGTCGTGCGTCGGACCTGGAAACAATCGGTCTGCGCCGGCCCGATGAGTTCGTCCTGCCACGAGGCGGTTCCCAGCGAGCGGAGCCGCCGTGGCGGGCAGCGAATTCGCGCGGCGATTTCGGCGGCGGTCAGCGGCGCGAAGTTGAAGATCGTCAGTGCAAAATCCAGGTCGCGGCCCATGAACCGCGCCGGTTCCGGCAGGACGTAGCCGGCGCGTTCGAATTCGAAGCGCACGACGAGGTCGCTCGGTTCCTGTATTTCCACCATGAACACGCCGGCTCCAAGGGCGTGCGGCGTGCCGCCGGGAATGATGAAGGTGTCGCCGGTCTTGACGGTGATCCGATCGAAGCACGACTCGATGGCGGCGATGTTCTGGGTGGCAATATAGTCGCGCAGCTCGGCCGGTGACGGCGGCCGTTGAAATCCGGCGTAGATGTACCCCGAGGTTTCCGCTGCTGCGGAAACCTTGCGTACCGCCAGCACGTAGTAGGCCTCGGTCTTTCCAGTCGGTTCGCCCAGTACGCGCTGCGCGAACTCGCGGGTCGGATGAACCTGGAAATGCAGCCGCGTGCCGCTGTCGAGGAACTTCACCAGCAGTCGCGGCTGGGCCCCGTATTTCCGGAAGTGCTCCGCGCCGAGAAAGTATTCCGGATCACTCGCGAGCAGCTGCGCGAAGTCACGCGGTTGCGGATCGCTGCCGACCCGGACCTGCGAGACTCCCTCGTTGAGATCTTCGCGGCCGCGATTCACCGCCCGTGTGGTTGACGCGATCCAGTCTTCCGCCAGATGCGAGTCGCGCGGCTCCGGCACGCGCGCGAGTTCATCGAGCGTGCGACCGCCCGGATACGTGCGCCAGACCCGGTTGGGCGGAAGGAGGATGAGTTTGTGGCGGTGAGTCACGGCGCATGCCGCCAGGCAGCACGAAAGGAGGAGGTGAGGGTCGCGGTCGATTAGAAGCGGAGTTCGTCGGTGCCGGAAATCATCAACGGATCGCCGGCGGAACCGGATGCGACGGTCTGTGGATGGGCGGGGACCGCCAGCAGGATCGTCATGACCGCGGCGGTGAGGCGGAGCTGGATGGAGTTCATGGTGGTAGCGGAGGTGCTGGTTTTCGAGCGTGGTGCAGAAGCAGGAGCGCGACGCAGGTGACGAGCCCGCCGCAGCCGACAAAGGCGAGCCGGCCGCTGGGCGGATTGGGAATGAGGGCGAGCAGGATGACGAACGCGCCATACGCCAGGCAGAGCCAGCCGATGACCGCGGACTGGCGCTCGTCGTTGGCATTGTGCGCGCCCTCTTCCCGCGCGAAGTCGACCGGCGTGTTCATTTGGACGAAGAACGTTTCGATGTCGGCCTTGTAGGCCGGCGCGGTCTGCCGCCAGAACAATTTGGTGCTGATGAACCAGGCGGAGCCGATGATCACGTTGCCGAAAAACTGGATGCCCTGCGTCCAGTATTCGCGCGAGACGGCGTCGAGCGGCCGTTGCACGCCGAAGAATCGCGACGCCCATTCCGGCGTGAGATGGTCGCTGATGAACATCGAGCACACGAATCCCACCAGCACCGTGCTCCAGGCCGACCAGGGGGGCGTGTTCCGGATGATGAGCCCGAGCAGCAGTGGCACGATGATCGGAATTGCCACGAGGATGCTCACGTTCTGCATGAGCTTGAACAGGCCGACGCCGCGCAGTTCGCTCATTTTCAGCGCCACGAGGATGACGATGACGCCAAGCACGGCGGTGCTGATCTTTCCGACCAGCAGCAAATGCCGCTCCGCGCCATCGGGTCGGAAATGAGGCTGGTAGAAATTCTTCACGAAAATGCCGGCGTTCTTGTTCAGCCCGGCATCCATCGACGACATCGTCGCGGCGAAGATGCCACTGACCAGCAGGCCCATCATTCCAACGGGCATC
Source organism: Opitutaceae bacterium (assembly GCA_030648295.1). GTDB lineage: Bacteria > Verrucomicrobiota > Verrucomicrobiia > Opitutales > Opitutaceae > ER46. The sequence goes on along the minus strand of JAUSID010000226.1, from coordinate 8,076 downwards.
ACGACGCGCGAAATGGCGATGAACGCCGCCTCCTCGGGGTTTTTCAGGTGCGGAAATTCCGTGTGGAGATCGGGGAAGAGCGCCCGCGCGGCCATCGGCGGCACAAACCAGATGACAATGCCGAGCAGGAAGAGACCGGCGCCGAGGAACCCGGCCCAGCGCGCATGCCGGCTGTCCTTGACGCACAGATACCGCGTCGAATCGAAAAGATTGTTCGTCGAGTTGATCTGCTTGAGCAGCATCGCCAGGCACCACAGCCCGAGAAACTCCTTCGCGAAGACCTGGTTGAAATCGAGATGGGCGGGCGGCAGTTTGGCGACGAAGCTGGACCAGCCCCCGAGGTGCGCCACGGCGAGCACGGTGACGGCAAGGCAGACCGGCATCAGAATCAGGACCTGGATGAAGTCGCTCGCGAGCACGGCCCAACTGCCGCCGACCAGGGCGATGACGAGGACGACGAATCCGGTGGCCACGATGGTCGCGGCCAAATCGAGCTCGAACACCGCGGCAAAAAACACGCCGAGCGCGTTCAGCCAGATTCCGGCCTGGAGCGTGCCGAGCGGGATTTGAAGCCAGGTGAACACCTGCTCGCTGGCGCGGCCAAACCGCTGCCGGATCGCCTGCACCGCGGTGATGACGCGGAGCTGCCGAAACCGCGGCGCAAAGTAGAGCGCGTTGACGAAGAATCCGGCGGCGTTCGCCACGTAGATCGTGGCGATGGGCCAGCCGTCGCTATACGCCTTGCTCGCAGCCCCGGTGAAGGTCCAGGCGCTGAACGCGACCATGAACGCCGAGCCGCCCACCATCCACCAGAGCGCCTTGCCGCCGCCCCGAAAGTAGTCGCTCACATTGTGCACAAACCGCCGGAACACCCAACTGATCGCCAGCATGTAGACGAAGTAGAAGGCGAGGACGGCGTAATCGTACCGGGTCATGCGCTAGCCGGGAAATCTCACCCTCTGCTCCGCTGCGACGGCACCGTGTGTTCGCTGGTGCCGTGCGCCGGCCCGCTCGTTTCGCCGATGAAGCGCTGCGCGGGCAGCATCAGGTCGGTGAACGGTTCGTCATCCGTGTTCGATATTTCAATCACGAGCCGCGCGGCGGCTTCGCCCAGTTTCTCGGGATTTGACCCGGCGGCGGTGATTCGCGGGCTGCTGTCGGCGGCGACCGGGGAGAAATCCGCGCTCGCGATGCTCACATCGGCCGGCACATGCCACCCTTCGCGCTTGAGCTCGCGGACCGCCCCGGCCGCCATTAGCGTGTTGTAGGTGACGAACGCGGTGGGAAAGTCCCGGCGTCGCGCGAGCGGCAGCAGCGAGCGGATGGCATCGGCGCCATCCGCGCGTTCGCCGGCCGTCAGCTTGATGGTATAGCGTGCGGCGAGCTCGAGCCCGAAGCGGCGCAACGCGTTTCTCAGCGCCTGAAGCCGGGATTCGTGCCGCCCCAGCCCGATGTTGCCGCCGAGCCAGCCGAACCGGCGATGACCGAGCCCGTGCAGGTGCTCCACGATCCACTCCAGGGCCTGCGGCTCGTTGCCGAGGATGGAATGACAAAGTCCCGGATAACGCGCCGATATGGCCACGATCGGAAGCCTGAACCGGCGCAGCTGATCGAGGAAGCCGCGGGTCACTTCGCCGACGAGCACGAGGCCCTTGAACGAATGCCCGGCGGCAAAAATCCGCCGCAGTTTTTCCGCGTTCAGTTGATCTTCGGCCCCAAGAAACACGGTGGTGAATTCGTGCGCCTCGATGACGGAGTGCAACCCGTGCTGTACATGACCGAAAAACATCGTTGGGGTATTCAACCGCAGGGGAGCGCGCAGGATGATCCCGACCTGCCGCGGCTGCGCGACGGGTGAGGACGCGAGCCGCATCCCCTTCGGATGATAGCCGCGCTTCACCGCATGCGCCCAGATTCGGTCATACGTCTCGGCGTTGATGCCCTGGCGGCGGCCGTTCAACACCAGCGAAACCAGCGCCTGCGAAATGCCGAGTTCCCGTGCGAGCTGGGTTTGGGAAACTTTCTTCGAATGCGGCACGGCCAGCGAGGTTTTCGCCGCACCAAAACCGAGGCAACGTTTTTACGTCCGACTCTCGCCGTGCCAGAACCTACCGATACAGCCAGTATCGCTTGCTCTGCTCCTGGTAAATCCGGACCTGTTCGCGCCAGGTGCGAATCCATGCGTCGAGATCGATCCGCGCGCCCTTGGTCGCGAGGTCGTTCAGGAACGCCGCCGAACCCATGTGCCGGAGGAATCCGCTGAAGTCCCGGCCGCGCACCGGTGCGAACGGATTACCCGGGTCCAGTTTGCAGGCGAGCTTCATCAGGTGAAAGTTGAGCTCCGCCGGCCGCCACTCGTCGTAATCGACGATTTCGACGTAGATGCCGACGGCCGGCTTGCCGTCCTTGTCCAGGGAACTCACCCGGCGGTACTGGATGCCGGGAACGCGCAGCGTCCGTAGTTCCTTTTCCAGGACGTCGAGTCGGGCCGTCTTGTGCGACAATCCACGGAAAATATACGCGCTGCCGATCCCGCTCCGAAACAGGGTATCGAACTTCGATGGCGCGTGGTTGTAGGTCCCGAGCCCCACCATCGCGTAGCCCTGCGCCGCGGCGAAATCCTGGATCGCGCCGGACGGCGGCACCCAGCGCAGCCCGGTCTCCGGCCAGCGCATTGCTCGCGTCCATCCGCGCATCGGGATGACGGTCAGCTTGCCACGGATACGCGCCGCTTCCGGCATGTCGAGGCTGGGCGCCTCCTTCGCCATTCGGGCGAGTTCCCCCATGGTCAGCCCGTGCACGTAAGGCACGCGAAAGGCGCCCACGTAATTGTTTTTCGCCAGCGGCGCGTCCAGCAGCGGGCCGTCCGCCTTCAGCCCACCGAGCGGATTCGGCCGATCCAGCACGATCACCTCGACACCGTGTTCGAAACAACCCTCCATCGCGCGCTTCATCGCGCTGACGAACGTGTAGCTGCGCGTCCCGATGTCCTGCAGATCGATGACGAGTGCGTCGATCCCCTTCAGCATCGCCTTGGTCGGCTTGCGCGTGGCCCCGTAAACCGAATACACGGGCAGCCCCGTCCGCCGATCGGTGGTGTGGCCGATGTTCTTTTCGGCCGGCGCGTCGCCGTAGATGCCGTGCTCGGCGGCGTAGAGCGCCACCAGCTTCACCTCCCGCGCGTGTCGCAGCACCTCGATGGTCGACACGCCGAGCCGGTTCACGCCGGCCGGATGCGTCAGCAACCCGATCCGCTTGCCCTTGACGGCGGCAAAGCCGTTCGCCTCGAGCACGTCTATTCCTAGCATGACGCGAGGCCCGCTCTCCGCGCGGGGCGTGAGCACGCCGGGCGGTGGCGTGAAAATCGGCGCGGCGGCCACCGGCGCCGGGCGCGTCGGAGCTTTCGTCGCACTGCATCCGAGCAGCCCCAGCACGGCCACGAATAACGGGAAGATGTGCTTGAGGGGTGTCGAACCGAGGGCGCCGGACATCGCCCGCGAGACATGCCGTTGCTCCTTCCGCCGGTCGAGCCCTTTCGCCAGCGGCCGCATCTTCATTCGTGACCAACTATGACGGGAGGGTCCCAGCTCCCGTGTCCGCGCCTTCGCCGACCGCGGGCACCACCGCCACATGTGCCGTCCGTCGGTCAGCCAGATACATGATACGACTTCCCGCTCCGGCGCATCCGAATTAGCGGTAGACGATCTTCGCTCACACGCTCACCGTAGTTTTTCCTCTCTCATCTTTTACTCGCCAGCATGCAGAACCACTCCGAAATCGCAGAATTCCTCTGGCACATTGCCGACCTCATCAAGGACGACTACGACGCCAAGGACTACGAGGATGTCATTCTGCCTTTCACGTTGCTCCGCCGCTTGGATTGCGTGCTTGAGCCCACCCGCCAGGCCGTCCGCGAGGCCGCCACGAAGCACAAGTCCGTGCCCGAGGGCACGCGGCACATGCTGATCTGCAAGGCCGCGCGTCAGGCGCTGCTCGCCGCCGGACGCCCGGCGCACGAGGCGAACCTCACGTTCTACAACACCTCCGAGTATTCGCTCGCCACGCTGATCAAGACGCCCGCCGACCTCGGCCAGAACTTTGGCGCCTACCTCGCCGGCTTCTCGGCCAACGTGAAGGACATCCTCTTCAACTTTTCCGGCGGCGAGGAGAAGGGCCTTGCGCCCATTTACGAGACGCTCCTGCGCAAGCGTCTCCTTTTCAAAATCACGCAGTCCTTCGCTGAGGCCGATCTCTCGCCCGCCACCGTCGACAATCACGGGATGGGCACGATTTTCGAATACCTGATCCGCAAGTTCAAGGAGGCGAGCAACGAGGCCGCCGGCCAGTTCTACACGCCGCGCGACATCATCCGGCTCATGGTGAAGCTCGTCTTCGAGCCTGAACACCAAGCCCGTTTACGCCCAAGCCCTGATCTATGTATTCGGCGCGACCTCGCCGCATGTGAACGTCGAAACCATAACGAACTATGTTTTGGTTAAGCCCCCCCATAGAGGAGCAGACCGAGATTGCAGACTTCATACGAGCTGCCAACCAGAGGATCGACACGTTGTGTTCGGCCTACGATACCCAGATCGACCTCCTTACCGAATACCGCGCCGCGCTCATTCACGAGTGCGTGACCGGCCAGCGTCCGGTGCCAGTTACCGAAGCGCCGCGGGAGGTTTCCGTTTGACCCGCCTGGGCGCGTATTCACCGTATATCCATGTCCGTCGCGACCGCCAAAGTTTTCCAGTCGGGCAATTCGCAGGCGCTGCGGCTGCCGAAGTCGTTTCGATTGAAATCGAAAACCGTCAAGCTGGTGAAGACACCCGACGGTTTCAGTGTGCACGATGACGCCGCTCACGCGCGCCGCGTGAAGGCCTTCGCCGCGCTGGCGGGCAGTTGTCCCGATTTCCCGGCGATTGAGCCGAACCGCGCCTCGAATCGCCGGCGCGACTGGGAATGGTCTTCCTGCCCGATACCAACGCCTTCTCCGCCTACCTGGCCGGCCGGTCGCGAGCGCTGACGGCGCGCATGCAGACGGAGTTCGCCGCCGGTTCCATGAAACTTTCGGTCATGGTCATGGCCGAGCTGGAGTTCGGCGCGGAAAAGGCAAAGGCCCAGCCCGGCACGACCAAGTTCGTCCGGCGTGTCGAGACGCTGCGCACGCAGCTCGAGATCGAGCCGCTGGGAGAAGATTTTCCCCGTAGCTTCGCCCGGGTGCGGGCCCACCTGGAAGCGGCCGGCCGGAAAATCGGCGACCGCGACACCATCATCGCGGCGCACGCTCTGGCGCTCGGTGCGACGCTGGTGACGCGCAACATCGACGAGTTCTCCCGTGTTCCCGGTCTGACCGTGGAGAATTGGGAGACGGACTGAGTTTCTTCCACGCCATCGCGCGAAGAAAAAGACCGGATCAGCGAAAAGGCGCTGGAGCGCGGCGACAAGATTATCATCACCACGCTGCAAAAATTCGGCTTCGTCGGTGAAATCGCGCAGATGCCCGGCAAGCGTTTCGCCGTGATCGTCGATGAGGCGCACAGCTCGCAGACCGGCGAAAACATCAAGGACCTCAAGGTCTCGCTCACCACCGACGAGCAGCTCAAGCAGGCGCTCGCCAAGGACGACGAGGCGGCCGACGAGGACCCGCTGCTCACCGAGCTGGAGAAAATCCAGAAAGCGCGGCAGAAGCTGCCGCACCTCTCGTTCTTCGCATTCACCGCCACGCCCAAGCCGAAGACGCTCGAGCTGTTTGGCGTCCGCGATAAAAAGGTGAAGGCCGGCTACCGGCCGTTTCACGAATACACGATGCGCCAGGCCATCGAGGAGGGATTCATTCTCGATGTGCTGCAGAGCTACACGACCTACGGCACGTATTTCGAGCTCATCACGAAGCAGCGGACCGAGGCAGAGGAAAAGCGAGTCGAGGAAGCCCAGGCGCGCGGGCTCCTGCTCGACTACGTCGACCGCCACGAGTTCGCGATCAAGCGGAAGGTCCACGTGATCGTGGATCACTTCACGCGCAAGACCGCGCACAAGATTAATGGGCAGGCGAAGGCGATGGTGGTCACGCACTCGCGCGCGCATGCCGTCCTCTACCAGCAGGCGCTGGTCGACGTGCTGCGGGAGCAGAACCTGCCGTTCGGGGTGCTGGTGGCGTTCTCGGGCACGGTCGCGATCGGCGAGCATAAATTCACCGAGGCTTCGATGAATCCACCGGGCACCGGCGACGATCTGGCCGAGGCGTTCAAGGCGCCGGAGCAGCGGATTCTCGTCGTCGCCAATAAATTTCAGACCGGTTTCGACCAGCCGCTGCTGCACACGATGTTCGTCGACAAAAAGCTCGGCGGTGTCGCGGCCGTGCAGACGCTGAGCCGGCTCAATCGAACGTTCCCCGGAAAAATCGACACGATGGTGATCGATTTCGTGAACACGCAGGAGACGATTCAGGCATCGTTTCAGGACTATTACCAACGCACCGAACTCGAGGGAGAGACCGATCCGAACAAGCTCTACAACATCAAATACACGCTGGAGCAGATGCACGTGTTCGCGCCGGAACAGGTGGCGGCGTTCGTTGAGTTGTTCGTGGCCAGGAAGGCGAAGTCGGATCGCCTGCAGCCGTTCCTGCAGAAGATTATCGACGCGGGTTACCTCGCGCTGCCGGTCGAGCAGCAACACAAATTCCGGAAGGAGCTGGGTCGTTACGTGCGCCAATACAGCTTCGTGAGCCAGATCATGACGTTCACCGATCCGGCACTGGAATCATTTTATCTGTTCGCAAAGCTCCTCCACAAGCAACTGCCCTACCAGCGCGAGACGCTGCCGCTGGAGATCATCGAGCAGATCGACATGGACAAGTTCCGGATTCAGGAGGAGCAGAACGGAAACATCTCGCTCGTGACGGAGGATGGCGTGCTGGCGCCCAGCGCCGACGACGGCCACCGCGCGAAGGTCGAAACACCCACGGAGACGCTCAAAGCGATCGTCGAAAAATTGAACGAGGAGTTCGATTTCCCCTTCGAGGAATCGGACCGCGTGGTCATGGCCTTGAAGGATTCGCTCGAAAAAGACGAGGGACTTAAAGCGGCGTTCGAGTCAGACAGCGTCGAGTTTCTCAAGCGCCAGAAACTGGAGGACAGCATCAAGCGGGCATTCGTCGACAACTCGGAGCTGTTCCTTAACTTCATGGCGCGCACCGAGACCGAGCCGGGATTTGGCAAATTCTTTTTTTCGGAGATGTTCAAGTGGTATCAAGGAGCCACGATGAAACCGAAGCGTCGAACGCCGAAATGGAATGGGAGGCATTTGCCGACGCGCTGAAGCATCATGCCCGAGCGAATCCCGTGGTTGAAGAGCGACCGAATGAATTCGGGACACTATACGCCCTGGATTGCAATTGTCCGACGCCCGACAAGCGGAACCCATGCATTCGAACGGTCTGGGAAATCCGCGAGGAGGATGTTCGTCCCCGGTTAGTCACAGCACACGCGTTATGAATCCCGGCGTCACCTTCGGCATCGCAATCCGCCTAAACCCGAAAACAGAAAAGACAGCGCTATGAACAAATCGAACCTGACCAATTGGCTGTCTTTGCTCTGCGTCATCACGGTTGTCGTCTTGTTGCTCCATCAGCGGTATGCGCGGCACGCGAAAGGAGGAAGCGGCGTGGCGAGCGGCGCGTTTCCACGGTAATCATCCACGCGGTCCGCGCGATTCATCGAGCGATCGGCCTGCCGCACTCCATTGTGGGTGCAAACGTGATGCAGGAACCTGCGCTATGGGACCGGTGGGGGCGCGCCAGGATCGAACTTCTTCTCGACCGGCTCTGGGGCCGGCGGCGCGGTCCGCATCCCCAAAAAATAAACGGCGTCGAGCAGGAGCCCGAGCAGCAGACCGGAAACGATACCGCCGACGATCAGGCAGATGACACCTTGGCCAATTGCGGTCCCCATGTTGAGGTGCGCGATGATTTCGCCGACGTTCATGTCACTCCAGCCTTCCGGCAGCCGCGCGCCCCGCATCGGAAACCCGATCGAGCGAAGCACCCGCCGGCCGAGCCAGAACGTCGCCCCG